>CAYFUU010000012.1:0-41570 GCA_964346595.1 uncultured Actinomyces sp.
CGCTTCGTGAGGCGCAGGACAACCTGGAGGCCAAGCGGGCCATGAGCGCCTATCTCAGGCGCCCTTCCCGCTAGCTACGGGCGCGCATGCCCCTTGGTTTCGGACGCGCATGCCCCTTGGTTTCGGACGCGCATGCCCCTTGGTTTCGGACGCGCATCCCCAACCCCGCCTCGGTGACCCAGCTGACCATTGCCAGCGCGGTCGCGGGCGGGTAAACTGGATCAGCTCAGAAGGGAAGATTCCCGGAAGAGCTGAGTAGAACTAAATAGGGGATGATCGGTTTCGACGGCGGTTGAAGATCGGGAAGAAGCGGGTCGAGAACGCACGCTTTTCTCGTAAACATCGTGTGCAAAACATTAAGTGCCAAAGAAAACAGCACTGACTTCGTTCTTGCTGCCTAGTTGCAGCTGAACCAATAAGTCCGTCACCCAGGGAGTCGCTTTCGGCCCTGGTGCTGGCGTCATCAAGGAAGCCAATGGAAGTCACGCATGTCAGCGGAGTGGCTTCGACACTTAGTTGACTGAGCCTATTCGGTAGCAGGTCTGCATGATGCCGAAGGCTGAGAAATTACTCGCAGACTGCACCCGGAGAATGTCTCGGGTTTAACTGTCGGACGCGGGTTCGATTCCCGCCATCTCCACGAACGCAAAACCCCGGGGCCTTACGGTTCCGGGGTTTTTGCTGCTTAGCCCCGCCATTCCAACGGAAACCCCAGATAGTTTGGCTGCCAGCAAGGGACATGCCGAGACACCAAACAGCAGTGAGTGGGGCGCGAAAGTGCTTTGCTAATGGCACGGGTGGGTCACGGGATAGGCGCGCTTGGTCTCCTTGTTTCGGGCGCGCATCCCCAACCCCGCTTCGGACGCGCACTGTAGTTTTTCCCGTTCCGGGCGCGCATTGTTCCGCGCTTCCGTTGGCAATGTTTCTTGCGGCTGTGCCGCCGACTATTTGGCAAACAGGTCTTCCCGCTCCCGGACAGAGCGGGCATGATGGTCGTATGTTCCCCACCTACATTCCCGATCCTGACCGTTACGACGACCGCATGCAGTACCGCTTTTGCGGAGACTCTGGGCTGAAGCTGCCAGTCCTCTCTCTTGGCATGTGGCAGAACTTTGGCGACATCCACCCGATGGAAACCCAGCGTGCCATCATCCGCAGGGCCTTCGACGCGGGCATCACCCACTTCGACTTGGCTAACAACTACGGCCCGCCGTACGGGCAAGCTGAAGTCAACTTTGGGACTTTCATGAGGCAAGACTTGGCCCCGTACCGTGATGAGCTGCTTGTCTCCACGAAAGCGGGCTACGACATGTGGCCTGGCCCTTACGGACAGGGCGGGGGGACCCGCAAGTACGTGCTGGCCTCGCTGGACCAGTCACTTCAGCGCATGGGCCTTGACTACGTCGACATCTTCTATTCCCACAGGTTTGACCCGGACACCCCGCTTGAGGAAACCATGAGGGCTCTCGACTACGCGGTACGTTCAGGAAAAGCGCTCTACGTTGGGATCTCCTCTTATGACGCGGGGCAGACGACGCAGGCGGCGAACATTGCCCGCGATCTCGGGACGCCGCTACTGATCCATCAGCCCAGCTACAGCATGCTGAACCGGTGGATTGAGCCCGACCTGCTAGACGCGTGCGCCGCGGAAGGCATGGGCGTCATTGGCTTCACCGCTCTGGCACAAGGGCTCCTCACGGATCGCTACCTTGACGGCATCCCAGCTGACTCACGGATGGCGCGCGAGGGATCGCTTCCGAAAGCTCACTTGAGCGAGTCGGTGGCGGAGCGACTGCGCAGCCTGAACCAAATCGCTGAAAGCCGCGGGCAAACTCTCTCTCAGATGGCTCTTGCCTGGGCTCTTCGCGATCCTAGGGTGACCTCTCTGGTCGTTGGTGCGTCCTCAGTGAGCCAGCTAAACGCGAACTTGGGGATGCTGAACAACATGACCTTTTCTCCAGAGGAACTCGCTGAGATCGATAAGTATGCCGTCGACTCTGGAGTGAACCTCTGGGCGTAGCTGCAGGCGCAGCAGAAGAGCGCTTTAAAGAAGACCTTCATGCTCCGCCAAGTCGGGCGGATAGATCACGTCGATCTCGACGATTCCTTTGGGGAAATCCTTGCGGTTGTTCGTCAGGAAGTAGTCGGCACCGGCGGCGACGGCGGTGGCTAAGTGAGCGGCGTCCGCGGCGCGCAGTCCGTGCTCGATCGAAAGGGCTAGGGCTAGGCGTGCGCTGGCGCGGTCAAAGTCCAACAGTTCGAGTCTTGACAGGAGCCCCAGCACTGTAGCGACCTCAGGTGACGTGTCGTTCTCGCGCATCGGCTTCGACAAAACCTCAGTCAGAAGCAAGACAGATCCAACGCCCGCAGCCTCTTCATTCGTCCCCTGGAACAACTTTCTGATTGCAGCTCCAAAGGGGTTGCCGAGATCCGCTGCGTAGATCAGGACGTCGGCATCGAAGGCGATAAGCGGACTCACCTCGTTGAGCGGCTTTCTTCTACGGTCGCAACCAGTTCTTCAGCCCGACCTGAGCCCATGGCTTGGGCGTTTAGGGGTTGCAGCCTAGCTGCGGCAAGCCTGTCCTCTATCTGTTGGGCCCGGTCGAAGGCTCTTGTGGCTCGGCGCCGTTTCAGGGTCGTGGGGCTCACGAGCACTGCAACGACGCGCCCGTGACGGGTGATTGCAACTTCCTCACCGGATTCAGCCCGAGTCAGTTGTTCTGGCAAGGTTTGGCGGGCGCGGCTGGCAGAGATCGTCAACATGAGATAAGTGTACAGGCCTGTACGCTCCCGTACGATCCGCTGCCGAGAGTCACAGAGGTCTGCATCGCTTTAGTCCGGTTGTCCGCCCGGACCCAGCTCGGCTTGGCTGCGGGTTACAGGCGGTTGCCGCTGCAATAACGCTGTGTTTCTGTCGTAACCCGCAGCCAAACGGGGGTGTTAGGTCGCACCATGCGCGCCCGGAGCAGTGTGCGCCCGGGGCAGTGTGCGCGCCCTAAGCACTTCGCTATGCGCGCCCGAAGCGGAGGAGACGGGCGAGGGGGAGGGGGTTCCGGGGCGCCCTAGCGTTTGCGGTAGAGCTTCTTGGTCTGGTACACCGGCTCCGACGTCACCTGGACCCCCAGGTTGCGGAAGATCCCCTCGTCAACATTGCCCAATATGACAGTCGTGTGAACGTCCAGGCCCCGGAGCTTACGCAGCTGGTCCATCGCCGCCTTAGCGTTCGGGTCGGTGGTCGCAGCAACCGCAAGCGCAATCAAGACCTCATCCGTGTGCAGGCGCGGGTTCCGGCTTCCCAAATGGTCAGTTTTCAACTCTTGGATGGGCCTAATGGTTTCTGCAGCCAGCAGGTCTATTTCCTTGTCTATTCCCGCGAGCGCCTTCAGCGCGTTGAGCAGCATCGCTGAACTGCTTCCAAGCAGGGCTGAGGTTTTCCCGCAAACGATCCGCCCATCAGGAAGTTCAATGGCTGCGGCCGGACCCCCGCTTGATTCCTGCAGCGCCAGTGCAGGGTCAACGACAGGCCGGTCATGCACTGTGATGCCCATCTGCCCCATGAGCAGGCCGATCCTGTCAGAAACCGTGGTCTCCTGCTGCGAAGCGACCTCTTGGACCCGCGCCCGAAAGTACCTGCGGATGACCTCCTGCTTCGACGCCTCCCGGCAGACCCCGTCATCCGAAATGCTAAGCCCCGCCATGTTCACGCCCATGTCAGTTGGCGACTTGTAGGGTGAGGCCCCCGAGATCTGCTCAAAAAGAGCGTTCAGCACAGGGAAAATCTCAACGTCGCGGTTGTAGTTCACCGACTGCTCTCCATAAGCCGCAAGGTGGAACGGGTCGATCATGTTGACGTCGTCAAGGTCCGCCGTCGCTGCTTCGTACGCCACGTTCACGGGGTGGGAGAGGGGGAGGTTCCAGATCGGGAACGTCTCAAACTTCGCATAGCCGGAGGCGGTGCCGCGCTGGTGGTCGTGGTACAGCTGAGAAAGGCACGTCGCCATCTTCCCGCTACCAGGGCCTGGTGCCGTGACGACGACGAGGTCGCGAGTGGTTTCGATGTATTCGTTTCGCCCGTAACCGTCTTTACCAACGATGCGCGGGATGTCGTGCGGGTAGCCGGGGATCGCGTAGTGCCGGTAGACATCAAGTCCCAGCTTCTTCAGTTTCCGGCGCAGTTCTTGCGCCAAGTGGTCATCGTCGCCGATCTGGGTGATGACGACCGAGTTCACTAGAAACCCGTGAGAGCGGAACTCATCGATCAGGCGTAGAGCGTCAGCCTCATAAGAGATCCCGAGGTCACCGCGGAGTTTGCCGCTTCCAAGATCTCGCGCCGAGATCACTACCACGACCTCGATCTCGTCCTTCAGCGACTCCAGCATCAGGATCTTGTTGTCGGGAAGGAATCCAGGAAGAACGCGGGATGCGTGCATGTCGTCGAAGAGCTTGCCGCCAAACTCGAGGTAAAGCTTTCCGCCGAACTGGGCGCGACGAGCCTCAATGCTCTCCGTCTGGAGGGCCACGTACTTGTCGCGGTCGAAGCCGATCTTGTTTGCAGCCATGTAAACCAAGGTTACACGCGAAGTGTCTATGGATCTTAGAGAGCCTCGTTAGCTGCCAGTTCCGTTTCTTCAGCGGCCCCTGGAAGGGGGCGGATCCGCCTCGAAACCGGGAGCGCCACAAGGAGCACAACAATCATGAGACCGATGACGGAAGCGAACGAGGCAGTCACGTTTGGCATTGCCAGGGCGTAGCCGATTCCGGCCACGGCAACGCAGAACGCGGCACCCAACGTGTCTGCTATCTGCAGGGAAGAGGACGTCTTTCCTTTGCTTTCAACCGGCGTCATCGCAAGGCCGTGAACAGTCATGGTCGGGTAGATGAGTCCGATTCCAAGGCCGGTGAGCGCCCAACCTCCAATGACAACGATGCCGGAGACACCGGCGAAAACTCCGGCAAGAGTGACCGTAGTGCCTGCAAGCTGTGTCGCTACCCCGAAAAGGGCGATCCTGCCTCGCATTCCAGGGTCGGTGATCCGGCTTGAGATCGCGGAACCGGCCGCCCAAGTGAGCGAACCTGTGGTCAGCACCAATCCGGCGGCTACCGGCGTCCAACCGTGGACCACTTGCAAAAGGAGAGGGAGAAAAACCTCTACCCCTACGAACGCCCCGTTAGCGGTTCCACGCAGCAGGACAGTGGATGCGAGGCCGCGGCGGGCGCCAAGCGTGCCTGCTGGCAATAGTGGGCGCACGAAAATGAAGGTGAGGACCGCGGTCCCCCCAATAACAGTTAGCACCAGGGGAGAGAAAGAACCCGGCTCACCACCGGAAAGCACCTGCAAGACTGCAACGCAGACCCCCGCTCCCGCGGCCAACAGCACCTTCCGTTTGATCGACTCACTGGGTGGCGTCGGCTGGGTCTTGGGTAGCGAGCCGACCACTCTTATCAGGATCGGGGAGGTCAGCAGGGCAATCGCAGGCACGAACCCGAAGATCCAGCGCCAGCTAGCGTGCTCAACCACTAAACCTGCCACTGCGGGTCCGATCATTGCGGGGAGCACCCACGCGGCAGCGAATGCGGCAAAGAAGGAAGGCTGCGCTTTCGGGTGAACGTGGTGACCGATCAGGGTGTACAGCGGGACTACCGAAAGGCCTCCGCCGAACCCTTGGATGGCTCGGCCCAGCGTGAACACGTACATGGAGGGGGCGAAAGTACAGACGGTTAGGCCCGCGACGAACAGGACTACGCCGGCGTAGAGGCAAGACTGCGGACTGTGATGGACAGACCAGGGTCCCGCCACGGCGGTTGCGACCAGCTGAATCGCCATCGGGATCCCCATAGCAAGCGCGTACAGGTTTGCGCCGTCCAGGGCCCGAACAACGGTAGGCATGGCGGTCGCGACAGCAAGCGTCTCAAACGCAACTAGGGAAATGAGGGCCACGGACACCCACTTGAGGCCGCGCTCCTCCCTTCGGCTCAAAAACGCCCGGTCTGCTGCCATCACTTCTTCACTTGCCCCTGGGCGAAGTAATCCCGGAGCTCTTGTTGAAGGGGAGGAACGGAGAGCAGACAACCGTTGCCGCGCAAGGAAGCGGTGGCAACTAGGCCCGTTGCAACGGAGTTACGGGCCGCAACAGGACAGGTGTTGGTGATCCCACCCTCTTGCACAAAACGAAGAAACTCTTCGACCATCAGGGCATCCGCGCCCCCATGTCCGCCGGTCGCTTCGGGCACCACGAACTCCTTGTCGGGCTCGCTTTGCCCGGAGTGCCGCCGGTTCCAGATTCCAACCTTTGCGCCGGGCCCGTCGCCGAAGTTTTCGAGCCGCCCCTTTGTTCCGATGACCGTGTAGTTCCGCCAGTAGTCTGGGGTGAAGTGGCACTGCTGGTAGCTCGCCAGAACCCCTCCACCCAGAACCATGTTGAGCTGCGAGATATCCTCAACGTCGATGATGGGGTTCAGGCCTTCTAGCTCTGTTGGTGGCCAGTTGTCCAAGCTGAACCAGTCGGGCATCCGCTCTCCACTGCGGTCCCGGCGATCCGCGATGCTCCCGTAGACGCTGAGGGAGCCGATCGCCTGCACGGCCTCCGTGTACTGCCCGGAGAGCCAGTGGATGACGTCGATGTCGTGAGCGCCCTTTTGTAGCAGGAGGCCAACGGATTTGGAACGGTCGGCGTGCCAATCCTTGAAGTAGAAGTCTCCGCCGTGCCCCACGAAGTGGCGGCACCAAACGGCTTTGACCTCCCCTATAGTTCCCTGATCGACCAGGTCCTTCATCAGAGTGATCACCGGCATGTGGCGCATGTTGTGCCCGACGTAAAGGCGAGTCCCAGTCGCAAACGCCGTCTCCAAGATCGCGTCGGCATCTTCAAGAGAGGTAGCGAGAGGCTTTTCACAGAAGACAGGGATCCCCGCGCGCAGAAGTGGGAGAGCTACTTCTGCGTGCTTTTCGTCGGGTGTGAGGACAAGGGCAGCGTCTAGCTCTAGTTCCAGGAGCTCTTCAAGCGAGTCCGTCAGAAACGCGTCCGGGAAGTCCTGGGCAGCGTCCCTTTGTGCTCGGGGACTAGGGTCACAGACTGCCACGACTCTTGCGTTTTCTGCCGCGTGGAGTTCTTTCGCCAGAGAGCCTCGCAGGCCGTAACCGACTACACCGACACGCATGTCTTTTCCCACTTGGTCCTCCACCCAAAACGCCCTTTAGGCCTCCTCTACGATATCTCCGGCTCGCTATCCTGGAAGACACAGGGGTCGCCAGAGAGCTCTGCTACTGCGTGGGTTCGAAGAGAGGAAACATGAGGGCGCTGCGGAAGCTAGAAGAAGGACCCGGCCTTGAACTAGTGGACATTCCCGTTCCAGAGCCCGGGTGGAACCAGGTCCTGATCCGCGTGCAAGCGACCGGCCTTTGTGGAACCGACCTGCACCTACTGAACTGGGATGGGGGAGCGCCCGGCTCACTCACTCCCCCTATGACTTTGGGGCACGAGTTCTTCGGAACCATCGTCGCCTTGGGCCCGGGGGTGCCTGACGGGGAAGAACCCGGAGACCTTCACATCGGCCAGCAGGTCTCTGTCGAGGGCCACGTCGTGTGCGGGCGCTGCCGGAACTGTAGAGCCGGTCGCAAACACATGTGCCTGCGCGCTAAGGGGATCGGGGTGAACCGCGACGGAGCTTTCGCCGACTACGTGGTGGTTCCAGCCGAGAACGTGTGGGTCCAACCGGACTTGATAGACGCTGAGCTGGGTGCGCTGTTCGACCCGTTCGGGAACGCGGTTCACGTCACGCAGCAGGTTGACCTTCGCGCCCAGGACGTGCTGATTACGGGTGCGGGGCCAATCGGAATAGTGTGCGTCGCACTCGCAAAGCATGCCGGTGCCCGGAACATTGTGATCACGGACCTCAACGAGTCCAGGCTTGAGCTTGCAAGGAGCGTAGGGGCGAGTGCCGCCATCAAGCCAAACATGAAGGACTTGCGAGAAACCATGAAGGACCTTGGGATCACTGAAGGTTTTGACGTGGGGTTAGAGATGTCCGGGGCACCTTCTGCGATGCACGACTTGATCGACACCTGTAACCACGGTGCCACTCTGGTTTTGCTTGGCCTGCCTGCGCAGCCGTTCCCGGTTGACTGGTCAAGAGTCATCACGCACATGCTCACCATCAAGGGTGTTTACGGCAGGGAAATGTTCGACACCTGGTACCTGGCCACCTTCATGGCAGAGTCCTCACCTGAACTTCGTGAGGCGCTCCGCTCCGTTGTAACCCACCGCTTCGCCCCGGAGCAGTGGGAAGACGCTTTTGCCGCGGCTTCCTCGGGGGACGCCGGCAAAGTCCTGATCACCTGGGAGTAGAGATGTACGCGCTACAAGACAAGATCAACTCTGAACTGAAGTCCATTGAAGACGCCGGACTCTACAAAGAGGAACGCGAACTCCTAGGACCCCAAGGCGCGAAAATACAGACGGAAGCGGGTCCATCCCTCAACTTCTGCGCCAACAACTACCTTGGACTGGCTAACGACGAAAGGCTCGTTGCGGCTGCTGCTGATTCCCTTGACCAATGGGGGTACGGCCTTTCCTCGGTCCGTTTCATCTGTGGCACACAAGAGCAGCACCGGGACCTGGAGATGGAACTCGCAGACTACCTGGGCACCGAGGACGCCATCCTGTTTTCCAGCTGCTTTGACGCGAACGGCGGCATCTTCCAGGTCCTGTTCGGCCCGGATGACGCGATCATCTCTGACGCACTCAACCACGCCTCGTTGATCGACGGCATCCGCCTGTCCAAAGCAAAGCGTTACCGCTACGCAAACCGCGACATGGCGGACCTGCGGAAGCAGTTGGAAGCCTCCAAAGACGCCGGGGCAAAGCACGCCGTGATCGTCACCGACGGCGTCTTCTCAATGGACGGCTACTACGCACCACTACCGGAAATCTGCGACCTAGCGGACGAGTTCGGCGCAATGGTGATGGTTGATGATTCCCACGCGACCGGTTTCGTCGGACCCGAAGGTCGAGGCACCCCCGCCATGTTCGGCGTAGAAGATCGCGTCGATATCCTCACAGGCACCTTCGGGAAAGCCCTGGGAGGCGCCTCCGGCGGCTACGTCGCCTCGCACCAAGGCGTCGTTGACCTTCTGCGCCAGCGCGCCCGCCCCTACCTGTTCTCAAACACCCTCGCCCCCATCATCGTTGCTGGAACCCGCGAGGCCCTCCGGATCGCCAGAGATGCCGACGACGCTAGGGAGAGACTCCAGGCCAACACCGACCTGTTCCGTGAGCTGATGGAGCAGCAGGGGTTCCAGGTGCTTCCTGGCAGCCACCCGATAGTGGCAGTCATGTTCCCGGGCGATGACGGGGCGCGCCAGGCAACCGAAATTGCTAAGGCGATGCTTGACCAAGGCGTCTACGTGACAGCTTTCAGCTTCCCGGTCGTGCCGAAGGGTCAGGCTCGGATTCGCGTTCAGCTTTCCGCCGCCCACAGCGAGGAAGACGTTCGGGAAGCCGCACGCGCATTCCAAGTGGCCCGCGACCTGGTCATGGCCTAAGTCGAGGCTCAGGCCTCGCCAGCTGGGCGCAAGGGGCTTTGTGCGGGTTCGATAACATGGAAGCGCCGCGGGATGCCGCGAGCTCTTATCTCATTTATCTACTTCGACCCTGTTAGGTGGCTTTACTCCGTGCCTTCGGTTTCAGACACATTCAAAATCGACTTCCTCCCAAACCTCCACCGTCTAGCTAGCATTCGAATCGACGTTGTCGCTTCGGTAGACGGCCTGGAGTGCGTGTCCGACCCTCGTTCAGCAGTCGCTTTCTTGGCGGCGACCGAGGACGAACCGCCTGCGGACGGCTGGACATGGGAGGACTTGAAAGAGTTCGGTTTTGCGGGCAAGGCCGGGCAGACTTTCGTGTTCCCTAACTCGACTGCCGCAGCGAACATGCTGGTCGGAATAGGGGACGCTGACAAGGCAGACGCAGATGTTTTCCGTGAGGCTGGGGCGGCGTTCGCGCGGGCGCTTGGAAGGAAAACTTCTGGCTGCGTGAACTTTGAAGGCCGCGGCACCGCAAAGGACGTTCACGCTTTCGTTGAAGGTGCGCTCCTTGCCCGTTACAACTTCGACACTTTCATCACGAAGGCTGCGAACGGGGAGGACAGCAAAGTCCTGCCTCCGCTGCAAAAACTCACCATCGTCACCGGAGACGGAATCGGAGTAGAGGACGCAGACCGCGCCGTGGCTGAAGCGAGAATCTATGCTCGCGCTGCCATGGTCGCTCGCGACCTCACAAACCTGCCACCAGCGCACCTGAACTCTGAGAAGTTCGGGGAGCTCGCGACCACGCTCGGAGAGCGTTTCGGGTTCAAAGTTCGCCTGTACAACCTCGACGAACTGAACGAAATGGGTTGCGGGGGCGTTGTTGGGGTCAACCGCGGCTCAAAGTATGAAGCGCGCGTGATCAAGCTCAGCTACGAGCCGGAAGAGTGCGACAAGGACGCCAAGCACCTGGCGCTAATAGGGAAGGGCATTACGTTCGACTCTGGCGGGTTGAGCCTAAAACCCGCGCCCGTCATGATGGAAATGAAGATGGACATGGGTGGGGCGGCCGCAGTGCTTGGTGCGTTCAGCTCCCTCAAAGCACTCGGCGTTAAGATCCCCGTTGAAGGTTGGATCGCCACCACCGACAACATGGTCTCCGGCGATTCCTTGCGTGTCGGTGAAATCCTGACTGCGCGGAACGGGAAGACAGTCGAGGTAAACAATACGGACGCTGAGGGGCGACTGGTCCTGATGGACGCACTCTCGCTAGCGGCGGAGTCCAACCCGGCGTGGATGATCGACATGGCAACCCTCACCGGCGCGCAGGTGGTGGCCCTAGGAACCGAGATCGCGGCGGTCATGGGAGATGACCCTCAGCTGGTTGAGGCTGTGAAGCACGCGGCGAAGGAAACGGGAGAAAAGGTCTGGGAACTCCCGCTTGAAAAACGCTACCTAAAGATAATGGACTCGCCTATCGCGGACATTGCGAACGCGAACATGTCAAACCGCGCAGCAGGAACCATCACCGCTGGCCTGTTCCTGTCCCAATTCGTTGGGGACGTGCCCTGGGCCCACATCGACATCGCAGGCCCAATGTCATCCCCTAGCGCGGACCGTTGGCTGACACCTGGCGCCACAGGTTATGGGGCACGTCTGCTACTAGACGTCGCTGCCGAGCTAGGCCAAGAAAACTCAAACTAGCAACGCTGAGGCAGGGCTTACTTGCCGAACCACTCCGCAACGGTCGCTTTGACTTCGCGGTCGAACGTCGAGTCGGAGTGGTTCGCTATCAGCCAGTCGTAGAACGATCCTCCAGCGACAGTGTCGAGTTCAGCTGCGCATTCCTCGGGTGCGGTAACGGCCCTGAAGAGCATCGCTTCGGCGGTGTGTTTGTCGCGGTAAAAGAACGGGTAGTCAAGCGGCAGCAAGGCACGCGCCCATTCCTCGTCCGGGAACACGCCGATGACCCCGGCTCCTAAGGCTTCCACGTAGGACAATCCGTAAGACTCTTCTACGGCCGTCGCAAGGAACGCCGTGGTTGCGGCGAGCGCTTCGTAGTAGCCGGAACGGGTAGCCGTTAGCGGCCCGACCCAAACCCACGGCAACCGCGAAATTTCCATCGCCTTTTCACTGACCAGCGAGCTTTCAGCCAAGCGCATCTCAACTTCGATTGGGGTGCGATGGTGGACTCGCTGGACGATTTCCATGAACAGGCCAGGACGTTTCACGGGGCTCAGGTAGATGGCGGGGTAAAGAACGGTAGGGGTCTTCACCTCCACGCGCTCTTTGATGTGGTCGACGCGGAAGCCTAAGTTGACCCAGGACAGACGCATGCCGCGCTCCAGATCGGGTGTTGCTTCCTTGTGGACTAGTTCCCGAACCTCCGTCGCAGTTCGTTCTGAGTTGGCAAATGTTGGGAACATTGCGCAAGACAGCGCCACAGCGGCGCTCTGCTGAGGACGGACCAGACCTGAGATGGGCCGCCAGACAAAGTTCATGATCTTCGCAGGAAGACCGGTCTCGTTGTAGATGCTGTTCCACACCGACGGGGAGTCCAGCACGTCCATGTTGATGATGACCGTGTCTTCCGGGTCCAGGTAGGACAGGGGAACAACGTCGAAACCGTCGCAGCGACGCGCGGCCGGCCCAATCACCAGGGAACCTGGAAAGATGCGCAAGAAGCGCCGCACAAGGGTGGGGCCTGCTGCGTGCCCCGTGATCCGGCCGCGCTTGTTGATAGTTATGTCGTCTTTTTTGACCGCGACTCTCATCTTGGTCTCCATCCTTCGTCTGCGTTAGTCCCTTTGGTCGGTCACTTGCTGCCACTGGTGAGGAGCGGGGAGTCGCCCTCTGGCAGCTGGATTTCTTGTGGCATATCCAGGTCTCCCCTACGCGAGTCGATTCGCATGCCGTAGAAGGAGCGGTAAATGAAGTAGTTGGCGATCAGGAAGAAAACACCCGCCAGGACGTAAACCAGCAGCTGGTTGCCTTCCGCCACTAGGCTCACCGCGAGTTCAACAGCCAGCAAGCCGAACAGTGTCGTGAACTTGATGATCGGGTTCAAAGCAACGGACGAGGTGTCCTTGTACGGGTCTCCAACCGTGTCCCCAACAATCGTTGCGTCATGCAGTGGGGTCCCCTTCGCGTGGAGGTCAACCTCCACGACCTTCTTCGCGTTATCCCAGGCGCCACCCGCGTTAGCCATAAAGATTGCTTGGTAGAGCCCGAAGATCGCGATCGAAATCAGGTAGCCGATGAACAGGAAAGGCTCCACAAACGCGAAGGACAAGGTGATGAAAAAGACCGCTAAGAAGATGTTGAGCATGCCCTGCTGTGCGTAGGACGTGCAGATCTCAACGACTTTCCGGGAATCTTCGATGCTTGCGCGCTTGCTCGACTCATCCAGTTTGATCTTCGCCTTGATGTATTCAACGGCCCTGTAAGCGCCAGTTGTGACGGCTTGGATGGACGCGCCGGAGAACCAGTAGATCACTGCGCCACCAAGGATGAAGCCCATTAGGAACGGTGCGTGCATGATCGACAGCTGATGGAGGCCATCCAGTAGACCGTTCGTGAGCCCAATGACAATAGAGAAGATCATGGTTGTTGCACCAACTACGGCCGTCCCAATCAGGACCGGCTTTGCTGTCGCCTTGAAGGTGTTTCCAGCCCCGTCGTTTTCTTCTAGCATCAGCTTCGCGTGTTTCCACTGCGGAGTGAAGCCGTAATCCTTCTCCAGCTCTTGATCGATGTTCGGGATTTGCTCGATCTGGCTGAGCTCATAGACAGACTGGGCGTTGTCGGTGACGGGTCCGTATGAGTCAACTGCGATGGTCACGGGTCCCATACCCAGGAAGCCGAACGCGACCAGACCGAAAGCGAAGACGGCGGGGGCCGTCATGAACTCAGAGAGGCCCGTGGTGGAAATCCCGAAAGCCACAGCCATGAGTCCAACGATCGTCACGCCTAGCCAGTACGCCGAGTAGTTGCCAGCAACCAGGCCCGAGAGGATGTTGAGGGAAGCTCCGCCCTCGCGTGAAGACTTCACTGTTTCGCGGACGTGACGGGACTTCGTTGAAGTGAAAACCTTCACCAGTTCAGGGATCAACGCCCCCGCTAGGGTCCCACAGGTGACGATTGCCGCTAGCCTCCAACCGAGCCCGTTGTCGGAGTTGCCCAGCACTAGTGCCGTCGTCCCGAAGGTGAACGCGATGCACATGAGCGAGGTGACCCAGACAAGCGATGTCAGCGGTGCCTCAAAGTTCATTTCGGTCGCGTTCTTGTAGTGGGCTTTCACCCAGGCGGCGTTGATCCAGTAGGCGATGGCCGAAGCGATCAGCATCGCCGCGCGCACAACAAAAATCCACACAAGCAGTTGTGCTTGCACTTCCTGCGATGGGACTGCCAAGACAATGAACGTCACCAGGGCAACACCGGTAACGCCGTAGGTTTCGAAACCGTCAGCGGAAGGGCCAACGGAGTCACCGGCGTTGTCACCAACGCAGTCGGCGATGACGCCGGGGTTACGGGGATCATCCTCGTCAATCTTGAAGACGATCTTCATCAGGTCGGAACCAATGTCAGCGATCTTTGTGAAGATGCCGCCTGCGATGCGCAGGGCAGAAGCTCCCAGAGACTCGCCGATCGCGAAGCCGATGAAACAGGCGCCGCCGATTTCCGCGGGCAGAAGCAACAGGATGACAAGCATCATCAGCAGCTCTAGGGAGATAAGGACCATGCCGATCGACATGCCTGCGCGCATGGGGATTTGGTGCAGGGGGAGGGGCTTCCCGCGAAGAGACGCAAAAGCCATCCGGGAGTTCGCAAAGGTATTCACTCGGATCCCGAACCAAGCGACGGAATAGGACCCGGCCATCCCAAGCAGTGAGAACAAGACGATGATGCCGACCCGCCCCCACGGGAACGCGATCAAGAACTTGTAGTAGACGACGATCACGGAGGTGATGATGACCCAGAGGATCATCAGGAACCGGCCTTGTTTTAGCAGGTAGGCCTTGCAGGTTTCGTAGATCAGCTCAGAGATTTCCAACATGGACTTGTGGACGCTGAGCTTTTGAAGTTTGGCGTAGCTGAAAAAGCCGAAGACCAATCCAAATAGGGCTACCCCAACCCCGATCCACAGGACCGTGCGCCCTCCAAGCCCGCTCGCGGTCACCATGGTGGATAGGTCCGGTAGCTGCAACGCCGCCTCACCGCCAGCTGCGTGGGATTCGCCGCCGCTTGCTCCGCAGCCGCTTAGGGCAAGCGTTGCTAGCGCGAGGCCAACCACCCCCAACGCTTTCTTAGGGGAAGCGTGCGTGCTTCCAGCTTTGGGGAAGGACCCGGTACCTGCGGCTTTCATTTGCGACCTCATCGTCAAATAAGCAAGGGGCGCCAGGAACCAAAATGTGCTCCTGGCCACTAACAAGCGTACTCAGGTCAAAGGTCTGAGTATGGGCCGTTCGTCGGATGTTTCGGAGGGAACTAGCGGGCGGCAAGCACCTCCGGAGCCGCGTGCTTCCAGCGTCCTTCCCAGTCGCCGATCGGATCGACGCCAACCTCTACTAGCGAGTCATGACCAAGGACGGAGTAGGTGGGGCGCGGTGCCGGGCGCACAAACTCCTTCGAAGTCACCGCAGCCACGACACCCGGATCCATGTCCAAAGCTTGAGCAATCGCGCGGGTGAAGCCCCACCAGGTTGTTTCGCCGGCGCTCGTTGCATGATAGGTGCCACCAGGAGCTTCTGACTCAATCAAGTCAGCGGTAACCCGCGCCACGTCGCCCGTCCATGTCGGCTGTCCGCTCTGGTCGTTCACAACCGAGGCCTTGCCGTTCTTCTCCAGTACGTTCGCGAGCGTCTTCGGGAAGCAGTTCCCGCCGGCCCCGTAGAGCCACGCCGTGCGGACGACAATGGTCTCGGGGGAGGCTGCCCTGGCTGCCCATTCACCCGCAGCTTTTGTTCGCCCGTAGGCTCCGAGAGGGCTTACCGGATCCTCTGCTTGGTAGGGGCGGGACCCTTCTCCGTCGAAGACGTAGTCGGTTGAGATCTGTACTAGGCGTGCCCCGGACTTCTCGCATGCAAGAGCCAGGTTCTGTGGTCCAACGGCGTTGAGTCGAAATGCGCCGGACTCGTTCTCTTCAGCAGCATCAACATTGGTCCACGCAGCGCAGTTCACCACAATATCGGGGTTCAGCTCTTGCAACCGGGCGTCCAGAGCCGGCAAGTCCAGGATATCCAGCGTGTCGCGGTCCTCCCCGGTGACGTCGTGTCCGCGCGAGGAAAGCTCAGCAATCACGTCGCGGGCCAGCATCCCGTAGCTACCAGTTACCAAGATTTTCACGACGTTCCTCCTGAGGTCAGCTAGTTTTCGCCCGCTTCGCGAGCAACGATACAGCTAAGCTGGCCGGGGCAGCACCGGCTGCCCTCGAAAATGGCCAGTTTGGGGCGTGAGTGGCATGTGGGAACAGCTGGGAATAGAGGGTGCATGGAAGATCACCCCAAGGGTTCATTCCGATGATCGAGGGTGGTTCAAGGAAGGGTTCAAGCAGGAACTCTTTGAAGAAGCCACGGGCCACGAGCTAGAAATCGCGCAGATGAACGTTTCAAACTCCAAGGCCGGAGTGATTCGCGGCATCCACTTCTCAGTGCTCCCTGTGTCCCAAGCCAAATACGTGACTGCGTTCTCTGGAGCTGTCCTAGACGTGATTGTTGACATCCGAACAGGCTCCCCAACTTTCGGAAAGTGGGAGGCCGTCCTGCTGGACTCAGCGGACCCAACCTCCGTCTACCTTTCTGAAGGCTTGGGCCACGCGTTCATTGCCCTTGCCGACAACTCAACCGTCGCTTACCTGGTTTCTAGCGGCTACGCGCCTGGCCGCGAGTTTGGGGTCAACCCGTTTGATCCAGCGATCGGAATCGACTGGCCCACCAAGGGGCTGAACGGAGAGTCAATCGCCCCCATCCTTTCCGAAAAGGACCGGGACGCACCCACCCTGAAAGAGGCAGAGGACGCCGGACTGCTCCCGAGCTACGAAGAGATCCTGAAGTTTCGGCAGTCCCTTCACTAACGCCGCACGTAGGTCGTGACGCGCCAGCGCCCGTCCCCCGAACGTTCCCGCCAGGTGCTGTCGCTCCGCGACGCGTCAACTTCCCAGATTTCCGGGTCGATTTTCGGTGCGTGAACCAGCTGCGCCCGACTCCCACCCGGTTCGAAAGCGAAGTCCAGGTCGGTCACGACCAGCTCATCCACCAGGCCTATTGCCTGGGCGTAGACCTGGCCTCCACCCGTGACCCAAGCTGTGTCTGCTCCGCGTTCCCGGGCCAGTTCACGCGTCAGCTGGACACCGCTGGTGAGCGAGTTCGCGACTACCGCCCCAGCCGGTTCGTAGCCCACCTGCCTTGAGAGCACAACAATCTGGCGTCCCGGTAGGCCTCCACGGAGTGACTGGAATGAGGACCTACCCATCAACAGAGTTGATCCCATGGTGTTCTCTTTGAAGTGCGCCAGGTCGGCCGGTACCCGCCACAGCATCCTGGTGCCGTCACCCAGCACACCACCCTGGTCTTGAGCCCAAATGGCTGCGAGCTTCACATCACTCACCTCAAACCGCCACTTGCGCCTTGATCGCTGGGTGGTGCTGGTAGTCCTTCACCACCACGGAGTCGAAGTCGTAGTCGAAGATGGATTTCGCTGGGACTAACTCCAGGGTGGGGAAGGGGTAGGGGGTGCGTGAAAGCTGCTCTTTCACCTGCTCCAGGTGGTTCAGGTAAATGTGGCAATCCCCGCCAGTCCAGATGAACTCCCCCGGTTCCAACCCGCTTTGCTGGGCAAGCATTGTCGTCAGCAGAGCGTACGAGGCGATGTTGAATGGGACCCCCAGGAACAGGTCGGCGCTGCGTTGGTACAGCTGCAAGCTGAGTTTCCCGTCCGCGACGTAGACCTGGAAGAAGGCGTGGCAGGGCATCAGCGCCATGTCGGGCAGTTGCCCCACGTTCCAAGCGGACACCATCATTCGCCTGGAGTCAGGGTCGCTCTTGACCGTTTCCAGCAGCTCTGTGATCTGGTCGATTCCCTCTCCGTCCGGGCCCGGCCAGGATCGCCACTGCACGCCGTAGACCGGTCCCAGTTCGCCGTCCTCATCAGCCCACTCGTTCCAGATGCGAATCCCGTTCTCCTGCAGCCAAGACACGTTCGAGGAGCCGGAAAGGAACCACAAAAGCTCACCAACCACGGATTTCAGGTGAACTCTTTTGGTGGTGATTACGGGAAACCCTTTTGACAGGTCATAGCGGAGTTGGCGCCCGAAAACCGACAGGGTTCCTGTCCCTGTCCGGTCGGTCTTCTTGGTGCCGTGCAGAAGGACGTCTTCTAGTAGTCGTTCGTACTGGTCGTCCGGCAGGGCGGTTTCAGTCACAGGGAGTGCCGTCGATTTCTAAAGACACCGGCGCAGACTGCGTCACCGTGTGGGTGATGGTGCAGTTTCGTCCGATCGCTTTCGACGCTCGGCGGAGCAGCTGCTCCCTAGCTTCCGGGTCTATGAAAGGCATGACGGGGGACAGGTCCACACTGAAAGAAGTGAACCGGTCCTCGGACTGCAGGTACTCCGCGGTGATGGACCCGAACAGTTCGAAGTCGTCGCCAAGGGCTTTCGCGAAACGCGCGTCAGAGGACAGAGCGTTGCATCCGAGCACCGCTAGCTTCAGCAGGTCTCCGGGACTGAACTGCCCGGGGCCGTAACCGATTTCGAGCGTGCTCCCCTTGCCGTTCTCCGCAACGTATTCCCTGGTGCCGGTGCGTGTCACTGAGGGGGTATCCATAGGATTTGCCTACTTTCCTTTCGCGAGGAACTCTGCTGCCGTTTCTTTTTCGCCCTTGACTAACTCGGGAGCGAAGCCGATGGCTTCCCTCTCCAGGCGCTTGCCAAGGAGCGGAATGTGAATGGAGAGATCGCCAACCATGACGGCCTTCGTCTTGTTGCCGTCAGCGGTGAGGGAAACCTTGGCTTTGAGTGCTGCAGGGATTCCTTGGCCGGTGACGGAGAGCGCCCCGATTACCCGCCCAGGGCCTTCGCGATGCCATTCCTCAGTGATTACGGCTTTCGTTGAGGGGCTCACGAACCGCTTGGCAGCTGCAGGGAGCATGTCCTGGGGAATGCCGCCAGTGGTTGTCACCTGGATGTCGTCGGCGCCCGCGACGTTTCGGACGTCCGGGCCTGTCATCATGAGTTTTTGGGCCCGTAGTCTCGAGTAGTCGGGGTTAGCAAACATCCCCCAAACCGTGTCTATTGGTGCGTCGTAAACGTATTCTTCCTTGAACTCCATAGCCCGTCTCCTTCGAGGTGCGTTGGTCTAGCCACGATCACGATTCTAGGGCCTGGCGCCCCGGAACTCGATGGGGAGCTGAGCTGGCTAGGCTGAACCCATGCAAACGGTGAAAGAACTGACGGGGACTTCTGGTGCCCTTCCTCTTGGGGAGAAGGACCTGGCGTGGCTCCAGATGCTTCTTTCAGAGTGGCAGGTCATAGCAGACATGGGTTCTGCCGATCTGGTCCTCTGGCTGCCAACAGAAGAAGGTCGGTTTGTCGCCGCTGGACTTGCCCGGTCCGCGACTGCCTCCACCTTGCACGTGGATGACGTGATTGGGCTCTATGCTCCTGCGGCTCAGGCGAAAATCCTAGAGCGTGCTTACCGCGAAGGGGAGATTGTCGAAGCGGATTCGGTTCGTTGGGCCGGTCTGTACTCCTCGTCCATTTCCTACGTTCCCGTGGTGAGGGACGGCAAGGTACTGGCCGTGATCAGCCGAGAGGCAAACATGTCTGCGGCCCCGCGCCAGGCTGGCACCAAAGGGTGGGCGACGGCGGCAGCAGACGTGATGCTGGAGATGGTTTCGGAGGGGACTTTCCCGGACGCGGACTCACCGACATCCTCTGCTCACGGGGTTCCCCGGGTGATTGACGGGGCGATCTTGCTGGATCCCGAAGGCAAGGTCGTGGATATCAGCCCGAACGCGAACTCGCTGATGCGGAGGCTGGGTGTTTCTTCGAACCTGGTGGGCTCCTCCCTCATCGAAGCGACAACCGAGGCGATGGTTCGCGGCGAACGGATCGAAGAAACGATGGCGGTCGTGCTGGCGGGGAAGGCTCCTTGGCGCGTCGACGTCACTTCTCGCGGGGTGACGGTCGCGATGCGCGCTATCCCGCTTCTCCGTGCTGGGGAACGGGCCGGCGCAGTCATCCTGACCCGCGACGTGACCGATATGCGCAGGCACGAACAAGAACTGATGACGAAGGACGCTACGATACGCGAAATCCACCACCGGGTGAAGAACAACCTGCAGACGGTTTCAGCGTTGCTGCGGATGCAGGAGAGACGCTCAACTTCAAAGAAGGTGAGGGAAGCTCTGCAGGACGCTGGTCGTCGCGTCCAGTCGATCGCGACCGTTCATGACTCTCTGGCCCAGAACGTCAACGAGGTCGTTGATTTTGACGAGGTCGCTCCGCGTATCTTGAACATGGCAGCACAGGTTGCGACGGCTACCTCTCCGGTTCGCCTGGATGTCTCTGGGAACTTTGGTGTGCTAGGTGCGGAGCAGGCGTCCGCTCTGGCAACCGTCCTTGCTGAGCTGATCTCAAATGCTGCGCAGCACGGGACCCCCAGGAAAGGCGGAACAGTCTCAGTGCGGGCAACCCGGAGCGAGGACGAACTAAAGATAGTTGTTGAGGATCAGGGCAAGGGTGGGGAGGACGGGAAGGACGAGGATTTTCAGCAGCTTAGCCGCGGGCTTGGGACACAGATTGTGCAGGCCATGGTCGCTGGTGAGCTAGGTGGCAGCATCACTTGGAGCGGAAACCGCTTTGGGGGAACAGTGGCCGATCTGCGGTTCAACCCGCAGTCGGCGGGAAGGGCCTAGTCTCCAGCCTGGTTAGGAGGCGCGGCGGGCTCTGGCTGCCCGACGCTTCAGTGAGCGACGCTCTTCTTCGCTCTTACCACCCCAGACGCCGGAGTCCTGGTTGTTTTCCATGGCCCAGCGGAGGCAAATCTCTTCGACGACGCAGGAACCGCAAACTGCTTTGGCCCTTGTGACTTGTGTCAGAGCGGGCCCGGTGTTTCCTATTGGGAAAAACAGTTCGGGGTCAACGCTCAGGCACGCTGCTTCACTGCGCCAGTCCATGCAAGTAGCTCCTAGGTGACACGTGGGTTCCACGTGGATTGCAACAACTAACCGCTAGTTTCTGCCAAGACGCCACCTTGCGCAAGGGAATTGAGTAAGACACCCTAACTTTTTGAGTGTGACCGATCACAAACTGGGGAATCTGGGACCTTTTCCGGCAGGAGCACTTGGGTGAGCTTCTGACCAAACCGCGCTATTCCAGCTCTTTCAGCGAAAGGCAGCGACGCAAGAGGCCAAATCGGCGCTCTTCGTAGCGGTGATGTGATCATTCGCACCGTTTCACGGTTCGGCTCGATGCTAATGACCGCGTCAGCTGCGGCTTGAGGGATCTGCACCCACTGAGAAGGGAGCAGGTGGCGGAGCGTTTCGAAGGCAGAACCCCGGCCGTGAAGTGCTTGCACTAGGGCAAGGTCCCCCGGGTGCTCGCTGACGACCGTCAGGGAGCGGACCTGGGACGACTCGGGGCCGGGGGACTCAAAACCCCGGCAGCTTGTGGGGCTGTGGAAGTGTCCCCCTTGCGCCACCACGCTCTGCCTTTTCGGCAGGGCGAGTTGGGCATGGACGCCCGAAAGACCCGGGCCAAAAACGACGACCCGCCCCGGGAGCTCGCTTACCCAGGCGATTCGTTCTTGCGCTCCGCCCGCTGCGGGGAGCAGTGAGAGGTAGTCCGCCCTGGTGAGCAGGTCGGGGGACGGCAGGTGCAGGACCCTCCATGGAAAGGCCCTGGTGGCTGCGCCCGGTGAGGTGTCCGTGGTGATCAGTCGGAGAGCCTTCCGGCTTCCTAAATCCGTCAGGGTTCGCAGCAGTTCTCCGCTGGCGGCTACACCGGCTGCCGCACCCGTTTGTTCAAGCAGCGGGCCAAACCCCGGAATGACGATGGTTGGGATTTCCTCACTCTTTTGGGTGGGCTCGCGGCATTCCTCCAGTGTTTCCTCAAGTAAAAAGAGGGTGTCGCCAAGGTGCGGCGAGTTTCCTGAAGTTGGTCCGGCCCAGATGACGGGGCCCCTTGTGCCCTCGACGAGCCCGCGAGCAAGGGCTTGTAGTTGATCCTGGTCTGGTCCCACTAGGGAGAGGGGCTTGCCGTCCCAGACAAGCGGGGCAAGGCCCGCAGTTTCAGGGTCTTCGTAAAGCCCAACTGAGGACCCCGGGCTAGAAGAACCCCTACCATAAACGGTGGGGTTGTAAGAGGCAGGGAGGGGACGCGGGAAGAAGTTCCCACGCCTGGCGTGCTCGCCCGTGCAGGCGTCCTTGATCGCAGTGACCCAGCTAGGTGCATCTTCCGTGTACGCGCCTTGGATTTCTGCGCGTTTCCCTTCGCTTTGAACGATTGCACGGCCGGGCAGGCGCGGCAGTCTCGCAGCACTCGGGTCCCCGACGACGTCGATTGAGTCGCGTTCTTCAGAGCACCTGAGGGCAACCCGCAGGTCAAGGACAGCCTTGAGGTTCGCGGTGATGACGCCGCCTGCTCGCTGAGAAGCTAAGACAAGGTGCAGTCCAAGGGAACGTCCTTGCGCTCCGATCTGGCCAAGCTGGTCAAGGAGTCCCGGGCTAGTCTGCGCAAGCAGCGCCACCTCATCTGCCACCACGACTATTGCCGGCGGCGCACCTTTGCCCAAGGGGTTGGCACCGGCGGCTCGCCAGGTTTCTAGGTCTCGAAACCCAGCCTTTCGCAGAGCTTCTTTGCGGTTTCGGACCTCTGCTTTCAAAGCACGCAGAAGCCATGGCGTCTGCGTGCCCTCTAGGTCGGTGAGTGACAGTTCGACGTGGGGGAGACTCTCCAAGTGCGCTAAGCCCGCGCCTCCCTTGTAGTCGATGAAGACGAAACGGAGGTCGCTTGGTGGCTTGGAGGCTGCTAGCCCCACAACCAGTGAGGTGAGGAACTCTGACTTCCCTGAGCCTGTCCCGCCAACGACCAGTGCGTGTGGACCTCCTGCTACCAGGTCGAAGGCGAACGGCTCAGCTCCGGCCTTTAGCCCCAGCGGAACGGCCCAGAGTTTCTCCGGGTCTGCGCCCGCCGCCTGCCACCTGGCTTGGATCAGCTCGGGGGAAGGGGCTCCCAACAGGTCCGTGAGGGCCAGCGAGTTTGGCAGCTCCTTCTCACGGCCGCCTGCTAACAAGAGTTCTCCCATCTCTAGCTCCCAGAGCGCGCCCGGGGTTCGACCTGCCTGCACCACTTGCGCCGCGGGGCTGCGCAGATGCTCCACGCTTTTTGCCCATGAAAGGGTCGGCAAGCGCCCGGTTGCTAAGAACACCTGGGCGCCTCCCCACAGCGCGCCCGCACGTGCCCTAGCTCCGACCACCGCGAACCCGTCCGGGTCCAGTCCGCTAACCTGCTTGCCTGCCGGCTCCACGTAGTACGGAACTGCTTCGTGAACCGCTTCCAAGCCAGATTCCCGACCGCTCCCGTTGTCAACTCCAGGACTAGGGGCTTCAGAAAGCACGCGCGCCGCGACCTCTAGCAGCAAGCTCGCGGGATCGCTTCGCAGCCTGCCTTTTCGCCTGTCCCACCACCAGCTCCCCCCACCTAGGAGAACAAGGGGAACCAACAGCAGTGGGAGCAGGCCTGCAGGGAGAAACAGTCTGGACAGGGAAGCCAGAATCACCAGGGGCATGACGAACCGCAGGATCCGGCCTGCCTGCTGGGACTTCTTTGGTGCTTTGGCGTTTTCCCACGCGGACGTGGCGGCACGCTTTCTCAGCACCCACTTGTTGCCGCCAACGCGAATAGTGCGTCCTACAGTCAGGGGAAACGTGCGACGGAGCACCCCAACCCTGTTAGTGCTCGCCACGTCCCGGGCCACCACCCGGCCCCGCTGGACAGAAAGCTCCAGTTGAAGGTGGTCCGTGAACGGGTCTTCCAGCCCTACGCTCCGACCTAGAGTCGCGCCTGGCCTAGCTGCCAGGACCGCCCCTAGGTCGGGGCCAGAAACGCACGCCAGGTGGAAGGTGCTCCCCAATGCCCTTGCCGACTGCAACTTCACCTCGCTCACCCCGCCACGCTGCCAGAACTGCCCTCCCGCGACTCAAGGGCGTCATCGGCCTGTGGAAACCCGCCAAAGTGCGCGCCTGTGGAGGACCCTCCCGGCCAGCCCAGGACCAAAGCCTGCCGCGGTGATGGGAGAATGGCGGGCGAAGGGGGTCCAATGGAAGAGTTCATCGCCGAAGATCAGGCTGGCCCAGACGTCTCTACTCTTGAGCTTGCTCAGGCCCGCTGGGTGTATCTAGCCGAGCTGATTAACGAGGCCCGCGCCGCCTACTACGACCGCGACGAACCGAACATTTCGGACGCGGAATACGACCAGTACTACCTGGAGCTCCAAGAGCTTGAAGCTCGCTACCCGCAGCTAGCCGTCCCTGACTCGCCAACGGCAACCGTGGGTGGCACGGCTTCAGACCTCTTTACCCCCGTCAAGCATCGCACGCAGATGATGAGCCTTGACGATGTTTTCTCACTGGAAGCCGTCGACACTTGGTTCGCAAGAACCCGCACCCGCCTTGGCGTTAGCGAAGTCCCCGCAACCGCGGAAATGAAGATTGACGGGCTCGCAGTGAACCTGGAGTACCTGGACGGCGTTCTCACTCAAGCTTCCACGCGCGGCGACGGTTTTGTGGGTGAGGACGTGACCGCGAACGTCAAGACAATCTCCGCCATCCCGCACCGGCTGAACGACCCACACCCTCCGGCGGTCGCGAACATCCGCGGTGAGGTCTACTTCCGTCTTGACGATTTTGAGCGGGTGAACGAGGAAAGGGTTGCGGCCCTTGAGAGACCTTTCGTGAACCCCCGCAACGCTGCGGCCGGCACGCTTCGCCAGAAGGATCCCGCGAAGACCGCAAAGCGTCGCCTCTCTTTCATGGCGCACGGGATCGGCGTTGTTGAGGGCCCGGGTCCTTACCCGACCACCCAGTTTGACTGGTACCAGCAGATCGAGAAATGGGGCATCCCGATTGCCCCCGACACCGAGGTCGTCACCACGTTTGATGAAGCTGCAGTAGCGATCAAGCGGATCGGTGAGCAGCGCGCCACGCTCAACCACGACATTGACGGCGCTGTTTTCAAGGTGAACTCCCTTGAACAGCAAAGGGAGCTTGGTGCTACGTCCCGCACTCCCCGGTGGGCAGTCGCTTACAAGTACCCGCCCGAGGAAGTCTTCACGCGACTGCTCGACATCCGCGTCCAGGTTGGCCGCACGGGCCGGGTGACGCCGTTCGCAGTGTTTGAGAAAGTGCTGGTTGCAGGCTCTCACCTGCGTCACGCCACCCTTCACAACGCCAGCGAAATCAAACGTAAGGGTCTCCTGATTGGCGACACCATCGTTGTTCGCAAAGCCGGGGACGTCATCCCTGAAGTAGTGGGCCCCGTGGTGCAGAACCGGGACGGCAGTGAGGTGGAGTTCCAGATGCCGACGAGCTGCCCCTCGTGCGGCGCCCCCTTGGCCCCCGCAAAGGAAGGCGACGCTGATCTGCGCTGCCCGAACGTTGCTTCCTGCCCTGCCCAAATCACCGAGCGGCTGATCCACGTCGGCTCCCGCGGCGCCTTGGACGTTGAGGGTTTGGGGACCGAAGCGGCCGCGGCGCTCACCCAACCCGAGATGGGGCGGGAATCCGTTGTCATGCGGCTGGCGGAGGGCAGCAGCGTCTTCCTAGAGGACGGGACCGAGCTGCGGATTGACGACGTGAGTGACGAACGCGTCTCTTACAAGCGCGCCGAAGAGCTACTCCCACCGCCGGCGAAACCTGTTTTGCGAAACGCGAAAGACCTCTTTGACCTGACGGCAGAGGACATGAAGGACGTAATGGTGTGGCGGCGCGTCCGGCACGAGGGCGTTTGGCGCGGTGACTACCGCCAGTCCCGCTTCTTCTGGTCGCAAGCCTTCAAGAAGGGGAGCGACGGAAAAATGGTTGCTGTCCCAACGAAGCCGCGAAAGAGCGTCGACATCATGCTGGGCGAACTAGAGGCTGCGAAGAGCCAACCACTGTGGCGTTTTTTGGTCGCGCTTTCTATTAGGCACGTGGGGCCAACTGCGGCGCGCGCTCTTGCGAGCCGTTTCGGGTCGATCGAAAAGATCGCAGCCGCGTCTGTTGAGGAGCTTGCCGCGACCGACGGTGTGGGCCAAGTGATCGCGCAGTCTGTGCGCGACTGGTTTGACGTTGACTGGCACCGCGAAATCGTTGCCCAGTGGCAGGCTGCCGGCGCGCTCGTCAGTGCCGAAGAAGTCTTGGAACTGGAGAAGACTCTGGATGGCCTCACCATCGTCGTGTCCGGCACCATGCCCGGCTACGACAGGGACGAAGCGAAGAACCAGTTGTTGCTGCGCGGCGCTAAGGCGTCCTCGTCCGTATCGAAGAAAACAAGTGCTCTGGTGGCGGGCCCCGGCGCCGGTTCCAAACTTGGGAAGGCTGAATCCTTGGGTGTCCCGGTGATCCCTGCGGAGAAGTTCCAGGATCTGCTGGACCACGGTCTGGAAGCGGTGCTGGGCGAGTAACGCGCGACGCTACTTTTCCTGTCGACTGCCGCCTAAACGAGCTTGAAGGTTCACCGGCCGTGAAGGCTAGACGATGAAGGAGAAGGGAGCGACCAGCGTTTCCAGCATGCGGGTGCCGCGGCTTCGGCTTTCCCACTCTTCAAGGCTGAGCTGGCGGGCCGTCGTGAGGTCTTTTGCGAACACTCGGGCCATTTGGTGGCCGAACTCTTCAGAGTCGATCTGCACGGTCACCTCAAAGTTGCCGACCATTGAGAGCCTGTCGATGTTCGCGGTCCCTATTATTGACCGGAAGCCATCAGCGACCAGAGTCTTGGCGTGGATCATAGCGTGTTGGTACAGCCAAATCTCAACCCCGGCTTCAAGCAGCTGCCCGTAGAAGGGCCGTGCGACCCAGTCCGCCAGGATGTGGTTTGAGTATTCGGGGATCAGCACTTGGACCCTCACGCCCCGCTTGCTTGCACGGATTAGCGCGCCAAGTAGTTCACGGTCGGGGATGAAGTAGGCGGTTGTTAACTGCAGGCTTTCACTGCTCTTGTCGATCGCTTCCAGGTATTGGCCGCGCACTGGGAACAGCAGGTTTGAGGGCAGGTTGAAGGCTGCGGTTATGGGGCCTGACCAGGGGAGTTCGTCCCAGTCTTTTAGCTCAGGCTGGTCCTTGTCGCGGAACGTGTTCCAGAAGCGCCTGAACCCCAGCGACAGCTCGGTGACGGCGTCTCCCTTCATCCGCAGGTGGGTGTCCCGCCACTCGGTCCCAAAGTCGACGCCGACGTTGAAACCGCCAATGAAACCGATCTTGTCGTCTGCGACTAGAAGCTTCCTGTGATCGCGCCCGGTCGCCCTAGGGTTCGCTGAGACAACTCCTTTGCGGACTTCTGCGAGCCGGTGGACGAACAGGTTCGGGTGGGGCTTGAACCGTTTGAAGTGGGGGCTTGCTTTGAATGAGCCGAAGCCGTCGTAGATCACGAAGACTTTCACGCCGCGATCGGCTGCGCGGTACAACGCATCCTTGAACATTTTTCCCGCGCGGTCGCTCCGCCACACGTACGTCTCGAAGTAGACGGTTTCTTTCGCGTTGTCGATCGCTTGGATCTGGTCGTGGTAAAGCCGGGAGCCTTCGGTGTAGATCCGAAGCTCGTTACCGTCGACGGTGACGTCCTTGGGGGAAAGCGTTGGGAAGCCTTTGAAGCCGCCGGGGGAGCGGTGCTTGCGAACCCGGTCGACGCCGTAGACCGCTGCGACGCCGCCGACCTGCGCGGCCATAGCTCCAAGGAGCGCTCGCCGGGTCCACTTCCAAGCCTGCGAACGCTTCGTCGAAGAAGGGCTAGCAACAGAGCCGCCAGTGAGAGAGGAAGCGGACGGGGCAGCGCTAGGGAGGGCAGCTCCGGGATCGAAGTCGCGTTGGTCACTACGTGCAGCCATGTTCTTAGTGTATGGCGCGGCAGTTTAGACTCATGGTTATGTCGAGAATCTCAAAGCAGGATGTGGTCGCGCTTGCGGCAATGGCTCAGATTGGCCTGACGGATCAAGAGATTGAGCGTATGACTGGCGAACTGGAAGTGATCGCCGACTATGCCTCAGCTGTCTCCGCGGCGGCGGAGTTGGACATCCAACCAACGTTCCAATCGATTTCTTTGGAGAACGTGCTCCGCCCTGACGTGGCACTTCCCCCACTGGACCGCGATGAACTCTTGGCCGGGGCGCCGGAGTCGGAAGACGGCATGTTCAAGGTTCCGCAGATTCTGGAGGAAGACTAATGAGCGACTGGATTTTTAAGACCGCACTAGAAATGGCTGCTGGCCTTCGCGCCGGTGAGGTCACTTCGCTTGAGCTGGTTGACGCTTCGCTGGAACGCATCAAGGTACTTGACCCAACCGTTAACGCTTTCATCACTGTTGACGAAGTGGGGGCGCGCGCCACTGCCATCGACGTCGACGCACGTCGCGCAGCAGGTGAGGACCTTCCGCTGCTTGCCGGGGTCCCGATTGCCATCAAGGACAACATCGTCACGAAGGGCTTGGACACGACTGCTGCTTCCAAGATCCTGGATCGCTGGAAGCCTCCCTACGACGCAACCGTCATCCAGAAGATCAAGGAAGCTCACCTCCCCATTGTGGGCAAGACGAACCTCGATGAGTTTGCGATGGGCTCTTCCACAGAGCACTCGGCTTTCGGTCCGACGCACAACCCTTGGAATCCGGAGCTGATCCCGGGGGGCAGTGGGGGAGGCTCCGCTGCTGCTGTCGCCTCTTACATGGTCCCACTTGCCCTGGGCTCCGACACGGGTGGCTCCATTCGCCAGCCTGCAGCCTTCACCGGCACGGTCGGCGTTAAACCCACTTACGGTGCGGTTTCCCGTTATGGGGCGATCGCGCTTGCTTCGTCGCTTGACCAGATAGGTCCGGTTGCCCGCGACATCCGCGATGCGGCTGCTCTGCAAGAACTGATCTCGGGCCATGACGAGTTTGACTCGACCTCGCTCAAATCGGACCCTGCGGACCTTGAAGAGGCGATCACAAAGAGGCTTTCCGAGGGTGCGAAGGGACTGCGTGTCGGCATCCCGGACCACCTGCTTGGTGACGGTTACCAGGCTGAGGTCCGCGACAACTTCGACCACGTCGTCCAGGCCTTGAAGGACGCGGGGGCAGAGGTTGTTCCGGTTGAAACGCCCTCTTTTGAGTACGCACTCCCTGCCTACTACCTGATCATGCCGGCGGAGGCCTCTTCCAACCTGGCTCGCTTTGACGGCATGAGGTTTGGGCTGCGAGTCGTCCCGGACGTCCCGAACCCGACGGCTTCGGATGTCATGAGTGCAACCCGTGAAGCGGGCTTTGGGGATGAGGTCAAGAGGCGCATCCTGCTTGGCACGCACGTCCTGTCTGCCGGACACTACGACGAGTACTACGGGGCCGCTCAGAAGGTTCGCACCCTGATCAAGCAGGATTACGACGCGGTCTTCAAGCAAGTTGACGTGATGCTCTCACCAACCACCCCAACGGTTGCGTTCCCGATCGGGTCGCGCATCGACGACCCCATCTCCATGTACCTGAACGACGTAGCGACAATCCCTGCGAACCTTGCGGGTGTCCCGGCGCTATCCATGCCTGACGGTGTTGACGCTGCGGGGTTGCCAACCGGCCTGCAGATAGTTGCGCCAGCTCACGGTGATGCAGCCATGTACGCCGTTGCAGCCCTGATTGAGTCCCTGATCAAAGACCGGGTGAAGGCTTGCCCGCAGGTGATCGAAGTGAGTGAGGGAGAGTCCAACTAATGGCTAAGCAGATGACTTACGAAGAAGCGACCTCCAAGTACGACCCAGTCTTGGGTATTGAGGTTCACGTTGAACTGAACACGAACTCGAAGGCTTTCGACACTGCGCCGGTGACCTTCGGGGAAGAGCCGAACACGGCTGTCACCCCGGTTTCCGCAGGTCTCCCGGGCTCGTTGCCCGTGGCGAATGAGAAACTGATTGAAGCCGGCATCCGCTTGGGCCTGGCGCTTGATGCAGAGATTGAACGGGATTCTTTCTTCGCACGGAAGAACTACTTCTACCCGGACTTGCCGAAGGCCTACCAGATCTCCCAGTCGGACAAGCCGATCGCTTACGACGGTCACCTCGACGTTGAGCTTGCTGACGGGGAAGTGTTCCGGGTTGAGATTGAGCGTGCTCACCTGGAAGAAGACGCCGGTAAGAACACCCATGTTGGGGGTGCTGACGGGCGTATCCACGGCGCCGACTACTCCCTGTGTGACTACAACCGTTCTTCCGTGCCTCTGATTGAGATCGTTACGAAGCCGATTGAGGGAGCGGGTGACCGCGCTGCTGAGGTTGCTGCAGCTTACGTGCAGGCCCTGCGTGACATTGCGGTTGCGCTAGACATTTCTGATGCTGCGATGGAGCGCGGTAACCTGCGTGCCGACGTCAACGTTTCACTCCGTGAAAACCCGGATGCCCCGTTCGGCACCCGCACTGAAACGAAGAACGTCAACAGCTTCCGGTCTATTGAGCGCGCTGTGAAGTACGAGGTCGCGCGGCAGGCCCAAGCCTTAGACGCTGGCGAAACGATCACTCAGGAGACCCGCCACTTCCATGAAGAAGACGGCTCAACTTCGTCGGGTCGCCCGAAGTCGGACGCGGATGATTACCGCTACTTCCCAGACCCAGACCTACCGCCGGTGCGTCCTTCTGAAGAGTGGATTGAGCAGCTGAGGGCTGAGCTGCCGGAGCTTCCTGCTGCGAAGCGCAAGCGACTGAATGACGCTTGGGGCTTCACCGACCTAGAGATGCGTGACGTGATTGCTGCGGACGCGCTCGACACCATCGAAGCCACGGTTACTGCTGGTGCAACGCCTGCTGCAGCCCGCAAGTGGTGGATGGGTGAACTTTCCCGCGTCGCGAATCGTGAGGGCGTGAGCCTCACGGATCTTTCTGTGACCCCCCAACAGGTTGCTGACCTGCAGGGCTTGATTGACGCTGGCACGCTCACTGACTCCCTGGCCCGCCAGGTGCTGGACGGCGTGCTTGCTGGCGAGGGTGAACCGGGCGAAATCGTTGAGGCTCGCGGCCTTGCCGTGGTCTCTGACGATGGCGAGCTGACGGGCATCATCCAGGGTGTTCTTGACGCGAACCCCGACGTCGTCGCCAAAATCAAGGGTGGTAAAGTTCAAGCTGTAGGCGCTCTAGTTGGTGGCGTCATGAAGCAGACCCAGGGCAAGGCTGATGCAGCCCGCGTTCGGGAACTGATCATGGAGCTGCTGGGGGACTAGACCGGCACGGACGCGGCGCAGTTCCCTGTCGGCTAGCGAACCGGCTTCCGGCTGCGTACGTCCCTGCCACTCAGCCATTGCGGCTAGTTAGTGGTGGGCTCGCAAGCCAGCTGGGTCCGAAACGACTTGCCGCCGACCGGGCCAGTCTTTGTGGCTTGTAGCTAGCGAGCATTGTGAGGCTGGTAGCACGGCCTTACTTGGTAGCAGAGTTGGTAGCAGCAGACTTTTGGTCAGTGAAGGAAGCAGTCGAACATGGCAATGTCCCCGTCTTACACAGCGTCTTATCGCCTCACTTTGGATGAGTCCATGCACCGCGTTGCGGACATCGTTGCTCTTGTGGCTGAGGCCGGCGCGGCGATCAAGGGCCTGGACATTGCTGAGGTTGAAGACAGCGGCATGGTCTTAGACATGACCTTGGACCTGAAGAACTCTAACCACCGCCGCAAGATCAAGAAGCTCTTGAACAACCTTGAGGGCGTCCAAGTTGACACCATCGCCGACCAGACCTTCATGGACCACATTGGCGGCAAGATTGCGGTGAAGTCGCGCGTTCCGCTCCGAAACCGTGAAGATCTGTCGCGCATCTACACCCCCGGGGTTGCCCGAGTTTCACGTTCTATCGCTGACACGCCTTCAAAGGCCAGCCTGCTGACCATGAAGGGGAACACGGTTGCGGTCGTCACGGACGGCACCGCTGTCCTGGGTTTGGGTGATGTTGGCCCCGAAGCCGCCCTGCCTGTGATGGAGGGTAAAGCAGTCCTGTTCAAGCATTTTGCTGATGTTGACGCTTGGCCAGTGGTTCTGGACACGACCGACACTGATGAGATCGTCTCTATCGTGAAGGCGATTGCCCCCGGTTACGGCGGCATCAACCTTGAGGATATTTCAGCTCCCCGCTGTTTTGAGATTGAGCGGCGCCTGCGTGATGAGCTGGATATCCCGGTGTTCCATGACGACCAGCACGGCACAGCAGTGGTTGTGCTTGCAGCTTTGCTGAACGCTTTGAAGTTGGTTCGCAAGAACATTGAGGACGTCCGCATTGTTGTGTCTGGCGTTGGCGCAGCAGGCTCCGCAATCATCTCCCTGCTCCAGGCTGCTGGCGCCAAGGACATCGTTGCTTACGGCCGCAGCGGCGCCCTGATGATTGATGAGATGGATGAGTCCGCGCACGAGTCGCGCCGCGAGCTTGCTTCCCGCACCAACCCCCGCAAGGTGACAGGGTCACTGCAGGAAGGTATGAAGGACGCCGACGTTTTCATTGGGGTTTCTGCTGGCAGCATCCTGACCGGCGACGACGTGAAGCAGATGAACAAGGACGCAATCGTTTTTGCACTGGCTAACCCAACGCCTGAGGTCGACCCGAATGAGGCCGACAAGTACGCCCGCATCGTCGCGACCGGCCGCAGTGACTACCCGAACCAGATCAACAACGTGCTGGCTTTCCCTGGTTTGTTCCGTGGGGTTCTTGACGCCAAGGCTAGCGAAATCACTGAGGGCATGCTGCATGCCAGCGCCAAGGCCATCGCTAACGTGATCGCTGAAGATGAGCTCTCAGAGAACTACATCATTCCCGGCGTTTTTGATGACCGTGTCTCCCCAGCCGTGGCTCATGCTGTCCGCAGGGCCGCCGCCGACGTCGAACGCATCCCCGTCGCCCAACAGGAAGACATCGGCAAGCCCATCAAGCCCGCGTAAGCTGCAGCACCAGCTACCACCATCCGCATCAGACAGCAGCAGCTTCAACCGCGAGCCAACCCAACTTCAGCCCGTGGCAAGCGCCGGGGTCACCCGGTAAGCCGTGGGGTGCGCACCCGAGGGCTTACCAAGCGACCCGGGAGCTTACCGCAACCTTGAGCCATCGGAACACTTGGCTGCATTCGCCAGCCTGCAAACGCCACCGGCCAAGCCCACCAAGTCCGCAAAAGCCTTCGGTTCCGCCCCAGTCTTTTCTAGGCTCGTGGTTGGGGTGCTAAGCGCGTAGGTTGGAAGGTCTTCCCGGGCCCGTTGTTAGCACCCCAAGCGCGTTCTTAGCTTTTGGTTGGGGCTTTTGAGTGCCTGAAAGGCCTGCATTTTTCTAGGCTCGTGGTTGGGGTGCTAAGCGCGTGGCTTTAAACGCCTTCCGGGGCCCGTTGTTAGCACCCCAAGTGCGTTCTTAGCTCCAGCCCACCGCTTACGCTCGACCGCCCTCCGCCCCTGGGCGCTGAGTTCTGCACAGTTCCGGCAGAAGGGCGCTCTCCTCAGCTCTGTTCCCAGATGCACGCAGGTCCGAAGTGTTTCTGGCCTACTTTGGGCATGGCACTGAATTTCTCAGACCTTGTCTTCGGCAGGCGTACGGAACGCGTCGCCGACCTCCTCGAGACCGGCGAGCTAGTCCGGATCACGCGCGGCTGCTTCTTACCGCGGTCTCTTGTCGAAGAGCAGACAACACGTTGGGGTCTTAGGAGACTGGTGACGGAGGCGCGCATTCTTGCGGTTCTCGCAGGACATGCAGTTCACAACCCGGGAATCGCGGCGCTCGACGCAGCCTTGGTGTTGCAGGGAGTGCCGATCCTCCATTCGACCCCTGACATTCACTACTGGAGAGAAAAGAAACGCGTCGCCCCCACAGGGCGAGTGTTGGAGGCAGTGCAGGTCGGCTCTCACACCGTTCCGCCTGCTGAAGTGAGAGAGTTGACTGGCCTCAGGTCGTCGCAACAAACCGGAGGGCTCTGGGGGCAGGCTAATGACGACGGGGTCGGCCCCCGGTTCGCAGGCCTGGGTGAAACTATCCTGGATCTTGCCCGGTTCGCGCATCCTCTCTTGGCGTTCGTCAACGGTTCTTTAGCGCTTAGGCACTTGGTGCGTTTCGACCGCTTCCAGCGGGCCGCGTCCGAAGCGCGAACTCTTTCTGCGAAATCGGAGATCCTGACGGGGCTGGATACTCTTTCCATTCAGAGAAACCTGGCGCGCGCTCGTCAGCTGGTTGGGCGTCTTGAGCCCGCCGTGGAATCTCCTGCGGAAGCGATAGTTCTTTGGGCGATCGAGGTCTTAACCCGCGGCGCCAATCCGGCCGACCTAAAGCCGAAACCTAAGTATGAATCCCAGTACGAGGTCGTTTCTCAGGGCAACCAGTATTTCCTAGACGTTGCTTTCCCAGAGGCTCGCATTGCGATCGAGTTTGACGGCGCGGCGAAGATGGCAGAGGGACAGGCCGCTCAGCAACGTTTCCTAAGGCGCCAGGCGGACCTCACGAGGGACGGCTGGCATGTTCGACGACTGACTACTGGCGACTACCTGGATGTGCGAAAGCTGTTTCAGATCTTGTCTCGCGACCTGCAGAGTCGGGGCATTCGGGTGATGGCTCCCGGCGGAGCCCTCTGGCGTCCCGTGCTGCGGAGCATGCTTGATCCCGCGCGATTGTTCTAGCGCTGCGCTGGTTTCTAGTTCGCCGAGCCTTTGTTGGCTCCGACGCATTCCAGCCTTAGGAAGCGGCGCCTACTCGGTGCCCAGCCGGACGCTCGCTAGTTTCTGCCTACGCCAGACCGCCCCACCTGCGACCAGCCACCAGGTTGGGGAGCCCCCGCGAAGGGGAGTGATGGCATTCTCGCATTGAACAAGTGCCAGGACCGGCCGTTCGTGCAGACACAGGATGGCTAGTCGTCTGTAGGTGGTTGTTCCGGGCTCGGGTCTTCACACCAGGCGTCGCAGCGGTTGCGGATGACCTGACCCCCGCTGGTCATCTCCCCGACTCCGACTGTCGAGAGCGACACCCGCCCCTGGTAGCCGTAAAAGTCGTTGTCGCCTGTCTTGCTGGGCGACACGCCTGTTGCAGGCGTGAATGTGTTGGGTGCGACCCAGAACTGCTGGGGTTGCGCGAAGAGCTGAACACCTGGAGCGGCCTTCGTCTCAACCAGCCAGTAGGTGCCTGTCGTCTCCACGGTCCCAGTGTCGTTTGCGTTGATTGGCCATTCAACGTGCTCCCGTCCCTTGAGGTCCTGGACGTGCCAGGTGCCGGGCTCTGCGTTCGGCTCAGTGCTGGATTCGGTGTGCCCGTAGATCAGCCCGCAGGACCGGTAGGTGTTAACTTTGGTTATGGTTCCGGCAGTGATTTCGTCGGCGTAGAACGTGTTGTAAACCTCGGCTGCCTTGTGCCAGTGATTGATGTTCAGGTAGGTCGCGGAGTCTTCCGAGGAGAAATCCCATCCCCCTAAGCAGTCCGCACCGTCACAGGTAGCGGTCCCCGGCGCCGTGTATCCGACATCGAGGCTGCCGGCTATCCCTCCTCCTTTGCATTCCGGTTCGGAGGGCTGGGTGTTCTCACCACCGGTCTCCCAATTCTCCACCACGCCGTTAGGACCGCAGGGGTTGTAGCTCTTGTAGCACAACCACTTGGAGGGGAGTTCGTCCTGGGCGTTGGGGTAGGTGTCGGAGATCATGAGTTCAGTGCCTTCGCCCGCGGGCAACACCACGCCCCCGGCAACCTCATGCTTCCGGATCTGGAAGAAGGTTTCTGCAACTGTGTGAGTCGTGGTGCAACCGGGGAGGGCGGTGAGCAGTCGCTCCAAGTACTCGTCGGTGCTCTCTCCATTGTTACGTTCCGGAAGAGGTCCCTGGCACATGCTTGAGGGAATCATGGTCGGTTCTGAGTCGGCCGAAGATGCGCCTTCTGACGCCACTGCGTTGGTCAGGACCCCACCTGAGGGTGCAGGGAACGTGGTGTTACCCGCTCCGTAGGCCCCGGTTGTGTTTCCCATGTAGCGCGGCTGAGGACGCCTGTCAGGTCGTCCGTTATCGAGACGTCGCTCCATTCATCACCGCTGATGCTCGTGATCTTGACTCGGTAGTAGACCTTGCCATTCACGTGGACGGGTTCACCGTCCGCAGGCATGGATTCCTTCTGCACAGCCCACGCCCGGATCTCGTTCGTGGAACACTGCGGCAACTCTCCCTCGGCTGGCGGTTCGCACGAGTCCGGAACCGCGGCCCCCTCAGGGACCAGGTAGTTGTTTAGCACGTAGCCGAAGGGGGAGTGTCCCCTTCGTTGCTTTCGAGGTGTCCCTCAGCGCCGCCCGCCCCTAGCGCGTTCTCTGAGTTGGGCAGCACCTTGACTACGTATTGCACCTCGAGTTTTGTGTTTGCCGGTATGGACCATCTGATGCTCAGGACCGGGTCCTCCGTTCCACCCCAGCTCGAGGTCAGACCTTCCGGGGCCGAACCCCATTCACCGGGGACATTCTGCTCAGTGACCCTGAACTTCAACTGCGGTTCGGACACTGGGGCGTCCTCACCGTCTACGAAACCCGCGTCGTCCAACACGTCCGCCAGGTAGCTCTCAAAGCTCAAGTCCGAGGAGCTGGAGCCGTCCAGGCTGTCAAAGGTCAGGGTGTAAGTCACGGCCTGGCCCGGATTGACCTTGGTTCCCGTTATGGGCGCGGCTGCAAGGGAAGCAACGATGCTTTCGGCCGTGTTCGTGAAGGTGCAGTGGATCTTTGCGCCCGCCGACTGCAGGTCTGCGGCCCCGGGCGCCGGCACCCCCAAGGTGACTGTAGGGCCGTCCCCGTTCACGGGGTCGTCGCCCTCGGCCGGCTCCGCTGCGCCGCCACACTGATAGGTCGTCGAGTAGTCGGTGAGGACGGCACCCGAGTCCACGTTGGCCTCTTCAGACACCGCGTACTTGTACGACTCGATTCTGCTGAACTCTGGGGCACCGGTGGTTTTGTTCCATTCCCAGCTCCGGTTGCCGTCTGTCACAGGGATGATTGGCACGGGGGAAGGGTTGGTAGTCGGGCTCGTAGACCCGGTCGTTGCCACGCGACTGACGAAGGGCTGCGAGCCTTCTACGGGACGCCGAACAAGCAAGTCAAAGAGATCAGTTGCGGGGACCTGGTCCACCTGCTTCACGACCTGGATGGTTGGAGGGATCATACACGTGGCAATGCTAGTTGTTGCCCAGCCGAGGGATCCCAGGGCCCGTCTCGTTTGCCGTGGTCAGGTCGAAGCGCTTTGTCATCCCCGCCGAAGACATGTACAGGTAACCCATGGAGTCGAACGCTGCGCTCACCCCCAGTTGCACCCAAGAGCTTGCGAGTTCCCGAGAGCTCAATGACCAACTCTGCGTCGATCAGTTTTTGCGGCGTCTTGACACTTTCAAGTGAGTTTCTAGAGATCGAGTAGATTGCGTCGTTTACGGACGGCGTGCCTGGCGACGCAGGGATTAGGACGAATAACCCACCTGAGCCGTCATCCACGATGCTCAGGAAGCTGGGAGCGTCTTGCGAGGCAGGGGGCTCATACGGTAGGTCGCTCGTGAACTGCGCCTGGAGTTCGAACGGGTTCTCTCCCCCGGAGGTGTCTATTTCTGTGGGAGCTCGTTTGGGAGATCGAATGAGTAGATTGCGACTCCGGTGTTCCCTCGCTCGCCCTCGAACGTCCCCGCGATCCAGTAGGTGTAAGGGCTCTGGGGATCACTAAGGTTTTTGACCAGAGCGCCTCCGTCGATTTTGTCTAGGTTCTTTCCGCCTACTTTGAGTTGACGCTCGCTCCCAGCTCGGTCCTACAAGTCCTCAGTGTTCTGACACCTTTTCCAACGTGCTGACACCTACAGTGTCTTCACATCTTCAGTGCCTTGGCATCTTGTGGGTTTTCGGCCTACTTCCAGCCTTTTGACCCCCTCTTACTCGCGTCATTGGCGAGCGGCCAAACGTCAAGACTCTCCAGACGCAGTCCACCACGGAAACAGTGGCTTGACAACGTTTCCCACCCTGATTTCAACCCCGTCCTCCGAGAGCGGAACGGTGCGGAAGCGGGGAGAGGAAAGCCTCGCACCGCAAACCGGCAGCTGCTGCCCGGTTGGGGTCGCTGTTGGGCCGTGGGCTTGAAGGTTTGCGGCTGGTGAAGGGCGGGAAGTTCTAGGAGAACCAGCTAGAAGACGCCCAGAATGGTTGCGATAAGGATCTTCGCAACCATGGCGACCGGGTAGACCAGGGCATAGCCCAGGGCAACACGGGGGTCGTCGTGCGTGCGGCCGTTAGCAAACGCGAGCACAGCAGGCTGGGTTTGAGCGCCACCAAGGGCACCCGCAAGCTTCGTCCCACCCATCTTGAACATCCAACGGAACGTGACATACATGCCGACAGCCATGACCGAAGTGACCAGGACACCCAGAAGGAAGATAGAAACCCACATGCCGCTGCGGAACGCTTCCATGATCTGGCTACCGGCAACAGAACCGGCTTGCGCAAGGAACACCAGCAGACCGAACTCGATCAGCACTTGGCTAGCCGTGTAAGGGATCGCAGTCACAAAGGGGCCGATGCGGCCAACCTTGCCAAAAGCAAGACCAACAATCAGGGTGCCGGCCGCGGCACCGATAGCGAAGGAGTAGCCACCCGGCAGCGGCACATGGATCAGGCCAAGTGCGATACCAAGGGCTAGTCCAATGCCAAGCGCAATCGGGTTGATGTCGGACAGGCCGCGTGCTGAGTCCCCGAAGAAGTTGGTGATTTCTTTCATCTTGGAAGTCGGGGCGACAACACGGACGCGGTCCCCAAGCTGCAACACCAGGTCGTGCTCACCAACCATGTCAACGTCACCGCGGCGGACACGTGACACCGTCGCGGAGTACTTCTGCGCTAAGCCAAGGCTGCCAACCGTGTGACCCGCAACCTTCGGGTCTGAAACGGTGATGCGGCGGAAGTCTAGGTAGGACCGGTCACGCATCAGGGAGTGCGAGGAGCCGTGCCCAAGCTCGTTAGAAATCCGGCTAACCGCTTCCTTCGGGCCAACAACCGTGACCAGGTCGCCCGGATCCAAAGTGTCAGACATGGCGGGACGCGAGATCGGTCCCTCCTCGCCCCTACGCAGGCGCGAGAAAGTGACGTTCCCATTCATCTTTTCGTAGAGGTCCCCAATGAACGGATGGTCTTCACGTTCAACGCGGATGGTGCGGTTCGCAATGGGGCTAGGAGCGTCCTTGTCATGCTTTCCGTAAGACAGGGCAGCCATCGTCGCTCCGAGCATTCCGAGCACACCGAACAGGTAAGCGATCGAATAGCTGACCGTGGCTCCCGCTAAGTCACCCGAAGCTTCACCAGCGGCGTGAAGGGCTGGGGTGTTGGTGAGGGCACCCGCGAAAGTGCCGGCAGAAGCGGCGGTAGAAAGCCCAAACACCTTTGTGCCGACAATCAAGGACGTCGCGCCGGCAACCGCCATGAGCAGCACCATCATCAGGATGGGCCCAACCGCGGTCTTCAGGTTGTGGAAGAAGGAACTGCCCGAAGTGACGCCGATGCCAAACGCGAACAGAACCAGGCCCAGTGTGCCGACGACGGGGGGAATCTCAATATCCACCCCAAGCTCCCCAGCCCAAGCCGTGAAACCAATGGCTGAAAAGAGGACTGCTGCAGCGCCAAGTGAGACACCCCGGACCTTGATGTGACCCAAGAGCATCCCGATCGCGACCAGTAAAAACAGGTAGATCAGAGGGTTTGAAGCTAAGTAGTTAAAAACGGCGGTCACGCCTGCCACCTTCTGCCATTCAGATCAAATGCTTTCCACCATGCTATCCCGCAGCAGGGGCCTGAAGAGGGGGTGCGGGTCCGTGGCTTTCCGCACCTTCTAAGGTTTCAGGTGTCGCGCGCTATCGTTCCAGGTGTCCAGCGCCTCCACGCAGCCCATCCGAAGGGGGACACCAGAGTGTGAGACGAGGAGCGGCCCCGAAGCCCTGTGCGTACTATGGGCCTCGTGCTAAGCAAGCAGGAACTCCGTGTCGCCGTCCACTCGGTCGCTGTACCGTGGCGTGCGGTTCCTGCTGTCTGACAGATGGGCTGCACGCCACCATCCCCACGCGAAAAGCGAGGGGATTTTTGTCGTAAAGGTGGGGCAAAGCCCCAGGCAGCAAGGACGGAGAGTTAGGCAGTGACCAAACCGGAACGCATGACTGGCGCAGAAGCGATTGTCAGATCCTTAGAAGAAATCGGTGTCACCGAAGTTTTCGGGATGCCAGGCGGAGCGATTCTGCCAACGTTTGACCCCCTCATGGATTCCAAGATCCGCCACATCCTGGTCCGCCACGAACAGGGCGCAGGACACGCAGCAGAGGGATACGCAATCTCTAGCGGCAAGGTCGGGTGTGCAATCGTCACCTCTGGCCCAGCCGCTCTCAACACGATGACGGCGCTCGCGGACGCAAACCTGGACTCGGTCCCGATCGTTGTGATCACCGGTCAGGTTGGTGCGGACCTCATTGGCACCGACGCTTTCCAGGAAGCTGACATTGTGGGGGCGTCAATGCCCGTCACGAAACACTCGTTCCTGGTTACGGATCCGGCCGAGGTCCCCTCACGGATCGCGGAAGCCTTCGAGATCGCGAAGAGCGGCCGCCCCGGCCCCGTCCTTGTCGACGTCACAAAGACAGCGCAGGTGGGGGAGCTGGACTTCGTGTGGCCGCCGAAGATGGAGATCCCGGGCTACAAGGTCCCGGAGAAGCCGTCTAAGAAGCAGGTGCTGGCTGCGGCAGAAGCGATTGCGGCGGCGCAGGCCCCCGTTCTTTACGTTGGTGGCGGCGTGATCCGCTCGGGAGCCTCCGAGCAGCTTGCGGAGCTGGTGAAGCTAACGGACGCCCCCGTCGTTACCACGCTTACCGCACGCGGCGCCTTCCCAGACTCCGACCCACACAACCTGGGCATGCCAGGCATGCACGGCACGGTCGCAGCGGTTGGTGCTCTGCAACGCGCAGACCTACTGATTACCCTTGGCGCCCGCTTCGATGACCGGGTCACCGGCAAACTGGACACCTTCGCTCCCCGAGCCAAAGTCGTCCACGTCGACATTGACGCAGCCGAAATCTCAAAGAACCGCTACGCGGACATCCCGATTGTGGGTGACCTGAAAAAGGTCATTGAGATGCTCAACGTCGACCTCAAGAAGGTTCTGCCGAGCGACCAGAAGGAAGACCTTGCTGGCTGGTGGCGCTACCTGAACCGGCTCAAGGATTCCTACCCGCTGGGTTGGACAGAACCTGAAGACGGCCGACTAGCGCCCCAATACATCCTGCAGCGCATCTCTGCACTTTCCGGCCCCGACACGTTCTACGCAACCGGGGTCGGCCAGCACCAGATGTGGGCGTCGCAGTTCCTGGAGCTCAACAGCCCACGCAGCTTCATCTCCTCCTCTGGACTTGGAACCATGGGCTACGGCGTTCCCGCTGCAATGGGTGTCAAGGTCGCGAACCCGGACGCAACCGTCTGGTGCATCGACGGCGACGGATCCTTCCAAATGACCAACCAAGAACTGGCAACCTGCGTCGTCAACGACATCCCCATCAAAGTCGCCCTCATCAACAACTCGGTCCTGGGCATGGTCCGCCAGTGGCAGAACCTGTTCTACAACGAGCGCTATTCAAACACCGCGCTGAATGACCACGACGCGGAGCAGGTCCCCAACTTCGTGAAACTCGCGGAAGCCTACGGGATTCCAGGGCGAGTGGTGACGAAAGAGGACGAGGTTGACGAGGCAATCGAGTGGGCGCTGTCCATCAACGACAAGCCAGTCTTCATCGACTTCCGAGTCTCAAAGGACGCAATGGTGTGGCCAATGGTTGCCGCAGGAGTTTCCAACGATGACATCCGCTACGCTCGCGGGCT
>CAYFUU010000013.1:0-34716 GCA_964346595.1 uncultured Actinomyces sp.
GAAAGAAGCTGCCTTATTCGGCTGCCTCTACTTTGATCTCAACCTTTGCGGTCACGTCCCCCAGCAGCTTCACAGTCGCAGGGTAGGTGCCGGTTTTCTTGATCGAGGAGGGGGTCTCGATGTTGCGCGGGTCGAAGGGGACCCCGAACTTCTCCGCCAGGGCAGCCCCGATTTCCTTCGGGCTGACAGCACCGAATAGGCGCCCAGCGCTGCCAGCGTTCTTCACAATAGTGACGGACGGGGATTCTTCAATGCGCTCGCGAAGGGCAGTCGCCTCTTCAACGCTTGCAATCTCACGCTTGCGGAGCTGCTCCAGCATCTGGTCGATGTGGCGCTGCGCCTTTTTGGTCCACCGTACGGCGTACCCGCGGGGAAGAAGGTAGTTACGGGCGTAGCCGTCCTTCACCTCGACGACGTCGCCAGCGACCCCAAGACGGTCAATGTCGCGGCTCAAAATAAGTTTCGTTGCCATTGGTTACCCCTCCTTTAGCGTCCGGAGGACGAGTAGGGCAGCAATGCCATTTCGCGGGCGTTCTTGATTGCCTTGGCAAGCTTGCGTTGGTCTTGGACAGAAACGCCGGTCACGCGGCGTGCACGGATCTTGCCGCGGTCCGAAATGAACTTGCGCAGCAGTGCGGTGTCTTTGTAGTCGATTTCGCCGAGCTTGACGGTGCGCACCGGCATGGTGCGCTTCTTCATCGGCTTGCGAAGAGCTGGCTTCGCCATGGTTGGTCTCCTTTATGTTCCCAAGATGAGTGAAAGTTACGTTTTGCAACCGCAGGTTGCGAAAGTGGTTAGAAAGGCGGTTCGGAGTCGAAGCTCGCAGTCCCAGGGGTGCCCCAGGGATCGTCGGCGCTTCCGCCCGTCGGGCCGCCGAAGCCGCCCTTAGAGAAGTCTGTTGCCCTAGCCGGCGTGCTGGCCTGCGCAGAGAAGTCGCTTGGGGAGCCGGCTGCCTGGTTGAAGCCTCCACCGCCCCTTGGTGTCCGCTGCACCTGTGCTTTAGCCCAGCGGAGCGTGGGACCAACTTCGTCCACTTGCAGCTCAACCACGGTGCGTTGTTCGCCACCGTCGCGAGGCGTGTAAGAGCGTTGAACCAGCTTTCCTTGCGCGATCACCTGGTTCCCCTTAGAAAGGGACTCAGCAACGTTTTCTGCGTAGTCTCGCCAAACACTGCAGCGCAGGAAAAGTGTCTCCCCGTCTTTGAACTGGCCTGAGGCACGGTCAAAGGTCCTTGGCGTCGAAGCGATCGTGAAGTCCGCAACCGCGATGCCACTTTGCGTGTAGCGCAGATTGGGGTCGGCGGTGAGGTTACCGACGACTGTGATCACGGTGTCGTTAGCCATGAGCTCGGCCCGCCTTTACTTAGTGTCTAGGCGCAGCAGCTTAGTGCGGAGCACCGACTCGTTCAGGCCCAGCTGACGGTCGATTTCCTTAGCGACCTGCGGCGTCGTGGTCATTTGGGCGACCACGTAGATACCTTCGTCGTGCTTTAGGATCTCGTAAGCGAGCGTGCGCTTGCCCCAGACATCGATGTTGTCCACTGTTCCTCCGTCGGCAGTCACCTGGCGAAGGACTTTCTCCATAGAGGTCCCAACGGAACGCTCGTCAATCGTGGGGTCAAGAATGACCATGAGTTCATATTTTCGCAATGAATCCCCACCTCCTACGGTCTGGCGGTCACGGACGGTCCGTGACAGGAGGGTCTTGCGTGGGCTTTGGGCCCAACGGTCAACCTTACCTGTCGTCCGTAGCTGAAAGACAGCCAAGAGATGGCCCGGTTTGGTTGGGCGCGTCACACGGCTTTCCGGGAAGGAGAACGGGTGAAAGCTCGCCAAGCATTCGCTGCGGCCCTCAAGACCATGAACCAGCCCGCGAAGGCCACCCAAAGCAGGCTCAAGGCGCTCGCCTGCTCGTCGCTTGTTAGCGGTTCGTTCGCAGCTATCCACGTTCCAAGCCACAGGAGCGAGGGGAGGTAGGCCAGTAGCGTGAGCACTCCCGCACCAGCAAGATACTTACCTTCAGACGCACCGATGAGGACGCCGTCGAGGACGAACACGACTCCCGAAATGGGCATCAGGATTCCGGCAACCAGCAGGCCACGCGAGGCAGCGTTGTGCATTTCTGGTGAAGAACCAAAAATCAAAGGAAGCCACTTAGAGGTGAGCGCTACCAAAACTCCCAGAATCCCAGCAGTCAACGCACCCCAAAGCGTCAACTTTCTGGTGAGTCTTGCGAGAGCCTTTTCCCTTCCGCCGCCAACCAATACCCCAACCAGCGACTGCGCGGCAATGGCGAGCGCGTCGAGCGCAAACGCCGCAAGAGTCCAGATCGAGTTCACCACCTGGTGGCCCGCCAACGCGTAAGTCCCAGCTCTAGTGGCAACAGCAACGGTGGCGAGCAGGGCGAGCCTCAGCGACAGGGTGCGTACCAGCAGCGGCGACCCCTCACGTGCTGCGGCAAGCACACCAGAGGGTGAGGGTCCCAGCGGGAGCGAACGCCTTTTTGCGGCAACCGCGACTTTCGCGCTGACGGCAACAGCCATCGCGGTTTGGGTGACGGAGAGCCCGATGCCCGCGCCAAGGATCCCAAGGCCCAGGCCGTAAATGAGGAGGAAGTTCAGTGAAACGTTCAAGACCGCACCGGCGGCCGTCACGTAAAGCGGTGTCCTCATGTCCAGTAGCCCGCGAAGTGTCCCAACCGCTGCGAGGATCACCAGCATTCCCACGGTTCCGAACGCGCCTGCCCGAAGATAGGTGACGGCAGCCGCTCCGACGTCTGCCTCCGGACCGAACAGAGACACGAGCCACGGAGCCGCCGCAAAAAGGAGGCCCCCGACCACGAGTCCGATCCCGCCCCCAAGCCACATAGCCTCTATCCCACCGCGGATTCCCTGCTCAGGTTTTCCGGCACCAAGCGCGCGTGCCGTGAGCGCGGTCGTCGAATAGGCAAGGAAAACGAAGATGCCTACCAGCGTCGAGAGGATCGTTCCCGCAAGGGAAAGCGCCGCAAGTGGGACGGCTCCAAGGTGTCCCACCATCGCCGAGTCGATGAGTAGCAACAGTGGCTCGATAACCAGTGCCCCCAGAGCCGGGATAGCCAGAGACAAAACGCCCCGCAGGTCGGTTCTTGGCTCCTTCGACTGGCCCTCAAGCGAGGGTCGAGGGTTCGGGGGTGCCCCTGGCGGGCGCTGTTGGTTCCTCTCCACGAACTTGAACGCTACCCCATGTCCACAGGCTGTGGACAAGGCTGTGGACACCCGGCCCCGCACTTTTCCGTGCTGGGTCGGACATCCCGGGGTTGGGCCCTTCCTCCCTCTTCTTGAGCTCTTCGGCGGGTCGTCCACAGGGCTTCCACAGCTGCCTCAACAGAAGCGCTGGGCGCTTCCACAGTCTCGGAGCCTCTGTACACAATTAGGATTCGCAAACGGGGGTAAAGCCACTTATCCTGCCGAAGCGGGACAGCTGCGCATTTGGGCACGGAAGGGGGTTTCCTGTGGAAAGTGACGGGTTCGACCGGGTTCCTCCCCAGGCTCCCGACGCGGAAACTTCTGTTTTAGGTTCAATGCTCCTATCGAAGGACGCTATCGGGGACGTCGCAGAGGTGCTGAAGGGCAGGGACTTCTACAAGCCCGCCAACGAAATCATCTTCGACACGATTCTGGGTCTCTACTCAAGAGGCGAACCCGCCGACGCAGTCACGCTCGCGGGCGAACTTTCCCGCGAAGGTCAACTCCAACGCGTCGGCGGGGGAGACTACATTCACCAACTGATAACTGCGGTCCCGACGGCGGCAAGTGCAACTTTTTACGCAAAGATCGTCCGTGAAAAATCCCTCCTTCGCGGATTGGTAAGCGCGGGAACTCGAGTCGTCCAGCTGGGCTACGCGGAGGACGGTGGGGACGTCGACTCCCTGCTTGATTCCGCGCAGGCGGAAATCATGTCCGTTGCAGAGACGCGTAGCGGCCAGGACTACGTCGACTTTGCAACCCTTTCAGAGGAGACTCTCGGCGAACTCAACGACATCGCCGCAAAGAAGGGAAAGCTGTCTGGTGTCCCAACCGGGTTCTCTGACCTAGATCGACTAACGCAGGGACTCCACGGCGGGCAGATGGTGATCATTGCTGGCCGCCCAGCGATGGGCAAGTCGACACTTGCCCTGGACTTTTGCAGGTCTGCAGCAATCCACAATGACATTCCCGTCGCCATCTTCAGCTTGGAGATGTCGCGTTCCGAGATCGCGATGCGCGTCTTTTCCGCGGAGACAGGAGTCGCCCTATCCAAGATGCGTTCGGGGGACATGACCGCGAACGACTGGGCCGTCATGTCGAAACGGATCGGGGAAACGTCGGCTCGTCCCCTCTTCATTGATGACTCTCCAAACATGTCTATGACGGAGATCCGATCAAAGTGCAGGCGTTTGAAGCAGCAAGAGAACCTAGGGATGGTCGTCATTGACTACATCCAGCTGATGAGCAGCGGTAAGGCTGTTGAATCGCGTCAGCAGGAAGTTAGCGAGTTTTCTCGCTCCCTCAAGCTCCTCGCAAAAGAACTAAACGTTCCCGTTATCGCGGTCGCGCAGCTGAACCGAGGCCCCGAAAACCGTGCGGACCACCGGCCGATGCTCGCCGACTTACGTGAGTCCGGGTCACTGGAGCAGGATGCCGATGTCGTGATGCTGCTAAACCGTCCCGAGTACTACGACCAGGACGACCGCCCCGGGGAAGCCGACATCATCGTCGCAAAGCATCGCAATGGGCCAACAGACAACATTCCTGTTGTGTTCCAAGGTGCGCAGGCAAGGTTCGCAAACATGGCCCGAGTCTCCGATGTAGCAGGTTTCTGAGGCTCCAGAGGATGCTCCAACCCTCGACTTAGGTCACGCCACCCTTTTGAATTTGCGAGTCTCCGGTCGCCAAATCTTGGAGGGGTAGTGAACAGACGTGCTGGTCATGCGGGGTTTGGCTACCCCCAGCAACGGCGTTGCCTGTAGGGTCTTAGCCTGGGCGCATGGTCGAAATACGAATCCACGGGCGAGGTGGCCAAGGGGTCGTGACCGCAGCCGATTTGGTAGCTATGGCAGCTTTCAAAGAGGGGCATCACGCGCAGGCTTTCCCATCTTTTGGCTCAGAGCGCACGGGCGCTCCGGTTGTCAGCTTTTGTCGAGTGTCGGATAAGGAAATTCGCACGCGTGAACCTGTACTGGAGCCGGACATCATCATCATTCAGGACCCGACCCTGCTGTCGGTTATGGACGTTTTCTCCGGGATGCGCCCGGATGGAAAAGCAGTGATCAACACTTCCAGAACACCTGAGGAGCTGGTCGAACAGGGATTAGTCGACGGGGGGATCCTGGAGAACATAATCACGGTTCCCGCATCGGAGATCGCAAGGGAGCACGTGGGGCGTCCGCTACCCAATGCTGCGATGCTCGGCGCCACCGCCGCCTACACCCACTTCGTGGACTTGGAAAGTGTTGAAGAGGCAATCCACCAGCGCTTCCATGGTCGCCTTGGTGATTCCAACGCCGCCGCGGCCCGCGCAGCCCACGACTTCATCAAGGAGGCACTCGATGCTTAAGCAAATTGAGGGATCGCAGGCGGTTGCCTTCTCGGTGGCCCACTGCGACCCCGAGGTCATTGCGGCCTACCCAATCAGCCCGCAGACCCACATAGTGGAACAGCTTTCCGCTCTGTGGAAGCGCGGCGAACTGGGAAACTGCGAATACATAAACATGGAGTCCGAGTTCGGAGCTATGTCGGCTTGCATCGGCGCGTCCGCGACGGGAGCTCGCACCTACACGGCAACGGCCTCGCAAGGCCTCCTGTTCATGGTTGAAGCCGTCTACAATGCCTCAGGGCTAGGCCTTCCAATAGTCATGACGGTTGCAAACCGCGCAATCGGTGCACCAATCAACATCTGGAACGACCACACTGACGCCATGAGCCAAAGGGATTCGGGTTGGCTGCAGCTCTACGCAGAGGACAACCAGGAGGCAGCGGACCTGCACGTCCAGGCCTTCCGAATCGCAGAAGAGCTTTCCCTTCCGGTGATGGTCTGTATGGACGGGTTCATCCTTACCCACGCCGTTGAGGTTGTTGACGTCCCAGAGAAAGAAGACATCGACCGTTTCCTCCCCCCGTACGAACCCAGGCAGGTCCTGGACCCCGCGAAGCCTCTCTCAATCGGGGCAATGGTCGGGCCGGAAGCCTACACAGAGGTCCGCTACCTAGCCCACCACCGGCAGTTGCAAGCCCTTGAGCTGATCCCGCAGGTCCAAAAGGAGTGGGAGGAGATCTTCCACCGTGATTCCGGCGGCCTCGTAAAGCCCTACAAACTTGAAGGCGCTGAGACCGTCGTTGTCGCCCTAGGCTCTGTCTTGGGAACCATCAAGGATGTGGTTGATGAACGCCGTGACCGTGGAGACAAGATTGGCGTCCTTGGAATTGTTGCGTTCCGCCCCTTCCCAACAGAAGCCGTTAAGGAAGCCCTGAAGCACGCCAAGCGTGTTGTCGTGGTCGAAAAGGCGTTCTCTGTCGGGATTGGCGGAATCGTCAGCTCCCACATTTACCCCACTCTTCCTGAGCACGCGAAGTTGTATGAGGTCATCGCGGGATTGGGCGGGCGCCCAATCACAAAGCACGCCCTGCAGGACATGCTGGACAAAGCTGAAGAAGACAAGCTCGACCACACCACGTTCCTGGACTTGGACCGGGAACTGGTGGATCAGGAACTCGAGCGCGAAAGCCTAACTCGTAGGTCTGGCCCGGTCGCGGAAAACCTGGTGCGCGACGCCCGCATGCGCGCTGACCAGCACCTGGCACACTAGGAGAGAAGCAGTGAAAGTTGAACTAGGCATCCCGGCCATCCGGGAAACCGAAATCCCCTCAAGGGAGTCCGTCAAGTTCTATCAGGTCGGCTCCTACGCAGTGGGCAACCGTTTAGCGGAAGTCGTGGACCGGTCCATCCAGTCTGACCCCGACCGCTTTAACTCTCTCACCTCAGGCCACCGCGCCTGCCAGGGGTGTGGCGAAGCCCTTGGCGCCAGGTACGCGCTCGACACGGCTATGGCGGCAACCCAGGGCGACCTGGTTGCTGTCAACGCAACCGGCTGCCTCGAAGTCTTTTCAACCCCCTACCCCGAGACAGCGTGGACAGTCCCCTGGCTGCATTCCCTGTTCGGAAATGCCCCCGCCGTAGCAACCGGCGTCGCTGCAGCACTGCGAGCCAAAGACAAAGTGACCCGCGTCGTCGCCCAAGGCGGCGACGGCGGAACCGTCGACATCGGCATGGGCTGCCTATCGGGAATGTTCGAACGCAACGACGACGTCCTCTACATCTGCTATGACAACGAGGCCTACATGAACACGGGTGTGCAGCGAAGCGGTGCGACACCGCCCACCGCGCGCACCGCGACAACGCAACCGGTCGGCCGTCATCCCGGCAACGCTTTTGGTCAGGGTAAGGACATGGCGCGGATCGCCATGGCGCACGAAATTCCTTACGTCGCTACCGCAACCGTTGCTGACCTGCGGGACCTTGAATACAAGGTCGCGAAAGCGATGACGTTCAGCGGCGCCCGCTACATCCACGTGTTGGTGCCGTGCCCGCTGGGCTGGGGCACCCCCTCGAACGAAACCATCAAACTTGCGCGCCTCGCTACCCAAACCGGTTTCTTCCCGGTCTTTGAAGCCGAGGCCGGAGAGATCACTTCGGTGCAGAAGATCCGCAGGCCCGCCTCGGTTGAGGAGTACTTGCGCACGCAGCGCCGCTTCGCTCACCTGTTCAGGCCGAAGCGCGACGAGCACACGCTGGAGCGCCTCCAAGCGATCTGTGACCGCAACATCCGCCGGTACGGTCTCATTGAAGAAGACCAGTTGGATGAAGACGTTTTGGAACGCGTCATGGAGGCCCCGTTTGATCCGGAGGGTCGCTACGACAAGTACATCAACGCGGCTTACGACACTAAGCGAGCGAAGGCAGAGATGAGCGCTGCCGCAGAGGCTGCTGAAGAGAAGTTGGTGGGGGAGGGCTTCTCCACAGTCATGCGCCCCGAAATGAAACGTGAGAGCGCACTTGTCAGCGACGCCAAGCATGGCCGCGGCCACACGAAGGCTGGCTCCGGTTCGGCCGAAGACGTTGCTTTAGAGAACAGACGTCTGGCAGAAGCCGAGCACACAGCAATCATCGAGGCCTCAGCGGAAGCCGCGACAGCCGACGCTGACCAGGCCATTCAAGCTTCGGTTTCCGAAGAAGAGAAGGTCGTTGGCAAAACGGATGAGGTCGGACCAGACCCTGTTACCGACATGCGTCTTGACACCATCGATGCCTCCCTTGGCGTTATCAGTGATGGCCAGGCGCCGCACGACGATGGAGACCGACCGAACCAGACCCACAAAGAAGAGGCGAACTAAGAATGACCTCCATTAAAGTTGATGCCGGAGCCACAGAACCGTTCGCAATCACTCTTGAGGTTGGCTCCTCGCTCCTGAACGAAACCGGTTCTTGGCGCAGCGAACGTCCCATCTACGTGGACTTGCTACCTCCCTGTAACCAGGCGTGCCCCGCGGGAGAGAATATCCAGCAGTGGCTGTACCGCGCCGAAGAGGGCGACTATGAAGGCGCTTGGCGTCAGATCATGGCAGACAACCCACTGCCGGCGGTAATGGGACGCGTCTGTTACCACCCCTGCCAGACGGCCTGCAACAGAGCCCAAGTGGATGAGGCCGTGGGGATCAACGCGATTGAGCGTTTCCTTGGAGACAAAGCGATTGACGAAGGTTGGAAGGTTGAGGTCACGGCTCCCCCCAGTGGGAAGCGCGTACTAGTGGTTGGTGCAGGACCCTCGGGCCTGTCCGCCGCCTACCACTTACGTCGCTACGGCCACCGCGTCACCGTCCGTGAAGCAGGCCCCATGGCCGGAGGGATGATGCGGTTCGGTATCCCCAAGTACCGCCTTCCGCGTGAAATCCTGGACGCTGAAATCGCGCGCATCGAAGACATGGGGGTCATGTTCGACTTCAACTCCAAAGTTGAAGATGTCGAAGCAGTTGCCAAAGAGTACGATGCTGTGTTCCTGGCAGTCGGTGCCCACATCGGCAAGCGCGCTCACGTCCCAGCCGCCGAGTCCGCGAAAATCATGGACGCTGTTTCTTTGCTGGAAGACGTTGAGCTTGACGAAAAACCAATGCTAGGCCGCCGCGTCGTTATCTACGGTGGCGGTAACACCGCGATTGACGCGGCGCGAACCGCGAAGCGGCTCGGAGCTGAAGAAGCCGTGATCCTTTACCGACGCACGCGCGACCGCATGCCTGCTCACGACACCGAGGTTCGTGAGGCAGAAGAAGAAGGCATCATGATGCGTTGGCTTTCAACCATCAAGCACGTCGAGGACGGGTCCATCACGGTTGAGAAGATGGAGCTTGACGAAAACGGGTTCCCTCAGCCGACGGGCGAATTCGAGGAACTGGGTGCGGACTCCCTGGTCATGGCGCTTGGCCAAGAAGCTGATCTGTCCCTGATCGAAAACTCGAAGCACATTGAGATTGATGATGGCGTCGTCAAGGTGAACAACCAGATGATGACCGGCCTTGAGGGCGTGTTCGCTGGCGGTGACATGGTGCCCTCAGAGCGGACTGTCACGGTTGCTATTGGCCATGGTAAGAAAGCTGCACGCTACATCGACTCCTACCTGCGTGGCAGCACTTACACGCCTCCGGAGAAACACCAGCTTGCAACTCTGAACCGGATGAACACCTGGTACTACGCAGACGCTCCGCGTCAGGTTCGTGAGAAGTTAGAAGGACCCAGAAGGGCATCCACCTTTGATGAAGTTGTCAGTGGTTTGGACGAAGCGTCCGCAGTGTTTGAAGCCAGGCGCTGCATGTCCTGTGGCAACTGTTTCGGGTGCGACAACTGCTTCGGGGTCTGCCCTGATAACGCGATCACGAAGATCAAACCGGGTGAGTACGAGTTCAAGTACGACTATTGCAAGGGCTGCGGGCTCTGCGCCGAAGAGTGCCCGTGTGGAGCCATCTCGATGGTTCCTGAAGAGGTGTGACCTGGCAAAACAGGGTGGCTAGGGTCAAGCGCTAAGCTTGTGGGGCGGTGTTTGGCCGGACAAGGGTCGAACCGGTTCCCTAAAAGGCGGTGGTGATGATGAGGCCCTTCCGAGCGCGAGAAACAGAGCCTGAACCCACCCCACTGCCCGGCCTGCAAGGGCTGCTTCAAGACGGCACGCCGTCGAAGCTGACTCTTTGGCTTGCCAACAGCGACCACGACGTCCTGGATGATGAGGTGGCTGCGCTGACCGAAGAGCAGGCAGCAAAGCTCTCCCACATGCTGACGCCAGCGTCTGCCGGAGAGCTCTTGGAGTCCATTTCCCCTCACACCGCTGCCGACCTTCTGAAGAAGCTCCCCCTTGCGGTTGCTGCTGGCCTTTTGGACTCAGTCCAGGCCGACGACGCGACGCGCATCATCGAGTTGATGAGTGTTGAGGAGCAACACAGCTTCTTGCACGCCATGAAGAGCTCCCACTCCGCACTCATTCGCGGCCTGCTTGCATGGCCCGAAGACTCAGCCGCTTCTTGGATGCGCCCCGAGTTCCTCCATGTGAGGGCAGGGTCGACCATGGCGGATGCTGTTGCTGCTGCCAGGCGCGAGCCGGAGTACTTGGAAGAGGGTGTGTTCGTGGTGACCGGGGTGGGCGCGGTCCCGGCGCTAGTTCGTCTTCGCGAGAGCGCACCGCAGGGCAAAGATAACCTCACCCCTGAAGAGTTTGAGGCCCTCCTCGACTACGGCACGGGGAAAACCGTTGTCGGCTGGCTCTCTCACCAAGCGATGGTGCTCGCGAAACGTGCCGCGCCGGTTGAAGACCACATGGTCCCCGCCTCCCGCGTTGAGCAGTGGTCGGTCAGGCCCCTGGATGACCAGGAAACGGTCGCGCATCGCGTCCGTGAACGTGACGCCGAGGTTCTTGCTGTCATGGACGATTCCACCATTCTTGGCGTGATCACCCACGACGCGGTCCGCGACATCCTCTCCGAAGAGGCCCGCGAGGACGCAGAACTTCAAGGTGGATCGTCGCCCTTGGACGTCCCCTACCTCCAGGCTTCTCCTGCAAAGCTGTGGAGCAAGCGTGTCATCTGGCTTCTGGTCTTGTTCCTAGCTGAGGCCTACACCGGCAACGTGTTGCGGGCGTTCGAGGATTCTGTTGCTCAGGTGACAGCGCTCATGTTCTTCATTCCGCTCCTCATAGGCACTGGTGGGAACGTCGGAACCCAGATCACAACCACCCTGGTTCGAGCCATGTCGGTGGAGGGTGTTCAACTGCGCGACGCGTTCACGGTGATTTGGAAGGAAACCAGAACCGCGGTGCTCCTTGGCCTCACCATGGCCGCGGCCGGGATTGTTCGCGCCTGGACGCTCGGGGTAACCGGTCCCCTAATGCTAACGGTCGGTACTTCCTTAGCTCTGATCGTGTTGTGGGCCAGCTTGGTGGCCTCAATCCTGCCTCTGGTGCTGCGCAGATTGAGGGTGGACCCTGCCGTGGTCTCCGGTCCCATGATCGCTACCATCGTTGACGGCACAGGGCTTGTCATCTACTTCTTGATGGCGCACCTGTTCATCCCAGGGCTCGCCTGACTAGGTCAGCGGAGCTTTGCAGCTAGCTGAGCGCGGAACCCGGTTGTCCGCGACTGTCTGATCAGCTTGTAGCCGTCCGAACCGAGAATCACGGGGACGCCCGGGGGGAGGTCAGCGGGCTGGAGGCTTACTCTTTCTTCGGGTGAGCCGTGGGCGCTTATGTGCTGAAGTGGCAACAGGGTCCGGATCGCGATGGCTGCGAGGGAATCTGGGTGCTTTCTTCCGAACTCGGTGAAAATCTCTGGGTCGTGCTGTCCGTTATCACCTACAAGCAACCATTTCACGTGAGGGAGCATTTGGACCAGGGCGTCTAGTTCGCTGTGCTTGAACACCGGTCCGGAGAGAGGAAGTCCGCGTGCCGAAATGCCCCATGGTCGAAGGAGCACGGTCGCTCTAGAGAAGTTCCCGCTCCTCAAGAAGTGGCGGAGTGCGGTTATTGTGTTCCACGCTCCTGTTGAGAGGAACATCAGCGGTACCCTCTGTTGCTTGGACTCTGAAGGCTGCAGGCGCGGAATGTCCTTCTGTAGGACCCTCAGGAAATGCGACATGCCGGGGACCGCCTGCCGGGAGGAGACCTTGTCGACGAACGCGTAGCGCAGTGCCAGAAGCTTGTGAGGCACCATCGAGACTAGGACGGTGTCATCGACGTCAGAAATCACTCCTGCAGTCTCTTCAGGACCGACAATCCTGATGGGAATCCTTGTCGGTCTGGAGAGCCTTAGTCCGGACTCGAGGCCAAGCGCAGCAAGTTTCCCACCCTCTCCTGCTTGCGCCAACTGCTTTTCGTGCCTGCGGAAATCGCTTCTGTGGACAAGGTGGACTGTGGCCTCATGCCAACCTGAGCCCAGACCGTGACCCTCAAGGTGTGCGTCAATGTATCCCCCGCTGTCAGTTCTCAGCAGCTGCAGCGCGTTCCCAAGCTTCACCACGACCGGTTCAAAAGGGGCCTGAGTGTCGAAGAACGGACGCCACCCCCGCTTTTCAAGGAGCCAGCTGCGCTCGCCCCCGCGCGGGCTGACCAGCACCCTCCCAAGGACGCGGGCCCTCTCTGCTGAGCCGTAACCCCCGAAGCCAATGATCCCAGGCACCCAGTGGGCGGCGCGTAAGTAGCGCGATTCGAGCCGGTTCAACCACTCGATTGGTGCGGCGAGGAGTCGCTTCAACATGCTTTCAGGGTAGCGGCAGGCTCAGCTTCCTAGGTCGTCCAGAGCTTCCTGCACCTTCTTCGCCTGCGCCGCTTCCAAGCGGGTCTTGTTGGCAATGATGGAGCGCTTCAGCGTGCGGTAGCCAAGGAGTGCAAACAGGAACATGACCCACCCGAACACGAGCACCACAAGAAAGCCTCCGTGATGTCCTGACTGGTCGATTACCGGACCCGTTACGGCCGAACCAAACGAGAGTCCCAGGGTCATGGCTGTCGAAGTCCAGGTGAGGCCTTCGGTGAGTCGTGCTGCGGGAACAACCTGTTGGACGATGGTGTTTACGTTGGTCATAGTTGGCGCGATCGCTATGCCCGCTACGAACATCATGATGCCAAGGACCAGCAGGTTCGGCGCCAGGAAGAAGGGTGAAACACCGACCGCAAGCAAAGTGACACCCAACAGGAACAGTTTCCAAACCGGCATCGCCCAAATGCGGGACCCGTAGACCAAGGCAGACAGCATGGAACCCAGCGACATAGTGGCTAGGATTACCCCCGCCATGGAGGACAGGCCGGCAGCTTCGGCGCTCGCAACAACGGATAGGTCCAGTGCCCCAAACAGGGCTCCGGTTCCGACAAAGGTGATTGCAAGGACGATCATGGCTGGATTCCGCATGACCGACTCCAGCTTTTCGCCCTTCACCTTTGGGTTCACTGGAGGTTCGGTCTTTTTCTGCAGGAGGAAAGCGAGGGAGCCAGCTACCATCAGGATCAACGCAACCCAAAGCCCCGCCGTGGGATGGATCATCGCGGTCACCAGTGTGGCTACGACCGGGCCCAGCACGAACACGAACTCGTCGAATGCTGCTTCCATGGCGTAGGCCGCCTGGAGCTGGGCCGCGTCGCGGGTGACGTAGGCCCAGCGGGCTCGGACCATCGCCCCCATCGACCCGCCCGTAGCCCCTGAGATCACTGCAAGGACAGTAATGATCCATGGGTCTGCTAGTGCCATCGCTGAGAAGATGATTCCGGCGATCGCGCTCGCAGAGATCAGGATCGACGGGATCATGATCTTCGCCTGCCCATAGCGGTCGACCAGGCGCGCCAAGATCGGGGCGCAAATCGCGTAGGTCACAACGGTTGCCGCGGAGATGAAGCCCGCCAGGGAGTAGCTCCCGTAGAGGGCTCTGATCATCAGGATCGTTGAAATCCCTTGGATCGCCATGGGCGCGCGTGCCACGACTCCCGCCACAGAGAACGCGAGTGCGCCGGGCAGGGAGAGGACTTCACGATAGCGATCGAACACAGTAGAAGTCTGTCCGTACCCCCTGCCTGAGTCAAAGGCGGTCAGGCGTTATGCAGCTGAAGGGGCCCAATCTCACAGCCCCAAAGCTCAGCTTGCAAGCGCTGCGCTCACCACTTCTTTCGCTGCCTCCTGGACCTCTTCCAAGTGCTCTTTGCTCACGAAGGATTCCGCGTAAATCTTGTAGACGTCCTCGGTCCCTGAAGGCCGCGCAGCAAACCAAGAGTTCTCAGTTGTGACTTTCAGTCCGCCGATAGGCTCGTTGTCCCCCGGGGCCCTCACCAGTTTCGCAGTGATCGGTTCGCCCGCCAGTTCGGTTGCCTTGACGTCACTGGGTGAAAGGTTCGCGAGCCTCGCTTTTTCAGCCTTCGTTGCTGCCTGGTCAATCCGGGCGTACCACGACTTCCCGAACCTCTCCGTCTGCTCCTTGTGGAGTTGCGAGGGGCTCTTGCCCGTGACTGCCATGATTTCAGCGGCAAGGAGAGCCATGATCAGACCGTCCTTGTCCGTCGTCCAGACCGTGCCGTCCTTGCGCAGGAAGGATGCGCCAGCAGACTCTTCGCCGCCAAACCCAAGCGAGGCGTCTAGTAGTCCTTCAACGAAATACTTGAAACCAACCGGCACCTCCACAACGCGGCGTCCAATCGCTTTGCCTACCCGGTCAATCAGGGACGAGGAGACGAGCGTCTTCCCGATCCCCGCGTCCGCAGGCCAGTCCGGTCGGTGCGTGAACAAGTATTCGATAGCGACCGCAAGGAAATGGTTGGGGTTCATCAGCCCGTCGGCCGTGACGATCCCGTGTCGGTCGGAGTCAGCGTCGTTGCCGGTGGCAACGTCGTAGGGGAACACCCCATCCTGATCCGCCACCATCTTCTCTAGCAAAGATGCCATGGCGTAAGGCGAGGAGCAGTCCATGCGGATCTTGCCGTCCCAGTCGAGCGTCATGAAGCCCCACTGCGGGTCCACCGATGAGTTCACCACGGTCAGGTCTAGCCCGTAGCGTTCTGCGATTGCTCCCCAGTAGTCGACGGCGGCGCCGCCAAGCGGGTCAGCACCTATGCGGATGCCTGCCCCCCTGATCGCCTCGAAGTCAATCACGGTCTCAAGCGCCTTAACGTAAGTCTGGAGGTAGTCGTAGAAGTGAACGTTCGGGGCCGCCGAAACCTCATCAATAAAGGTTCTGGGAACGTCTCTCCAGCCGCCCGCAAGTAGTTCGTTGGCTCGGGCAGCAATCCACGCCGTCGCCTCCGAAGTAGCAGGCCCGCCTGTAGGGGGGTTGTACTTGAACCCGCCGTCCGTGGGGGGGTTGTGCGAGGGGGTGATGACGATCCCGTCAGCTAACCCTTCCCCGCTTTGCCGCAAATCGTTTGGAGCGCCGTTGGCTTCCAAAATGGCAAGGGAAACGGCAGGGGTTGGTGTCCATGAGCGGCGTGCGTCGATGTATGTTTGGACTCCTGCTGCGCTCAGGACCTCCAGGGCGGAACGCCATGCAGGTTCGGAGAGGGCGTGCGGGTCAGCCCCAATGAACAGGGGTCCGTTCGTGCCTTGAGACGCGCGATATTCGACGATCGCGGCCGTGATTGACACTATGTGGGCTTCGTTGAACGTTGTGTTGGTGGACGTTCCGCGGTGCCCTGAGGTCCCGAACACCACTAGCTGTTCGGGCTCCGTAACGTCTGGGACTAAGTCGTAGTAGGCCGCCAAGAGTGCGTCTATGTCGACTAGGTCTTCTTCTTGGGCGGGCTGGCCGGCTCGTTCGTGCGTCATCGCATCTCCTTGTGCCACCTGGGCTTAGTGAACTCATCCGTCTCGATTGTAGAGCGATTGGTGCCTTGGGCGGCTAGTCTGTCTGCCATGGGTAAAGCAAGTCGTCGTAAGAAGATGTCCCCCGCAAAAGCTGCCGCCTACCGTCCCGCGATCCCGTTCGTGGAACGTCCCTTTGAGGGAATTAGGTTTGAGCGCGAACTAGTCGCTATGAAGGAGCTGATTCCCTGCGGAACGCTGGGCGCAAAGACCAACAAGGCAAACGGGGGAGTTGAGTTCGACTTTGTCACTTTGCTCCCCGACGGGGTTCCGGCCATGGTGCGCTCAGACGGACACATCCTGGTCGGCCTGCAAACACGCTTCAACTCCGGGGACCTTTCGCATGACCTGGGCGGCGCTCTGCTTCGCGCCATCCAGATGGCTGACGCGGGCGAGGACGGAGTGGTCGCCTTCGACGTCCGCGACCCCGCACCCCGCATTCAGGAACTCCTTGACGAAGAGTTCCTAGGGGAAGCTGCTCTAGAAGACCCCAGCCCGCTAGAGATCACCGATAACTTCAGCTACTGGTTCGACCCGGACGAAACGCAGGACGCAGAGACTCTTGCTGCTCTGGAACAAAACTCAGAGGACATGGTCCCAACTGAAGAGGTCCCTGGGGCGCCCGGCATGTACTGGTGCGAAATGAACAACAACTTCGTTCGCTACGTCACGGACGTTCCGGAAGATGAGCTGTTCACAGCACTTGCTCGAGTCCAGTCTGCTGGGAACGCGACCCTTGGGGAGGACTCCAAGTTTGTGGGGGCTTTCAGGGCTTGCGGAATTGCCATCCCCGTCTTCCAGGTCAATCCCGCACTTTCAGCGAGCGACCTTGCTGCGGATGGGAAGGCTTTCCAAAAGAACCTTGAAGAAGCACTTGATGCGGACGGGCCGCTCACGGACGAACAGAGGCGGATCCGTTCCGGACTGGTCTCCAGGCAGGTCACCATCCGCTGACCGCGAGTGCGCCTGGGCCCGGTGGGCCAGATAGGATTATGAGGTGACTGAGCCAGGGCAAGGGGGCACTACTGCTTCGGTTACGGGCCCCCAATACGTCGCAGTTGTGATTGCTGCGCGCAACGACCGTTCTACCCTTGCTGCAACCGTGCGGGCCTGCCGCGCTATCCCGGGTGTTGACCTGATTGTCGTGGTGGACGACGGCTCGGATGATGACACGGGGGCTGTTGCGCGAATGGCAGGCGCTGCGGTCGTCCGCCACTCCGTTCCCAGGGGCCTCGCCTCTGCGCTTGAGACCGGCGTGAAGGTCGTTTCTATGAGGGACCGTGAGGACTGGCCGGCACGGAACATCCTGTTCCTGGAGCCAGACCTCGGTGATTCGGCTGTTGAAGCAACACCCCTTGTTGAGGCCGTTGGGGCGGGTGAAGCCAGCTGTGCAATCGGGGTCCCCATAGACGAAGCGAGGGCCACGAACCTACGGAAAGCTATCAGTGCCGCACGCGACATCAGGCGACGAACCGGTGACTGGCCGGTTGACGCCTCCGCCACGAACCGGTGCATCACTAGGGAAGCCCTGTCACAGATCATGCCTTTCCACGGGAGCAGCGCGGTTTACGTTGCGATGACCTTGGATCTACTGGCTCAAGGCTTCAAGGTCATTGAAATTCCTTGCGCTTTCCAGGAGACGGAAGAATCCAAAGCGCGAAAGATGAGGCGCCTGGACGTCTGGTTCGCAGTCAAGACCCGGAAACTGAAGCGGCTCCGGAAACAGGTGGGCTAACCGGCGCTTCGAAGTCGAAGCGAGTTCATCACCACGAACACGGAAGAAAACGCCATGGCAGCGGCTGCGATCATCGGGTTTAGCAACCCCATGAAGGCAAGTGGGACTGCCAGGATGTTGTAGAAGAAAGCCCAGAACAGGTTCCCCTTGATGATGCGAAGGGTGCGCCGGGAGATCCTGATGGCTCTTGGCGCCGACTTCAGATCGGAGTTCACCGCGGTGATGTCTGCAACAGCCATGGCGACATCGGTGCCGCTGCCCATGGCAAGACCGAGGCCAGCGGTTGAAGCTTGTGCCATTGCGGCAGCATCGTTGACTCCGTCGCCGATCATTGCGACCACGTGGCCCTGTTCCTGGAGTCGGGCGACCTCGTCGCGTTTTTGATCAGGTAGCACCTCAGCAGTGACCGTTTCGATGCCGACTTCACCGGCGACGTGGCTAGCGGCGGAGGTGTTGTCCCCGGATAGCAGAATTGGGTAGATCCCCAGCTGCCGCAGCTCACTGATCGCTTCGGCCGCGTCTGGTTTCACGGAGTCGCGCAGACACAGAAGCCCAAGCACCTGGGCTCCTTCAACCACGGGTGGCAGGTCCGGCTGGGCCACCTTGGTGTCTTCCGCGGGTGCCTCCACGATTTCCTGGCGAGCTACGACGTGGCCGTCGTAGCCGGCTGCTTTCACGATGCCTTCTAGGTCTTCGTTCGTGTAGTCCTGATCCAAGGTGATAGTCGCAGTTTCTGTCGCCAGGTTCACCTGTGCGCTGACACCCGGCAGCTTCTTCAGCTTGCGCTCAACGCGGCCAACACACGAAGCACACGTCATGCCTTGAACGGTCATGGTCACGCGCAGCTCCCCGTCCGCCAAAGAAGCGGGGTCTAAAACCTTCGCCAAACTTGCAGGCACAGCCGTGACATCGCGCCCAATCGCCGCGGGCGGGGCGCTGACAAGCGCAACAACCGTTGCGCCCGTAGCCTCCATCAGACTCTGCTTTTCAAGCAGTTCGGCGGGCAACTCGATGCCGTGCTGGGAAAGCCACCTTGGCCCGCCAACCAGGACACCCACCGTTTCCAGCTCTCCAGAAGGCGCGTCCACTTCCAGGAGGCCGGAAACACCCTTGCCTGCGTGGTTCGCAAAGTCCGTCACGGCAGGGGTTGTCTGCCCGCGAGAAACACTTTCCTTAACAATGGCGCGGGCAAGCGGGTGTTCTGAACCCTCCTCAACCGCAGCGCTGAGAGCCAACACCTGATTTTCGTCCAGACCACCAGCTGCAGAGGGCACTACTTCTTCAACGCTCAAGACTCCGCTGGTGACGGTACCCGTCTTGTCGAGGACAGCGGTGTCAACAGTCCGCGTCTGCTCCAGCACTTCAGCGTTTCTGATCAGGATTCCAAGCTGTGAGGCACGGCCTGATCCGACAAGCAAAGCCGTTGGCGTGGCAAGACCTAAAGCACACGGGCACGCCACCACCAAGACGGCGACAGCTGCGGTGAACGCAGCTTGCACCGGGTTGCCCAAAAGAAGCCAGACAACCAGTGTCACCAGGGCAATAGAGATGATCACGGGGACAAAGACAGCGGAAACCTTGTCCGCAAGCCTCTGCACCGGCGCCTTCGTGGCCTGGGCTTCGGTGACCATTCGCCCGATCTGCGCCAGCGTTGTGTCGCTGCCGACGCGGGTCGCACGAACCCGCAGTGAGCCCCAAGTGTTGATTGTGCCCCCGGTGACGGATTCTCCGGGGCTGACATCAACAGGTACGGATTCCCCGGTCAGTAGGGAAGTGTCGAGCGCAGAGTTGCCCTCTTCAATAACCCCGTCGGTCGCGACTTTCTCACCGGGGCGAACCAGGAACAGGTCTCCGACGGAAAGGTCCGCCGCAGGAACCTTCTCTAGAGATTCGCTCCCATCAGGCGCCACCAGCACCAGAGTCGCCTCTTTGGCTCCCAGGTCCAGCAGAGACCGCAAGGCATCCCCCGCCCGATACCGGGTTCTGGCTTCCGCCCAACGGCCCGCCAGCAGGAACACAACGATCATCGTTGCGGCCTCGAAATAGAGCTCTGCGTGCCCCGACACCCCTTCGGAGAAGCGAGGAATGAAAGACATGTTCATCTTCATCCCTATGTGACCGGCGCCGCCCCAGAAAAGTGCCCAGTAGCTCCAGGTCGAAGAAGCGATGATTCCCAGGCTGACCAGTGTGTCCATAGTGGTTGCGCCGTGCCTCGCGGCAGCAAACGCAGCCTTGTGGAAGGGCCACGCGCACCAGGTGATGACAGGAAGAGTTAGTGCGGCCACAACCCACTGCCAACCTGGGAACTGCAGCGCGGGCACCATCGACAAGACCATAACGATCGTGCCAAGTGGGAGCGCTACTAGGAAGCGGTTCCGGAGCTGGGTTGCGCGTCGTCGTGCGTCCTCTCCGACAGTTACGTCGCGATACGGGTCGGTGGTGTCGGCTATCTCCAGGACTGGTGGCTCCTGGAGTGTAGGCTTTGGCACTTGTTTCCTAGTTTCTTTCGATCTTCACGAGCTCGTATCCGGCTTCGGCAACCGCATCCCGGAGTGCGTCGTCGTCGATCTCCACATCGGCGATAACGGTGACTCTTGAGGTCCCGTCTTTGACTAGGAGAACCTCAACGTTCTTGACGCCCGCCACCTCTTCTAGCTCTTCGGTGACACTTGCAGCGCAATGCCCACACGTCATGCCGTCGATGTAAAGTTCAGTGGTTCTGTCAACTTGGCTCATGCTTCCCCCAAAGGTCAGTCCAGCCGCGCTTGCGGGTCTGGTGCTTCCACCTTGACCGAAACGGCCCGGGGTGGCAAGCCTTACTCACCGTGGGTGAAACGCTGAGACAGCCAACTAAAATGTTGGAGATCGTTTGGGAGGTGAAGGTTGAGTAGTCACTATCCGCTTCGCAGGATCCCCCACACCTTCTCAAGGGCTCCTCTAATCCGGAGCCTTCTTCCCTTGGTTCCCCCTATCCTGAGGGCGCTTCTCTGGTCTGCGCTTTCCAAGCTGGTGCCATCCAGGGGGCCGTTTGGCACGACTGTCAGGGAGAAGGCCAGGCACCTTGGAGACCAGGCTGTGGAGAAAGCCCAGGATATCTACTTCAGGAATCCGGGGCTGGACACCCTGACGGTGCGCTCCCTTTCAAAGACTGGGCAGACCCTTGCTCGTTTTTCTCGCCTTTTTGCAAGGCTCCAGGTTGCTTTGCATTTGGACCGAGGGGGTCTGGCGCGCGACAAGTTGGCGCTGCCTCCTCGTCCGGGGTACGACTCCTTGATGATGGCGTCGTTGGCTGCTGGACTGGCGTTCGGCTACTTCCGGTCGGGCTCACTGTCTTCCGTTCTTTGGTGGGACAGCGCCGATCCCGACCCAAAAAAACCGCGCAGGCTGCCGGAGGGCCACTCTTACCCCGGTGTTAGAAGATTCTCCCCTCCTCGCAGCCTGCGTGAGATGTCGGCTGACATTGACGACTTGTACTGGGCGGATGCGTTTGGTCAGGCGATTAAGGTCACCAGGGTTGGAACCGGCGACAAACGTCGGTGGCTAGTGTCGCTACCTGGAACTGACCATGCAGACCTGGAATCTCTCCCAAACCCTGCAGACATCGAGTCCAACGTGAAAGAGGAGCTAGACCTGAACTCGGCGATGAGGGAAGGCACGGTCCAAGCTGTGCGATCCGCGATGGCAGCCGACGGAGTCCCTGAACAGGACATGGTGCGCGAACCCGTGCTCATCTGCGGGCATTCCCAGGGTGGGATGATCGCCGCAGGCCTTGCTGAACTGAGCCCAAAGAAAGCCGGCATCAACGTCACTGGGGTTGTGACGCTTGGAAGTCCAACGCGCCGAGTTCGGATTCGTGAGGACGTCACTATGATCGCTGTTGAGCACGATCAGGACATGATCCCGTCGCTCGACGGAGCCCCCAGGCTAGAGGCTGACACCCGTGTCGTGGTGAAGCGGCGACTAACTCAGCCGAAGCGGGGCCCCTTGTTCTACGCCCACTCCTCGGCCACATACACCGAAACGTTGCGTTTGGCTGAGCGTCGCCAAGCAATCGCTCCTTGGGGCAGAGCTGGAGAAGCGTTTAAGACTCTCCGCAGCTTCCTCCCTTTGGATGGGGAAGAAACGCGCGTCACGCACCACTACATCTGGCAAGAGGTGCGTGAGCCGAAGCCAGGGTCGCTCTGGAAGGAGTACTTGAACCTGCGTTTCCCAGGACGCTGGCAGCCGGTCATTTTCCCGGGAGAGCCCGTGGTTCCTGCTGTCAGCCGCAGAAAGACTGCAAGTCCTAAAGAAGCCGAGCCCTCACTTTCGGAGGTGCAGGATGCCTGAAAAGCCATGGTGGGACGGACTGGAACGGAGGGTCACAGCAGCGCTGAGAATCGCTACAGACGCGACCAGAAGTCTGCTTGGGAACGTAAAGCCCTCTTGGGTTCCCGGGAGGGACGAGCGCTTCCGCGCCCGCTTGGAGCGGGCAGTCGCTCACCTTCCAGCAGTCCAGGACCACTTAGGGAGCGGCCAGTTGGAGCTGAGGGTGAACGTCTTTGAGGGGTTTGGGAAACCTACGTTGGTCAACTTCGACATTGTATTTGTTGACCCCGAGCAAGAGGTTTCAGCCGATTCAGTCCTGGTCCAGGACCTCCTGGACCGGGCAACAGAGCTGTTTTGGGACAACCCGGAGATGGCTCCAGTCGCCGCACGCGGCAGAATCCTGGTTTCCCGTCCTTTGGAAGACGGACCCAAGAAGGGGGAGCCGCCCGGGCATCAGTCCCTCAGGAGGGGCGAAGAGCTGGTAATGGACTTGGAAACTCTTGGCTTCGCCGATGAGATAGCGCGGGCCGCAGACCTCTACGACCGCTTTGGTCCGCCCAGGTTTGACCCGGCGTGGCGGCCCTAGTCGCGTTTCTTAGCGAGGTCCTCCGCGATCCCCGTGTAGTCCGCCGGGGTCATCTGAGACAGCCTGACCTCCAGTTCCGCGGGTAGCCCGGATTCCAGAGCTACCTGTTTCATTTGTTCAAGGCTGACGTGGCTGCCCCGGGTCAGCTTGCGCAGCTTTGTGTAGGGGTCCTCTGCGGTTACACTGCCGCCACCGCTCAAAGCCGAAAGACGCAGGGCCTGCTGCAGTGCCTCGGACAGCACCTCGGGGTGCCCCTGAAGGTCTGCGGCCATCTTGGCTCCGTTTGGCTCCAGGTTCTTCAGCCCGGCCCGCAGGTTATCTAACGCCAGCAGCGAGTAGCCGAACGCCACGCCCATGTTGCGTTGGAGGGAAGAATCGGTCAGGTCCCGTTGCAGCCGCGACGTCGACAGGTTTGCCCCCATCACGTCGAACAGGGCAGTTGAAACCTCCAGGTTAGCTTCAGCGTTCTCAAACCTGATCGGATTGATCTTGTGAGGCATGGTTGAAGACCCCGTGGTGCCTTCAGGCTTCTGCGTGAAGTAGTCGAAGGCAACGTAGTACCAGACGTCAGTGGCCAGATTGTGTGCGATTCGGTTGAAATGGGCCAGGTCTGCAAACAGGTTCGCCTGCCAGTCGTGCGACTCGATCTGTGTCGTCAGCGGGTTCCACTGGAGCCCCAGCGACTCAACGAAGGCTTTGGAAAGAGCCGGCCAGTCGACCTCAGGCAACAGGGCAACGTGCGCCGAGTAGGTTCCGGTCGCGCCGTTTAGCTTCCCCAGAATCGGGTCGGACTCGATTCGTCCCAGCTGGCTTTCCAGTCGCCAAGCGAAGACCGCCAGCTCCTTTCCCAGTGTCGTTGGAGTGGCAGGTTGTCCGTGAGTGCGGGCCAGCATTGCCAGCTCCGCGCTCTCATCCGCCATCTCAGCGAGTTCGCTTTGCAGCCCGGTTGCGGCGGGCAGCCAGACCTGATTTAGAGCGCCTTGTACGCAGAGTGCGTAGGCCAAGTTGTTGATGTCTTCCGACGTGCACAGAAAGTGGGTGAGCTCCACCAGCCCAGTCAGTTTCGGGTTCCCGCTTTCTAGCAGGTGATTGCGGATCAGATACTCCACTGCCTTAACGTCATGGCGGGTCTCTGCTTCAAACTCCGCGAGCCGCTGGCGGCGCGGCTCATTAAAGCTGCTAGCTAGATCTAGCAGGTACGCGCTTTCAGAAGGCGTCAGGGGGGCCAGACCTTCAACGATTCCTTGCTTGAGAAGGAACTCGATCCAACGCACTTCCACAAAGATGCGGGCGCGGTTCAGAGCTTCTTCCGAGAGCCAGTCCGCAATCTTTCCGACCTGCCGCCGATACCGCCCGTCCAAAGGGGATAGAGCCGGGGTGAAGTTGTCTTCCCAAAACCCATCTGTAGCCATCCCAGAGCCTGACGTCGGTCCCATTCTTCCGCACTCCTTAAGCAGGATTTGGCAGGTTCTTTTGCCAGCCCAAGGATAGAGCCACAGGAGAGGGTGTTTGGAACAAGTCCACAGGCGCCCGGCTCCCTGTACGAAGGTGTGGCGGGTGCACGGTAGCTTTCCAGCATGTTCGATTTGGCTGCTTGCGGAGAGTGGATCACCCCTGATCTTGATGAGGGAGCGGTTCTTGCTGGGCTGACATCGGTAGAAGAATGCGAGAGGCTCCTGGTTTTCGCCCGGGCTCCAACGTGGAAAGGACCGGGGGCGGACGGATACGCTGCAAGACGCAGCGAACTGGTGGTCAGGGTGCGCCTGGCGCTCCAGGACATGGAGGACCTCTACGCGCTTGCGGTCTCCCGCAACCAGCTGGCCCGGTCAGTTTCGGCTGTTCTCTGATGGCGGGCACACCTTGGTACTGGGTGCGCGATGGATCCACGTCGGTCGACACGGAAGAAGTCATCCAGTGCGCTCTTGCAGTGAGTTGGGCGCAGCGAAGCGCCTCGGACGCAGTCGCCGCGCTTGTCTTTGCTCACCGTACTGATGCCCACCTGTCTGCGGACAGTGGGGTGGCGGAGCGGGTGAGGGCTAGTGATCTCTTGTTTGCGGGCCGAAGGGACGCGCTCACCCAAAAGCTCCTAGCTCTTCGCGAAGAACTGGACGGCTTGGCACAGTGGCTGAGTGTTGCAGCACTCATCTACGCGTCAGCTGAAGGGGACGCAGCTTCTTTCATTTCTGCGTGCAACTCTCTGGCAGCGCTCGATTGCAGTTTGCCGGACTCCACTGCTCTTGGTGGTTTGCTCTCTAAAGCGGGCCACTACGTGGGGGCAATGGGACGCCACAAGCTCTCTTCCTCACCTTCTGTTGCCGGTTTGGAGGCACAGACCCAATTTGGCGTTTTCGCTGGCGGCGACGCGGGTCGTTTCGATCGCTCACCCACTTCGGGTGCTGCCCGGTTCCTTAGTGGAGTCTGGGAACTAGCCAGTCTGATCACCTGGGGAAAGTCGACCGGAGTCGTCGTGAGCGGTGGGGGGAAGAGCGCGTGGGGTGCCGGATCCGCTGGCGCCCTCACCCGCGTTGCGCTGGGCGAGCGGCAGGGCTTGTTAGAGCGTTGGCCGGACGGCTGGTCAGAGAAGTCCCATCCCGTTTCTGCGGCCCTCGCGTTTGTTGCGACAGTCCCGCTTGCTGCGACCGCAGACGGTCGAACCGCCGTCCCTCGTTCCGCTGGACAGCTGCTACGGGTGATGCCAACTGTGCAGGATCTTGGTGGAGTGGGGGAGATCAAGATCCTGAAACACGTTTCGCCGGGTCCCACGCGTCCCTCCTGGAGCGTGGTGATCAAAGGGACTCAAACTTGGCTTCCCGGGACCTCCAACCCCCAAGACATGCAGTCAAACCTGCAGGAAGTTGCGGGGGAACTTTCCGACCAACAGGTCGCGGTGCTGACTGCGATGGACCTTGCAGGAATCAGGCCGGGTGACCCCGTTGAACTAGTAGGGCACTCCCAAGGTGGGGCCGTCGCGCTCTCGATTGCAGCGGATCAAGGGCTTTTGTCACAGTACAACGTTGTTTCGGTGCTGACGGTGGGCGCGCCTGCCGCGGCAAGTCAGTCCTGCGCAGCTAACGTGCTGGCGCTTGAGAACACGGCGGATGTTGTTCCGGCTCTTGACGGGAGCGCAGCCTCGGCTGCAGAAGGAAACGCTGTTGTCTATTTCGACGACCGGTCCTTGGGTTTGGAAAGGGAGGGGTTTGGAGCCCACAGCATCGAAACCTACATCGCGGCAGCAGAGCGACTGGAGGAAGCAGCCAAGGGAGACCCTTCGCTGGGTGCCTTTAAAGAGTGGAGCGACATGCGCGTTGAAGCCTTGGGCCTTGGAGCAGTGGGGGTCACAACAACCGGGACCACCTACCTTTCCAGGAGGACGCGTGGGACGGTCCGCGTGCCCGAAGAAAAAGGGGACGTCAGGTGACGGGCCTCTTGGGGACTAGAGGACTGAGGATACCGACAATGAACCAGGAGACGACCGCGGTCACAACCCCTCCCCAAAGTGCGGGCCAAAAGCCCATCACTACAAAGGGAAGAGAGAACTTCCCTGCCAACCAGGAAACCATCAGGAACATCAGGGCGCCGGTCACAAGGGAGAACAGGCCCAGGGTAAGGATGTAGAGCGGGAACGTGAGAAACTTGAAAACGGGGCGGATGATGGCGTTGACGGCGGCCAGGATCAGCGCCAGTAAGAAGAGGTCAAGCAGAGTCCACTGCCACCCCATCTTGGATTCAAAAACGATCCCAGGAACTATCGCGGCAGCAGAGTAGATACCAACCATGCTGCCAAGAAGTTGAATCAAGAAGCGCATCGCCCCATCTTTCCACAAGGCTGCTCAAAGTGAAGCTGTCATTCAGGGGTGTCACCCCGGGGAGGCCGGCTATAGGATCAGCCCATGAGAAACAAGACACCTAGAGCGCTTGCCGCACTGAGCCTCACAGCATTCTTTGTTTTCGGGGTCGCGGCCTGCAGTGAAACTTCTAGTGAGGCTCTGCCAGAAGCGCACGCCTCGACGACCCAGCAGGCGGACTCCGATGCTTCTGAGGACTTGGAAGCAGCACCCCTAAGCGACGTCATCATCATTGATGTTCGCAGCCCGGAAGAGTTCGCTGAAGGTCACGTTGCCGGTGCCTTGAACCTGGACTTCAACTCCGGTGAATTCGCGGAAGCCATCACCGGCTTAGATCCCGATGCGACGTACGCTCTGTACTGCCGTAGTGGCAACCGTTCAGGGCAGGCAGCTGCCCTGCTCGCCGGCGCAGGCTTCACTTCCGTTGCGGACCTGGGCCCCCTGGAGCAAGCGTCAGGCTCGCTGGGCTTACCGATCACGAAGTAGGTCGCCTTCACAGAACCGGCTGCTAGCCTGGCTGAAAGGAGGCCTTTGTGAACAAGGACAAGACCACCACTGCCTTAGAACTCGAATCAGAGCACGTTGCCCCTAACTACAACCCACTGCCCGTTGTCATCCGCTCAGGAGACGGCGTCTGGGTAGAAGATGTTGAAGGTGAAAAGTACCTAGACGCACTCGCGGGCTACTCGGCACTGAACTTTGGGCACTCTAACTGCGCCCTCTTAGACGCCGCAAAAGCTCAGCTTGAACGGCTGACAATGACGTCCCGCGCCTTCTACAACGACCAGCTTGGGCCCTTCGCAAGCGAGCTCGCGGAACTCACAGGCCACGAGATGGTTCTGCCGATGAATACTGGCGCGGAAGCTGTCGAGACTGCAATCAAAGCTGCACGCAAATGGGGCTATCGGGTGAAGGGCGTGCCCACTGGCCAGGCACAGATTATCGTTGCCGACTCGAACTTCCACGGGCGAACCACGACCATCGTTTCCTTTTCGGATGACCGGGACGCGAAGGATGACTTCGGTCCCCACACGCCCGGTTTTGTCACCGTCCCTTTCGCAGATCTGCAGGCGCTGAAAGATGCGGTAACCCCCGACACCGTTGCGGTCCTCATTGAACTAGTCCAGGGCGAGGCGGGGGTCCGGATTGCCGACAAACCCTACGTTCAGGCCTTGCGTGACTTCTGCTCCCAACAAGACATCTTGCTGATAGTCGATGAGATCCAATCTGGTTTTGGTCGGACCGGTGAGACGTTCGCTTCTGAGCTCTATGAGATCAAGCCAGATTTGATGCTTCTTGGCAAAGCGCTCGGTGGTGGCGTCTTGCCTGTCTCCGCTGTTGTTGGGCGCAGCGACGTCCTTGGGCAGCTGACTGCCGGGACGCATGGGTCGACCTTTGGGGGGAACCCTCTCGCGGCTGCCGTCGGTCGGGAAGTCATCCAGCTCATGAACACGGGAGAGATTCAGGAGAATGCCAGGGCTCGCGGAAAGCAGCTTGGGGAGTGCCTCGGCGCCCTTCAAGAGCAACACCCAGAAGTGATCCTTGGTTTTTCCCAAGTTGGTCTCTGGGCCGGGATCGAGTTTGACCCCGCGGTTGCTTCCGGCCGTGAGGTGTGCGAACTCATGATGGAGCACCACGTCCTGGTGAAGGACGCGCATGGGTCCATTGTTCGCCTTAGTCCACCCCTAACAATCACACAATCTGAGCTGGACGTTCTATGCTTGGCCCTCACCGAGACGGCGGCCGACTTGGCTAAGAGGCGAGCGACCTAGCCCACCCGTCCGACTGCAAAAGAGTACCACTGACAAGGCACCGTTGAAAGGAACGCAATGAGGGTACATATCGCCGCGGATCACGCGGGTTTTGAGGTCCGCGAGGCGCTCATAGCGCAGCTCAGTACAGGAGGATACGAGGTCGTTGACCACGGAGCCTTCGTTTACGACGCCCTCGACGCGTACCCCCCAATGTGCATCGCTTGTGGCGAGGCCGTGGTTGCCGACCTGGAAGCAGGAACACCGGCCCTCGGACTTGTCATCGGCGGTAGCGGCAACGGTGAGCAGATGGCCGCGAACCTTGTGGACGGCGTTCGGGCAGCACTCATCTGGAATGAGTCGACAGCCCAGCTGGCGCGGCTCCACAACAACGCTAACGTTGGTGCGATTGGCGCCAGACAACACGCCGTGGAAGACGCGGTCGCTCTGGCGGAGACTTTCCTGGCCACCCCGTTTTCGGAGGATGAACGCCACATCGACCGGATCCGGATGATGACTGAGTTCGAGCAAGCGCGCTGCGCTGAGTAGGCCTAGGTCAGCACAAGCGACAAGACAACCATTGCTGAAAACACGAACTCGCTAACGCCGAACACTGCGGGCCTTAGCGGGTGCCCCAGTCGCTTCGACGCGTAAGGGAACGCCCACGCCCGCACGGTGAGCGCCGCCCAAACGGCCAACACCCACCAGCTGGTGACGTGAGTTAGGGCGCCCGCTAAAACCACCAGTGTGAAGCTTGCGTGGTAGGTCAACGAGAACGCAAGCCACCAGGGGTTTCCTCGCTCGCGGATCATCGTCTTCACGTACGGGATAGTGCCAATGAAGTAGGCGGTGATGATCGTGGTCGCCACGATAGCCCGTCGCCAGTCGAAAGGGGCGCTACCCAGTTGGAAAGCCACCAGGGTTAGAAGGCCGGACGCGAAGATCGCGCTGGCCCTTGCCACGAAACTGCGTGGCCTGCGGTGCCACATCTCGAACGCTGCGATTGAAGCTAACGGCGCGATCGGCAGCGCGTACCAAAGTAGCGCTGGAAGGTGCAGGACCAGGGCCAGGGCTCCCAAAGCTGCTAGGGCACCGTAAACGGCCATCGGGGCAACGAACCTCTTTCCTCGTGCCCAGTTAGGGGTGTTCTTCCCGCCCGTCGCAGCCGTTGTGCTACACCCACGCTTACCTTTACGAGGCGCTACGCACTGCACCCAAAGCCCAAACGCATCAAAGGCTTGGAAGGCCAAAAGCCAGGCGACAGTAAGACCCAGCTGCCACCACGCGAAGCCGCCTAGTGCGCTGCCTACCAGTATTGGCACCAGGGTCATGGACCAGGCCCCGTGCTGGCGAGTCAGCCAGCCGGATCGCGCCAACTTTGAGGCCCCCACGCGTCCTAACCCACTTCTCTAGCGTGGAGCAGGACGGTGTGCTCGGGGAACATGGCCGGCAAGTGGAGACCGATCTCCGCCAAGGCCCTGCCAGTCAAGGTGATCCCTGTAGACCACCAGGATGGAGGGATCATGATCGTTTTGCTTGACGCAGCGTTTGGCCCCGATGGGGTCACCAGGTAGGTTGATTCGGGTTTTAAGCCTGGTAGCTGCACACGGTTCGTTGGCCAATCTTCGGCGCGTTCCATCTCTGTGAATGCGTAGAGGGCCTCATCCTGGTTAGGGCTTATCGCCCCAATCATCCAAACCTTCCCGCCCGCGAAGTCCCGCCGAACGACCTTACCGCCGTGAATGAGGGCGCGCATCTGCTTGTAGTAGTCCACCCACTTGCCCAGCTCTTCCCGTTCTTCAGGGCTTGCGCTGCTCAGGTCCCATTCAATCCCGAAGTGTCCGAAAAGTGCAGTAGCGGCGCGGAACTCCAAGTCCGCTGTGCGTCCCGTGGTGTGGGCGCGGGGAGCACCAACGTGGGAACCTACCAGCTCCGGCGGCAGCAGCTGCGCCGTCCACCGCTGAATCTGTTGACGGTCAAGCGCGTCTATGCAGTCTGATGCCCAAACTCGGTCGGTGCGGTCCAAGATCTCCAGGTCTACCCGGGCCCCACCGGATGAGCAGGATTCGATTTCAAGGGCGGGGAACTCTTCGCGGAGTTGGTCAAGCATCTTGTAGACGGCAAGCGTCTGTTCGTGAACCCCTGCTTTCCCGGTGGTGGTCGACCCCGCATCGACAAGGTCCCGGTTATGGTCCCACTTCAGGTAGTCAATCCCGTACTCGCGCACCATTGCAGCGATTTGGCCGAAGACGCGCTCGTAAGCTTCAGGGTTCGCCAGGTCAAGGACCTGTTGGAAGCGCTGTTCCTTAGGGAGTCGCCCGGGGACCTGCAGGATCCAGTCCGGGTGCTCCTCTCCAAGCTTGGAGTCGACGCTCACCATCTCTGGCTCAAACCACAGCCCGAACTGCATTCCCCGGCCGTGCACACCATCCACGAGTTCTTTGAAGCGACCGTCCCCCCAGATTTCCTCTGCCAGTTCCCAGTCACCCAACCCAAGAGTGTCGTTTCGTCTTCGTCCGAACCAGCCGTCATCCAGCACGAACCGTTCGACGCCGGCTTCGCTTGCCCGGTCGGCTAGTTCCAGGATTTTCTCCAGGTTCTGGTTGAAGTAGACGGCTTCCCAGACGTTCATGACGACAGGGCGAGGGGAGGTGGGGTGTCCGGGGCGCGCCCTCAAGTATTCGTGTAGGCGCGCTGCAACCCCGTCAAAGCCCTGCCCGTAGACGCCGTAAACCTTTGGCGTCTCGTAGCTTTCGCCCGGCGCGAGCTCAACTTCTCCGGGCAGCAGCAGCTCTCCACCCATCAGCAGCCGTTGGCCTGACAAGACCCGTTCGGCCAGCACCTTGTGGTTTCCGCTGAACGCCACGTGCATTCCCCAGGCTTCGCCGGAATCGAAATCTATGCCCGGTGTGGCGGCCATGAGCAGGGTTGCCGCGTCGGCGCCGGTGCGCCCGTGCCTTCCTTCACGCAAGTGCGTTCCAACTGTGAATGCGTGGGTTTGGACGGTTCGTTCTTTGCCCCAGCGCCCAGCAAAGTCGATGAGTTCGTCTGCTCTTTGTGGGACTGGGAGCGCCAGGTTCAGGCTGTTTACCGTGTAGTTTTCTTCACCGGTGTTTTTCAGTTCCAGGCGGCCGCGGAGGACGCCGGACGGCAGCAGTTCCAGCGTCACGGTCAGTTGCAGCGCCACTTGCGGGTCGACTCCAACAACGCTGACAAGGCCCCCAACACCGCCCGGTCCCTGTTCAACGTCCACTTTGCTGGGGAGGAACTTTGGTGACCAGTCTTGTCCGGTCCGGTGTCCTTCGAGGCCGGGGGTGCCGGTCCACCTGGATTGTCCTTCGGGCACCACTGGGACCGTGAGGACAAGACCGCTGGCGTTTGTAGCGATTTCTGGGACCGCGGGAAGCGCAAGGGCTCCCAGTGCGCTTGGATCTAGTGGTCCGGGGTCTGCGCCCCAGTGAAGCACCGTGGGCATTTCCGTGGATGGAATAGCCAGTACTAATCCCACTCCAGCAGCGCTCAGTTGGACAACTTCAGGCCAGGTTGCTTGGTGCTCACTCATGGGCCTAATCATAGGGGTAGCCCCAACGAACAGCGCAGACGCAGGAACGGGCGCGACCAACCGGCCGCGCCCGTTCCTTCACAGGTTTCGCTGGGTGCTTATGCGTCTCGTTTGCGCAGACCGATCATGGCGGCCCCGCCCAGGATCAGCAGCAAGCCGAGTCCCGCGAACAGCCCGGCGTCGATTGCGCCTGTCTTCGCCAGAGTGCTGCCAGCAGTTGCGTTACCGCCTGTGGTCTCCGGGAGCTCTTGGCCATCGTCATCACCCGTCAGGGGGATGGTGGGCTCTGAGAGTTCTTCGTCTTTGTTGGTGCCGTTTTCGTCCTCGTCGGCCCCGTCTTCTTCGGTGCCGTCTTTGTCAGCGTCTTCGTCTACGACTTCGTCCTCGTCGGTTCCGTCTTCATCGGCCCCGTCTTCTTCGGTGCCGTCTTTGTCAGCGTCTTCGTCTACGACTTCGTCCTCGTCGGTTCCGTCCTCGTCTACGATTTCGTCTTCGACGGGCTCCACGACTACCGGTCCCGGCACCGGTGAGCAGGTGGTCAAGTCAGTGCCGGTGATGGAGCTGGCAGCAGTACCGTTCCAGGGGAAGGAGTGGATCTCCATTCCAGCACCACGAACTTCCAGGTCGCCGTTCGTGTGGACTCGGCCGTTGATGCTGGTGTAGATGCGGAGCGTGCTGTCAGCGTTGCCCATGGTGATGGAGCCGGTGAACTGGCCGTTTGCTGGACCGCCGTTCCAACCCTCCTTGTACATCTCCACGTCGCTCGCATCAACGAAGTGCCACATGAGGCGCTGAGTGAAGGCCGTCCAAGCGCGGGTTTCGTAGGTGACGGGGGCGCCGTCCATGGTTATCGCGTGCTCGTTGGAGAGCTTTACCTGTGAGCCGCGAACGTTTAGGACGATTGCGGCGGTGGCGGGCACGTTAGAGAAGTCGAGCGCGTAAACCCCGGCAAGGTCGGCTGCGTTCACTTCAAAGACCTGCAGGTTGGAGGTGCCGTCACCTATGAACTTGACTGGGTCCCATCCCCCGGATCCGGGAACAACCTCTCCGGTTGGGGTTGCTGCGGCGAACGCTGCTGACTGTGCTGCGAGCTTGGCCCCAAAGCCTTCGGCTGCGGTGCCCGTTAGGTCGTGGGTGGGGTTGAAGATTCCTGTGTCGATGATCTTCTCTGGGGCGGCTTCCGTCCAGCCGGCGACCTGGTAAACACCTTCACGGAAGTCTTTCTTGCCGACCTGGGCCTTCGTCTCGTTTTCAAGGGTCAGGTTGCCGCCGACGGCGAGCATGAGCTCGTTGTGTCCGGGAACGTTGCCGGAGCCGACTCCGACCCAGCCGATGTTGAAGAGGCCTCCGGCGCCCTCGTTGTGGTTGATTGCTGCGTTGCCGTTCACAACAGTGAGGCCTTCAACCTCGCTGTTGTTGAAGCGGGCGTTTCCGCCGACGAAGGTGTTGACGCTGTTGTCTACGAAGCGGATGTCACCGGCTAGGCCACCTTCGAAGCCTTCTTCAGGCATGCAGTAGAACTCATCGCCTTCGATGGTGTCGGCGGCTGCGAAGGTGCCAGGCAGTGCAAGGCCTCCAGCGACCAGCCCGACGCCGGCCAGGGCCGAAACGAAGATCTTGCCGAGGCTGCGGCTCTGCTTGTTGCTACTGAGTCGGGTTCTCATTTTGTCCTCCAGGCCCCTGTGTGGCTCCGCTTGTGGTTAGTTCGTTTGGACCACGTACTAAACGAGAGCATACTGATTTGCTGAGAACGTTCTAGCAGGGAGGGCTCTGCGTGTCTAAAATCACATGTCAGGCGGCCGGAGCGCTAAGTCCCTCAGCCCCGTCACAGCTACGGCACATGGGATTGCAAGTGGAATCTGTTTTCCTAGTTCCATGGCTACGAAACTGACTAAAGAGAAGCCGTGGGCGCTAAGACTCCTGGCGGTAGCGAGCGCTTTGGCGCTCACGTTGACCGCTTGCACAGGCGCGAAGAGCACGGAGGAACAGGCGAGCGAGTTCGCAACCGCCGTACAGAGCGCCGAGGATGCTTCGACCTTCTTTACAACAGATCGCGTTCACACCATTGATGTTGAGCTGGACAGCGCGGGCTATGAAGAGATGCTGCAGGCCTACGCGACCAGCGGTGACAAGGAGTGGCTCTCTGTCACCGTCACCATTGATGGGACTACTTACAAGGACGTTGGGCTGCGTTTGAAGGGCAACAAGTCGCTTCGAACAGCTCTGGCGTCCGAACGCGGGATCACGCTAAGTGCAGAGGATCTTTCATCTGAGGAATCGGCTTCAGACTCCGAGGGTGCGAACACGAAAGACCCTGCGACGATTCCGTGGTTGATGCGGCTCGACAAGTACATCGACGGGCAGCAACACCTGGGTCGCACAGACTATGTGGTTCGAGGCAACGACACCGAGAGCTACCTGAACGAAGCCGTCGCCGTAGCGATGCTTGAAGAAGCGGGCCTGCCGACGCACCGGGTCGGGTTTACCTCGTTCTCGGTGAACGGTGAAGAACCCGTCCTGCGACTGGTGCCGGAAGTCCCGGATGACGAACTCTGGAACCAAGAGTGGTTTGGGGACGAGGGCAGCACTTGGAAGGCTGACTCCGATGGGGACTGGGATTACCACGGGGAAGACGGGTCGGAGTACGAGGATATTTGGAAACAGCGGACCGGTGAAGACGACATGACGCCGATCGTGGAGTTCATGGACTTCATCAACAACTCGAGCGACACAGAGTTCTCGGAGGAACTGCCGAAGAAGCTGGATGTTGAAGAGTTCGCCACCTACCTGGCTGCTGAGAAGCTGGTGGGAAACACCGACACCATCTCTGGGCCCGGAAACAACGGCTACCTACACTACGAGCCTTCCACAGGTCAGATGATCGTGGTCCCCTGGGATCACGACATGGTGTTTGGCGGAATGGGTATGGGTGGCCCTGGCGGGGGCGGCTTCGGCGGCAGAGACGAGGACCAAGACGGCACGCGAGGTCCCGGCGGGGGCCGCGGCGGTCGACCCTCCGAAGACGGCGACATGCCTGATGGCA
>CAYFUU010000013.1:34816-40063 GCA_964346595.1 uncultured Actinomyces sp.
CCCGGCGGGGGCCGCGGCGGTCGACCCTCCGAAGACGGCGACATGCCTGATGGCATGGAACCCCCGGATGGCATGGGAGCACCGGGCGGTATGGGAGACTTCCAGCCGCCGGAAGGAATGGAGCCGCCTGAAGGAACGGAGCTTCCCGAGGGCATGGAGCTACCAGACGGGATGGAGTTTCCTGAGGGGATGGAGCCACCCGACCACGTCCTGATCAAACGACGGGTTCCTTGGAGCGAGCTTTGAGGAGCCCAGGATTGGGCTGAGCCCTTCGGGAAAAGGCCAAGATGGCTGGGGGATTCCGGTGCGGTCCTCCGTGCTTGGTCTTTAGGCTAGACAGACGCAGGCCACGCAAGCGGCAAGGTCAGAGGGGATCCCATGAACAGGTTCGCACGGGTTTGGCTTGAAACTCTCGGTTTCGTTGCAGTGGGAGCGCTTGCCCTTGCTCCTTCTGCCTTCGCCCTCCCTGCTCCTTTCGGCGGGGGACAACATCGGCGCTTCACTGTTTCCCTCGTCCCTGCGGGCTGACAAACCAACCATCGACTTACTCAACGCACTTGACTTGAAGGCGAGTGCGGTCGGAAACCACGAGTTCGACCACGGGTGGGAGTGGGTTCAGGAAGTCAATGGCTGGATGGGAGGCTGGCCGTACCTGGCAGCAAACGTCGTGGACAGTGGCGGTAAGGTCCCCGCGCCTTTCAAGCCCTACACGATCTTGGACTCAGGGACCCTGAAAGTTGGTGTGATCGGGGTGGTCACGCAGGAAACTCCGACACTCGTCGCGGCGGCAAACACTGTTGGGCTTACGTTCCTGACCTGGGAGTAGTTGGTCCAGGTGACCTGCGCACGGACCTGACCCACGATCAGGACCTGGGCAACATCACGGTTGCGCAAGCGATGAGTGTGCTGCCCTTCCAAAACGAGCTGACGGTTGTGCCGATGACAGGAGACCAGCTCTAAACGTTGCTGGAGCAACAGTGGCAGCGGACCTGGGACGGGCAAGTCCCGTCGCGCAGTTTCCTTTACTTGGGCTTGTCCTACAACGTGCGCTACACCTACCACGAGGCTCCTGACCCAGACATTTCGGGCGCCACGAAGGGCATAGTCGACGCCGTCCTAGTTGACGGGAAGCCCGTTGACAGGTCTGCAACCTACCGGGTTGCGGCCCGAGCTTCCCGGCAACAGGCGGGGACAACTTCCATGTCTTCACCGAAACCACGCCGGTTAACACTGGTTTGCTGGATTTCGAGGAGTGGCTTGCGTGCCTTTCCAGCGAAAGCGATGAAGAAGGCATGCAGCCGGACTTCCGCCCGCCAGGGGTGAAGGTCGACGTGGAACCGGGCCTCACGGTCGATGCGGGGGAGACCTTCAGTGCAACGTACTCCGGTGTGAACATGCACGCGATTGGCGCTCCAGAAAATACGGTTGCCACCGCGACCTTGACGCTTCCTTCCGGCGCTCTCTCGCAGACTTCCAGTTTCGGTGACTCAGCTGAACCTGAGTCCGTGACCTTCGCTTCTACCGTCCCAGCTTACGAATCTAGTGGTGGGGCTGTGCTTGAGATGAGCGCAGCCCCAACGGCCACCACCGTCACCTCTCTACTAACGGTGCGTGCAGTGGAGCCGGTCCGCCCCGACCCCAGCCTCCCAGAGGATTCGGATGGGGAGTTAGCGAAAACCAGTTTTGATCCCACCCCATTCCTGGTCGCGAGCCTGCTTTCAGCGACCGCTGGGTCCACGCTCCTGGCAGCCTCCCGCCGCAGCCGGGCTTCCTGTAGCGGCGCTCCTCGTTCTGATCGCGAAACACGCGGTTTTGACGCATGAGCAATGCGGGCGCGGGCTCGCCGATATCCTGTAGAGGATCCACGGGCCTCACGACGAAGTAGAGGACGTAAGCAACCAACCACCCTGATGGTGAAGAAGGGCAGTCTTGTGAAACTTGTTGTTGTAGGTGGCGTCGCCGCTGGGGCCTCCGTTGCAGCCAGAGCACGGCGTCTTGATGAGGATGCGGAGATCATCATTTTGGAGCGGGGACACCACGTGTCCTTCGCGAACTGCGGGCTCCCCTACTACATAGGCGGGGTGATCAAGGACCGGGAGCGCCTACTGGTGCAGACCCCGGAGTCCCTCAAGGAACTCCTGAACCTGGATGTGCGCATCGCCCATGAGGTTACCGATGTTGACCCTGAGGCGAAGACCCTGACCGTCCGTAATGTCGACACGGGTGAGGAGTACACGGAAAGTTATGACTCCTTGGCGTTGTGCCCGGGGTCAGAGCCGATTCACATCCCTCTTCCCGGTGTTGATTTGCCGCAAGTGCAGGTTCTGCGTCGCATCGGCGACACGGACCGGATCAAGGCGCTGGTTGACAAACGGATAGCGGAACGCTCTGGCGAGGGCGAAAAGATGAAAGCCGTCGTCATTGGCGCGGGCTACATCGGCTTGGAAATGGCAGAGAACCTGGCGCACCGCGGAATCGAAGTGACGGTCGTCGAGGCCGCTGACCACATCCTTCCCCCGGTTGATCACGAAATCGCGATGCCGGTGATGAACCACTTGCGTTCCCGGGGTATCGATATTCACCTGTCGGCGGCAGCTGCCGCGATCGTCCCTAAGGGCGATGAGCAGGTGACTGTCGAGCTGAAGAACCACGTGAACTTGGACGCTGACCTGGTCATCATGTCGGTTGGGGTTAGGCCGGTGACGGACTTGGCGGTCGGTGCAGGGCTGGAGTTGGGCCCGCACGGCGGCATCAAGGTTGATAAGCACATGCGCACCTCTGACCCGAACATTTGGGCGGCAGGAGACGTTGTAGAAACTGAGCATCCCGTGCTTCCGGGGACGTACCTGACGCCGCTCGCAGGGCCTGCGAACCGTCAGGGGCGCGTCGCGGCGGACAACATCTGCGGTAGAGACTCAGAGTATGAGTCCACCCAGGGCACTTCCATTGTGAAAATCTTTGACATGGTCGTTGGTGGGACAGGGGCAACAGAGCGGCAGCTGACAGCAGCCGGGATCCCGTACCGAGCCGTTCACATTCACCCCTCCGGGCACGCTGGCTACTACCCGGGAACTGCGATGATGCACATCAAGACGCTGTTTGATCCCGAGACCGGCCGGATTTACGGCGCTCAGGTTTCTGGCTACGACGGTGTCGACAAGCGCTTGGACACGCTTGCTATGGCGGTGCGGCAGAAGATGACAGTCTTCGACTTGGAGGATGCGGAGCTCGCGTACGCCCCGCCATTTGGTTCAGCGAAAGAGCCTGTCAACATGGTGGGCTTCGTTGGGTCGAACACCATCAAAGGTGACCTGACCCTGTGGTACGCCGAACAGTTCCCGCAGATTGCGGAAGACGCGATGATCGTCGACGTGAGGACGCCCGAAGAATACGACCTCTGGCACATCTCCGGCGCCGTCAACGCCCCCATCGCGCAGTTCCGCGAGCAGATCAAGGACTGGGACCGCGATCAGCACATCCTGCTTTACTGCGCTGTCGGTTTCCGTTCCTACCTTGCCTACCGGATTCTGGTGCAGCGCGGGTTCACAAACGTGCAGACCCTGTCGGGTGGCTCGAACACGTTCCGTGCCTTCTTCGACATTGATGACGTCGGCGCTGCACCTCAAAAGCCGGAGATCTCTTACGCCAAAGCCGACTTGGAAACGGGACCTGCCCAGCCCAGCAAGGAGATCGAACTGGACTGCACCGGGCTAGCCTGCCCCGGCCCAATCATGAAGCTCTCCAAGACAATGGAGCACCTGAACCCGGGCGACGTCGTGGAAGTGTCGGTGTCGGACCCTGGCTTCGCGCAGGACGGGCCGGCGTGGGCGAAGGCTAACGGAAACACGGTCCTCAGCCTTGTTCCCAAGGGCCCGGGCTACGTCATGAAGGTGCGTGCCGGTGGGAAGAAGGACACGGCTGACCCCAACCTCGGAGCGGACACCAGGGAAGGCATGTCTTTCGTCGTATTCAGCGGCGATATGGACAAAGTCCTGGCTGCCTTCATCATGGCTAACGGTGCCTTGGCCATGGGCCAACCCGTGCGGATGTTCTTCACGTTCTGGGGGCTGAACGCACTGCGCCGGTCGAACCCGCCGAAGGCAGAGCGCAAAGCCTTGGACAAGATGTTCAAGATGATGATGCCTTCCGGCCCAGACGACCTGAAACTCTCGCAGATGAACATGGGTGGGGCTGGAACCGCGATGATCAAGAAAGTCATGAAGGATCACGACGTGCAACCCGTGTCTGAGCTGATCAAATCGGCGATGGCGTCGGGGGCGGAACTCACGGCGTGCACCATGACCATGGACCTGCTAGGGATCACGCCGGAAGACTTGATTGAGGGCGTGAACTACGGGGGAGTGGCTTCCTTCATCGCTGCAAGCAACAAGAGCGCCAGCACCCTGTTCATCTAGCCAGTGGAACATGAGCTGAGGTAAAACGAACCCCGTCCAACCAGGGTTTTCCTAGCTGGACGGGGGTAGTTGTTAGCTCCGTGGGGACTAGTCCTCTACGGTCACGTCTACGGTTACGTCAGCGTCGGCAAGGACCTTGGCAATTGCCTCGGAAACTTTGTCGGAGGCCTCTTTAACCTGCTTGCCAAGCTCTGCATCGTCTTCACTGATCCGGGCGAGGCCCTTGGCGATGTGGTGGGCTGCGGCCTTAGCATCCCTTTGCAGGTGCTTCGCAACGCTCGCGGCTACGTCCTCAACGTGCTTCAAGCCCTTTTCGTAGTGCGCATCCCAACGCTTCTGAAGGCGTTCTGCACGCTCGGTGTCGCCCTTTTCCTGGGCTTCCGCAATCTTCTCCGCCAGGCGGTCAAGGCCAGAAACTTCTCTTTCAACGGTCTTGATCAAGTACTCAAGGTGGTGCTTCGCGAACCAAGCGTCGACCCCGACCTCGCGAATCACCCACTTGACGACGTGTTCTTCCTTGTCGCCCAGCGCTTTCAGGTCCCTAGCGACGTCCTCAACCTCACGGTTGTAAACCTTCTCAGCTTCCTTCGCTTCGTGAACTATTTTGTCGTCCCAGGACACTTCAACACTCATTTGATTCTCCTAAAGTCTGGGCCCCAAACGGGACCCCCGTACGTCCTATTGAAGCAGCAAGAGGCTTCAAAGGCACTTCGATGCAAATCAGAGTTGGAGAACAGTTAGAGAGTTTGAGCAGAAACCCCGCCGCAGCGAGACCAGTTGGTCGGGGTGACAAGATTTGAACTTGCGACCTCTTCGTCCCGAACGAAGCGCG
>CAYFUU010000014.1:0-1733 GCA_964346595.1 uncultured Actinomyces sp.
GCTTGTTGCGTCTGAAGTTTGGGAAGTGCGACCAGGAACGCGGCCTCGGTTGGGTCGCCTTGGATCTCCCAATGGCCCCCGACCTGATCAAGTTGCGCATTGTTTGCAAGGGCGCCGGCCGTGAGCACAAGATGGGCTTCTTGGAGCGCTGACCGCTGGGTGGTTCCCTGGCCGGTTGGCCCGCCACTGGCTGGAGTGGCTCTCGCGATGACGGTTGCGGTGCCGGTGGGGTCGTAGCCTGTGCCGGAGAGCTTTGTGGTGCCACTGGCGGTGACGATCTCACGTAATGTCATCTGATTCTTCGTGAGCGTCCCAGTTTTGTCGGAGCAGATGACTGAAACCGAACCCAGGGTTTCAACCGAATCCAAGTTCTTCATGACCGCGCTCTGTTTCGCCATCGCTTGAACGCCGATGGCAAGGACCAGGGACAGGATCGCGGGAAGGCCCTCGGGTACCGCTGCCACCGCCAGGGAGACACCCATCAGAAGGATGTCGACGGCTTCCTGCGGGGAATGTACCCCGTTCACCAGAGCAACCACAGCCATCACTGCGATCGCGATCAAGATGACAACCAGGCCTAGCGCCTTGGAGATCTTTGCGATCTGGGTTTGAAGAGGGGACGGGGCCCGCTGGGTTTCATCAAGCAAGGTCGCGATTTTGCCGACTTCGGTGTCCATGCCGGTGCCGACAACTATTGCCCTGCCAACGCCTCGTACGACAGCTGTTCCCTTGAAGACCATGTCCGTGCGGTCGCCAAGTGGCGCTGGAGCTTTCAGTGTTTCGGGATCCTTGGAGACGGCGTCAGATTCGCCGGTGAGTGAGGACTCTTGGACGTGCAGGGCGGAGGCGGAGATGATGCGGGCGTCAGCGGCGACGGTATCGCCCTCGGACAACACCAACACGTCCCCGGGGACGACGTCAGTTGCAGGGACGTCGGTCAGTCGCCCGTCCCGAAAAACAATCGCGTGGGAAGCCGTCATGGTGGCAAGGGCTGCAACAGCATCGGCGGCTTTGTTCTCCTGGACGAACCCCAGGGCAGCGTTTGCAAGGACAATCACCAGGATGACGATGGCGTCGATAGGGACGCCCTCCGCGCCCTCCAAAACCCAGGCGAAGGTGGAGATCGCGATGGCAACAAGCAGCAGGTACACCAGTGGGTCTGCGAACTGGCGTAGAAAGCGGCGCCAAGCCGGTTCTTGCCCGGTGGCACGGAGCTGGTTAGGGCCGAACTGTTCAAGACGGTCAGATGCCACTTTAAAGCTCAGGCCTGTGTTTGGGTCGACGTGGAAGTCGTTTGCGACTTGCTCTGCTGCCTGCAGGGAGTAGTTGGGCGTCTTCGCGGTCTTTATGGCTCTTGCGGTCTTTTGACCCATTTGCGTATCCACCGTCGCCTCACTCCACCAAGCTGATAGTTCCTGTTGTTACCTTAGGGGGCGCAGCTGGTGCTTTGGCTGAGACAATGGAAAACGAAGAAGGTTCACGCGCGAGTTTTCGTGTTGGTTTGATTTTCGTGTTGATTTGAAAGGGGTAGGCAGTGATAGATGAGAAGGCTGCTTTGCGGGGCGCTGAAAAGGCGATTGGGCAGAGCGTTGAGGACGTGGCGATCGCTTTCCCGGTGGGAACCACCAGGGCTCAAGCTGAAGGAGAACTGGGCGGGGAAGCGGTGGGTGCTGCGGGCGGTGTGATCGCTTCACTCAGTGGCTCAGGGGTGGCAGGTGCGGCTGCTGGTGGCG
>CAYFUU010000014.1:1833-36750 GCA_964346595.1 uncultured Actinomyces sp.
CAACTGTCACCAGCGGGCTTCACGTCGCACTTGGAGATAGTCGATGAAGAAGACGGCGCCCAGTACCTATACGAAGTGAAGCCGCTGGGTAGCGGCATCAAGCAGTTGCTGGCCGACCTAGACAGGGAAAACGCCTGAGGCCGCAGCCTGCTAGGGCGCGTGCCATTCCTGTCGGTTTTAGTCGTTGCGGCGTTTCGTCTGCCCAAGGACGGTGCTGAGGACAGGGCGGCAGGCTTCGGACGCCAGTAGGGAAAGCCCGATGCCGCCGGCGATGACGACTGCAAGAAGTCCGGGGCCGGCAGGCTCAACGACGCCCAGGAATGGGGAGCCGACCAGGAAACCCAGTGCCACGGACACACCCAGGGTGACGATGAGTGGCAGCAGGACTTGCTTTCGGCGCATCTTCGAAAAGGTGGGACGTGGCGTGCCGATGCGGTCAAGGGTTCGCGCTTCTTCCGCGCGGTCAATGATGTTGGATGACTGTGAAATGAGCGTGGAGACCGCTCCGACAACCAGTGAGATTCCAAGGGTGATTAGGACTCCCGTGCGGAGGTCGGTGAGCACTGTTTTTGTCGGGATGTCACCGTCAACAAGGAGCCCCTTGGAAGGCATCATCGCGGTAAAAGCTCCGATGAAGCCGACTAGGGCAAGTGCGGAAACGTTGCGCCACGCACCCTTCGGGTCATTGGCGATTCGCCGGGCCGCAAGCAGAGACGAAACGGAGTTTGTTTTGACGCGGCTCTTCGCAGCTACCTGAAGCACCCACGGGCCCGTCAGGTTGATTACCAGCATCAGCATCGCAACCATCGCGGCCACCACAAGGATGCCCATGGTGATGGTGCGCGCGATCTCCCCGAGACTAGAGGTGATGGCAGCCGTGGCAAACAGTGCAACACCGAAGATGACGGCTCGCCAAACCTTTAGGGATGGAGGAGCCTGCCTGGCTGCAACGCCAAGCGGGGAAATGCGGACCCGGCGCAACCCAAGGATCGTGGAGAGGACGGCCATGACCAGCATGACGCCCCACACTGCAAGCCACAGCCACCAAGGCCCACGCATCAAATGTGGGTCAAGGTGAACTGTTTGGAACTTAACCAGACTCCATAAAGGTAGGGACGCAAGCCAAAGAAGCGTGCCCAGGACCATGCCAACCAGGGCTAAAACCACTGTCTCAAAAACGGACATGGCGACGACCTGGGAGCCGGTCATGCCAAGGAGACGGAGGGAAGCGAGACGGGTGCCCCGCCCCCTTGCTCCGAGCCGGGCTGCGGCGCCGCCCAAGGACAGGATTGGGACGACTACCATCGCGCAGGCGATTGCGGCAAAAACGACGTAGATGCGGGTGAAGTCGGGGCCCGCGAGATCCGCGAACTCGCCAAAGTTCTGGACCAGACCTGGGTTGCCGTGGGTGTCCCAGTGCACGAACATGGAAGTCCCGCCCGCGACGGTCAGCGCCAGCATGGTCGCGACCGTGAACGCGAGAACAGCGTAAAGGTCCAGGAGGGCACCGCCATCGCGGCTCTTGAGGCGAGCCAGCGCTAGGCGAGGCGCCAGAGCTAAAGCGCTTTTCATTGCCCGTCTCCGTGAGCGGGGCGATCCGAATGGATTTGAGCGTCGCGGATTTCAACGACGCGGTCGCACCAGGCAGCAACCTTGGGGTCGTGAGTGACTAGGAGCAGGCTGGCCCCGGCTTCCTTAGCGGCGCCCGTCAAGATCTGCATGACTTCGTCGCCGGTTACCTGGTCAAGTGCCCCAGTGGGCTCGTCAGCGAAAACCACGGAGGGAGCGTGCACTAGCGCCCGGGCAATCGCAACTCGCTGGGCTTGGCCACCTGACATCTCTCCGGGCTGGCGGTCACGCAGTGCTGCAAGCCCCAGCCGCTGGAGCCACATGTCAGCCGCGGACAAAGCTTGAGTGCGAGCCAGCCCGTTCAGCAGTAGGGGGAGCGCAACGTTTTCGCGGGCCGGCAGCTCCGGGAGTAGCTGTCCATCCTGGAACACGAAACCAAACTGCTTTCGCCGAAGTTCAGAGCGCTTTGCGTCTGACATTGAAGTTATCTGGTGGGGGCCCAAAAACACCTGGCCAGAGTCCGGTTTCAGAATGCCGGACATGACGTTCAAGAGGGTCGACTTCCCCGATCCTGACGGGCCCATGATCGCCACAGTCTGCCCTTTTGGGACCTGCAACGTGACGCCAGCTAAGGCCGGCGTTGACCCATAGTTCTTTCTCAGCTCGAAAGCGTTGAGGTCCCCTGCGCCTTCAGGTGAGGGAGAGCGGGTCGGGGGGATTTGTGGAAAGACATCTTGAGTCATAGCTCTATTCCAGATCAGTTGCGTCCCGAGCGCCAGGGTCCACGCCCAAGAACCGAGGTGGTGTTCGCCCTAGTGCGGGCCCGTCTGCGGCCCGTTTTGCACGCGGGCTGTAGGGTCAAAGCTAAGCAGGAGTGCCACCACGTGGGGGTTTCCAGGCAAGGGGCGAAGATGCGCAGGATTGTTGGGCTGGGTGTCTTGGTGGCTGTGTTTGGCCTGTCAGGCTGCTCGAATAATCCGGCGCCGGTCGAAGAAGAGCAGAGCGCCGAAGTGTCCACCGCGCAACAAGACCATGGTTTGCGGGTGCCGCAATCTGGTGATGAAGACCTGGACCTGTACTTGCCTGAGCCCGGTGAAATGCCGCTGTCGAATGAGGAAGCGTGGTCTCTCTACCTCAACATTGCTTGCGGGGTGGAGTGGAAGGCTGACGCGGAAGACGAAGCATTTCAGTCCGGAGACCTGGATCAGATTAGGGCTGCTGCTGCGGCCCACCTTGAAGCGACACTGTGGGCGGACACGGTTCTTGACAGCAGCTTCTACGGTTGGCCTGCAGAAAGCGGGCCAGCTCTGGCGAAAATGAGGGAAGTCCTTTCCCTTCAGCAGGCAGCGAGCGAAGCGGTCATCGCTACAAGCGATTTGGACGGTGCTGCTCGGGCCCGCGGAAGTCACGAACCCATGCCGACATTGCAGATGCAGAGAGCGCTTGAGCTAACCGACCTGGGTGCGCCTTCCTGCACAGGTTACGGGGACACCCTTGAAGCTCTGGCCATCCAGATTGCAGAGTTGGACGCGGGGGAATAGTGGAGGGCCAAACACTATTTTCGGGCAGTTCGGGGAGGGGACAACTGGAGAACCTGGTGCGCCAGGGAGTGGACTTCCCTCCGGGGCTGACGGTCCCGCCCGGTGCTGCCGCGAAAGCACGGGAAGCTGCAATCCTGATCTTGTTCGGGCAGGTAGAAGAAGCGAGGGACAGCGACTTACTGTTGCTTCGCCGGACCGATGACCTGTCCCACCACCCGGGGCAGATAGCTTTCCCAGGGGGCGGAAGAGACCCGGAAGACCGGGATGCGACGGCCGCTGCGCTACGGGAAGCGCGTGAAGAGACGCGGCTGAACCCAGCCAGCGTCGACGTGGTGGGGGAGCTGACCCAAGTCTTCTTACCGAACAGCAACAACCTGGTGACCCCCGTGTTGGGGACGTGGGAAGACCGCCCCACTCTGGTCCCCGACGGGTCGGAGACAGCTGAGGTTTTCAGGGTTCCAACCCTGGAGTTGTTGGACCCGGACGCCAGGCGGACGGCGGTGTCCCGGAACGGATTCGGGGAGCACGTCGGCCCCGCGTTCCAGCTTGGGTCAGATTTTGGTGGCCGGTTGGTATGGGGGTTCACGGCGATGGTGCTGGACGCTCTCTTTGACGAACTCGGTTGGTCTGAAGATTGGGACAAAGCCCGCACTGTCGACCTGTGGCTTTGAACGGTGGCGGTGTGGCGAGAGTCCCTGGAACTAGGCGTGCCAAGGGCCCCAAATCCTGAGAGTATGGGACCGGTAGGCGACGTATGACGCTGACGGCATATGTTGAGCCCGAACATTGGAGGACACTTTGAGTTCCGCGCCCCAGGAGACGTCCCGATCGCGTTTCATTGTCCCGATCGTCATAGTCGTCGTTACCGTGGCGCTGATTGCTCTTGTGTGGTTCCTTCAGTCGGACAAAAGCAAGGACGCGGCTGAAGAAGTAGCGCCCCAGCAGAGCCAAGAACAGGTCGAAACCGAAGAAGAGACCAGCGAACCGGCAGCCACTGAGCCGGAAGACTCAGCGGCTGACGACCAAGACTTCACGCTACTGGAATGGCGTGACCCGGACGACCCGATGGCTGTTGGTCCGGTCGACGCCCCCGTTGGTCTGGTCATCTTCACCGACTACCAGTGCATGTACTGCGGGAAGTGGAACCAGGACACGCTCCCCACCATGCTGGAATACGCGGACGCCGGCGACCTCCGCATTGAGTGGCACGACACCAACATTTTCGGTCTCGCTTCCGAACAGGCGGCGCGCGCAGCCTACTCTGCGGCGCTCCAAGGTAAGTTCCTTGAGTACAACGACGCGCTGTTCCCGGACGGCAACAAGCGTTCCGAAAGCGAACTCAGCGCCGACGCCCTGATTGAGCTTGCTGGGGAGCTGGGTTTGGACGTCGAACAGTTCACGGCTGACATGGAAGCCCAGACCACCATCGACTACGTGCTGGCATCAGCGACGTTTGCGAACTCTGTCGGGGTCGCCTCAACCCCCACGTTCACGCTTGGCGGGACCCCGATCGTTGGTGCACAACCCACCGAAGTGTTCGTGGAGGCGTTCCAGAAGGCGCTCGCGGCAAGCTAGGAACAGCTCTGGATATCGGCTTCGTTACCTCGTTCATTGGCGGCGCACTCACTATCTTGAGCCCGTGCGGTGCTCTGCTGCTGCCGGCGTTCTTTGCCTCGACCATTGGGTCCGGCCCCCGGTTGTTCCTGCACGGAGCGGTTTTCTACGCCGGGCTGCTAGTGGTGCTGGTGCCCTTGGGGATTGGGATGGGGGCGCTAGGAGGCCTTTTCGCAACGCACCGCACCGTCGTCATTGGGGCCGCGTCCGGGATCATGATTGTCTTCGGGCTCCTGCAGATGTTCGGACTCGGGTTTGACACGTCGAAGCTGATGCCGGGAAGCGACAAGCTTCAAGAGAAAGCTGCGACTTCGGCGGGGATAGTCAAGTCGTTCCTGCTTGGGATGGCAAGTGGTGTCGCAGGCTTTTGTGCCGGGCCCATTCTGGGCGCAGTCCTCACCCTTGCTGCTGCCCAAGGAAACATGGTGGGCTCCGGGATCCTCCTAGGGGTCTACGGGCTGGGGATGGTGGTTCCCCTACTGTTGATCGCCGCGCTGTGGGAGAAGGGCGGAACAAAGTTCCGCACGGCTCTGCGTGGGAAAACGTTCAGAGTCTTCGGTCGGGAGTTCCACTCAACATCCGTCATCGGCGGCCTCTTGATTGTCGCCGTGGGGATCCTGTTCTGGACCACCAACGGGCTGGTGAACATGCCGCAGCTGTTGCCGGCGGGCGCTACGACCTGGTTGCAGACCAAGGCTGGCGTGCTGGCAAACGTGTGGGTGGACATTGGGGTCATCGCTGCGATTGGCGCGGTGATCCTGCTTGTGTGGATGCGGAAGACCTCCCCGAAGAAGCTACAAGAAGCGGGAGCTAAGACCCCTGCGGATGAGGGCGACTCGACTGAGGGTCAGGTGTCTTCTGCCGTGCCTCCCGCCGCGTCTTCCGCCGTGTCTCCTGTGGCGTCTGCGGCGGGCACTGAGTCTTCCGTTCGCTCAGCGTCTAGTGGTGGCTCGGGGCTGAGCGCAGCCTCTTTCAAGGTCGTGTCAGTCCCGCTTTCGGGCCCAGGCCAAAAATAGTTAGGGCCCGAGTCGGGTTAGTCGTTTCCGCCCAGAACCTTCTGGTAGGACGGCAGGTCTAGGTGACCGTGTCCTGAAACACCGATGACCACAACCTCTTCGTCGTCGCTGTCCTTCACCTCAGCAAACGCAGCGGCGAGTGCGTGATTCGATTCAGGGGCGGGGACAATACCTTCCGTGCGGGCCAGGAGAATCCCGGCGTCAAACGCGTCCTGCTGCTCTATGGCAACAGGCTCAACAAGCCCCAGGTTCACGGTGTGCGACAGGGCAGGGGACATGCCGTGGTAGCGCAACCCGCCCGCGTGGATCGGGTCCGGGACGAAGTCCGTGCCCAGCGTGTACATCTTCAACAGAGGAGTCATACCAGAGAAGTCGCCGTGATCGTAGCGGTATTCGCCTTGGGTAATAGAAGGACAGGCCGCGGGCTCCGCTGCTAGAACGCGCGTGTTCGTCTCCCCGGCAAGCACGTCCTTCAGGAATGGGAAAGAAAGCCCTGCAAGGTTAGAACCGCCGCCAGCGCAACCAACAACAAGGTCAGCGGGTTCTTCGCCCAAGTCCTCAAGCTGCTGCTGGGCTTCAAGGCCAATAACGGTTTGGTGAAGCACAACGTGGTTCAACACCGAGCCCAGCGCGTAGCGGGCGTTCGGGTCGCCCATCGCAACCTCAACTGCTTCAGAAACTGCCATGCCAAGGCTTCCAGGTGTGTCCGGGGTTTCCTCCAGGATTGCCCGCCCCGACTCGGTCAGCTCCGATGGGCTGGAATGCACCGAGCCGCCGTAAAGCTCCATCAGATAGCGGCGATATGGCTTCGATTCATACGAAGCAGCCACCTGCCAGACCTCGACATCCAGGCCGAACATCGCGCCACCAAGAGCGAGGGAAGAACCCCACTGGCCCGCGCCGGTCTCCGTCGTCAGCTTCGTGACGCCTTCTTTGGCGTTGTAGTAGGCCTGCGGGACTGCCGAGTTGGGCTTGTGGCTACCAACCGGCGACGCGCCCTCGTACTTCAAGTAAATATGCGCTTTCGTGTTCAGAACGCGTTCAAGGCGATGGGCGCGGATCAGGGGAGTCTGACGCCAAGTCGAATAGACCTCGCGGACCTCCTCAGGGATCTCAATGTAACGCTCGGTGGAAAGCTCCTGCTCCGCGAGCGCCCTGGGGAACAGTGCCGACAGGTCCTCGACAGTCACCGGTTCTTTTGTTGAGGGGTTCAGGTGAGGTGGAATGGGCTTCGGAAGGTCTGCGGAAATGTTGTACCAAGCCTTGGGGACCTTTGGGAACCTGTCGCCTTCTGCCACTCGCTTTGCAGGGGCTTCGCTTTGGGACTGGTCTACCTGGGATCCGCTTTGCTCACTCATTCACTTGCCTTCGTCTGCTTGGTTTTCAAACTGCTCGCTGGTTCGGCAATCTAGGGCCTTACCGGGCGTTCCCGAATCGTAGCGCGGAGCGACCCTGGGTGCGCAAGGCGCCCGAAAAAGCTCCAGTTTTAGGGCCGCTTCAACTTTGAGCCGTTTATTAGGATGGCTCCATGGAAAACGTTCTGATCGCTATCTTTGCCGTTGCCGCGGCGCTAGCGTTCCTTTCAGCGACGGTGGCGCTGAAGGAAAGAACCCAGCACATGAGGTTCTGGTGGTCGGCGTTTGGAGTCTTCTCATTTGCCTTGAGCTCCGCCGCTCTCCTTGTGCTCTTGCTACGCATGTCAAACGTGCCCTGGGGATTCGTGTGGAGCGCCGTCGTAGTGATCGCACTGGGGCTCATCTTCTGGATTGCGCTTCTGATCGGCAACTACGCGGAAGACCACGGCGACCACTCCCTTGGGGACAGACTGAAACTAGCCGGCCGCGTCTGTCTACCAGGTTGGAGATCCCTAGAGGGCGCGTCCTACCACGTGCAGGACGTCCGGGAAGCTAGCCGGATCAACTCCGTTTTGAACGTTGGGGCAGCAATCCTGGTCCTGCCTGGGGTTGCGAGCGTCCTGGTTGTTGCGATCCTTATGAACATCAGGGACAACCAGACCTCTGACTTCATTTCGCACGTGGTTGGCTACTACGCCTTGCTGTTAGCCACCAGCTGGACCGTCGCGTACCTGGCAACCATTCTGCTGATTTCACTGGTGCAGGTGATCCGGGGAAACAAGTCCGAACTGACCATTGGCAAGGTCGGAGTGAGCCTAGGAACCTGGGCGGGATTCGGGGCCGCTGGGGGAGTGTTCGTTGGGACGCTAGTTCCGCTAGTTGTCGTGCCGCTCGCCAAGGGCGGCTTCACCAAGCTGGGTGTCTCTCTTCTGGATTCCATTTCGCCAGCGCTGCTGTTGGACATCTCAACGGCCGGCGCCGTCTTCGGCTTCCTAATCGGCGAAGTAATCTCCCTAGTCTCGCTGTCAGGCGGGGAAGAAAACCTTTACGTGAAGGTGGCGTTGCCGCCCGTGCTGTTCGCTGCGATAACCACCGTGTTAGGCATAGCCGGGTTGACCCCTGGCAAGCTCTCTGAGTCCCTGTCGGATGAGTACAAGAAAACCGTCCTGTCTGGTGGTGGCCCGCAGTCCGGCACTAACTTTGAGACCGCGATGAGTGAGGGGCTCGATACCCAGTCGGGGTGGGCCAACGCTGTTGCTGGCTTCGACGAAGGTGGTTGGAACAAGATCGTTGACCACGACATCTTCTACTTGGCAACCTGGATCATCGCGCTGCTCGTAGTCCTATTCGCGATGACCCTAGGAATCCGCAAACGCGAAGAAACCCTACTGAAAACCTTCCAGGAGCTTCCGGCAAACAAGAACTCCGCGCCGGTAGCTGGCTCTAATCCTGCTGCGGAACCACAAGCCGAACCGTCGGGCCCGTCTGGTCAAGATCCGCATCAAAAGGATGCATCGGGCGATCAATAGCCGAGTGTCCCAGCCGGGGCAGGTCCTGGTCCACACCGCCGGGGGTTAGCGCCATCATCCAGTCCGCCGCCAACTCATAGAGATCCGGCTCCAGGTATCCGATCTTCACGGCAACGACATCAAACGTGCGAGGGTCAACGCCCGCAGCAAAGTACTGGTCCAGGCTCGCGTACTGGTCACGGTTCGAAGTGACGATAAGAGTCACTCCGTCCCCAGCGTTTGCGGCGGCTTCAGAACCTGCTCTAGAAACTCGCAAGGTCGCGACCAACCCGCCGCGAGAGGACTCACTCAAATCCAGGACCCTAGCTTGGAGCGGGAGAGGCCCAGGGTCACGCGAATCAATCTTCCCGCCCACCACAGTCTCAAAGGTGGCCTCCAGCCCCGCAGCGTGAGCCTGCGCGGCAACCTCAGGGTCAACGATGGAGGCAACCAGCACGTCCAGGTCACCTTCCACCACCGGCTGCCAATCGAGCAGCCCGTCAAGAGTGAACGTGACGTCATCCGCCCCACCCGCACCAGGGTTATCACCCGTGTCCGAAATCAGGGTTGGGCGGTTCGCGCTCTTCGCCCACTCCAGCACCTCATCCAGCGGGGCGGACGGGGCGACGAACTCAAACTGATCCCGCACCTCCCACATTGCGTTCGCTAAAGCAAGCGCCTGGGCCTGAATCTCTTCCGGGTCATCCCCCGTAACGACAATCGCTGCCTTGCTGCGAGGCTGGTCAGCCCAAGCAAACCCAACCCAAATCGCAGCATCCAGCACGCCGGGCAAAGATTCGATCTCAGGAAGCCTCTGGTACAGGGACTTGGCGGGCTCATCCCGGGTGGAGGTCTTTTCCCCAGGAAGCAAAATCGGGACGTGAGCGACAGCCTTCGCCGGCTTGCCCATACCGTTTTGAAGACGCTCCACCAGCAGGCGCGCGGCGCGCTCGCGAGTCTCCTCAGTGTCCACGTGAGGTGCCGTGCGATAGCACGTGAGTAGGTCGGCGCCCTCAAAAAGAGCGGGAGAGATGTTCCCGTGCAAATCCATTGACGTAGAAACCAGGGGGTCGCTGCCAATCACGTCCCGGATAGCTAAGATCAGGTCTCCTTCCGCGTCATCAAGACCCTCAACACTCATCGCCCCGTGGATGTCGAAGAAGAACCCATCAAGGGGTGCTTCTTCACCAAGTTCCTTCAGGCCCTCCAGGATCTCCTTCTTCCACCCCTCGTAAGCCTCCCGCTCCACGACACCGCCAGGGAGAGCGCGCGCGTGCAGGATAGGTAGCCAGGTGACGCTTTCACCCCAGGCCGTTTGGGTCCACGGGTAGCGCTGCATCATCCGGTCCCCGCGTCGGACATCAAAGTCCGACTCACCCGAGAGATAAGGGGTGAAAGTTGAAGACTCGATATGGATCCCGGCAATCGCCACTCTGGGTTTGCTGGCAACGGGCGTCTCTGGCTGGGTTTCCTCTGCTTCATTCACTATTCAAGTTTGGCGCAGAGCCGCGCATTTTGCGAACGACTGGAGCGTTTGGTGAGCGGCATGCCATTATTCTCGTATGCCGTTCTTTGACTTCCCCCTTGACCAGCTCCGTGAGTACAAACCAGACGTGAAGTGCCCCGGTGATTTCGAGGAGTTCTGGACCCAAACACTGGCGGAGAGCCCCGGTTCGGCCCCACTGGCGGTGGACCACGTCGACGCACAGTTCTCAGGAATCAGCGTCTTCGACGTGACCATTCCTGGTTTCGAAGGCGAACCGGTGAAAGCGTGGTTCCTGCGCCCTGAGAACACCCAGGGCCCCGTGCCCCTTGTCGTTGAGTTTGCTGGGTACGGGGGCGGACGAGGACTGCCCGAGGAACACCTGACCTGGCCCACCCTGGGGTACGCCGTCCTGGTTGTTGACACCAGGGGGCAAGGCGGCCAGTGGGGCAGTGGCGGGGACACTGTGGATAGTGGGCCAACTGGGCCATCCTCGAACGGGTTCATGACCCGCGGAATCCAAAGCCCAGAAACCTACTACTACCGTCGCGTGTTCACCGACGCCGCTAACGCTCTGGCTGCCGCGCGCCAACTGCCAGGGGTCGATCATTCGAAAGTGGTTGCGTCGGGAGGCAGCCAAGGGGCCGGCATCGCTCTTGCAGCGTCCGCGCTGGACAAGCTGCGAAATCCAGAGTTCCCTGTGGCCGGTGTGATGGCGAACGTGCCGTTCCTCAGCAACTTTGAGAGGGCCGTGGGGCTCACTGGCGGCTACCCGTACCAGGAAATCGTTGACTTCCTGGCGGTCAACCGCGACCAGGTGGACCAAGTGTTCGACACCCTCAGCTACTTCGACGCCGTCAACATGGCGAAGCGCATTGACGCTCCTTCGCAGTTCTCGGTCGGGCTGATGGACCAGATAACCCCACCCTCGACCGTGTTCGCAGCACACAACTGGGTTGGCGGGCCAAGCGAGATAGAGGTCTACCCGTTCAACGGGCACGAATCCGGGGGGACCTACCAGCTACGCAAGCAGCGAGACTGGTTGGGACGCCTGTTTGGATCTGAAACTGAGGCCAAGGACTAGGGGTCTCTTTGGTGGGGGTCCTCAGTAGGGCGTCCTCAGAAGAGATCTAGAAGCCGCAGGGCGTTCCGGATCCCATTGTCGTTAACAGCGGTCGTGACCAGGTCAGCCCGAACCTTCAGCTCCGGCTCCGCATTGCCCATCGCAACTGAAACACCGACCTCGTCAAACATCTCAACGTCGTTAAAACTGTCTCCGATCCCAATCGACATCCCAGGGTCGATCCCCAAGTGGTCCAACACCTGGCGGATCGCTGAGCCCTTTGTGATGCCAAGCGGGCCCAGTTCACCGGTCGTGCCCACAGAGGTCTGAATACTCCCGTCCACTACGTGGAAGATGTCTCCCAAAGCATCCCTGGTCTTCCCAACCACATCGGGGTCCAGACTGTTGAACACAGCCTTCATCACGGTGGTGTCGTCAATGTCGCTGATGGGCGGGAAGCTCCGCACCCACCGAAGGACCGCCATGTCCTGTTCTTTCGCGCCTGTTGAGGCTAAGTGGTCTTCCAGTTCCTTCACGGACTGGATGAAGTCGGGGGAGACGTAGCTGGTCCCGGTCGTCTGCACCAGGTGACCGATGTTCTCTTTGTGAAAGTGGTCGAAAAGGCGGGTTGACTCCTCCTGGGACAACGTTCGCTCAAACAGAAGCTGGTCACCAGAGATGACGGAGCCGCCGCCGTTGGTGATGGCGCCGTCAAACCCGATCTGAAGAACAGCTTCGGGGACGTTTTGTAGGGCGCGTCCGGTCGCAAGGTAGACAAGGTGACCTAGGTCCTGGACGGCGCGAATGGCGGGCGCCGTCGTTGCCTCCAGAACCTGAGAGTGGCCTATGAGGGTGCCGTCAACGTCAATGAACAGGATCCTGGACTCGGGTGCCACGGCCTTGCCCGAAGAGAAAAGGTTCGAAGTAGAGCGATTGGTTGACATGGGCCGATTGTGCCCTGTGGGCGCCCCAAACAGAAACGTCTTGCGAGCCGGGCGTGGGCCGAACTGCGTTGGGGTGCGGTGCGTAAACTGGCCCTGCCTGTAAAGTGGGCGCGAGAGAAGCCGCATGGGCGGCAGAAGCGAGGGACAGATGCGCGTCGGAGTGCCTAAAGAGACGAAGAACAACGAGTCCAGGGTGGCGCTGACGCCAGCCGGCGCCATGGAGCTTGTGACGAACGGGCATCAGGTTTTTGTCGAGGCAGGCGCGGGGGAAGGCTCATCGATTAGTGACGAGCAGTACCGTGAAGCCGGAGCCACGATCCTGGAGAGCGCGCAGGAAGTCTGGGAGATCGCTGACCTGGTGCTGAAGGTCAAGGAGCCAATCCCATCCGAGTACCCCTTCTTGCGTCCAGGTCAGATCCTGTTCACCTACCTGCACTTGGCAGCATCTAAAGGACTCACAGAAGCGTTGATGGCGTCTGGAGTGACCGCTGTCGCATATGAGACCGTTCAGCTTCCGGACCGTTCGCTCCCGCTTCTTATCCCCATGTCAGAGGTCGCAGGGAGCCTTGCCCCCCAGCTAGGCAGTTACTTCCTGACAAAACCGCAAGGGGGACGCGGCATCCTGCTGGGCGGAGTGACCGCGACGCGGCGCGCAAAGACCGTCGTCATTGGCGGCGGCGCAGCGGGGGAGCAGGCGGCAAAGATCGCGCTTGGACTAGGCAGCGATGTTACGATCATTGACATTTCCATTCCCAGGCTCAAGCAGCTTGAAGACGTTCTGGGGTGGAGGGTGCAGACCCGGACCTCAAACGTCATGAACATCACGGAGGCCGTGAAAGAGGCCGACCTGGTGATCGGATCAGTGTTGGTTCCCGGTGCCAGAACCCCCAAGCTGGTAACTGAAGAGATGGTGCGGCAGATGAAGCCGGGTTCGGTACTGGTCGACATTGCGATCGATCAGGGTGGCTGCTTCGAACTATCGAAACCAACAACGCATGACGACCCGGTTTACAAGGTGCATGGAAGCCTCTACTACTCGGTGACGAACATGCCGGGCGCCGTACCTGAGACGGCCACTTACGCACTCACGAACGCGACCTTGCCGTACGTGGTGAAGCTTGCGAACCACGGGTGGGAAGAAGTTGCAAAGCTAGACCCGGCGCTTGCTAGGGGCCTAAACGTGTACAAGGGAAAGCTGATCCACCCGGGAGTGATCGAGGCCTTCCCTGAGCTCAGCTAACCTTTTGGGCTAGGAGCCTTACTGCCAGGTGAGGCCTCCGTCAAAGGACCGAAGGACCGCATCTGCGGCCCACAGCCACACGGCGCCGTCAGAGCCACCGCCAATCGCGGTGGTCCCCACGGCCACGGGCGAGGCGACACAAACGGAAGATGTGGCACCAAGTGCCGCGTCAAGTCTTGAAACCTGGGTGCCGGCGCAGCCGTCCAGACCGCTTTGGGCGACAAGGAAGGTGTCCCCGGAAACCGTCACCGATTCGGCGCCGATGACAGGTTCTGTAGTTACCCACGTGGCGCCGGAATCTTCCGTCGAGGCTAGGGAGCCGTCTTGGCAGAGGGCAAGGGCTGAACCGGTTGAACGTGAAGTGAGCCTTGCAATAGGACACGGGGCGGTGACGGGTCCAACGTCGGGAGCGTTCAGCACCTGCGAGTTTTCGTGGTGCACAAACCAAGTGCTCCCAGCGCCGCCCTCAGCAACCTCCCAGTAGTCTCCGAAACCGTAAGACTGGGTAACCGCCGTCTGGTTGCAGTCATCCGTCAGCTGGGTGACCGCAACGACGTAACCGTCGGCGCGCGCAAGGATGCGGGAGATCCCAGAGAACTGCTCACCTACGGTGACCCCTTCCCACGTGGCTCCACCGTCACGAGTCACATCCATGTTCGCAGGCGTCGCTGGGCAGGGGCCGCCCGTGCTCCGGTAGGCCACTTGGTCGTCCCACACGGCGATGACGCGACCCTCACCCGGGACCTGGTAGGGCTGGGCTTGCGGTTCTTCCGGTTCCTCTTCCTCAGCGGCGGGAACGAAGGCGGACTGAGGGGTTTCAACGTACCCAGGCGTGTCACCGGCTCCCTCAACCTCCGGTTTTGAGGAGCGCATCGCCATCAAGACCAGCACCACGGTTAACGCGGCAAGCAGGAGCAGTCCTAGGACAGTAAGCCAAGGGGTCTTCTTGTTGTCATTGCGGGTAGCGCGCGTCACGGAGCCTCCAAAAGCGACAGTGTTATCGATGTTAATACAGGGACCCGTTGTAAGGGCCAGGCTTGTCTGTGAGTCGCACTGCATCGCAGCGGGTGCGTCTGGAGAACAGTAACGGTGTTAGGATCATTGCGGCTCAATCCCGCGAACGTCAGGATCTCTAGTTGGAACTACAGGACTACCTGCGAATCTGGCGCAGGAACTGGATCCCCATCGTCATCGTCACGCTCCTTGCAACCGCTGCGTCGGCTGTCTGGTCCATGACGCGTTCTCCCGTCTACCAGGCGAAGACTCAGCTCTACGTTTCCGTGCGCGTCGGGGACGCCTCCCTGGGTGAACTGCAGCAGGGTTCTTCTGTCGCGAAACAGCTGGTGACAAGCTACGTCGACATCGTGAACACCGCGATCGTGACCGATGGGGTCTCTGCAGAACTGGGGGGCACGCCCACGCCGGCAGAGCTGGCCAAGAACCTCTCTGCAAGCACCCCCAGCAACACCGTCCTAATGGAAATCTCTGCAACAGACGGGGACGCCGAACAGGCTGCCAAGATCGCGAACGTGACAGCATCCGTTTTCACGGAAGTAGTCACGAACCGGCTTGAGGCTCCGAGTGAGGGTTCTCCGGCCCGCGTTCAGATTGACGTGGTGGAGCCCGCGTCGGTTCCCGCGTCCCCCATCAGCCCCAACGTGAGCCGGAACGTCACGCTCGGTTTCCTACTTGGCCTGATGCTTGGGCTTGGGTTCGCAGTCCTCAGGTCAGTCATGGACACTCGGATCCGCACCCGCAGCGACATCGCAGCAATCACCAAGGACCCCGTCCTGGGACGAATCATCTTTGACCCCGATTCGCCCAAGCGTCCTCTGATTGTTCACGATGACCCGCGCAGCCCAAGGTCAGAGGCCTTTAGGACCCTTCGCACCAACCTGCAGTTCCTGCGGGTTGAAGGCAACCCCCGCAGCTTCGTCATCACCTCTTCCGGTCCTTCGCAAGGGAAGACAACAACTGCAGCAAACCTTGCCATTGCGCTTGCCGAATCCGGCTCAACCGTCTGCATTGTTGACGGGGACCTGCGCAAACCAAGGATCGCTGAGATTCTTGGGATAGAAGGTGCTGTCGGGGTTACCGACATCCTGATTGGCCGTGCCGAACTAGCCGACGCATTGCAGCGGTGGGGCAACCCCAACTTGTTTGTGCTCCCCGCAGGCCACCGCCCCCCGAACCCATCGGAACTGCTTGGTTCCCAGGAGATGTCTGAGCTGCTTGGCCGGCTCAAGGCCGACTTCGACTACGTTATTGTGGACGCGCCGCCAGTTTTGGTGGTGACGGACGCTGCTCTCATCTCGAAAGACGTCGCAGGAGCCCTCATGGTTGCGGCCGTTGGAATCACGCGTAAAGACGCCTTGGCTGACTCCCTTGAATCCATGAGCAGGATCGATGCCAGGGTCCTGGGTCTGATCATGACCATGGTGCCGCCAGGTGGCGCGGACGGCTACGGCTACACCGCCTACGCCTACGGTGAGGTTCACCAACGTCCCGGGGACGAGCCCCGGCAGCCCAGCGCCCGCGGGAAATGGAAGAGCCTGAACGCTGCGGAGCACCCTGGGCGGTAGTGACTTGTTTCGAATCCTCACTGTCTGCACGGGGAACATTTGCCGCTCGCCGCTGGCAGAATCCATCCTGAGACTTGACCTAGACCCTGAAATCTTCACGATTTCCTCAGCAGGCATCATGGCTGTCCAAGGGGGTCAGGTGCCCGCCCCTCAGGTGCGGATCGGGAAAAGTGTTGGTGTTAGCGACCTTGAGCAGCACCGAGCCCAGCAAATAACCGTCGGCAAAATCGGGATCTCCGACCTTGTCTTGGGACTTTCAAGAGGTCACAGGAAACGCATCGCTAGGCTTGAGCCCACCTCGGTCAAGAAACTGTTCACCATGCGTGAGTTCGCACACATCGCGCAGCACGTCACGCCCGACGATATCGAAGAGCAGCTTGCCGGCTCTCCCTCGCCACTGCACGCGGCGGTCGCAGCGGTCAACGCCAAGCGCGGAATGATTTCGCCTCCTCTGATGGGGGAAGAGCAAGACGTCGTTGACCCGTTCAGGAAATCACGGAGTGTTTACAAGCAGTCCCGTGATGAGCTGGTGCCGGCAACAGAGGTAACGGCAGCGTTCTTGGCGGGCGTCGTTGACGTTTTTGGTTCTTGGAAGGCCCTCCCGGAACCCCGGGTGCTAACGGAGCCGGACATTGTCAGTCAGGGGATTCCGAAGGTGCCAAACTTCCCGAAGCGAGCTGAGCTGCGCCGTTTAGGGCTTCTGCAGTAGTGAAGGCCCTGCGCAGTTCGGCCCCGGAAGCATGGAGACTCCTTCGCGTTCTCTTCAGGGGTCACAGAGCCTGACCGGGGCGCGGGAAGCTGGTTTGACTCTCGCGACGAAACTCTTACCGACTGGTACCAGGCCGCACGCCTCCCTGAACAAGAGGGATAGCCGGCTAAATCCGGCGGCTTTAGGGCGGTAGCATGGGGGTGGACAGACAAAGCCAAGGAGGCACAGCAAGTGGCAAACACCCCGGACAGCAAACCAAACAAGGCCGTGATTCTGGCACGCGGGCTCGGCTCAAGGATGCGCAAGGAATCTGAGGACGCGAACCTGACTGAAGAGCAGCGCAAGGCAGCAGACAGCGGGGTGAAGGCGATGATCTCTATTGATCGCCCCTTCCTTGACTACGTGATCAGTTCTCTTGCGGACGCTGGGTTCACGGACATCTGCCTGGTGATTGGCCCAGAACATGACATGATCCGCGACTACTACGACAACGTCGACAAGTCCCGCGTAAACATCAGCTACGCCATCCAGGAAGAACCCTTGGGGACAGCCAACGCAGTCTTGGCTGCCGAGGAATTCGCTGACGGCGACCCCTTCTTGGTCCTGAACTCCGACAACTACTACCCGACAGAGGCATACAGGCTGCTCCGCGAAGCCGGAAGTGCAGGCCTAATCGGTTTTGACCGCGACGCGCTCTTCGAACTGTCAAACATCCCGGATGAGCGGGTCGCAGCCTTCGCGCTCGCAACAGGGGACGAAAATGGCAACCTGGTTGACGTTATTGAAAAGCCGAACCCTGAGCAGATCGCAGCCCTGGGTGACGATGCGATGCTGTCAATGAACCTCTGGATGTACACGGAGCCGATCTTTGAGGCTGCCCGTTCCATCCCCAAATCTGCTCGCGGTGAATACGAACTGGTGGACGCCGTCCGCAAATCCATGGAAAATGGCGAGCCCTACAAGATCATTCCTCTGAAGGGCGGCGTCCTGGACATGTCTAACCGAGACGACATCGCCTCGGTTGCAGAAGCACTACGCGGAACCGAAGTCACCCTGTGACCTGGTTCGTTCCGGGCCGTGTGGAGGTTTTGGGTAAGCACACGGACTATGCTGGCGGGCGCTCCCTGCTCATTGCTTCAGACCAGGGAGTCTTTGCCACTGCTTCGCCGTTAGAGGGGCACGGTTTCTTTGAGGCGCGCTCGCAGGCTTCCCCCGACGTCGTCCAGGTGAGTGCGGGCGAACTCTCTCAACTCCCGGCGGGCCACTGGGGGAACTACGTCCAGACGGTCGTTGACAGGCTGACTTTGAACTTTGGGCCTCTTCAGTCTGCGGAGATCAGCGTGGAGTCAACGCTTCCGCTTGCTTCAGGAATGAGTTCTTCTTCAGCGCTCATCGTCGCGGTTGCACTTGCTCTAGCTGACCAAAATGACCTTTGGGACCGCCCGGCGTGGAAAGAGAACATCAGGACCGGGCTGGACCTTGCGGCTTACGCTGCCACCATCGAAAACGGGGCAGATTTCAAAGGGCTGGCGGGCTCCAGCGGAGTTGGCACGTTTGGCGGTTCGCAAGACCACACCGCCATGATCAACTGCCACGCTGGAGAGCTCACCTCGTTCAGCTACGGGCCCTTGGAAGAACACGCGTCAGTCCCGGTCCCGGAAGGCTACTGCTTCGTCATTGCGGTCTCAGGAGTCCTCGCTGAAAAAACGGGGAGCGCGCTTGAGGCCTACAACAACGTGGCTTTGCGCGCAGGTGAGCTGGTGGAGATCTGGAACAGCCGAAGCGGGAGTGAGTTCCAGAATCTTGCTGAAGTGCTCGCCTCGTCCGACACGGCTGCTGAGGAACTCGGGGCGTTGCTGAAGGGCAGCGCGGGAGGGGATCCTCGTCCTGATCTTCTGGAGCGACTGCTTGCGTACCTGACTGAGGTCGGGGAGGTTATCCCTCTGGCAGAAATCGCGCTTGCGAACGGCGACGTGTTGACCTTCGGTGAGCTTGTTGATTTGTCCCACGCGAACGCGGCGGCGAACCTTCACAACCAGGTCCCTGAAACAAACGCGTTGCAATCCTTGGCTCGCGAGCTGGGGGCTGCTGCGGCTTCCGCTTTCGGAGCGGGATTCGGTGGTTCGGTGTGGGCGATGGTGGAGCAGGCAAAGGCCGAACAGTTCGCTGCGGACTGGTTGGCGGCCTATTTGGAGGCTTTCCCGGAGCGTGAAGGTCTTGCTTCCGCGCTGATCACGGGCGCAGGGCGTCCAGCTCACCGCGTCTAGCCTGACTGGCAATCAGTGGGGCTCGCCCGCGGTAGGGTTTGGGTGTTGTCTTCGCTTTATGAGTTGTTTTCGTTTTAGGAACGGATTGACGTGACCATTTCTAACCAGGACTCAACCGGCGGGCGTCTTACCCTGCCAATCGAACAGGGGATCGACGCGGAAGTGAAGGAGTTGATGGCGCGCCTGAAAGTTGACGCCGTCCGCAACTCCGATGGGACCTCTCTGCCGGACTGGGTGAGTGAGGGGCTCGCGAAGGTCTACTCCACTTACTTCCCGGCGCGTGGGGATGAGGAGTGGGCGAAGCTCATGCCGGAGCACCGCGTCCGCCAGTACCTGATGAGCCGGCCCCAGACGGCAAGCTCTGAGCAGCCTTTGGCGTTCAACGTCATGGAAGGGTACCTGACTGCTCAGTTCGCCCCCGACTTGAAGGCGGACCGGGGACTCTACTGGCAGGTGATTGACCGCACGACTGGGAGGACCCTGTCGGTCGATGAATGGACGCTCGAGGCGGCGCCGCCCATCCCGATCTCGGACCAGGACGTAGCGGGACGTATTGGGAAGCTGCCCGAGGACGCGGGCTCCGCGATCGTAACCGTTTTGAACCCGGAGCCGTTCCACGTTTACACCGCTGACTTCTTAGCCAAGCAGATCTGGGACAGCACCCAGATCTACAACTACCTGACAAACAACTGGGGAGCGGAAGATCGGGTGAAGGACCGCCCGTACGACAGCGCTTACGAACAGACCCGGGAGCACACCCGGAAAATGTTGGACCTGTGGTTGGAACAGCACCCTGAAGTTGACGTTGTCCGCTTCACCACGTTCTTCTACCACTTCACGCTGGCGTTCAATGAGAGTGCTCAGGAGAAGTTCGTTGATTGGTTCGGTTACTCTGCGGCCGTCTCTATCCCGGCCCTTGAGGACTTTTACAAGGAATACGGCTACTGGCTCACCCCTGAAGACTTCGTGGACTCGGGGCATTACAACTCGCCTTTCCGCACCCCGACTCCGAAATTCCTGGAGTGGATCGATTTCACCGCGCGCCGCGTCGCGAAGTGGGCCGGTGTCCTGGTGCAACAGGTGCACGACAAGGGACGTGAGGCAATCATGTTCCTGGGGGACAACTGGATGGGAACGGAGCCCTATGGCCCCTACTTCCCCTCCATCAAACTTGACGGTGTCGTAGGGTCGGTTGGTTCCGGCGCTACTTGCCGGATGATTTCTGACATCCCCGGGGTGAAGTACACGGAGGGAAGGTTCCTCCCGTACTTTTTCCCCGATGTTTTCAGGCCTGGTGGGGACCCGACGCGGGAGGCTAGTGCTTCTTGGGCGCAGGCTAGGCGTGCCATCGTCCGAAAGCCTCTGGATCGCATTGGCTACGGCGGCTACTTGTCGTTGGCGCTCCAGTTCCCGGAGTTCATCGATCGCATCGAAGAGATCGTTGAGGAGTTCCGGAGCATCCACGACCTATCAGAAGGCGAACTCCCGCAGACGGAGCGCCCGGTGGTTGCGATCCTGAACGCGTGGGGTTCGCTTCGCACGTGGCAAACCAACATGGTTGCGCACGCGCTTTGGTACAAGCAGATCCACGGTTACATGGGCGTGATTGAGGCCCTGGCGGGGCTCCCGTTTGACGTTCGTTTCCTGTCCTTTGACGATGTGCTGCAGTCCGAGGGCGAAGCGTTGGCAGATGTCGACGTGTTGATCAACGCGGGGGCGCTAGACACAGCGTTCTCCGGTGGAGACGCCTGGAACAACCCTGAGCTTCAGACGCTGGTCCGAAAGTTCGTGTGGGATGGGGGAGGCTTCGTGGGGGTTGGTGCCCCGACCGGCCGAACCACCCACGTGGGCCCCATCTTTGCGCTCGAAGACGTCATAGGTGCTGACATGGAGCTGCACTGGAGTCTCTCCACCACCCGCTACTGGACAGAAGGACCCAAGGATCACTTCTTGCTCCAGGGCCTTTATGCTAACCCTGACGCGTTCCTGCTTCCGGACGGTGAGGCCGTCCCGGTACGAACCCTTGGCGACCGTGAAGGCACTTTCGGGCACTTGGATGTGGGGCAGGCTCTGCCAGGCGGTGAAGTGATTGCTACAGGCCCGGACTTTGAGGTTCTGGCGTGGTCTGAGGGTTCGGTAAGTCTTGGGGTGAACCCGTTCGGCAAAGGTCGCGCGGTTTACATTGCGGGACTACCTTACTCTGCTGAGAACGCGCGGCTGCTGCACCGGGCGATCATGTGGAGTGCTGGGAAAGAAGGGGAATGGGGCTCGCTTCCGGTGACGGACAACCCTCAGATTGAGGTCGCCTGGTACCCGGGGCCCCGCAGAGTGTTCGTCTTTAACAACAGCTGGGAGCCCCAGACCTGCACCCTGTCCCTCCCGACCGGTGTTTCGGGTGCGGATCCCAGACCCGCCGGTGTTCCTCACAACTCGTTGTCTATCGAGCTTGACGGCTACGGGAGCGTCTGGCTAGAGGTCTAGAACCGCTTCTTGCTTGGGCTTCATGCGGCGCGGCTTCCGGTGAAGCTAAGGACGGGTCCTGGGTGTCAAGAACGGACTCGGGGAAGGCTTCCCAGCCACGTGCGTAGCACCCCAACCACGTTCTTAGCCTGAACCGCCGGCCGCTGGGCGGTATCTGAGAAACAGAAAGGGCGCTCCCTTCCGGGAACGCCCTTTCCGCAGCATTGGAAATGCTCTTCAGGGTTACCCCTTCACAGCACCAGCCGTCAGGCCGCCCACAATGTACTTCTGCAGTGCCAGGAACAAGATCAGCACCGGGAGCGACGCGATCACAGCACCGGCTGAGAAAAGCCCCCAGTTTGCTGTCAGCTTGTCCGAAACCCACTGGTACATGCCAACAGCAAGCGTCCAGTTGCTTTCGCTCACCAAGATCACCTTCGCCAGGATGAAGTCGCCGAACGATCCAATAAAGGAAAGCAGGGCAACAACCGCCAGGATCGGGGTCACCAGAGGCATGATCAGCTTCCAGAAAATCTGCGCGTGGCTTGCACCATCGATGCGCGCCGACTCGTCAAGCGACATCGGAATCGTGTTGAAGAAGCCGTACATCAGGAAGGTGTTGGCACCAAGGGCGCCACCTAGATAGACAGCGATCAGACCGATCTTCGAGTCAATGCCGAGGACCGGAACAACGTTTCCGATTGCCGTGAGCAGCAGCAGCACAGCAACGAAGGCAATGGTCTGAGGGAACATCTGCAGAATCAACAGAGTCGTGAGGCTGCCACGACGTCCCTTGAACCGGAACCGGGAGAACGCGTAAGCGGCAGCCGCCCCCATGATCACCGAGCCGATAGCAGCTGCAGCACCGATTTCTAGCGTGTTCAACACCCAGGTCCAGAACTTCGTCTGGTTCAGGGCATCGTAGTTCCGCGTCGACATGGTCCCGAACAGAGTCGAGGAACCAGACAGGGAGCCAGTCGGGTTGAACGACGCCGATAGCACGTAGATCAGCGGGAACGTTGCGTAGAAAATGACAAGTAACGCGAACGGGTACTTCCAGCCCACTTCAATGAGCCAGCGCTTGCGGTGAGAACTGGTGTGAATGTTGTCGACAGGCGTGTCGCTGATGTTGCTCCTAGAAGGAACACCAAGGGAGGCATCCACCTTTTCAGCAACTGCTACAGCAGCCCCCGCCTCAGCACCCGCAGCCTGCGCACCGAGCGCCATCCCAGCGTCGGCAGCTGCGTAAGCGCCGTCGTCGCTGATGTCCTTGCTATCAGCAGCAGCCATCGGAATGTCTTTACTCTTGGGATCCGCGGGATCGAATGCTTTAGACATTATGCGTACTCCTCCAACTTGCGAGTCTGGCGGAACGAAATCGCAGAGATCACGCCAACAATGATGAACACCAAGATCGACAGGGCTGACGCGAAGCCATAGTCAGCTGTACCGCCGGACACACCCGAAATCTTGTAGATCGCAGAGATCAACAAGTCGGTGTGTCCAAGGGTGTTGGGTGCTCCGGTCATCACGGGCCCACCCCCTGTCAACATGTAGATGATGTTGAAGTTGTTGAAGTTGAATGAGAACGAAGCGATCGCCAGCGGCGCTGTTGAAACAAGAAGGAGCGGCAGGATCACGGAACGGAACCTTCTGGCTGCGCCCGCACCGTCGATTGTGGCAGCTTCCAGCACGTCTTCCGGGATTGCCTGCAACGCACCAGTCGTGACAAGGAACCAGTAGGGGAAACCAAGCCAGAGGTTCACGAACAGGATCGCGAACTTCGCTAACCAGGGGTCTCCGAGCCAGTCTATTTGTGCCCCGAAGAAGAACCAGTCGTTGATGATGCCGAACTCTGCGTTCAACATGCCTCGCCAAAGCAGAGCAGACATGAACGCGGGGAACGCGTAGGGCAAAATGAACAGGGTCCTAAGGATCTTTCTTCCTTTGATGCGCTCATCATTGAAGACAAGAGCGAACAGAAGCCCCAACCCGAAGCTTGTTAGAACTGTCAGAAGCGCGAACGCAAACGTCCAAACAGTGATCGAAGCCATCGGTTTCGCCAGTGACGCGGTGTCGAAGACCTTCGTAAAGTTCTTCATCCCCACGCCGACAACCCAACCGGTGCTCAGCTCTTGCCCGTCCGCAGCCCTGAAAACGCCTTCCTTTTGCGCTTCAAAGACTTGGCCGGTGTCCGTGTCCGTGATGGTCTGTGCGTCCTTGTCCCAGATCATGGAGCTTCTGGTGGCGATGGCAGTGCTACCGTCACGTGTTCGCAGCGAACCATCTTGTGGATCATCGCTAACCGGGACACGCATCTTCGTCACTTCGCTCTGGAGCTCGGTGTCGGTAAGGAGCTTGTTCAGCGGAACAGCTTCCCAGCCGTCCACCGACACGACCTTGCCGTCGTCGATCTTTGCGTCAGAAACTTCATGTAGAGGCTTGTCATCAGTGCCGATGAAGGCCTCACCGTCTTTCACGATCGCGAATCCTACTTCACCTCCATCGCGGATGACAGTGAGGGGATAGCGTTGACCACCCTCAACTTCACGTTCGTTTTGGATCATTGCCGCGTTGACGGCTTGCTCCTGGCTTCCCATGTGCCTGAAGCCGTAGTTCGTGAAGGACACGTAGCCCGTGTAGACAAAAACAAACACCTGGAACACGGCCAAGAACACCAGGCCGGGATAGAGGTATTTGAGAGGTACTGTTCGCTTACTGAAGTAGATCCAGTCGGCAAGCAGCAGGATCAGGATCGTTGCACCCATGATCCAATAAGATTTCAGACCGTACGCAACGATCGCGGTCCAGATCCCCAGGGCATTGATGACGCCCATCAGGATCAGCTTTACGAAAAAGCCACCGCTGGTTTTCCAACTTCGCGCAAAATGGAGACCCATTTCGTGCGAAGCGGGTTCCACGGAGCCCTTCCGCGTTTCTTCTTTCACTTCCACTGCCAAAACTCCCTTGTCCGGCAAACCCGAAAATACTGCCAAAGACCAGTGGGGAAGCCCCCTTCCGGTTGCTTCCCCACTAGCTTACTTGGATTGGTTAGCTGATAGCGGCTTCGATCTGCTCAACCATCCTGTTCCAGGTCTCGACAGGTTCGGCGCCCTTCACGATTTCAACCTGGGTGGTGTTCCAGTACTCCCAAACGTCACCCATCTGGGGGATAGAAGGCATGGGGACACCCACGGATGCGGACTCGATGAAGCCACCGATGATCGGGTCCGACTTGTATTCGTCGGCCAGGGAGATCATGGCGGGGATGCGGGGATCAGCTTCGTAGAATGCACGCTGGATTTCTTCGCTACCGAGGTAGTTCACGATGAAGGTCGTCGCGAGCAGTTCGTTCTGAGACTCAGAAGAGAGGTAGAAGCCCTGCACACCCACGAACGGGGAAGCAGTGGAGCCACCGGCCGAAGGAATCTTCGAAACCTTCAGGTTCTCCAGGCCGGATGCCTTGTAGTCGTCGATGACCCACGGGCCAGAAACGATGTAAGGGGACTTGCCAGCCTTGAACAGTTCGTTGGCCTCATCCCCACCAACGGTGGTGGAGTAGATGCCGGCGTCAGCCTGAGCAGACATCCACTCAGCGAACTTGTCGCCGTTTTCGCCACCCATGCCAACTTCACTGGTGTAAGAGCCAGAGGAGTCCTGGATGAAGACCGGTGCGTCGAAGGAAGTCTGGAAGGCGTAAGAGGTGTACATGTTGCCACCGTCGCCGACCTCAACCAGAAGCGGACGCTCCGCGCCGGAAGCTTCGCCCTTTTCGATCAGTTCGTCGTAAGTGGCGGCTTCTGAGCCGTCAGTGAGGTCTAGGTTCTCAATCAGAGCCACAGCTTCGGAGCTGTAGGGGAGACCGTAGAGCTGGCCATCGTAGGTGAACGCGTCGATGGTGACCTTTTCGAAGTTATCCTTCGCACTGCCAAGGTCGATCGTGTTGACGACGCCCTCAGTCACCAGTCCACCGAGCCAGTCGTGAGCACCAACGGTGATATCCGGGCCCTTACCGCTGGGAACCTGAGCGATGAAGTCGGTGCGGAGGTCATCGAAGTTCTTCTGGACGATTTCGACCTTCGCGCCGGTTTCAGATTCGAAGATGCCAGCGGCTTCTTCAACGGCTGCCTTACGGTTCTCATCCGTCCAGACCGTAATGGTCGCGCCGTCGCCTTCTACGGTTTCTTCAACGGCGTCGCCACTCTGCTCTTCGACGACTACTTCTTCTTCTTTATCGCCGCTGGAGCATCCAGCAAGCATCAGTGCCGCAGCTGCAGCTACCGCACCAATTTTGAACTGCTTTCGCATAAGCGTTCTTTCCTTCCATCGGGATCCAACTGCCCTTCCGGGCACGCAGGGGATCGGTTCCTGCTAGTTAGAGTCTCTAATCATCGCGTCAGTCGAAGGACTGCCACATCGCCCGGAGCGACCACGTCGCTGCCGGTCCTCAACCTATTGTGCACCAAGTCCACGCCAGAAGCCGGGAAGTATTCCGGATTGTTACCATGATTGATAACAAACAGGTACTCGACTCCGCTCTGTTCGGCCTCAGGTCCGCCGATTTCGGAGTGACGGGCAATGACCTCTAGTGGCGTTGAGCTGTAGGGTGCGCTTACCCCAGCAGCGCTGTAAACGGCGCGTAGGAGCTGGCGCAAGGCGTGCTCATCCAGTGGGGAACTCACGTAAAAGCCTGTTCCCTTGCCGTAAGAGTTCCTCACGACCGCGGCCCGGTCCCCGTCAAGGAGAGCCGCGGGACCGGCAGTGTAGGTTCCAAGCACTTCACCGCTTGTTACCCGCAAGTCTTCTTGCCAAAGGGAAGAACCGACTTCTTCACCGTTTAGCAACACGCTCCCGGATTCGCCTTCGCGCATCGGGAGGAACTCTTCGACGACGACACCTAGGGACGGTTCGAGGACGTACATGAAGCCGCCATCTTCAGTCGGGCTTCCGTGCACCCGGTCGTTTCTGTCTACGATTCCGCTGTAGTAGGAGACAAGTAGCGTCCCACCGGCCTTCACGTATCCGTTTAGGTTTTCTGCTTCGGAAGCGCTCAGCATGTACTGGCTGGGGACAACCACCAGCTTGTACTTGGAAAGATCGCTTCCCGGGTGAACGAAGTCAGCGGTGACGTTATCGCGCCAGAGAGGTTCGTAATATTGGCGCACCTGGTCCGGGAACTGGATGTCTTTGGAGGGGTGTCCGTTTCCGGACTGCGCCCAGTTGCTTTCGAAGTCCCAGAGTATTGCTACTTCTGCTTCAACGACGCTGCCCTGCACTTGCCCAATGGCCTGCAGGTCACTTCCCAGCTTCACGACTTCTTTCCAGACGCGGGATTTGGTGCCCGAGTGGGGGAGCATCGCTGAGTGGAACTTCTCTGTCCCCGCCCGGGAGGCTCTCCACTGGAAGAACATGACCGCGTCCGCCCCGCGCCCCACGTGCGACATGGAGTTACGTGCCATCTCCCTGGGACGCTTTGCGATGTTTCGGTCTTGCCAGTTGACGGCCGAGGTGGAGTGCTCCAGCACCATCCAAGGCTTCCCACCCGCTAGTGAGCGGGTCAGGTCAGCCGCAATCGACAGTCCGATGTTCCCCTCTTCGTCAGCGGCCCACAGGTAGTGGTCGTCAGAGACGATGTCGACGACCTTCGCCCACTCCCACAGGTCCGTGCTCCAGGTCTGGTTCGCCATGAAGTTAGTCGTCACAGGTTGGGGAGCGTGGGCGTGAATGGCGTCGCGCTCTGCGATGAAGCACTGGCGGAGAGCCCAGTCACTGAAGCGCTGGAAATCCAGTCTTTGGCCCGGGTTGATCTCAGCCGGCGTCAGTCGAGGAGCTCCAACCTGATCCCACTGGTGGTAGTACTGCCCCCAGAAGCGGGTGCCCCAAGCGTCGTTCAGCGCATCCAAGCTGCCGTAGCGGTCCTTCAACCACTCACGGAAGGCAGCTTCGGCGTAGTCGGAGTATTCGTCACTGACGGGGGCGCCGTATTCGTTGTGCACGTGCCACATCTTCACCGCCGGGTGGCTCCCGTACCGCTTTGCGAGTTCGGTCGCGATCCGCACGGCGGCTGCCTTGTACTCCGGCGAGCTGGGGGAAACGATCCCGCGGGAGCCGAACCCTAGGACCGCCCCTTCACGCGTTACCGCCCTAGCGTGTGGGTGCTTCTTGAAGAACCAAGCCGGTGGGGAAGCAGTGGGAGTAGCGAGGTCAGCGCCGATCCCGTTCTTATGGAGCAGGTCAAGCAGGTCGTCCATGAAGGAGAAGTCGAACCGGTCTTCTTCGGGCTGTAGCAGGGCCCAAGAAAAAATCCCCACACTCACCAGGTTGACGCCGGCCTCACGCATCAAGGCCATGTCCTCTTCCCAGATCTCTCTGGGCCACTGCTCAGGCGAATAGTCCCCGCCGTATGCGAGTTGACCTGGGAAAAACCACTGGTCGAATCGCTTTGAATGTGAGCTCGAGGGGGAAAGTTGGGACACCTGACCTCCAGGGAACGTAGGACCTAACCCCATCCTCGCCAGCCTCCTACCCAAAGGCCAGCAATCACGGCTACTGTTACCTAACTGTAACCGTTCACAGAGTTTTCTTGTGGCTGACGGCAATAGGACGAGGCTTGTTTTAGCGAGGGGTCGTGATCACCGCGCTGTTCGGTGCCAGTTTCCCGTCCGTGAGTGACGAGGAGGTTAGCAACACCTTCTCGTTCGGAAGTTCTACAGGCTCATCCCCGAAGTTAACGATCACGCGAGCTTGCTCGCCGCCTGGCGCGGTCAGCAGAGCGCGGATAGTCTGCGTGGCCCCGGCTTGTTCCGCATCCTGAAGCCACTCAAGCTTTCCAGTGCCGAGCGCAGGATTTACCGAGCGAAGTTCAAGCATTTGCCGGTACAGGTTCAGGGTGGAACCCGGATCGGCGTCCTGCGCTTCAACCGAGAGGTCGGCCCAGCTCTCGGGTTGCGGCAGCCACGGCACATCTTCGGCATTTTCGGGTCCGAAACCAAACGGAGCTGCCTTACCGCTCCAGGGCAGGGGCACCCGGCAACCGTCGCGCCCCCTTGAACGGCCCCCCGTCTTAAAGAAGATGGGGTCTTGTAGCACTTCGTCTGGAAGGTCCGTGACCTCCGGCAGGCCCAGCTCCTGGCCGGCGTAGATGTAGGCACTTCCGGGTAGGGAGAGGTAGAGCAGGGTCATAGCTCGCACTCGGTTCAAACCTGTTTCAGTTTCCTCTTCAGAAAGAGGAGAAAGGTCGGCCCCCTCTGGCACATAGGCTCCGGTTAGAGACGATGCGCGGGCGTAGCGGGTCACGGAACGCGTGGAATCGTGGTTGTCGATCACCCAGGTCGTGGGGGCTCCGACATTGTCGTAGGCGGCGAGAGATTCACTGATCGCAGTGGTGAGAACGGCGGGATTCCAAGGTGATTTCAGAAAGCGGAAGTTGAAGGCCTGGTGCATTTGCCCGGGGCGCAGGAACAGGGCGACGACGTCGTCTTCTGCCCCCGTTTCAATGACGGCCATCGAGCCCGGATACTCCTCAAACACGCCGCGAAGCTCCCTGTAAATGTCGTGGACCGGGCTGCCATCGTCCTTAGGAATCGCGGGCAATCCCTCCGGGTGATCCTCCCACGCCGTGTCCTTGATGAGCGCGTCCGAAACATCGATTCGGAAGCCGTCTGCGCCGCGGTCCAGCCAGAAACGCAGAACCCCCTTGAAGAACTCCATGACTTTCGGGTTCTGCCAGTTGAAGTCCGGTTGCTCCGGCGCGAACAAGTGGTAGTACCACTGGCCAGGAGTTCCGTCGGCCTCAACCACCCGAGTCCAGGACGGGCCCCCGAACGCGGAGACCCAGTTGCTGGGGCGCTCATCCCCGTTCGGCCCTTTGCCATCGACGAAGTGGAACATGTCGCGCTCAGGGCTTCCAGGGCCTGCAGCAAGCGCGGCTTGGAACAGTGGGTGCTGGTCGCTGCAGTGGTTCGGGACCAGGTCAATGATGACCCGCAAGCCCCGCTTGTGAGCCGCCTCCAGCATCTGGTCGAAGTCCTCCAAGGAGCCGAATAAGGGGTCCACATCGCAGTAGTCGGACACGTCATAGCCCGCGTCGACCTGGGGAGATGGGTAGAAAGGGCTGAGCCAAAGGGCGTCAACGCCAAGGCTCTTCACGTAGTCCAGTTCTGCCTTGATGCCCGTCAGGTCGCCGATCCCGTTACCGGTCGTGTCCTGAAAGGAGCGGGGGTAGATCTGGTAGAAGACAGCGCTCCTCCACCAGTTCGGTTCTGTGATCGACGGGGTGGGGACGGCTACTACTTTTTCTGTGGGGGTTTCACTCATGCTCACACCCTACGGAAGCGACACGAAGTTTCGGGCGCGGGCGAAGCGCGAGCTACAAGTGGGGCAAGATGGTGACATGAGGGAACAGGGAAAGACCAGGCCCGATGGCGGGGCTAAGCGCCCCACTATCCGCGACGTTGCAAGCGTCGCGGGCGTCTCTTACGGGACCGTGTCCAGGTTTCTAAACGGCGGGAAGTGGGTCTCGAAGTCGGCCTCGGACGCCATTGAGGCCGCGATAGAGGAGACGGGGTACACGGCGAACCAACAGGCCCGCTCTTTGGCGACCGGGAGGACGGACTCGATTGCGTTAGTCATCTCCGGACCCCACTCCAACCTTTTCACCGACCCAACCCTCGCAACGCTGGTCCAGGGAGCTTCGCACCAGGCGATGGTGCGGAACATGACGCTGATCATCCTTCTAGCCGGAGACGACGCCGAACGTAGCCACGTAGAGAGCTACTTGAAAGCGCAACACGTCGACGGGGTGATCATGGTCTCGCAGCAGGAAAATGACGCGTTGCTTGGGAAGCTCCTCGACGCAGGGCTACCCGTTGTGACGCTTGGACAACCGCTTGGCTTTGACGAGCGCGTCAGGTACGTGGGCATTCGGGAACGCGAATCCGCCCGCACCATGACCCGCTACCTGCAAGGCAGGGGATACACCTCTATCGCACTCATCTCCGGGCCACTGAACTCCGCGGGCGGACGACTCCGGCGGGAAGGCTTCGAAGCTGAGATGGGGGAGCTGCTGGACCCGACCCTGTTGCTGGAGTCCCCGTACGACCTTGAGGGGGGACACCGGGCGATGGTGGAGCTCCTGGGAAGAGAAGAGCGGCCGCAAGCTGTTTTTGCGGCCTCGGACGTCATTGCCAGGGGAGCACTGCGCGCAATCAACGAGTCGGGTCTGCGGATCCCGGACGACATTGCGCTTGCAAGCTTCGACGACGCGGACCCAGCGACGGGCGTGCGGATGAAGCTGACGACCATGCGGCAACCTCTTCGGACCATCAGTGAGGCCGCCGTTAACCTCTTAGTCGACCAGATCGACGGGGAAGACGCGGACTCGCGGGTCCTGGACACCGAACTAGTGATCGGGGAAAGCACCTAGCTGAGGCGCAGGCTTATTCGGCGATGAAAGCTCCGCCCACGGGCCGAATCTCGACAACGTAGCAGCTGCCCTCACCCAGCACAGACTCGATTCCTTCCTTAAAGGCGTCAACATCTTCCAGGGGGACGTACGCCTGGACAGTGCCGGCAAAACCGCCACCATGGACGCGCACAGCCCCTCTGCCGTCCAGGAGTTTTTCCGCCAAAGCAATCGTGAGCAGCACGGACTGATCCGCGCTGGAAGTGGAGTGCAAGTTCTGCAGGTAGAGGCCGGAGGAGCGTCCTGAGTCCTTCACCAGTTCTAGGAAGCGGGGGAAGTCATTTTCTCTTAGGGCTTGGATTTGTTCCTCAACCCGGTCGTTGTCCCCGAAGAAGTGGATCGCTCTGGCTACCGCGCGGTCGGAGGTAGCTTCCCGCACCTTTAGAAGCCGCGCCCAGAACAAGTCAGGGTCCACTTCGCGCAGGCGAGTCTTACCGAAGAACCCTGCGACCGCCCCCATATCTTCCGTGATCTGGGCGTAGTCGTCAGTGAGGTCCGCGTGGTCAGCGCCCGAGTCGATGATGCACAGAGCGTAGCCGGCGTCGCCTAAGTCAAAGTTGACGTTCTCCACGACGGGGTTTTCCTCGTCCTCAAAATCGATCTCAATGATTCCCCCGACGGAACAGGCCATCTGGTCCATGAGGCCGCTGGGCTTCCCAAAGTAAACGTTTTCTGCGTACTGCCCTATTTGAGCGATCTCTTCTGCGGACAGCTCATCGCCGCAGAAGAGGTGATTGAGTACGTTGCCGATCAGCGTCTCGAATGCTGCGGAGCTTGAAAGGCCAGACCCTCCCGGTACACCCGACTTGGTCAGGATAGTGGCGCCTTCAAGGTCGTAGCCGCGGTCTACCAGTGCACGGGCGATGCCGCGGACCAGAGAGATCGACTTGCCCTCTTCCTCGACCTTCGGATCAAGGTCCCCTAAGTCCACGCGATCTTCCGGGTACTGCGTTGAAACGACGGAAATGAACCTGTTGCCGTTTGGTGCCGCGACCGCGTTAGTCTCCATGTCGACGGAGCCTGCGAGCACGCGCCCCAGCTGGTGATCCGTGTGGTTGCCACCCATTTCGGTGCGGCCCGAAGCGGTGTACAGGGACGGTTGCAGGTCCGGATGGGACTCCTGGAAAACGTCTAGGAGCCCGGTCAGGTTCGCTTTCGCGCGCTCGACTGCTCCACCAGACACGTAGATCTCTTCGAGGCGAGCGTCCAGGCTGCCGTTTTCAAGTCGCTCTTTCAGGGACTGCTTACTCATCGCTTACCTCGGGCTCTTTGGGCGGACTAAAGCTCCAAGCCTAGCCGGAGACACTGAGGCCCCGGCGTTAGCCGGGGCCCAAGCGCTCACTCATTTTTGTCGAGGGGTCTAGTCGAAGTACTCCCCGACATAGGCGGGGGCCAGCAGGTTGCTGACCGAGAGAATCTCATCGAGTTCGGCGGGGGAAAGCAAGTTTCGCTCCAGGACGACTTCCCTCACTGTCTTGCCCGTCTTCGCGCATTCCTTCCCGACCTCGTCGCCTGCGTGGTGGCCAATGATGTCGTTCAGGTAGGTGACGATCCCGATTGAGTTTTCAACGTTTGCGCGGCACACGTCCTGGTTCACCGTGATCCCGTCAACGCACTTCTCACGGAGCACGCGGGCGCCCGCCTCAAGCAGGTCTCCCGACTCAAACAGGCACTGGGCGATCACGGGCTCCATGACGTTCAGCTGCAGCTGCGCGGCCTCAGAAGCGATCGTTACGGTGACATCGTTGCCCATGACCTTGAAGCAGACTTGGTTCATCACCTCAGGGATCACAGGGTTCACCTTCGCGGGCATGATCGAGGATCCCGCCTGCATTTCAGGCAAGTTGATCTCATTCAGGCCAGCGCGCGGCCCGGACGAAAGCAGACGCAGGTCGTTACAGATCTTGGAGATCTTTGCGGCGGCGCGACGCATAGCTCCGTGTAGGGAAACAAAATCGGAGGTGTCAGAGGTGGCCGCGATCAGATCCTCGGCGCTCTTGATGGGCAGGCCTGTGACCTCAGCCAGCCGCTTCGCAACGGTCTCCGGGAAGTTAGGGGGAGTGTTAACGCCGGTGCCGATGGCGGTTGCGCCCAGATTGACTGTCAGCAGCAGGTTTGCCTGGGATTGGAGATAGCCGATTTCGGTGCGGATCCCGTGTGCGAAGGCAGCGAACTCAGCGCCAACCGACATGGGGACCGCGTCCTGCAGCTGGGTGCGGCCCATCTTCACGATGTCCGCGAACTCGATCCCCTTCGCAGCGAACGCGTCCGCGAGCTTCGTGAGTTCTGCAATCAGCTCCTGGGTCAAGTAGTACGCGCCCAGGTGCAAACCGGAAGGGTAGGCGTCGTTCGTCGACTGGCTCTTGTTGACGTGGTCGTTCGGGTTCACAACGTCGTAGCGGCCCTTTTCAAGCCCCATTTCTTCAAGGGCAAGGTTCGCGATAACTTCGTTCGCGTTCATGTTCACGGAAGTGCCGGCGCCGCCTTGAAACATGTCCGAGGGGAACTGGTCTTCGTAACCGCCAGCAATCACCTTGTCGCACGCAGCAACAATCGCGTCCGCCACGTCTTGAGGGAGAACTTTCGCATCGCGGTTCGCGAGGGCTTCAGCCTTCTTGACTTGAGCGAGCCCCTTCACGAACTCCGGGTTGTCTCCCACGGTCTTGCCGCTAATCGGGAAGTTCTCTTGCGCGCGGAGCGTGTGCACCCCCCAGTACGCGTCGCTGGGTATTTCACGCTCTCCTAGAAGATCAGTTTCTTTGCGGGTGCTCATCGGTTCGGCTCCTAGCTGTTTTAGTGGCCTGCGTGGGGGACCAGCAGGATTTTGCGGTTTTGGGTCTGGACGGGTCGCCCGTGGTACGCCGTCATTTTACGCCTGAGCCTGAGTTTGCGCGGGTTCTAGGCGCTTTCAATGTCCCAAGGTCGGCGACGTCCCTTTGCAGCTCGCTACAGTGCTGGCAACATGGAAGCCACTTGCGTTGGCGGTTCCAGCCAATCAGCAAGCGGAGCCGCAAGGGGGAGAACATGGCTGACCCGAACAGTCCCACCGTCCCTGTAGGACGGCTTTTGCTAGTTGTTGGGGCTTTGGTTGCTCTGCTGGCAGGCCTTGACGGGGCCGCGGTGTTCGCTGGTCTGCACGGCCCCTTCCAAGACATCCAGTTCGCGGGGATTCACGGGTTGCTGACAGTCTTCGGGTTCCTGGGCACGGTCGTCGCACTGAGGCGAGCTGTGTCGGCGGGGGCTTTGAAGTCTTCTGCGGGGTGGGCGTACTTGGCGCCGGCGGCCTCGGTCGCTGGCACGGTCCTGATCCTGCTGCAGGCGCTAGATTTCCCCGGGAGCGGCTCGCGGCTCACTCCAGCAATCGCTTGGGCGATCGCTATGGGTGCGCTGCTAACGATCGACGCATTCCTCTGGAGAGAATCACCGGCGACCGCGACCGTCATTCAGGGCCTCGGTGCGCTCGCGGGCCTGGTGGGAATCATCCTTTGGGGGATCGGGGTTCCCCAGTGGATCGCGGTTCCTTGGTGGCTGCTGTTCCTCGTCCTCGCGATCGTCGGTGAGAGGGTCAAACTGGCCAGGGCGTCTTTTGGCGACGGGGCTGCCCACCGGGTGCTGGTGGAGTCCGTCTTGGCTTTCATTGTCCTTGGGCTCTCTTTCATCCAGCCGGTCTTGATCTACCCCTTCTTTGGTATGGCGTTGGTGGTGCTCCTCATAGACGTGATGTTGCACGATGCCCCGTTGAAGGCAATGGACGCTAAAGGGGAAGCTAAGTTCACGGCAACCGCGACGCTAGCTGCGTACGCATGGGGGATCCTTGCGGGGATCCTGTGGGTGCTCTATGGACCGTTGGATTTCGGGTTCCCCTACGACGCGGTGATCCACGCGGTCACGATTGGTTTCGCATTCTCAATGCTGATGGCGCACGCGCCGATCATTGCTCCGGCGGTGACAGGGAAGGATGTGCCCTCTAGTCCTGCGATGTGGGTCATCTGGGGGATTCTGCAGGTGGGGCTGGTCACGCGGATCGCCGCAAGCACCCACGAACTTGAGTGGCTCTGGCGCGTTGGCGGGATCGCTGACATCGCGTCAATACTGGCGTTCGT
>CAYFUU010000015.1:0-34598 GCA_964346595.1 uncultured Actinomyces sp.
ACTTCCTGATAGCCCGCGCGGTCTTGGGGATTTAGAGTTCAGGGCTAGCGGCCTCCCGTTCCCCAGCGCCTTGGTAGACATCAAGGTAACCTTGGTAGACTTCTACCATGAGCTTGAACATCAAGAACCCCCGCACCCACGCGTTGGTGCGCGAACTTGCGAGCGTTCTGCAGGTTTCCCAGACGGAAGCAGTCACGTTCGCCGTTGAAGAACTCTTGCGCCAGGAACAGCAGGAAGGCAACAAGCGTCTCGCGGCTATCAGAAGGACGGGCGACCAGATTCGCCGCCACACCAAAGAGCCGCCCGCAGCGAAAGATGCACTTTACGACAAGGAAGGCCTCTTCGTTTGATAGTCGACACGTCCGCGATCATGGCGATCGCTCTTGGCGAGCCCGGCTACAGGCAGGTAGAGGAAGCGCTCGCCCAAGATGGGCCGAAACTCATGTCAGCTCCAACCTTCGTGGAGCTACAGGCCGTGATGCTACGACGTCTCGACACCAAAGGCCGCCGGCTGGTCGGGCAGCTGCTCCGGGACGCGAACATCTCAATCGCAGACTTCACCGAGCGCCAAGCTGAGATCGCTGCCCGCGCCTACGAAGACTACGGGAAGGGTGGAGGCCATCCCGCTGGACTCAATCTGGGCGACACGTTCAGCTACGCGCTAGCCATCGACCGCCACCAGCCGTTGCTGTACGTGGGCAACGATTTCACTCAGACCGACGTTCGTTCTGCTCTTGTGGGCAGTAACGATGTCCAGGACCTCTAAACCAATCAGTGAGCTAGCCCTGAATCATCTGACTGGCCGCGTCCACTAGCTGCCTCGCGGTTCTCACAGCGAGGTCTGCTTCTGCCCGGCCAACCGGGACGGCCTCGTAGTTGGATTGGTTGCGGGCCCTGCGGAGCCGGTCGAACTGTTTCGCTGCTTCCCGCCCCGGCGGCTTGTCGAGGATGGCAACCATGAACCTTCCCACCGCCTCGTGCTGGCCTGGGCGGTTCGTGGTGCGGTAGCCCAGACTGGCGAGCAGAGCTTCCCCAGCGTCGCGGGCTGCGTCATACGCCACCCCGTATTTCACCACCGGGCTGGTGAGTAGCCGGCACTGTTCCAACCTCTCTTCCGCTGCTGCTAGGAAGGCCTTAGCCCGCGTCTGGTCGGCAACGACAGGTTCGACACGCCTTGCTTCCACTAGGTGCCGAACGGCCTCTTTCTGCCCGGGGGCTAACCCTGGCTTCGCTGCTCTAAAACCACTTGGCTCATCCGGGTGCCTCACCACGGCGATTCCCCTACAAGTTGGATGGTGGGCTGGGATTCAACCTGAAGCAGGAACCCCGAGTCCCCTTTGATCTCTTCCCCACTCAATATGGTCACGTTCACGGGCCTGCCCACGCGTTCCTGCACGCGGTCGGCCGCGGCGTACACGTCTTCCACAGCGGGCTTGCCCACAACCATCACGTCGATGTCCGCAGGAGCGGCTCCCTCTTGTCCCTCAGCTCGCGCCGCAAATGAGCCGAACAGGAACGCGGACTCCACCCCAGGAATCTCAACCAACTCCTCTTTCAGGAACGCAACGGGCCCAGCAGTGACAGCAGCGAGTTGGCGTAGCGGTTCCGTCAATGGGCTATGAGAGTTGGCGCTTAGCATCCGGGTGCGACCGACGCGCCGCTCTTTCAGGATTCCTGCCTGAAGCAGTCGTGCAACTTCCCTGTGAGCAGTTGGATACGTGACTTCGGCTGCCGCAGCCAGATCGGTCACGCTCAGCTCCTCTGGCTGCAATAGCAACGCAGCAAGGATCCGTGCCTGGGCGTCCGAACGGAACACAGGCGCAACCAGTGAACCCACTGTTCTCATAAAACTGAGGATATCCTCCAGAATCTTGACATGTCTAGGGGTGCTTGGGCCGTGGAGCCAGGCATTGGGGGCGGGAGGTTGCGCACTGTCCGGCTACGCTACCGAACAGACCCGCAAGCGAAGGAGTTCCCCTGAAAACCAAGACCTACCGGCAACACGGCGTGACCGTAAAAGAGCATCGGCTGAATGTTCCCTTGGATCATTCCCACCCAAGCGGAGACCAGATCGAGATCTTTGCAAGGGAGCTCATTGCACCCGGACAGGAAAACGCTCCGTACCTTCTGTTCCTGCAAGGAGGTCCGGGTGGGGCTGGGCCCAGGCCAGGAGACTTCAAGGACGGCTGGATTGGGCAGGCGCTCAAGAGTCATCGGGTGGTGCTGCTGGACCAACGGGGAACCGGGCAGTCGGCCCCCTTCACGACCCTGACCGCTCCAAGCGAAACTCAGGAACTCGCCAGCTATCTCAGGCTGTTCCTGCAGGGACAGATCGTTGAGGACGCGGAAACCTTGCGTCAGGAACTGGGTATCCAACAGTGGGAGACGCTTGGCCAGTCCTACGGCGGGTTCCTAACTCTCGCTTACCTCAGCGCTCATCCGGAGTCCGTTAGTGGTTGCTACTTCACCGGCGGTCTGCCGGGGCTGGTCCCCGTTGATGACATCTACAGGCTGACTTACCCGCAGGCGGCTAAGCACAACCAGACTTACTTCGCCCAGTACCCAGGCGACGAACAGACCATCAGGGAGGTTGCAGCACACCTCGCGGATACTGAAGAGCTGCTTCCAACTGGGGAGCGCCTCACCTCGAACCGAATGAGGATGCTGGGAATGTCCCTGGGCGGGCAGCTTTCCTACGACCAGTTGCACTACGTCTTCGAAGGACCGTTCGTGACAGTCCAGGGTGAGCGCAGGCTTCACCCACAGTTCCTAGCTGAAGTGGGGCAGCGTGTTTCGCACCAGGACAGGCCGCTTTACGCTGCTTTGCAAGAAGCCATCTACGCTCCCACTTCCCCTGGCGGCACCCGCTGGGCTGCGGAGCGCGTCAGTGCAGAGTTCCCTGGGTTCCGCTTGGACGCGGATCCTCTAGACAAGCGCGAACCCTGGTACCTGACCGGTGAACATATGTTCCGAAGCCTGTTCCAGGAGGACCCATCCCTTCGCCCACTCCTTGGAGCTGTCGATCTGCTAGCTGACTCCGAGGACTGGGAGCCCATCTACGACCGCTCGGTTCTTTCCTCGACCGAAGCGCCCATGGCGGCAGCGATATACGTGGACGACATGTTCGTCCCCAGGCAGCTTTCAGAGGAGACCGCGGCACTGCTCCCCAACATGAAGACACTGGTCACAAACCAGTGTCAGCACGATGGGCTCCGCGCAGCGGATGTCTTCACCCAGCTCCAGGACTTGCGGGAGGACTAGGCTCCGGCCTGCACCGGTCGGGCAAGCGCGCCCATGGGATCCCAAGCAGGAAGAACCAGCGGTCGCTCGCTCAAAGCGGCCTGCTGCTCCTGGGACAGGTCGGATTTCTTCACCACGACCTCGAACACGAAGTCGGTGAACCAGTCGTCGTCCATTGTGAAGTAGCCCTTGTCGCCGATTTCGTCTCCCCAAGAGTTCTCAACCCTCCAGCGGCGCGGCTCCCCGTCCACTTCGTCCACGCCCGTCAGCACCATGGCGTGGGTCATCATCGACTCCCCGGTCAGGACGCGTTGCTCCTTGGTGGTGGACAGGTCGACACCAAGCACGCCCGGGTAATCGTAGATGTCCTTGACCAGCAGCCCGGCTTTGCGGTCGGAGTGCTGGCCGACATCGCAACCGAACCAGACCGGGTGGCCCTCATTGAGCGACTTCGCAGCAAGCGCCTTCATCGTTTCGACGTCGACGTTCAGATACTTCACCTCAGGTCCACCAACGACGTTTCCCAGGTGCGACACGGTGAGTGGGGCGTTCTTCGGATGAGCAGTACGAGGGTCGTCAACCAGGCAGACGTAGTCTTCCAAGTCCAGGTCAACGTACTTGTCCATGAACTCGGTGGGCGTCATCTCCCCATCCCTATGGAACATCCCATCTTTATCGCGCCACTGCCAGTCGAAACTGGTTGGAGGAATCCCCAGGTTGATGACCAGGATCCGATAGATGTCCTTCAGGACGCGGTTCTTAAGGGCCCGACGCTCCTCCTGCGTTTCCAACTCCCGCATCTCCAGGGCAGTGCGGCGAAGCAGCAGCCGCAGCTGCGCATTCATGGGTTCGGTGTTGGAGCTGGCAACAGTTTCTGGCATGACCTCTTGTGGGACGACCCCGTGCTTTTGGAACACGCCGACCAACATGTCCCACTGGCCCCCGTCCCCCAGGACGTCGGCCAACAGGAATTGGGAGAGGCGCGAGTCAAGCTCTTCCCCATCGCCTGCTAGTTGCAGCTGGTCTTCCAAGAAGTAGTTGGCGCGTTCAAGCTTGTCCCAGAAGAGCGCATAGTTCTGGGAAAGCTCAAAGTCATCTGTCCCGAGCTTCTCCATGACGCCAGCCCTCATGATGTTGAGCGCGGCGAACAGCCAGCAACGTCCTGACTTCTTCTGGTTCGCCACCTTCCACTTGTCAAGTTTTGTTGACATGGAAGCGGGAGTAACAGCTTTTTGTCGGTCCAAACTTGCCGCACCTATGCCACCTGCGGTGACCGCGTTCGTTGACAGACGCACCTGCGGGTCCGCATCGATGTCAGCGCGGATCTCGGCGACTAGTTCGGGGGTAAGTTCGGCGGGGTTGTTCAACGTTGCTCCGGTTCCTTGTTTCGTTTAGCTGCTACTTTGCCCTGATCAAGCTGGGCTTGATCTTGGAGCCTACTCCTCTCCCAGACCGAACGGGCCTGCTGTTTTGCGGACGGCCCTCTGGAAGCAAACCCTTGGGCTCCCCAGATGAACCCGCCAGGTACGCGCCGAAGGGAGAGCAAAATCAAAGACCTACTGGGATTGGTACGTTGTCGAACCTCTTCCTCGTGCCGTCGTGTGCCAGCTCACATAGAGTGGTGTCGTAGGCAAAACAACCAACTTTCCAGGAAAAGTGATGAGCGAAAACACAGAAGAATTAGATCTCGAGGCCATTTATAAGGACCTCCATGAAAACCCTGAACTCTCATTCCAAGAGTTCAGGACAGCCGAAATTGCTGCGAAGCACCTGGAGTCCTTGGGTTACGAGGTGACCAGGGGCGTTGGTAAGACCGGCGCTGTTGGAATCCTTGAACGAGGCGAAGGTCCGACAGTCATGGTCCGTGCAGACATGGATGCACTCCCTGTGGAAGAAGAGACCGGACTTCCCTACGCCAGCACCAAAGTCGGCACCAAGGCAGACGGCACTCCGACACCGATCATGCACGCTTGCGGCCACGACATGCACACCACCTGCCTAATGGGAGCAGCCGCCAAGCTTGCTGCCGACCCCGACTGGACCGGGCGTTTGATGGTGGTGTTCCAGCCAGCTGAAGAGCTTGGTCAAGGCGCGCAAGCGATGATCGATGACGGCATTTTCGAACGCTTCGGCAAGCCCGACATCGTATTAGGCCAGCACGTCGCACCGCTGCCTGCGGGTGTGTTCGGGGTTCACCCAGGCCCAGCATTTGCAGCATCCGACGCCCTATTCGTTGAGCTGTATGGCAAGGGCGGGCACGGCTCCCGTCCCGAAACCACCATCGACCCGGTGGTGATGGCAGCAAACTACATCACGGAACTCCAGCAGATCGTCTCACGCGACATCGCAGCCACCGACATGGCGGTTGTCACCGTCGGATCGGTCAACGCGGGCAGCGCTGCCAACATCATCCCCGACCATGCTGAGCTCAAGATCAGCGTTCGCACCTTCGACCCCGAAGTTCGGGAAACGGTTCTGGGGAAGATTGAACACTTGGCGAAGGCAGCAGCTTTCGCGGCCGGCGCCGACAGGGAGCCGCTGGTTCAGACCTCATATTCTTTCCCCGCCGTTTCCAACGACCCGGTGGCATGCGATGAAGTGACGGCGTTGTTTAAGACCATCCCTGCGATGGTCATCGACCCGGGCAGCGTAACCGGTAGTGAAGACGTTGGCCTCTTCGCACTCGCTGCAGGAGCCCCAATCTGCTACTGGCTGCTTGGGGGCGCAAACCCCGCACTCTTCAAGGACGCGAAGACTGAGAGGGACTTCCAGGACATCGTTGCAACCCTCCCCTCCAACCACTCCCCGCTCTTTTACCCCGTGATGCAGCCGACCATAAAGTACGGCGTGGAAGGCCTGTACCTGGCTGCGAAGAACTGGTTGGGTCAGAAAGACCTGGTTGCGTGACTGGACCCTTGGTCCGCCCCGTGACGGTTGTCGTGGTCGGGGCGGGCCAGGCCGGCCTTTCAGCCGGGTACCACTTGCTTCGAAGGGGTTTCGTCAGCGCGCTGGATCGTCCTGAAGCTGACAAGTCCTTCGTGATACTTGACGCGAATCCTGCGCCGGGTGGAGCCTGGCAGCACAGGTGGGACTCCCTCACTGTGGCGACGGTGAACGGGATCTTTGATCTACCGCGTTTTCCTCGTCCGCTTCCGGACCCAACTGCTCCCAGCAGGGTGGTGATCCCCCAGTACTTTGCTGCGTTCGAAGCGCAGTTTCACCTGCCCATCTTGCGTCCGGTCACCGTGAAATCGGTAGAAAGAGAAGATCAGGACCCCGAAGGGAAGCTGATCGTCCAGACAAACCAGGGTGCGTGGAAAACACGGGCGATCATCAACGCAAGCGGCACGTGGACGAACCCAGTCTTGCCGGTCTATCCGGGGGCAGAGAAATTCCAGGGCCGCCAGTTGCATGTCGCTGACTACTCTTCCCTGGAGGAGTTCACGGGTCAGCGCGTTGCGATCGTTGGGGGCGGGATCTCAGCGGTGCAGCTGCTTGAAGAGATCTCCAGGGTTGCCGAAACCTTCTGGTACGCAAGGAGGGAACCTGTGTTTCGTGACGGGTTCACTGCTGAGGAAGGGGGACGCCAAAGTGTGGCGCGGGTTGCGGCAGACGCTGCGGCGGGCATCCCAACCGGGAGCGTCGTGTCGTACACAGACCTGATTTGGGCTCCCTACGCGGTCGCAGCAAGAGAACGCGGGGTGCTGGTGCGTAGGCCGATGTTCACCGCGATCGAACCAGGCGGGGTGATCGAAGCAGACGGGACCCTGCAACAGGTCGACGCGATTCTTTGGGCGACCGGCTTCAAACCCGAACTGAGGCACCTGGAGCCCCTGGAACTTAACGGGCCGCTTGGGGGAATCCCCACGGACGGAACCCAGGTGGCAGCAGAGCCGCGCGTGCACCTGATTGGCTATGGCCCCTCTCAATCAACGGTGGGGGCGAACCGTGCCGGCCGTGACGCTGTGCGCGCTCTCAACACCATGGTCACCTGACCCCGTCTGTCGTTTTGGCCGCGTGTTGCAGCGCAAGAAAGGTGTTATTCCAGGCTAAGAGGGGCTGCGACACGCGGCCAAAACGGCAAGGGGATGGTGGAGCCAAGGGGACTCGAACCCCTAACCCCCTGCTTGCAAAGCAGGTGCGCTACCAATTGCGCCATGGCCCCGCGGAAACTACTCTACTAAGTCACTCTGGGCGATGCCACGCCCGCGGGGTGTCTACCAGGTCATAGACAGCGCGCCCCACAAAAAGGGCGATGACAGCAACAACGGACCAAAGAAGTAGCTTACGCATTGTTCTCCAAGCAGCATCAGGGCCCATGGGGTTTCTTCGCGGGAGTGGTGGGCCTAGATGGACTCGAACCATCGACCTCAGTCTTATCAGGACTGCGCTCTAACCAACTGAGCTATAGGCCCGCAACCTCCAAAACACTACCCGACCTTGGCCGCTGGCGGCAAACTCCACCGGCCGAAAATCCTTCTATCTTGGGGTGAGTTTTCACTCGTCCATAAGTGAGACGCGGATCCCGCCGACCAGTGCCGCGATCAGGTTGTAAAGGAGCGCGACCAGCGCGGAGATTGCCGTCAAAACGACGACGTTGGCCACACCAAGGATAGTGGCGTAAGAAACAACGCGGGGGAGACGCAGGTATTCCATCAACTGCAGGAACCGCTCAGCGTTCAGGTCTTCCAAGAAGCCCTCGACCGCACCGAAAACCCCCATGTTGTCCAAAAAGAACCAGAGGACAATCGTCGCGACAACGATCGCAATCCCAAGCGCTATAGAGACCAGGAAAGAGGCCTTGAGAACGCTCCACGCGTCAATCCGAGCAATCGTAAGGTCGGCGCGACGTGGCTCGTCAAGGTACTCAGGCTCTACAACTTGCTCTTCCGCGTAGTACTCCGAGCCGTCAGGCAGAGCTTGCACGTCCACCACCGTCTCAGCTTCGTAAGGCGGAGGGGGCCCCGGGTTAACTGAGCTGTCAGGCATCCGCAGTCTCCTTGTCGGAATCGTCCTTGCCGTCAGAGCCTACCTGAGTATCACTACTGCGCGTTATCGCACTCACCCCGTCATCATCCCCAGTGCGAGCCAAGATCACGCCCTTGGTCGTGCGCCCGGTTGGTCGAACGTCAGCGACAGAAACCCTGATGACATTCCCGCTGTCCATGATCGCCATGACCTCCTCTTCAGGGTCAGTGACGAGCGCACCCACCAGGGCACCGCGGTCGCTAGAAACGTCGGCTACCTTGACCCCAAAACCACCGCGTCCCTGAACGCGGTACTCCCGCAGCGGCGTGCGCTTCGCGTAACCGCCTTCAGTGACTACCAACAGGTCTGCGTCGGGTCGGACCACCTCCATGGCTAACAGTTCGTCCCCGGGGCGGAACTTCATTCCCCGAACCCCTGACGTGGAGCGCCCCATGGGACGCAGAGCTTGGTCCGAGGCGTGGAAGCGGAGGGACATGCCGTCCTTTGACACGAGCATCAGGTCATCGTCTGCAGAGGCAATAACAGCAGCCACTAACTCGTCAGGCTCGCCGTCATCATCCTCGCGAAGATTGATTGCTATGACGCCCGCTTGGCGCGGAGAATCGTAAGCGCTCAGCGGCGTCTTCTTCACCAACCCGTCGCGAGTCGCAAGCACCAGGTAGTCATCGTCGTCGTAAGAGGTAATAGCCATCACTTCTGCGATGGTCTCATCCGGCCTGAAGGCCAGCTGGTTCGCAACATGCTGACCCTTCGCATCCCTACCCCCCTCGGGAAGCTCATATGCCTTGGTCCGGTAAACCTGACCCATGTTCGTGAAGAAAAGCAGCCAGTCGTGGGTGCTGGTAACAAAGAACTGGGCAACCTCATCGTCTGTCCGAAGACTGGTGCCCCGCACACCTTTACCGCCACGCTTCTGGGCCCGGTAACTGTCGACAGGAGTGCGTTTCGCGAACCCCTCGCGGCTGATCGTAACGACCACATCCTCTTCGGGCACCAGGGACTCAATAGAGATGTCGGGTCCGTAAGGAACTATTTGTGAGACGCGCTCATCACCGAACCGCTCAACGATCTCTGCCATCTCTTCACCGATGATCTGCCGCTGGCGGACAGGACTATCGATGATCGCTTTCAAGTCCTCAACGCGCGCAGTTAGTTCAGCATGCTCATCCAGGATCTTTTGGCGTTCCAAAGCTGCTAGCCGGCGCAACTGCATGGACAGGATAGCGTCTGCCTGAACATCGTCGATGTCCAGCAAATCCATCAGACCGGAGCGTGCCACGTCGACGGTCGCAGAACGCCGGATAAGCGCAATGACCTCATCTAACATGTCCAGGGCACGCAAGTAAGCGTCAAGGACGTGAAGGCGTTCGCGGGCTTTCGCAAGGCGGAACTGGGTGCGACGCACAATGACTTCCAGCTGATGCTTCACCCAGTAGTGGATGAACCCGTCCAAGCTGAGAGTGCGCGGGACCCCGTCCACAAGGGCAAGCATGTTTGCAGGGAAAGAGTCTTGAAGCTGGGTGCGCTTGTAAAGGTTGTTCAGGACAACGTTCGGGATCGCATCCTTCTTCAACACGATGATCAAGCGTTGACCGTTGTGTCCTGAGGTTTCGTCCCGGATGTCTGCAATCCCTGAGAGTTCCCCTAGCTTGACCAGCTCTGCGATCTTCGCGGACAACGTGTCGGGGTTCACCTGGTAAGGCAATGACTTGATGACCAGACAGGTGCGACCATGAATCTCTTCGACATCCACGTGACCACGCTGCACGATGGAACCGCGGCCCGTCCTGTAGGCGTCCTCAATTCCAGAACGCCCAAGAATCACCGCGCCGGAGGGAAAATCAGGGCCCTTGATGAAGCTCATCAGAGCTTCCAGAAGCTCCTCACGGGTGACTTCCGGGTGGTCCAGGTACCACTGGACACCTGCGGCCACCTCCCGCAGGTTGTGGGGCGGGATCCGGGTAGCCATACCGACCGCGATGCCTTCACTGCCGTTGACTAATAGGTTCGGATAGCGCGCCGGAAGGACAATTGGCTCTTGGTTGCGCCCGTCGTAGTTGTCCTGGAAGTTGACCGTGTCCTCGTCAATGTCCTTCACCATCTCCATCGACAAGGGAGCCATCTTGCATTCGGTGTATCGAGGAGCTGCAGCACCCAGGTTGCCAGGCGAGCCGAAGTTGCCTTGTCCAGTCACCAGCGGGTAACGCATGGACCACGGCTGCACCATGCGGACCAGCGCGTCATAGACGGAAGCGTCACCGTGTGGGTGGAAATGAGACATGACGTCCCCGACAACGCGCATGCTCTTGTAGAAACCTGCGTTGGGACGGTAACCGCCGTCATACATTGTGTAGAGGATGCGGCGGTGAACCGGTTTTAGGCCGTCACGAACATCAGGTAGAGCACGACCAACTATGACGCTCATCGCGTAGTCCAGGTATGACCGCTGCATCTCCTTTTCCAGGTTCACCGGCCAAATGCGAGCCTTTTGGGTACCGTCATCACTGATGTCCTGGTAGTCCTCCTCCGCTTCCACCAGGTCTGCCCCCGCAGTGATAGCCTCCGAGATTTCAGAATCTTCGATTCTAGTTTCGTCTATCGATTCGCTCTCTTCACTCGGGGATGTTGGGAGGTCATCGGAGCTGTCCTGCGGTTCGGGTGAGCCCGCAGCCTTCCAGTTCTCACCTTCAGTGTCCGGGCTTGCCGGTTCGTTTTTCTCAGTCACAGTGCTGTTCCCTCTTACGAATTAGGCGTCGATAAAACGAACGTCGCGCGCGTTACGTTGGATGAACTGGCGCCTAGAGACAACGTCATCGCCCATCAAGATGGTGAAGACCTCATCCGCCGCTGCGGCCTCCCCAACCTCAACTTGTTTCAGCAAACGGGCGTCTGGGTCCATCGTGGTATTCCATAGTTCGGAGTAATCCATCTCTCCAAGCCCCTTGTAACGCTGGATCCCGCCGGCCTTAGGCAGGCGCCAGCCTTTTGCGGACCCCTGCTCCAGTAGTTCGTCGCGTTCCCCATCGCTGTAGGCGTACTGGTGTTTGGCGTTGGTCCACTTCAGCCGGTAGAGCGGGGGGTTCGCAAGATAGACGTGTCCCTGCTCAACAAGGGGGCGCATGTAGCGGAAAAAGAACGTCATCAGGAGCGTCGCGATGTGCTGACCGTCAACGTCCGCGTCCGCCATGAGAACTATCTTCCAGTACCGCAGTTTCCCTAGGTCGATTTCGTCCCCGATGCCAGTGCCCAGCGCACCGATCAACGCCTGAATGGTGTCAGAGCCAAGGGCCCGGTCAAGACGAGCCTTCTCCACGTTCAGAATCTTCCCACGCAGTGGCAGGATCGCCTGCGTGTCGGGGTTTCGTCCCAGGACAGCTGAGCCGCCGGCAGAATCGCCCTCAACAATAAACAGCTCGGAAACGCGAGGATCGCGCGAGGAACAGTCGTGCAGTTTCGACGGCAGCGACACCGAGTCGAGCGCACTCTTGCGTCGCGTCGCTTCACGGGCCTTGCGAGCAGCGACCCGCGCCTGCTGCGCAGCCTGCGCCTTGCTGATGATTGCCTTCGCTTCTGCGGGGTGAGCGTCAAACCAGTCCCCAAGCAGCGCGTAGATCTGCTGTTGAACAAAAGTTCTGGCCTCTGTATTTCCAAGTTTTGTTTTGGTTTGTCCCTCAAACTGTGGCTCCGTAAGTTTCACAGAGAGGACGGCTGTGATGCCTTCACGAACGTCTTCACCCGACAGATTCTCATCTCTGTCTTTGAGTAGAGCCTTCTCGCGGCCGTACTTGTTGATGATCGTGGTGAGCGCAGTACGGAACCCCTCTTCGTGAGCCCCACCTTCGGAAGTGTTGATGGTATTCGCGTAGGTGTAGATAGTTTCGCTGTACGCGCTTGTCCAGCGCATAGCGACTTCCATGCTCATGGTGCCGGCATCGTTTTCAGCGTCAAGGCTGATGATGTCGGGGTGAATGGGTGCGACGCGCTTGGTCGCATCCAAGTATTCGACGTAGTCAACTAGGCCGCGGTCGTATCTGTATGACACTTCGCGGGTCGCGTTCTCGGTCTCGTTGTCAGCGGGTTCGCCTGTTATTTCGTCCGCTGAATCGTCGTCTTCCCTCTGGTCAGTCAGCGTGATCCGCAGTCCCTTGTTCAGGAACGCCATCTGTTGGAAGCGCTGACGCAACGTTTCAAAATCAAAGTCAACGGATTCAAAGATCTCCGGGTCCGGCCAGAAGGTCTGGATAGTCCCGGTTTCCGATGTCTCGCCCACATCCGTAAGGTCGGAAATCACCTGGCCGCCGTTTGCGAACGAAATCTGGTGTCTGCGCCCATCCCTTCTGACTTCGGTGTCAACGCGCCTTGACAGAGCGTTTACGACCGAAATCCCGACGCCGTGGAGACCCCCAGAGACGGCGTAGCCACCGCCCCCAAACTTGCCTCCGGCATGCAAGATGGTCATGACAACTTCGACCGTCGGACGCCCTTCGGTCGGGTGGAGCCCAACGGGGATCCCGCGACCGTTGTCTTTCACGCGCAGGCCACCGTCCGGCAGGATAGTCACATCTATGTGATCGCAGTAGCCAGCCAAGGCCTCATCCACAGCATTGTCGACGACTTCGTAAACCAGGTGGTGTAGGCCCCGCTCTCCCGTAGAGCCCACGTACATGCCCGGACGTTTACGGACAGCTTCGAGCCCTTCAAGGACGGTTATGTCGGATTCGCCGTAGTGCGCTTCTTCGCTGCTTTCGCGGCCGGGCTGGGGCTTAGCGTCCGCACCTGATGTAGCCACCAAAGACTCCCTGTCTGTGCCAAGCGGGTGGGCACCATCTCTTTTGAAAGCGAGGCCCGAGGCAATCGGGCCTGCCGCTTGAGGGCCCGTCTCAGCAGGTCACAGGCGAAACCAAGGGCCTAAACCGCGGGCCCGCGGCTGCTTTTCCTAACCCGTTCATCCTACCAAATTTGGTTGGCAACCCGCCTTCGGCATCGTCCAAAGTTCCCGTGATAGCAAGGAAACCCCAAGCGAAGAAGCTGTGGATTGAGTCACCTAGAAAACGTTAGCTTCAGCCGTACGTGTCTCGAGGTCCTCTGCCGGGGGAGTTCCGAATGCCGTGCTTCCAGCTCGGAGCACGCGGGCCTTGGACAACAACGGTCTCAACAACGCCTGCCCCCACAACCTCAGTGATGCGTCCCATCACTTCAGGCAGCAAGAGCCGGAGCTGCTGCGCCCAGGCGGACGACGTAGCACGAACTACGAGACGCCCGTTTTCAAAACTCTCAACAGGGCAGTTGTTTGCAACCAACTCCCCTACGATGCCGGACCAGTTGCTGACCACCGCGCCGACCTGCAGCGGGCGTTCCCAATGCCGCCTTTTGAGTTCTGAGTTCAGTACGGAACCAAGCAGGCGCGGGTCTCGCTCTGAAGGTCCCGCGTTATCCACTCCTCCATATTGAGTCCCCGCGTCAGGACGCCCCAGCCCATCCTGAGACTCCAACCGAGCCATCAGCGCCCAGTCGAAGCCACGCAGGGGGACGCGTGTCGCTCTCCTGTTTTCTCCCAGTCCGGGCGACGTTTGTGCTTGGGTGTTTTGACCGAAGGCTCTGTGGTCTCTGGGGCGTTGTTCGGGGCCGACCCATCCCCGGCCACGCGCACGATAGCGGTTGAAGGTCTCTTCGAGAACACTGTCCGCAAGCGGCGATTCCCCCAGGGAAGACGCGTTAGCAGGAGACAAAGTCTTGTCAGTCATGCTTGCCACCTGACCTCCCACCTGCCGGCCGCACCTCGCTCAGGCCGGAAGAGTTCCTTGTTACCTCGAAGACTGAGGGGCTCAGCTCTTCGGGTAAATCACCACCAACCGCGACAGTGATGAGCACTTGGTCGTAGTCAGCGATCGAGCTGACGAGGCCGCGCCTGCGTGATTCGTCTAGCTCAGCGAACACGTCATCAAGCATAAGCACCGGGGGCTCATTTTCCGTTTTTAGGAGTTCTGCTTCAGCAAGACGCAGGGCGAGAGCAGTCGACCACACCTCACCGTGGCTTGCAAAACCTCTGACCGGCAAGCCGTCAAGGGTGATCGCAAGGTCATCCCGGTGGGCCCCGACAAGGTTCACCCCCCTAGCTATCTCAGAATCTCTCCTCTCTTGAAACATCCGGAGGTAGGCTTGCGTCGCTTCCCCCACAAAGGGGTCAGCCGAGCCCTGGAACCGGCCCTCCTCCACAGACAGAGACAACTCAGGGAAGTCGGAGCCGGACCCAAACGCGGTTGAACGATAAGAGAGCCCTGCTTTCCTGTCCGCGTCTGTGATCGCTGTGTAAGCCCGCTCGGCAAGAGGGGTGAGTGCTCTGGAGACCGCAAGACGGTGCGCAACCACTTCTGAACTCAGTTCGGCAAGCTGTTCGTCCCAGATATCCAAGACAGCGCGGTCGGACGCGCTACCACCAGCGTTTTTCTGAAGCATCTTTAAGTGGGCTGAGCGCTGGCGGAGCACCCGTTGCATCTCTTGGAGAGTTCCCAGATGGTGGGGCTTAACTTTCACCGCCACCTGGTCTAAGAATTCTCGCCGAACCTCAGGCTGGTCACGAAGAAGTGAGAGATCCTCTGGAGCGAACACCACGGCGCGCAGGCGGCCGACAATCTCCCTGGGAGCCACTTTGGCGCGGTTTAGCCTTGCCCTATTTGGCCGACCCCGCGCAATCTCCAACTCCAGGAGATCGGATCTTCTTTCCGACTCGATGCGCGCACGAATGACGGCGCCTCCCGGCTGGTCGCCCTCTGGGGAGACCCTCACCAGGTTCGTGGGAGAAGATCCGCGATGAGAACTGAGCGAACCAACGTAGGCGAGCGACTCAATCAGGTTTGTTTTTCCGCGCCCGTTGCGGCCCAGGAAGGCAACAACACCGGCAGGGAACTCCAGAACGACGTCGCTGTAGGAGCGGTAGTCGCTAAGCGCTAGGTGCGAAACCCTCAAGTCACATGCCGAAGCGGATGGGCATCAAGAGGTACTTGAAGGTGTCGTCCGCTTCTCCATCTTCTTCACTCTGGCCCCGCATAACGGCAGCTTTTGTGGGACTCACAAAACCAAAGCGAACGAAGTCCGTCGTAAGAGCCGAAAGGCCGTCCTGCAAATACCCCGGGTTGAAAGCCGTTCGAAGCGGCTCCGATTCACTCACCAGACCTATAGACTCCTCAGCCTGAGCGCTGTCGGCTTGCCCAGCTTCAAGGTGCAAAGATCCATCCCCGAAAGTGAGGTGGACTGGCGTCTTCCGTTCAGCAACAAGAGACACACGCTTTACTGCGTCCAAGAGATCTGCCCTGGAACAGACGTACTCGAGCGGAGTGACTTCCGGGAACAGCTTCCGAACAGGTGGGTAATCGCCGTCCATCAACGAAGAAGTGGTCTGCTTAGACCCGGCGCTAAAGCCGATAATCGCAGAACGCTCCCCCGCGGAGGAAGGATTCAGCTGGACTTCCACATCCCCGCCCGAAGTGAGATTTCGAGCAACATCCGTGAGGACCTTGGCTTTGACCAGAGCATCAACACTGAACTGGGCGTCAAGAGGATTCCACATCAGTTCCCTTTGAGCGAGCCGGTACCGGTCCGTCGCTAGAAGAGTGATGTTGGCGCCTCTGATTTCAACCCGGACACCAGTGAGGAGCGGGAGCGTGTCGTCTCTGGAAGTTGCTATGCCGACTTGGCTTATTGCGCTCGCAAGCTCCTGAGCATCGATGCGTCCCTGCTCTTCAGGGGCAGCTGGTAAGGGCGGGTAGTCTTCCATGGCCATCTTGCCAAGCGCAAAATGGGCCCTACCGCAACGAACCTGAACCCTGGAATCCTTGGTCTCCAAAGTAACATCGGCCGCGGGCAGAGCCTTCGCGATCTCGCTGAGCATCTTGCCATCCACCAGGGCCTCACCCGGCTCGATCACGTCCGCCTCAACCACCGAACGCGCAGAAACTTCATAGTCGAAGGTGGAAAGCTCCAGCTCTCCATCATGCGCACTGAGGCGGATAGCCGCGAGAATCGGGATCGCTGGTCTTTGCTGAACTGCGCTCGCAGTCCACTGAACGGCCTCGGAAAAAACGTCGCGAGAAAGCTTGAGTTTCACCAATCCTCCAGGAAGGTCTACTGGACTCACTTTAGCCGAAAGAGATCTTCCTAACCGGCTAAGTGCCCTCCCAAGGCGCTGCACCGTCCTTGCTGCGGGGTGCAGTAGATCTTTCTTCTTAATAGGTAGTAGTAGTGGTAGGGGCTGTGGAGGTTGTGGAGATCTCCCAATTCCCCTCTGACCTAGCGGAGTTGTTTGTGGAGTCGCGCCTGAATAAGGTGCGGCCTGATGTGGAGGGCTGTGAAGGTCGGGTGAGCGGGGTGCTGAGTTCAGCCGGAAACAACAAGTTTTCCAGGTTTTCTTGGCATTAGGCACAGGCTCGTTGGCGGAAAACCACAGTTGCCACCGGGAAGCGCGTGGATCCTTGAAGTTACATCGATGGAAGATGTGGAGGGAGCGTTTAGGTTTCGCGGGCCTTGCGTTTGATGCGGTTGGTCAGTTCGCTCACGTTGTTGAAGGTCTCCCGTTGCTCAGCCATCTGTTGTGAGATCTTCTTGTTCGCATACATGACCGTCGTGTGGTCGCGTCCTCCGAAGGCTTCGCCGATCTTTGGGAGGGAGAGATCGGTCAGTTCGCGACACAGATACATGGCGGTTTGCCGTGCTTCTACGATTGGGCGCGAGCGGTCCGTAGAGCACATTTGTTCGATGGTGATGTTGAAGAACGACGAGGTCTGCCCAAGGATCAGAGAAACGGAGATTTCGGTTTCCTCGGGATCAGACAGCAGGTCCTTCAGGACTCGTTGAGCCAGGGGCAGGTTTAGTTCTTGGCGGTTCAGTTTCGCGAACGCCGTGACCCGTAGGAGCGAGCCGTGAAGCTCCCTGATGTTTGATGAGACGCGTGACGCGATGTATTCGAGCACGTCCCAGTCGACTTCGATGCCGTCGGCGTCTGCCTTCATTTGGAGGATGGCGATGCGGGTTTCTAGGTCCGGAGGTTGGACGTCGGTCACGAGTCCTGACTGGAAGCGGGAGAGCAGCCTGTCTTCGAAACCCGAGAGCTGTTTCGGGGGGACATCAGAAGTGAGGACTATCTGCTTGCCAGCGTTTTGAAGCGCGTTAAAGGTGTGGAAGAACTCGTCGATTGTCTCCGGTTTTCCCTGGATGAATTGGATGTCGTCGATGAGGAGGACATCTGTTCCCCTATATCGCCGCTTGAAAGCTTCTTTCCTCTGGCCGTCGCGGATAGCGTTGATGAACTCGTTCGTGAACTCTTCGGAGTTGACGTAGCGGACCCTCAGATGGGGGTAAAGAGACACGGTGTAGTGGCCGATTGCATGAAGGAGATGCGTTTTTCCCAACCCGGAGTCGCCGTAGATGAACAGTGGGTTGTAGGCACGTGCGGGGGCCTCGGATACCGCCAAGGCTGCCGCATGCGCGAATCGGTTAGAAGGGCCGATGACGAAAGAATCAAAAACGTATTTTGGATTTAACTGGGGTTTCGACCGGTCATCTGGTGTTTGCGCCAGACCTCCACCCGGAGGGCTCGGATCCCGCCTTGGGGTGGGTGGCACTGCGTAGTGATATCCCTGCTGAAATTCTGGGGACGGGGGCGAAGGGGGCGGGGATTGCTCGTTATCTTCGGTCTCTGTGCTGAACTCCAAAGAGGGGTCGACGCTGACGGCGATTCGCACAGGGCGTTTCATCTCTTCCGACAGGGCGCCGGTCAGCTGGTGGGCCAGTCGCGTCTCAATGTATGTCTTGGTGAACTCGTTTGGCACGGCGAGCAGGATGGTGCCTTCTATGTCGCCCAGTGGTTTCACCATTTTGATGAAAGCTTCGTAGGCCGGGCCGAGTTCTTCGGGGTTGACTAAGGCTACTGCGCGTTCCCAGGCTGCAGCCAGAGTCGAACCCTGCATGACCTGCTCCTTCAAGCTTAAATGGGTGAGATTAGACACCGGGACCACCCGCGATGCCCAACTGAGTCTACAGGCAACCCCGACTTATCCCGTGCTGTGGATTAACCTGTGGAATGCCACAAGACGAGTTACAAGCGTGTAGTTCCAACAGTTTTCGCAGATCTTCAAGGTTTCGTGGAGAGCGTGCAGGGGTCCTGTAACCTCGACTGTGGAGAAGGAGCCTTTGGTATTCAGAGAGAAATCCACATTTGGGAGGAACTGGCCCGACATTTAGAGGTTCGGCGTGCGTGATTGACCGCGCCGTCCCACTCCACGTAGTCTGTTTCGGCGAAGTAGAGCCGTTTTGTGGTCACGAACTGTGGCGGGACGGCGCTGCGGGGCAGAACATGCCTGCCGACCCTAGGAGTAGCAATGACGAAGCGTACTTACCAGCCAAACAATCGCCGTAGGCATAAGACCCACGGCTTTCGGCTACGGATGCGAACGCGTGCTGGGCGGTCCATTCTGAATGGTCGCCGCCGCAAGGGCCGCGCAAAGCTCTCGGTCTGATTTGTAGGCCAGCTTTGTTGGCCTCACAAAGCCGGATTTCGCGCCACGAGGGATTCGGGCGCACACTCAGGTCTGGTTCCCGAGCCGGGAATCGGGCCTTTGTGGTTTCGGTAAGCCTCGCGGGCGCCTCCGCGGAAGCGAGTGAGACTCCCGCGCAGGCTGGGGTCTCGGTCGCAAAGAAACAGATGAAGCTTGCAACAGAGCGCAACAGGGCGAAGCGTCGCGTCCGCCACGTCTTGAACCGGATTCTCCCGGGGCTTCCACAGGGAAGTCGAGTGGTTGTCCGGGTTCTTACGGGCGCCTCACAGCTGTCCTTTCAAGAGGTCGAGCAGCAGCTCACTCGTCTGGTTGCCGTGGCGCGTGCTAAGGAAGAGGTCCTTGGCCGTGGCTAACCCCGTCGTAGCATTGCTGGTTGCGCCTCTTCGTGCCTACCAGAAGTACATCTCTCCCGGCCTCCCCAGACGGTGCCGGTATTACCCCACCTGCTCCTCCTACGCGATCACGGCGTTGAAGACACACGGCGCGGTCAAGGGAACCCTGCTCAGTGGCTGGAGGATTTTGCGGTGCAACCCGTGGAGCCGCGGTGGCGTCGACCATGTCCCTGGTGTGGGGCGTTGGGCACCCGACCCCTGGGAACCCCCGGACGATTGGGTGGGGCACGACATAGAGGAGAAACCAACGGCGCTAAGCGCGTGGGTGGCACAGTTTCGCGGCGGGGGCGAGCCAAGCCGTAGAGTAGAAGAAGTGTCATTTTCGGATGCGTCCCAGGGCGGGCGTGGCGAGACTGACGGGCCGCCAGATAGAACTAAGGAGTCCTGAGTGGACGCAGTCCTATACCCAATTATCGTTGCCTTCGCTTGGATCTGGGTGAACATCCACAAGGTGCTAGTGTGGCTTGGGATGCCTGACGGCCCCGGTTTTGCGTGGGTTCTTTCCATCATCCTGCTGACGATCCTCATTCGTATCGCCATCATCCCGCTGTATCTGAAGCAGATTCGCTCGACCCGAAACATGCAGATGATCCAACCGGAGCTGAAGAAGCTTCAGGACAAATACAAAGGGAAAAAGGATCAGGCTTCGAAGCAGCGCCAACAGGAAGAAATGATGGCCCTGTACAAGAAGAACGGAACGTCTCCGTTCTCTTCTTGCTTGCCGATGCTGGTGCAGATGCCAGTCCTGTTTGCTCTTTACCGCGTGATTTTTGCTGTCGAGCAGATCATGGACGGCACTTACCGTGACGGCACGGTGGATCATCTTGGTCCTCTTACCGCGACCGTTGCAACAGACATCGACCATTCGACGGTCTTCGGTGTGGGACTCTCGCAATCGATGAGTACCACTCCCGATTTTTCTCAGAAGCTCATTTTTGTTGGCTTCATAATCCTGATGGTCCTGCTCCAGTTCTTCACGATGCGCATGTCGATGAAGAAGAACATGGTGGTCGCAACGGATCAGGCAAACCCGATGGTCCGAAGCCAAAAGAGCATGATGTACCTGATGCCCCTCATGTACGTTTTTACGGGCCTTGTCTTCAAGATGGCGCTACTCATGTACATGGTCACTACGGCTTTGTTCAGTTGGGGTCAACAGCTCTGGGTTCTGAAGGCCATGCCCACTCCTGGCGCTCCCGCTTACTTGGAGCTGAGTGAGAAGCGCGAAAAGAAGTACAAGGAATGGTCGGTTCCCGTCTTTGAAGGGTACGACGCGGAGCTGGGGCAGGTCAGCGCAGACGCGGAAAAAGTTGCGGAGCTGGATGCACGCACCCTGGTAGTTGTCGAAAAGAACGCGAGGAGGCAGAAGGTCGCCTCGGACTTTCCCGAGGATTGGACCGACGCCGAGAAGGTTGCTGTTTACAGGGGATTGGCAATGGAGCCTTGGAGCACCATTCCTGACGAGATCTGGCTGAGACAACTAGTGCTCAAAAAGAACTCGCAGGAGGCCGCAGAAGCAGCCCGCGCTAGGCGTCCGAAGAAGCTCTCTCGGGAGCAGAGACTCAGGTTGGCTCAACGGGAACGCCAAGAGGCAGAGGCTGAAAAGAGGCGGTTGGAGCGCGCGGAACGCAAGGCGCAAGACCGGAAGGCTAGGGGCGGCGACCTGACCCCGGAAGAAATCGAACGGCGACGTGCCGCACGCAGAGCTGAGCGACGCGCTCAGAACAAGAAAAAGAACCAACAGTAGTCCGGATCCGGGCCCGGTTTGTCTGCCCTGTAAGGAGCAAAGTGAGCAACAGTAGAGATTCAGCGTCCCAGACGAAGCTTTTAGAAGAAGAGGGAGATGTCGCTGCTGACTACCTAGAAGAAATCCTCGACATCGCTGACATGGACGGCGACATCGAGATCGACGTTGAGAACGATAGAGCTTCTGTGGCGATCATAAGCGACGCTGAGAACACGGATCTTCCGACTCTGGTTGGAAAGGATGGGGAGGTTCTTGAAGCCCTTCAGGAACTGACGCGTCTCGCGGTCCAGGCGCAAACCGGTGAGCGGTCACGTCTAATGCTAGACATCGCCGGGTTTCGTGCGAAGCGTCGCGAAGAGCTCCAGGGAATCGCGAGGGAAGCTGCACTGCGCGTCAAAGAGACGGGGGAGCCGGCCCGGCTGCGGCCAATGAACCCTTTCGAGCGCAAAGTCTGCCACGACGTGGCCGCTGAGGTGGGCCTTGAGTCAGAGTCTGAAGGAACCGAGCCAGATCGCCGCGTGGTCATTCTCCCGGCGGAGGGAATGGGTGGGGAAGCAGATGCGTGATCGGGGGATCCGCAATGCCTGAGACACCCTCTGACCTGGTTTTATCCCTTTTTGGCGACCAGCAGGGCAAAGTGGTTCAGTTCACGGAACTGTTGGCTGCTGAAGGTTCTTTGCGGGGGCTGATCGGTCCCCGCGAAGCCGACCGGATCTGGTCAAGGCACATCGTCAACTCAGCGGCGGTGCTTCCGTTCCTTCCAGCGAAGGGCACCGTCGCAGATGTGGGTTCTGGAGCCGGCCTACCAGGACTAGTCGTTGCTTGCGCCCGTCCGGAGCTAGAAGTTTTCCTGGTTGAGCCAATGGTGCGTCGCTGTGAGTGGCTCAGGTACGCCTCCGAAAAGATCGGTCTGTCTAACGTGACCGTGATTCGCGAGCGGGCTGAGAACCTGGATAAGTCTTTTAAGGTTAACGCGGTGACAGCGCGGGCGGTCCGGCGCCTGAACGAGCTAGTCCCCCTGACGGCCCGCCTCCTGGCACCGAAAGGGTGCTTGCTTGCGTTGAAAGGACAGCGTGCCGGTGAAGAGGTGCGCGACGCCCACAGCGAACTGGCAAAGTTCCAGCTGAACGCACGGGTCCACGAGGTAGTTTCCGTCATGGACGGTGAAGTGACGTACGTGGTTCAGTGCTGTCGGAAGTAGCGCTTAGGATGTTTCACGTGAAACACGCCGCAACAGGCGACAAGCGAAAGGCTTCCTGTGGATGTTCCAGAACGCCACTCCTCGCCCCTTTTAGCTGAGCTTCAGCAGAACTACAGGTCCTTAGAGGAACTACAGGCGCGTGTCCTGCCTGCGCCTCGAGGGACCGTGGTTGTCGCTGTCGCCAACCAGAAAGGTGGCGTGGGTAAGACGACGTCGGTCGTGAACCTGGCCGCGGCTTTGGCGCTAGGTGGCCTCAAGGTCCTAGTCATTGACGCCGACCCCCAAGGAAACTCCTCGACAGCGCTGGGTATTCCGCATGCGGTAGGGACCCCTTCCACCTACGATGTCCTGGTTGACACCGCCGATCTCGCAGAGGTGTTGCAGCCCTGTCCCGATGTAGAGAACCTTTGGGTAAGCCCTGCCACCATCGACTTGGCAGGCGCCGAGGTTGAGCTCGTTGACGAACCAGAGCGGGCAATGTTCTTAAGGTCTGCCGTAGAGTCCTTCTTGCAGTCACCAGGCGACCCGAAACCCGACGTTATCCTGATCGATTGCCCTCCGTCGTTGGGGCTGCTAACTTTGAACGCCCTGGTCGCCTCTTCGGAGTTGCTGATCCCTATTCAGACGGAGTACTACGCGCTAGAGGGTCTCTCGCTGCTGTGGAACACAATAGAGAAGGTTAGAGTTTCACTGAACCCAAAGCTCGGGGTACCTCACATGCTTCTCACAATGGCTGACGGCCGAACGAAGCTCAGTGCCGAGGTTGTCGAGGAGGTTAGGAGCCACTTTCCAGATCAGGTGCTTACAACGGTGATCCCGCGGTCTGTCCGCGTCTCCGAAGCGCCAAGCTTTTCGCAGACTGCGATTACCTACGACCCGAAGGGCAGCGGTTCTGTTGCCTACCGGATGGCAGCGAGCGAGTTCGCCGATAGGATCGCGGCAGCGGATGGAGATGAGAATGGGTGAGTCAAGCGGTCCCAGTCAGAAGGAAGCCGAGAACCAAAGAAGGCGTCGGGGAAGCGGGCGACTGGGGCGCGGCCTAGGAGCACTGATTCCGACCGTTGAGGAGCCCCCGTCTCCAGCGCGTCCTCTGGATGTGCTCCTTCCTGACCTGGGCACGGGGGCAGGCGCGCGCGCGACATCGGAACGCGGGGGTTCGGCTAAAGACCTTCTCTCGCCACGATCCCCCCGGAATGTTTCACGTGAAACACCACGCAAAGAGGCCCAGCACGCTCGCACTAAACGGGCTGAGGCGGAACTGGTGGACGTTCCAGGAGCGACTTTTGGTCTCATCAGCACCGATTGGATCATCCCGAACCTGAGACAGCCGCGAACTGTGTTCGACCCGGAGGAAATCCAAGAGCTTGCTGCTTCCATCGCAGAGGTCGGTGTCTTGCAGCCGATCGTGCTCAGGCGCATAACGGAAGAGACACTCAGCGAGGAGGGTCAGCGTGAGCGGCTGGAGCGAGCGCTCGCCGAACAGCCTGAGGCTAAGTACGAAATCGTGATGGGAGAGCGTCGTTGGCGTGCAAGCCAACTGGCTGGCCTTGAGTCGATACCTGCGATTATTCGTTCGACGCAGGAAGACTCTTTGCTCCGGGACGCACTGTTGGAAAACCTCCACCGCTCAGAACTGAATCCGCTTGAAGAGGCAGCGGCTTACAACCAGCTGATGCAAGACTTCAACTGCACTCAAGAGGAGCTTTCCTCACGGATCGCCCGCTCTAGACCGCAAATCGCAAACACCCTCCGGCTCCTCAACCTACCCTCGCGTGTTCAGCGTCAGGTGGCGGCAGGAGTCTTGACTGCGGGTCACGCAAGGGCGCTGCTGGGTCTGCCTGATGCAGCAGCAATGGAGGAGCTTGCAGCGAGGATCGTTGCCGAAGGTCTTTCAGTCAGGGCGACTGAAGAACAGGTGCGTCACGGCAGGCCTGCGCAGAGAAGAAAGCCCGTTCTCAGGAGCGGGCCCCCTCCGCATGCTCAGCGCGTCGCAGATCTGCTAGCAGAGAAGCTGGAGACCACGGTTTCTGCTGCAGGAAGCGGCAAGAAGGGCCGCTTGGTCATCAGTTTTGCTGGCGCAGACGACCTTGATCGCATTGCCGCGGAGCTGGGTTTGATCGGCGCCGAGACGGCAGTGGACTAGTCCGTTTCCTGATTTTCTAGGTAGCGGCCTGCATCGAGCGCTGCACGGCACCCCGAGCCTGCGGCTGTGATGGCCTGGCGGTAGGTGTGGTCCACAACGTCGCCGCATGCAAACACGCCGGACACTGAAGTCTCTGTGCCCGGTTCGCTCACCTTGATGTAGCCAGCATCATCCAAGTCGAGCTGTCCCTCAAAGATCTTCGACCTGGGGTCGTGACCGACCGCCACAAAGACGCCGTCGGTCTTTAGCGTCGTCTCAGCCCCTGTCTTGACGTTCCGCAGCACGACCGAGCTGACCTGAGGATCGCCCTGGATTTTCACCACGGTTGAGTCCCACGCAAAATCGATCTTCGGGTTCGCTAGTGCCCGTTCAGCCATGACCTTAGAGGCGCGGAGCTGGTCACGCCTGTGAACGACCGTTACCTTTCTTGCAAAGCGCGTCAGAAACAGTGCTTCTTCCATAGCGGAGTCCCCGCCACCTACAACAACAAGATCCTTGTCCCGGAAGAAGAAACCATCGCAGGTTGCGCAGTAAGACACGCCCCTTCCCGAAAGAGTCTCCTCTCCCGGCACACCGAGGTGTCTGTAGGCAGATCCGGTGGCGACGATCACTGAGTCAGCCTTGATCTCCCCGCCGTACCGACCCAGGGTGAAGGGGCGTTTGCTGAAATCGACGGATGTGACGTCGTCTGGTTCGACACGCGCGCCAAAACGCTCCGCCTGCGCGCGCATCTGGTCCATTAGGTCAGGACCTTGGATTCCTTCTGGGAAGCCCGGGAAATTCTCGACTTCAGTGGTGGTCATGAGGGCGCCGCCGGCGTCCAGAGAACCTGCCATGACCAGCGGCTCAAACCCCGCGCGAGCTGCGTAAATAGCCGCCGTGTAACCAGCCGGACCCGAACCTATGACAACTACTTGCTCAGTCTCTTCACTCATCTTCACTCCACTGTTACAGACACGACTTTGAGTCGATTCCTACCTTCATCGTCGACGGGCAGCTCACTAAACACCAGCCCTAGTGACGAGACTTCCACTTTCTCCGCCAAGGGTATGACAGTGGTCCCCGAAAGCGGGGCTACCGCCAATACTTCGCCTTGCCGTGGGTCACCCTCGCTGGAGTCGAGGATCGCAACTTCTCCCCCCGAGCCGATCACGGTGATCGTCACTTCGCTTACCACAGCCGGCTCAGCAAGATTGACCAGCATGGCGGCTGGGGCGGCTTGCGCATACGTGGCAGGCGTGAAGTAGCGCGAGCGCCAGTAGGTGGCTGGGTCATCGGTTAGCGCGTTGTTTCCGAGGTCTGGGTGGTCACCCCCATCGTCGGCCCAGGAGTAGATGGCAACCCCGGAGACAACCGGTGGCGCCGTGCCTCCCGGATCCTCAACAGTCTCCTCGCTCTCCTCTTCTGACTGTGGGACCACGGGCGGGGGAGGTGCGGTCTCGGTTAACCCTGTGCCAAGGAACAGGTTCTGGCTCGCGAACCAGACGCCAAGTACCAGCACTACTATTCCGATGATCAGGGCAGGCACGGTTGGGTTGAACCGTCCGCCCGCTGTGCGGCGTCGTCTGTTCGCGTTCATCAGTTGCGCCCGTCTCCTTGCTGCTGGGACCCTCTGAGGCTCCCCACGCCCACCCCACATCGGGGTGGTGTCCCCGGGCTGTGGCCTCTCTTGACCAAGACTACCCGGGGTAGAGCGCTCTTCCTCTAAGGCTTCCGGCCTCCTGCTCCTGGTTGCGCCTTGTTGGACGCCGTCGCGAGCAACCTGCACCATGGCGGCGGTGACAACCGGCAGAGAACCCGTTGACGGCGGATCCAGAGCGGGGAGCGACGGTGCAAGCTGGGCTGCACCAAGGCTCCCACTGAACAGCTCCTCCCACTCCGGAGGTTCCTGTGCCCATGCTGCTTTGCTAGGCGCTTCATGGGTTGGGAGCGACAGTTCGCTAGCAGTTGGCGGAGGGGAGCCCGTTCCGAGAGGCTCCGTGGCCTCCTCCGCGAGTTCTGCAGCAGCCTCGCTCAGGCCGGCCAGGTCCGGTGGGTCTTGGCGATCCGATCCTCCACGCCTAGGTAGCTTCGAGGTGATCGCAGAGCTGAGCGATGCAAACCCGGCGGGATCCATGAATCTCAGAAGGATAGCGAAGCAAAGGGTGATAACGAGGCCGACCAGGGCGGCTTTTAGTCCCGCCTGGAGTACCCTTCCGAACCCAGTGGAGGAATCTGAACCGGGTCCAAGCAGATGGAGAAGGGTCCACCCCACCAGGGACGCTCCCACGGTTGCCACACCGTAGATGCCGATCATTTTCAGGTTGCGGCCGACGCGGACCAGTGGGACAAACCGGGAGACCAAATACAGGCCGATGAGACCCTGGAGAATTCTTGACGCCGTTTCGGCTGCTGCAGCCCCCACGGTCCACCACTCCGCGCTGGTAGAAAAATAGATGCCCCAGCCGACCGCGAGCTGGACAGCCGCGGGTACTAAAGAGATCAAAAAGACGGGGCGAGCGTCTTCCAAAGCGTAAAACACCCTTTGACTCATCATTGTTATGCCTGAGAAGGGCGCACCAAGAGCGAGTGCCACCAAAACTGCCCCATAAAGGGAAGCAGAGTCCGTCCCGAAGGTAGGCATCAGGATCTGCATGAGAGGGGTAGCCGCGACCATCAGGACGCCTGCTGCGAGCATCATGAGCATGGCGATGAGTCTGGAGCCACGGTCATAGGATTCCGCAACGCCCTTTAGGTCCCGTTCTGTGGCGTAGGAGGCAAGCCGAGTGAAGAGGGCCGTAACGATTGTCACCGTGATCAGAGATTGAGGCAGCATGAACATCATGAATGCGTATTGGTAGGCCTGCAGCCCTGCCACGATCTCGCCTGTTTTGTCGGTCCAGGTGTCAGCGCGCGTAACGATGTTAGTGGTGGAGATGACGCCGATCTGACTGACCATCAGGGTTGCGAACGTCCAGGTCGCGACCTTCGGCGCTGAGCCGAAAGAGGTTCCGCGGAAACGGAAATCTGCAGCTAGCTTGACGCCAGAACGCCTGATGGGAACTATGAGGACCAACGCTTGGAGGACCACGCCTAGCGTTGCGGAGCCGGCCAGCACAACCGTTTGTGTGGAGGTGAAGTCCCCGGCAGGTAGGACCTCCCCCGCGGGACCCCACATCGCCAGGAAAGCTCCAAGCGAAATGATCGCGACAACGTTGTTAACTACGGGAGCCCACATGTAAGGTCCGAAGACTCCCCGGGCGTTCAGGATCTGGCCGAAGAGGTTATACACCCCGTAAAAGAAGACCTGAGGGACGCACCAGAGCGCGAACGTGATCGCAAGGGCACGGGTCTCTGGTTCAAGAGTTGGAGCGAACAGGCTGATGAGCAGCGGTGTTGCAACCATTGCAGCCATCGTCAGGGCGAAGAGGATCGAGCCAACAAGGGTGATCAGCTTGTTTACGTACGGGGAACCTGCTTTGGTTCTCAGTGCTTTCACGATCTGCGGCACTAAGACAGCGTCAAGGACTCCGGCGGCCAGCAGGTTGTAAACCATGGTCGGTAGTGTGTTGGCGAGTTGAAAGGATGCGGCTGTTCCGGCGGTCACTCCGATTGCGGACACGAGCATTGCGGAGCGCACGAACCCCAACACACGCGACACGAGGGTCCCTGAGGCCATGAGAGCAGACGATCGTAGGAGCGACTGTTCTTTGGGAGCGAGTTCTCCGTCCTGTTCTTTCGGTTTCATCACCCACCATCCTTACGCTTTGGCGACACGGTCCGGAGCCCAACACCTCTGCGGCCGTGACGCAAAGTTCTATACAAGCCAACCACGAACAGCGCAGCAAGCGCCGACCCGACGACCCACGTTAACGTGTCTCCAAGCCAAGGGCGGGTGCGCACCAATAGGTCTTCCGAGGAGTCGAGCAGGGTTCCGTTTGCTGCGCTTACTTCAACAGCCGCGCTGATGTTTCCACTCCCCAGCGCGACTATGGGAATGTTTGCCGTTGCGGATGAGTGCGCTGGCACCACAGTCCTAACCTGCTCGTCAGCGCGGAGCCTTGGGTCACTCACTCGGATGCCGGTTGTTACCTCAATGTCGATGTCTCCCCGGTTAGAGAGGGTGATTGGCAGTTCTGCCTGGTTGCTGAGGATGTTTACAGTCCGCGAGGGCGTGATGTCGATGACATCGTAGTCTGCTCGTATCTGTTCGCTGACTTGGTTCGACAGCTTTTCACGTTCCTCTAGGTTCAGTCCGGCTCCGGCCGGGGTGAGCGCAGCCGCGGCTAATCCAGAGGGAACCGCTTCCTTAGGATCAGCGGACTCCAAGACGGCGGCCGCCATCTCAAACGCGCTTTCAACGGGCGCTAGCGAAAGGCGGAGTGCGGCCTGATCTCCGGTGGGGGCGGTGGGGAGCGGCGCTTCGCTTTCTACAGAAAAAGGCCCATCCAGGACGGCTTGTAGCGAAACCGGGGTGACCCAAGGGGACTCGAGCGCCGCTCGAAGCCCAGTTTGAAGGGCCTGCTCGACCTCCGTTGGTTCCCCGGCAGCCGGGAGGGTAGATAGGTCTGGTTCCAAGACGTTCGCTGTCACGTACCTGATCTCGCTTCCGAGTGCTTTCGCCTCGAGTGCTGTCAGAGCGCGGATCCGCTGTTGCTTCTGGAAGATCTCATGCTCCGTGGTCGCACGCTCCCTGACCAGAGTTTCTAGCTCATGCCAGCTCTGGACAAGAACACCGCGACCCTGGGACGCGTCACTTTGGATGCTTCCGTTCGCTACTGAGTACTTCCCAGGTGGCAGTTGTCCCGCGCCCGTCAACATGCCTCCGGGTGGGCTCAGAACAGGGAAACCGCCGGATTCTTCAAAAATCGCCGCAGAAAACCATTCTTGGCTCGTCAGAAAGGACCGGACCACTGACGGATCCTCGGTCGTCCGCCCCCCGCTCTCTAGCGACTGCCGGGCAAGTTCCGCAAGACCCGATGCGCCAGCCGCGGAGATGACTGACAAATCGGCGTTCGCGGTTGGGAGGAGCAGCACTTCTCCACCCTGGAGTCCGGGTGAATCCAGAGCCAGAATCTCGGCTTCGGTGAGGGGAGTGGTGACCCCCCGGATTCTTCCGAGACCCGCTGCCTCCAGTCTTGGGGCAATGACGTTCAAGTGAAGGCTCGCAGGGGCGGAACTCTCGAACCAGAGAAGCAAGGAACGAGCCGAGGTTGCGGTTGTGAAACTCCCTGGCACCTGGCTTAGCGTACGCACCTCTACGCCGTAAGGCCCCCAGTCGTCTGCGTTCCAGAGTGGCAGTTCTGCCACCCCCGCCGTGAGCGTTACCTCAACCCCGCTTGCCGTCGCCGCTTTTTCGCGCTCGGCTTCGCTCAGCCTTATTTCCGCGACATTCCAGACGTAGCCGCCGTTTTCAAGGAACGCGTCGACCCGATCCTGCGAGGTGAGAGAGTCCGCGCCCATGAACAGCGCTACTCGCGCGGTATCGGTGTTTGGCAAAGATCTGAGGTGTGCCGTCACCTTGATCTCTGTTTGGTCTGTGAGAATCGCCGGAGAGATTCTGATGATCTCAACTTGAGATTCGGCGGACGTGTTTGGGTCTGCCTGAGCTTCGTGGGGGCTGACCGCCGACACAAGCAGCGACGCCACCACCAGCAGTATCGCCCAAGGATGGAGTTGCGAGAAAACCCGGGACACCATCAACCGCGTGTTTCGTCTGGATAAAGCAGCCCGAGAGCGATCCGCGCCACCCGGCGTTCGTTTCCGTAAGAGAGGGAGCGGACAGCGTCGCGCAAGTCAAGCCAGATCGCGTCCTCCGCTTCCTGGTCCGGGTCAAACTCAGCTGTGATCTCCCCGTCGATGTACTCGGTTAAGAAGTGGTGAACGCGTTTGTGGATCCGGGTCGAGGAACCAGAAAACCAGTAGTCCACGGAGCTGAGGTGACGGATGACTCGAGAACGCACCCCGGTCTCCTCGGCGATCTCCCGGATAGCGGCGTCCATCGCACTCTCACCGCGTTCCAGGTGCCCCTTCGGAAGACAAACCTCTTTTTTCCCTGAGCGGTTCCTTCTAAGGATCACCGCCACATACGGTTTACCGTTCTCTATTCGAAGTGCTACTCCCCCGGCGGAGGTCTCACGCACGGTCGGGATCTGGCGCCCACGCGCCACCTTCTCAGGCAGTACGGGCCTAATATCCGCAGGAGTCTTCCCCTCACCTGCATAGGGCCCTGATGTGTGCATTCTCCCAGCATATGTTGCCGCCAGGAATGCATCCGCAATTACCCTGGTGTGTAGCCGGTCGCGAGCCGGGGGATGCGCAGGAGGCAGTGGTGACTGGTCAAGAGAGCTTGGTCGGCTCAGGCAGTATCCCTGCGCTCATGGCGTCCGCGTGGAGGACTCTTGAGCAACTTCCGTCCTCGGTCACAGAGCTAGCGCACCTGTTCGCGGATTCTGGCCACGAAATTGCGCTCGTGGGCGGCCCTGTGCGCGATGCTTTTTTGGGTGTTGCCCCACATGACTTCGACTTAGCAACTTCAGCTAGACCCAGCGAAACCGAGGCCCTCCTGCGACGGTGGGGAGCACGTACGTGGGACGTTGGTAGGGATTTCGGGACCATTGCGGGTCGTAAGGGAAACCTTGAGGTGGAGGTCACCACTTACCGGACTGAGGAGTACCAAGAGGATTCCCGCAAGCCTTCTGTTGCCTACGGCGACAACTTGGAAGGCGACTTGTCCAGGCGCGACTTCACTGTGAACGCGATGGCCATGACGCTGCCGCGAATGACCCTGGTTGACCCGTTCGGTGGGCTTGAGGACCTAGCTGCCGGTCTCCTCAAGACTCCGGTTTCACCAACGCAATCGTTTCGGGACGATCCGCTTCGCATCATGCGTGCGGCCAGGTTCGCTTCTCAGCTTGGGATAGATGTTGACTTTTCTGTCATGCAGGCGATGGAAGCAGAGAAGGACCGCTTGGAGATAGTCTCCGCGGAGCGGGTCCGGACTGAGTTCGAACGCCTCTTGACAGGAGCGTTCCCGCGTAGAGGCATCGAACTCATGGTTTACACAGGGGTCGCTGAGGTCGTTCTGCCAGAACTTGCAGAACTGCAGGCCACCGTGGATGAGCACGGGCGTCACAAGGACGTCTACGAGCACACGCTCACAGTGCTTGATCGCGCGATCGCACTTGAGAGCGGCCCAGACGGGCCAGTGCCGGGCCCCGACTTCATCCTGCGCTTCGCCGCTCTCATGCATGACATCGGAAAACCAGCGACTAGGCGCTTCCAAGGCTCGAAAGTGACTTTCCATCACCACGAGATCGTCGGCGCAAAGATCACCCGCAACCGAATGAAGCAGCTACGTTTCGATAAAGAAACGACCCGGGCCGTCACAGACTTGGTTGCCGGGCACCTCCGTTTCCACGGCTACGGGGAATCTGCTTGGAGTGACGCTGCCGTTAGACGCTACGTCGCGGACGCTGGTGACCAACTGGAGCGTTTGCACCGACTTACCAGAGCAGACTGCACCACGATGAACCGTCGGAAAGCTGAACGGCTTTCGGCGGCCTACGATGACCTGGAGTCCAGGATCGCTGCTCTCAAGAAGGAAGAGGAGCTTGATGCGATCCGCCCTGCCCTGAACGGGGACCAGATCATGGAGCTCCTGGGGATCGCCCCCTCCCCTGAGGTCGGTGAGGCCTACCGGTTTCTACTGGACCTACGGATGGAGCACGGACCGATGGACCAGGAGGAAGCAAAAGCTCTGCTGCTGGAGTGGTGGAACGAACGCTAAGCGTCTTTTCGGCAGTTTCAGCTGCCGAACCCTATTTGAAGCCATCGCCCCACTACGCTGGGGCTGAGTTCAACGCAAGGAGAGTCTGTGAGTCAGTCATCGCAGGGCCCTTCGTCCGCCGGGAGCTACGGCTCCCGTGGTGGAGGGAACAGCCCTTACCGCTCCTCACCACCGCCCCCACCTAGCCGGATGGAACAGCTTCACAGCAAGGAAGAGCCAGACCCGGCACAGGGCGAAGGGAAAAAGAAGAAGGGGTGGGTGAAGAAAACCGCCCTGGGAATCCTAATCACCCTTTTGGTGCTCACCATCGTTGGCGCCGGAGCCTTTCTCTGGGCTTACAACAGGATCTCTATCCCGGCCCCCAGTGAGTTCGCTCTAGCTGAAGCGACAACCGTCTACTACAGCGACGGCGCGACTGAACTCGGGACGTTTGCGGAGGTCAACCGCACGATCGTCGACGTTGACACGCTCCCTGACTATGTCGCTAACGCGATTGTCGCCTCCGAAGATCGCACCTTCTACACCAACTCTGGTGTTGATTTCCGGGGGATCATCAGAGCTCTGCTCAACAACGCGCGTGGGGGAGCTCGACAAGGGGCCTCAACTCTTTCCCAACAGTACGTGGAGACCTACTACGGTCAAGAGACCTCCGGCTACCTCGACAAACTGCGCGAAGCCCTAACCGCGCTCAAGATCAACAGGACTCAGTCAAAGGAACAGATCCTTTCGGCCTACGTGAACACCATCTATTTCGGACGCGGCGCTTACGGGATTGAGGCTGCTTCGAAGGCTTACTTCGGGATCCCGGCCGAAGACTTGGACCTGTCGCAGGCAGTGCTTCTTGCGGGCATCATCCCCGCACCCAGTGCTTGGGACCCGGCTGTGGATCCTGAGATGGCTAAGACGCGTTGGGACCGAGTGCTGTCGCTGATGGTTGAAGACGGGTGGGCTTCTGAGCAAGAGGCCAGCGCGGCCCGCTTCCCGGAGACCATCCCTCCTGCGGGCTCGACGTCCTCTATGAAGGGATGGCAAGGATACTTGCTGCAACAGATCCGGCAAGAACTCCTTGACACTGGCGCGTTCACCGAAGACGACTTGGATTCGGGCGGGCTCAAGATCATCTCAACGCTCGACGTGAACATGCAGCAGGCCGCAGTTGAATCTATTTCTGCACTCCCAGAAGATGCGCCCGACACCTTGAAGGTCGCCCTCTCCTCCATCGACAACGAAACGGGGGCAATCTTGGCTGAGTTTGCGGGTGCCGACTACCAGAAAGTCCAGGTGAACGCCGTAACGCAGGACGTTGCGCGGGCCGCGTCGACGTTCAAGCCGTTCGCGCTCATACCCTTCCTGGAGGGCGGTGGCTCTATGGAACAAAAGTTTGACGGGAACTCACCCCGGGAGTTCGGGACACTTCGCGTCCAGAACAGCGGCAACGTGTCTTACGGGCAAATCACCGTCAACGAGGCCACCAAGAAGTCAGTGAACACGGTGTTCGTTGAGGTGAACGAGATTGCGGGTTCGCAGAACACGATGGACACTCTGATTGAAGCGGGCATCCCGGCGGACACGCTGGGACTCACACCCGACTTGGGGAATGTGCTTGGCACAGCTTCGCCTCACAACATCGACATCACGCGGGCCTACGCGACGATCGCGAACGGTGGCCACAGGGTTGACCCACACATCGTCAACGAGGTTCACGACAGTTCCCAGAACGTTATCTACCAGGCGGTCGCGCCAAAAGAGACAGTCTTCTCTCAGGGGACTCTTTCAATGATGCTTCCGGCCCTGCTGAGCGTTGCGGAGAGTGGGGGCACAGCCAGCGACCTTGCTGACATGGGCCTCAACATTGGTGGCAAGACGGGAACCGCGGATGACTTCAAGTCTGCGCAGTTCGCCGGGTTCATTCCACAGATCACAACGACGGTCTCCGTTTACAACGTCGGCCCGAACGGCGAGGAACTGGAACTGCCTTCGATCGGCGGGGTATCCGGGTTCTTCGGTGGAGACTGGCCTGTTGCCATTTGGAAAGCGTTTATGAGCAAGGCTGTGGCCGGCATGGAAATCGCTGACTACACCTGGTTCGACAAAGGACTCGTCCAAAAGCCTGAGCCCGAGCCCGCACCCGAGCCGGAACCTGAGCCGGAGCCTGAGCCGGAGCCTGAGCCGGACCCAGAACCTGAGCCGGAGCCGGAGCCGGAGCCTGAGCCGGAGCCTGATCCGGACCCAGAACCCGACCCAGAGCCGGAGCCCGACCCAGACCCGGCCGGCTAGCCACACCTAGCTTCAGTCGCGCGCGGCCCTCGGCCCAGTTGCCCGATTCGGCTGCGGGTAGCAGCTGGAAAACGGTGTTACCGCCCCCTTTGGGGCTGCAACCCGCAGCCGAACCGCGCTCGCTGTTGTCGTGCGATGCGCACCCGAAATGTGGATCTGGTGCGCTCAGGCGACGCAAGAAAGCCCCGGGTCGCGTGGAGCGACCTGGGGCTTCCTCGAAGCAGAACAGCTGCCTCGAAAGAAGCTGCCTTATTCGGCTGCCTCTACTTTGATCTCAACCTTTGCGGTCAC
>CAYFUU010000016.1:0-5617 GCA_964346595.1 uncultured Actinomyces sp.
GTTCCTCCTCAGAACTTCCGGCGGGTTACAAGCTTACGAAAGGATCCCAGGATCGTCCAGTCCGTCCGCCAGTGAGCGCCGCCACACGCCCCAAAACAGCTCCTGACCTGCTACGACGCAAACCCAAAGATCATTGCCTGTGACCCGGCCTCGGGCGCGTCTGCTCTCAGGAACGCGTGCCCGCAAGCGATGCGCAGCCGAAACACGAAGGGACACGCAGCCGCAACACGGGGAAGAGGCGGACGCTAAGCGTCTTCGAGCACCGCACTAACGGCTTGCTCGGGCACCAACGCAGCCAAAGCCCGCCGTCCCTTTCTCAACAGAACCCGGTCCCCAGGAAGGATCTCCTCGGCGCCCAGGATCTGGTCCGGGTCAGAGACCTTCTGATTGTTTACAGAAAGCCCACCCTGGCGCACCAGTCGGAGAGCCGCCTGACGCCCGCTCTCAAAACCCACCACGAGCACTGCGTCCACAGCTGTGGTCTCTCCCGGAACGAAGGTTCCTTGCGGAAGATGCGCGACAGCGGCCTGTAGCGTCTTCGGGTCCAATGCCCAGAGATCTCCGCGCCCCCAGAGAGCTCCCGTCGCTGAAAGGACCTGTTCCAAGGCCTCCTCGCCGTGCACCATGCGAGTCACGTCGGCAGCAAGGACCTTCTGCGCTTCGCGGGCGTGCGGCTTCTCGATCACCTGGACCTGAAGTTCCTCTATCTCTTCCTTGGACCTAAAGGTGAAGACCTTCAACATGTTCACGACATCGTCGTCGGCTGTCTGCAGCCAGAACTGGTAGAAGTCGTAAGGGCTCATCATCTCCGGGTCAAGCCACACCGCTCCGCCAGCCGTCTTCCCGAACTTCGTTCCGTCGGCCTTCGTAATGAGAGGTGTCGTCATCACGTGTGCCGACGCGCCATCGGCTTTCCTAATGAGCTCCACACCACTGATCAGGTTGCCCCACTGGTCATTCCCACCCGTTTGCAGAGTGCATCCATAGCGTCGGAACAGCTCCAGGAAGTCGTTGCTCTGCAGCACTTGGTAAGAGAACTCGGTGTAAGAAATCCCTTCTTCAGAAGCGAGCCTGCGCGAGACGACGTCCTTGCTGATCATAGGGCCAAGACGGAAGTACTTACCGATGTCGCGCAGCAGCGCGATCGCACCAAGGCTTCCTGTCCAGTCGAGGTTGTTCACCATCCGCGCAGGGTTGTCACCGTCGAAGTCTAAAAACTTCTCGATCTGGCCCCGCAGCCGCTCCGTCCACTCTGCAACCGTCTCCTTGGGTTGCATGGAACGCTCCCCAACTTCCCGAGGGTCACCGATCTGGCCTGTCGCCCCGCCTACCAGCGCAAGGGGGTGGTGTCCCGCGTTCTGCAAATGCTTCATCAAGACGAGTTGGACCAGGTGACCGTGGTGAAGCGAAGGTGCCGTCGGATCGAAACCGCAATAGAAGGTTATTGGACCTTTACTCAAAGACTCACGGAGCTCTTCCAAGTCCGTGTGTTGTTTCAGTAGCCCCCGCCACTGCAGTTCTTCGAGCAGATCGCCCACTTCACGCCCCTTTTGCACTATGAGTCGTTGCTGGTTCCGCGTGCCAGCCTACCGGGTCTTAGAAAGCTCCTACCCACCCGGTCGCGGTTTCCAAACGTTCCTTGAGTCCGTTGAACTGCTCGGCCACCCGTTCGGGTGCTGTCCCTCCGGTGCCGTTCCGCGCCGCGACGGAACCTTCCACGCTCAGAACGTCGAGGACGCCAGGGGTCAGCTCCGGAGAAATCAGCGCCAAGTCAGGTTCTGTGAGGTCGAAGAGTTCCAGGCCTCTTTCTTCGCAGTACCGGACCGACTGTCCCGCGATCTCGTGCGCCACTTTGAACGGAACCCCTTGACGCACCAGCCACTCTGCCACGTCCGTCGCCAGCGAAAAGCCGCGCGGCGCCAGCTGCGCCATCCGGTCAAAGTTGAACCTCATAGTGCGGATCATTCCCGCTACAGCCGGCAGAAGCATCTCGAGGGAGTCCAGCTGATCAAACACGGGTTCCTTGTCCTCTTGCAGGTCCCGGTTGTAAGCGAGTGGCTGCCCCTTCAGCGTTGCGAGGAGACCGGTCAGGTCTCCTATCAACCGCCCCGCTTTCCCCCGCGCCAACTCCGCAATGTCCGGGTTCTTCTTCTGGGGCATGATTGAGGACCCCGTAGAAAACGCGTCGTCCAGACTCAGGTACCCGAACTCGACTGTGTTCCAGATGATTACCTCTTCGCTTAGGCCCGACAGATCGACACCAATCATTGCGAGGACGAAGGCGAGTTCAGCGACCAGGTCACGTGAGGCCGTGGCGTCGATCGAGTTTTCAAAAGTCCGTGAGAATCCCAGTTCCGCGGCAATCGCGGCAGGGTTCAAGCCCAGAGTGTTCCCTGCGAGCGCGCCAGCCCCGTAGGCCGACTGGTCAGCACGTCTATCCCAGTCACCCAGCCGTTCGAGGTCACGGGTGAACGCCCATGCGTGAGCCAGCAGATGGTGTGCAACTAAGACAGGTTGCGCGTGTTGCAGGTGCGTGCGACCGGGCATGACCGCGTTTCCTGCAGCTTCTGCCTGTGCGACGAGCGCATCGATGACGCCCACAAGGTCGGTCGCTACCTTCCGAGCAGCTCTTCGTAGGTAGCGCCTCGTGAGGGTCGCAACCTGGTCGTTTCGCGACCGCCCAGCACGCAACCTCCCCCCAAGGTCGGGGCCAACCCTCTCGATCAGGAGCCGCTCCAGGGCCGAGTGGACATCTTCATCATCCGGCCCCGGAAGAAGAGTGCCTTCAGCAAGTTCCTGTTCCATCCCTTGGAGCCCTGCGATCATGCCCGCAAACTGGTCGTCGTCAAGCAAGCCAACCCTGTGGAGCGCGGCTGCGTGTGCTTTCGACCCTGCGATGTCGTGCGAGGCGAGGCGCCAGTCAAAGTGTGTCGACACGCTCAGTCGAACGAGTTCCGGAGAGGGCCCGGACTTGAAGCGTCCCCCCCAGAGGCCTCCCGCTTCGTTTCCCGAGTTCTCTTCGCTGGTCGCAGGTTTCTTTTCACCTTCGTGCATGTCTCCATCATGGACCGCGACGCCACAGGCTGCATCGGCGTTCAAGTCTGCAGCATGTGAGCCTGCACTACTCGGGCCCCGTTAGTACTGCCAGCTGCGTGTAGTCTCGGATGACAGTGGCCTCGAGCTGCTGAGTCCCGGCCGGAAAGGTATCGGGCAGGCAAGGTGAAGGTGGAATGAGTGACTTCGTCTAAGCAGACTCCCCGCGCCTCTGAGCCTTTCGGAGAGCAAGGGAACGCAGCCTCTTCAGGCGCACTACAGCCACTGGAGATACACGTTGAGGATGAGATCTCTCCTCTGGAGGCGGTGATCGTTCACAGCCCCGGCGCGGAGATGGAGCGTCTCACACCGCCAAACCACAAGAAGCTTCTCTTTGACGACCTGCTGGCTCCTGCGGTGGCAAGAAGAGAGCACGCCTCTTTCACCACTTTGATGCAAGCCCGTGGAATCCAGGTCTTGGAGCTCACGGATCTGCTGACGGCGACCCTGGAAAACCCTGAGGCACGCCGTTTCGTCATTGAGAACACCTTCAACTGGAAACGCCTTGGACCACTGATGTCGCCGCGCATCCAGGAGTGGTTGGAAGGGCTGTCAGCCGCCCAGCTTTGCGAACTGTGTTTGCAAGGGATCACGAACGAGGAGTGGGCCGCCATCTCTTCTGAGCCTTCCCTCGTAGCGCAGTCCCTGGCACCCGATGACTTTCTAGTAAGTCCCCTTCCGAACCACATGTTCACTCGCGACGCGTCTGTTTGGGCTTACGGTGGCGTCGCTATCAGCTCAATGTCCCGGGAAGCTCGCCGCCGCGAGTCACTGCACTATGCGGCAATCTACAAGTACCACCCTGCTTTTGCGGACTCCGACTTTAGGGTCTGGACAGAGGGACGCGCGGGAGCCAGCCGCAGCGTTGAGGGCGGGGACATCTTGGTTCTTGGCGACGGCTTGCTTGCGGTGGGCATCTCGGAGCGAACTACTCCTCAGGGAGTGGAACACCTTGCAATGCAGCTTTTCGAAGCGGAGAAAGCAAACCGCGTGATGGCGGTGATGCTTCCAAAGAGCCGGGAGTTCATGCACCTGGACACCGTGATGACGCAGCTAGATCACGACAAGTTCAGCCTGTATCCGCCAGCTAGGGACCTGGATGCCGTCCTGCTTGAGCGTTCGGGGGAAACTGCCACCATCCGCCAGCTGGAGGGCGGGGCCGCGAAGGGGCTTGAAGATGTCCTTGGCAGACCGCTCACGTTCGTTGCACCAGACGCAACGTCGGCAGAGCTGTCAAGGGAACAGTGGAACGACGGGTTCAACATGCTTGCCTTAGCTCCAGGCGTTGTTGTGGCATACGACCGCACTCCAAGGTCCAACAACGCGATGCGTGAAGCTGGCATCGAGGTCTTAGAAATCGAGGGGTCTGAGCTAGGACGAGGACGCGGCGGGCCCCGCTGCATGTCCGCACCCGTGAAGCGCAGCGCTGCCGCCTAACCAACCACGCTGCCAATTCGCAAGCCTTCTGTTTCGGCCGCGCACCAAGCCTTCTGTTTCGGCCGCGTGTCGTGGGAAGACACGCAGCCGAAACGGTTCCCTCCACCGATTCGGGGGCTAGAAGGGGTTACACCAACCGCCACTCGAGTCCGTGCCACCACAGGTGTCCGCGAACCGCTCCAACTCCGAGTCGAAAGGAGTCTCGAGGAAGAGATCGTCACACGCCTCCATGTCCCCAGCAGCGCAGGCCTCGTAGAGCGGCTTCAGTTCTGGGTTTTCTGCGAGCTCTGACGCTATCTTTGCTTGATCAAAGTCGCCTGAATCGCTTGGCTCCCCCACATCGCCAGAGTCATCTTCATCTCCCCAGTCCAGCCCCTGGTCCTCGGATTCATCCTCCGTAAACTCTTCTTCTTCAAAAATCGTGAATGAAGGGTCGCACCACATGCCAACCTTTGCGTGTCCACCGCAATCGTCAGCGAAGGCTTCAAGTGCCGAGTCGATTGGTGACTGCATGAAGAGGTTGTCGCACGCGAGCATGTCGCCTGCCGCGCAGCCCTCGTACAGGGTTGTCAGTTCTGGGTTTGCTTCCAGCTCTGCCTGAATGGCGCTATCCGTGCCGGCGTCCTTAGAGAAAGGCCCCACGCCCATAAGGAAGAGCACCAGAACAACGATGCCTGCCAGGAGAAGCACGCCGCCACCGATGATTAGGCCCAGCACCCATCCTTTCATCCGCTTTGGGCTCTTCGCGGGCCCAGGCCCCTGAGATTGAGGTGTGTACTGTCCTGGGGCGTACTGTGCCTGCCCTGGAACATACTGCTGTCCAGGCATTTGGCCCTGAGGGGCGTACTGTTGCTGACCAGGCATTTGACCCGGCTGCGGAGCATACTGCTGCTGAGGGGGAACCTGAGGCTGAGGAGCGTACTGCCCCTGCGGCTGGGGCGCGTATTGTCCCTGGGGCATGTACTGCGGCCCGGGTGCCTGAGGCTGCGGAGCCTGCGACGCAGGAGTGTATGGCTGCCCTGGAACCCGAGGTTGGGGAGCGTATTGCCCCTGCGGCTGAGGTGCCTGAGGTTGCGGCGTGTACTGC
>CAYFUU010000016.1:5717-17785 GCA_964346595.1 uncultured Actinomyces sp.
GCGTGTACTGCTGCACCGTGTCCTCTAGGGGAATGTCTGGTTCGGCAGGGACCTGCGGCTCCTGCCCTGGAACTTGCGGACCATTTGACTCGCTCATGACGGCCTCCTTAGCCGGGAGCGACCGCCGGCTACCGTGCCGAGTTAGCGGGCTCCTACCTAAAGACTATGCTGGCGCGATCTGCAATGATCCCCATCCGGCCGTCAAAAAGCCATACCTGCGCGTAGGACCTCCACCTCCGGGACCATTGGCCCAGAGGCGCCCCTTCGGGCGTGTCTCCGCTCCCAAGGGGCACCGCACTGAAGGCCGCTCCTAGAGGGAGATCCCCTGCCCAAACCGTTCGTCGCGGGCGGCCGCAAGTTTTGCGGGCAACCCGTAAATGTCGATGAACCCGCGAGCACTCGACTGGTCGTAAGTGTCGCCAGAGTCGTAGGTTGCAAGGTTAAAGTCGTAAAGGGTGCTGTCCGACTTCCGCCCTGTGACTGTTGCGCGCCCACCGTGAAGTGTCATTCGGACGTCACCGTTCACGTATTCCTGCGTGCTGTCGATGAAGGCATCTAGCGACTTCTTCAGGGGTGAGAACCACTGCCCGTCGTAAACCAACTCGCCCCAGCGATCGTCAACCCTTTTCTTGAAGCGCGCCTGCTCGCGTTCCACAGTGACGTTTTCAAGCTCTTGGTGCGCGGCGATGAGGATCATGGCGCCCGGGGCCTCGTAGATTTCGCGAGACTTGATCCCGACCAGGCGGTCTTCGACAATGTCGATCCGCCCAATACCTTGCGCTCCGCCCCTGCGATTCAGTTCCTGGATGATCTCCAGTGGGGAAAGCTTGCGCCCGTCAAGCGCGACGGGGACACCCTTTTCAAAGCTGATCACGACCTCGTCCGGAAGCGGCGGGTACGTCGGGTCATCCGTGTAGTTGTAAACGTCCTTTGTTGGCGCGTTCCAAATGTCTTCTAGGAACCCGGTTTCGATGGCGCGGCCCCACACGTTCTGGTCGATCGAGAACGGGTTGGACCGCGTGGTCTCGATAGGTAGCTTGTGCTTGGTTGCGTAGTCGATCGCAACGTCACGCGTCAGGGCAAGGTCGCGGACCGGCGCGATGCATTTTAGTTCAGGTCCGATCGAGGTGATCGAAACTTCAAAACGCACCTGGTCGTTGCCTTTACCCGTGCAGCCGTGCGCGACGGTGTCCGCACCGAACTCGCGCGCCGCCTTCACAAGGTGCTTGGAGATCAGCGGGCGGGACAGCGCAGAAACCAGGGGGTAGGCGCGCTGGTACAAGCCATTCGCCTTCAGCGCTGGCATGCAGTATTCCGCTGCGAACTCCTCCTTCGCATCAGCCACGTAGGCTTCCACGGCACCGCAGTCGAGTGCTCGCTGGCGGATCACATCCAGGTCTTCACCGCCCTGGCCGACGTCAACCGCAACCGCGATGACGTCCGCCCCTGTCTGTTCTCCAATCCAGCCGATGGCCACCGAAGTGTCGAGGCCCCCGGAGTATGCGAGTACAACCCGGTCTGCTTTTATGCTCACTGTGAGTCCGTTCCTGTTCTTTACTTGAATCTGTCTAAGTGGCGGGGAGCTGCTTCCCGCCGGAGTTCTTGATTAGTCGCGCAGTTTCGCACCCAGGCGCTTCTGCAAGGCAGTGACGACGTTCCGGCGCACCGACTCCACTTCTTCCGGACTCAGCGTGGCTGAGGGGGCGCGGAGAGTGAGCGAGTAGGCGAGGGATTTCTGCCCCTCGGGCACCTGGGAGCCGCGGTAGATGTCGAACAGGACCAGGCTCTCAACCAGGTTCCCTGCAGCCCGCCTGATGACGGCGGCAACATCTGCTTCGGGGACGTCCTCATTCACAACGACCGCGTAGTCCTCTTTTGCGGGAGGGTACGAGGAGACGGGGCGGACCTTCAAGAAAGACTCCGGCGATAGTGCGGCAATCCTGTCCAGATTCAACTCAAAGGCGGCGCTGCGCTTCGGCAGCCCGTACTCCTCGCACACCGCGGGCGAAAGCTCCCCCGCGTGTCCCACAACTTCCAGTCCGCGTCCCTTGCGCACGAAGAGGATCGCTGACCTGGTTGGGTGCCACGGCGCCGTCTCCATCGGGTCTTCAGCACGCGGCGGCATGGGCGGGCCGGGCTTCTTCTTCCCAGCTTCAGGAAGCCACCAGCGTGTCTGCTCAAGTCGGACCCCTGCGCTCCCAGCAACCGCCCTTGCGGCTTCAATCGCGTCAGACCACCGCCAGGCCGGCCCCGCGGGCTCGCCTGCGTCCAGTTCCGCGCCGCTGCGAGGGGCGCGTGTCCCACCCATGAGACCCGCAACGTGCCAGGGTTGGTCGGGCACGCCCGCCAACAGGACTTCAACCTCCCCGTCACTGGGCCGCTCCCCCACCCCGATGATTTCGGTGGGCACGGTCCCCTCGGCGGTTGCGACCTGCCCCAACTCAAACAGTGCCAGGGGAGTTACCGACCGCGATGCGTTCCGTTCTGCGGTTTCAAGGAGGGAATCCATGATGGAGGTTCGAAGGAACGCTGCGTCATCCGCAAGGGGATTGGCGACGCGGATTGCGTTCCTGCGTGGGTCGCCTGCCGGGATGCCTTGCCGGTCGTAAGTTTTTGCGACGAACGGGTAGGAGAGAACTTCAACTAAGCCTTGACCGGCCAGCATTGCTGCGGCTTCCCGGCGGAGCTTCTGAGCCGGGTTGAGCCCCGTCCCGACCCTGGCGCGCGGGATTCTGGTTGGAATCCTGTCGTAGCCGTAGAGGCGCGCAACCTCTTCAACCAGGTGAGCGGACCCTGTCAGGTCGGGGCGCCAGGTTGGCGGCGTGACCAGCAACGTATCGCCGGACTCTTCAACTGCGCAGCCGATCTTTCGGAGCAGTTCAGCAGTTTCGCTGCCCTTCAGGTCTAGCCCGGCGACCCGGGAGACTTCCGCAACTGGGAAGACTAAGGTTTCGGGGCGACTAACCTCATCGAAGTCGAATCCTGCCGGGTCGATGGTGCCGCCCCCGTACTCGGCGATCAGTTCGGCAGTGCGAGCCGCAGCGATGGGCGCAAGCTCGGGGTCCACGCCGCGTTCGAAACGTTTTGAGGACTCAGAAAAGAGCTTGTGGCGCCTAGCAGAACGGGCAATAGACACCGGGTCGAAGTGTGCTGCCTCAATCACGACGTCCGTCGTGCCTTCTTTGACCTCCGAGTCCAGCCCGCCCATAACCCCAGCAAGCCCAACAGCGCGGGAGCCTTGGGCTCCGTCCGGAGAGTCGGTGATCAGAATGTCACCTGCGGCAAGAGTGAGGTCGTGATCGTCAAGCGTTGTGAAGATCTCCCCTTCTCTAGCCCTGCGAACAACAAAGGGAGGCTGCGCGAACTCCAGGTCGTAGGCGTGAAGGGGCTGGCCCAGGTCCATCATCACGTAGTTCGTGACGTCTACCGGCAGTGACAGTGAACGCATTCCCGCCTGCTCGAGCCGGCGAACCATCCAGGCCGGCGTGGGTGCCGCGGGGTCAATGCCGCGAACTATCCGGGTTACGAACCGGTCGCAGGCGGGGCGTCCTTCCTGAACAGACTCCGGGTCAACCACAACCTCAAAAGCACCCTCGGTGGAGTGAGGAAGCGGGTTTTCTAGCGCTTCAGGCAGTCCCGGGTCAACAAAAGTAGCTCCAGTGGAGTGAGAGTATTCGCGCGCAAGGCCTCTCATTGAGAAGCAGTAGCCGCGGTCGGGAGTCACGTTGACCTCAAGGACTTCTTCGCCCAGGCCAAGCAGCGGAATCATGTTTGCTCCCGGCTCCGGCACCTGGCCGATGTCCAGGGTTTCGCCCAGCACAATGATCCCGGAGTGATCGTCACCCAGGCCCAGTTCACGTTCGGAAACGATCATGCCGTCAGAGACGTGGCCGTAGGTCTTACGGGCGCCAATCGGGAAGGGTCCGGGCAAAACCGAACCTGGCAGAGCTACGACGACCGTGTCCCCCACCTCAAAGTTGTGGGCCCCGCAAATAACGCCGCGGCTGGGAAGCTCAGATGGTTCCGCGCCGGTGCCGGGTGCATCGTTGTAGTCCCCAACGTCCACGCGGCAGTAACGGACGGTCTTGCCGTTGCTGTGCTCCTCGTTTTGGAACTCCAGGACACGACCCGCAACAAGAGGCCCAGTCACCGCTGCCGGGAAAATCTCTTCCTCTTCGATCCCAACCGCAACCAACGCCGCCGCAATGTCCTCTATTGAAGCGTCAGCGGGCACGTCCGTGTGCTCTGAAAGCCAGTTTTTCGAAACGTACGGCACGGCTAGTTCCCCTTCCCGTAAAGGCCGAATTGCGAGGAGAAGCGTAGGTCCCCCTCAACAATGTCGTGCATGTCAGCGATCCCGTGCTGCAACATCAAGGTTCGTTCAAGCCCCATCCCAAACGCGAAACCGGTGTATTCGTTCGGGTCGATCCCCACGGTTTCTAGCACGGCGGGGTTCACCATTCCGCAGCCACCCCACTCGATCCAACCCGCCCCGCCCTTTTTCTGGGGGAACCACAGGTCCATCTCCGCGCTGGGCTCCGTGAAGGGGAAGAACGAGGGACGCAGCCGCGTCTTTGCTTCCTCACCGAACATGGCCTTCGCAAAGTGGTCTAGCACGCCCTTCAGGTCCGCCATGGTAAGGCCCTTATCAACGGCGAGTCCCTCAACCTGGTGGAACACCGGGGTGTGGGTCGCATCGAGAGCGTCCGAACGGAAGACTTTGCCGGGGCAAGCGATGTAGAGGGGCGCACCGGTCTTCAACATTTCGCGTGCTTGAACGGGCGAGGTGTGGGTGCGTAGCACCAGGTTCCCGTCCTCCACCGCTTCCCCACCAACGGTTCTCCCGTCAATGTAGAAGGTGTCCTGCATCTGCCGGGCCGGGTGGTCGGCGTCAAAGTTGAGGGCGTCGAAGTTGAACCATTCGTGCTCCAGCTCAGGGCCTTCTGCAATGTGCCAACCAAGCGCGGTGAAAAAGTCCTCAATCTGCTGAATGAGAAGTGACAGCGGGTGGCGCGCTCCCTGCGGGGTCCGGCGGGCCGGGAGCGTCACGTCCACACCCTCAGACAAGATAGCTTCCCAGCGTTCTTGTTCCTCAAGCTCACTAAGACGCTGGTCGTAGAGCTGTTGTAGTTTCCCCCGCGCAGTCCCTAGGTTCTTTCCGGCGACGCCGCGTTCTTTGGGTAAAAGGCTTCCGATGGTGCGGTTCGCTGCCACAAGCGCTGAAGGCTCCCCAAAGATGGGGGCTTTCAAGCCGCGCAGCTCGCTTTGGCTTGTTGCCAGTTCAATCAGCTTTGCCGCGTTTCCCGCCCACGCTTCTACCGCGACCGAATCACGAGGATCCAGACTGTCCTGGTTTAGATCTTCCAGCTCCGACATCACTTCCCCATCAACCTGCTGTAACTACTCGGGGCGCGAGGCACCCGAAACCTTCACCACTCTAGTAGCGTTCCTGGCCTTGACCGCCACCCGTTCACCTGCAGGTCTGCAGCTAGGATCAGGAAGGAACACTGGCCCGCGGCCTAACGGGCCTGAGAGGTGGAGAACATGAGCGACCAAGGGGCCGCGAGAATGCGGCGAGTTAGGTTGCACCACATCCAGTCTGCGAAAGAGGAGGGGCGGCGTCTTTCAATGCTGACCTCTTACGACGCGCTCACCGCGCCGATCTTTGAGGCTGCTGGCGTCGACATGTTGCTGGTTGGGGATTCGCTAGGCAACGTAATCCTTGGTTACGCGGGGACCTTGAACGTTTCGGTGGAAGACATGGTGCGGGCAACGGGTGCTGTGGCGAGATCCACGAATCGCGCACTCATTGTCGCGGACCTTCCCTTCGGGTCTTACCAAGCCAGCGAGGAACGCGCTTTCGACACTGCGGCAGACCTCATTCGGGCGGGAGCCCACGCAGTAAAACTTGAAGGCGGCGCTGAATACGCTCCTCTTGTGCGTTTCCTAACAAAGGGCGGAATCCCCGTGATGGGTCACCTGGGGTACACGCCCCAGTCAGAGCACGCTCTGGGAGGCCCGCGGCTGCAGGGTCGCGGCGACGCTGGACGCGCTTTAGTCGGGGACGCTGCGGCTCTCGCTGACGCGGGCGTCTTCGCACTGGTCCTCGAGATGGTTCCCGCCTCCCTCGCAAAGACAATCACAAACGAACTCGCGATCCCCACGATCGGGATCGGCGCGGGGCCGCACTGCGACGGCCAGGTTCTGGTCTGGTCCGATATGGCTGGTATGACGGATTGGAGCCCAAGCTTTGCGAGGCGTTTCGGGGAAGTTGGGGAGCAGTTGAAGCAGGCGACGACGCGCTACGTGGAGTCGGTCCAGGACGGGTCCTTCCCAGGTTCGGAGAACACTCGTGAGCAGTAAGCCAGTCACCCCGGGGCGGGTGTCCCACCAGCTAAGGGTGCCCTCGTCCATAGCTCGACCCGAATACATGTTCCACAGTGGCCCAGAGGTCGTCACCACCTCGGACGTCAAATCACCCGAAGTGATTGAGAAGATCAGGGCGGCAGGCAAGATCGCGGCAGACGCACTGCAGTACGCCGGGTCGCTTGTCGCTCCTGGCGTGACGACTGATGAGATCGACAGGGCTGCGCACCAGTTCATGGTGGACGCGGGCGCCTACCCGTCCACCCTGGGCTACATGGGGTACCCGAAGTCGATTTGCACGTCCATCAACGAAGTGATTTGTCACGGAATCCCAGATGATCGGGTGCTTGAAGATGGGGACATAGTCAACATTGACGTGACCGCGTACAAGGACGGGGTCCACGGCGACACCTGCGCCATGTTCGTTGCAGGAACCGCCAGCCCAGAGAACGCGCTACTGATTGAGCGAACCAAGGTGGCGATGGAGCGCGGCATCAAAGCGATCAAGCCCGGCCGGCCGATTAACGTGATTGGGCGGGTCATCAGCGCGTACGCGAAGCGCTTCGGCTATGGGGTAGTTGAGGACTACACGGGCCACGGTGTCGGGGAAGCGTTCCACTCCGGGTTGATCATCCCCCACTACGACGCCGCACCTGACCACGCTGAAATCATGCAAGAGGGCATGGTGTTCACGGTCGAACCGATGCTCACCCTTGGCGGAATCGATTGGAAACAGTGGGATGACGGCTGGACGGTCGTGACAGCGGACGGAAAGGCGACGGCCCAGTTCGAACACACTATTGTGGTAACTGAAGATGGAGCGAGGGTGCTCACCCTCCCCTAACAAAACCTCTACTGCGGAAGGGTTCTCTCATGGCACGGATCGGCGTTGGAATAGACATTGGCGGGTCTGGAGTCAAAGGGGCTCTAGTCGACCTGGATGCGGGCGAGTTCATTGGAGACCGCATCCGCATCGCCACCCCGGTCCCCTCAACGCCAGAGGCGGTTGCGAAGACCTGCCGGGAAATAGTTGATGCGCTTGATGCCCCGAAGGACGCGCCTGTTGGGATCGCAATGCCGGCTCCCATGCGTCACGGCGTCATCAGCTTCATGGCGAACCTGGACCAGGCGTGGGTCGGGACCGACACTGTCGATCTTTACGAACGCTACCTGGACCGCCCCGTCGTTGTCCTCAACGACGCCGACGCTGCAGGGGTCGCTGAGTGTGCGTTCGGGGCAGCAAAGGGCGTGGACGGAACGGTGATCGTCACGACCCTTGGAACCGGGATCGGTTCCGCACTCATCCACGATGGCGTGCTGGTCCCAAACACCGAGCTTGGTCACATCGAACTTGACGGCCGGGACGCGGAAACGCATGCCGCAGCAAGCCAAAGGACGAAGCAGAAGCTTGACTGGGATGAGTGGGGCGACCGTCTTGACAGGTACTACAGGCACCTGGAAATGCTGTTCACTCCTGAACGCTTCGTTGTTGGCGGTGGGGTTTCGAAGAACCACAAGCTGTTCCTAGACAAGATCAACCTTGAAGGGACTGAGATTGTGCCTGCCGGCTTGCACAACGATGCTGGCATCATCGGCGCAGCGGTTTACGCAGACCAAGAACAGAAGAGGAAGGCCCAGGCAGAGAAAGCCTAAACAGAGTGGGGCCAGGCACGTCATCAACTTTCCGGTTCGGCTGCGAGTTGCAGCCGAACCGGAAACACCAGACGCAAGACGCTGAGCCTGAAACCTGTGAGTGAGTTGGCCGATACGCCGGGTTCTGTACCGACCGGAGCCGGTGACGACCATTCATCTTGGACTTGCGTTACCGCAAGCCTCTAGCGGTCTACCCGAAGGCTTTAGGCGGGCCGCCTAGCCTTCTGCTTGACCTTGCTCCCAGTGGGGTTTACCTAGCCGAACCAGTCGCCTGGCCCGCTGGTGCGCTCTTACCGCACCCTTTCACCCTTACCGCACACGGCGGCGGTCTACTCTCTGTTGCACTTGCCCGCGGGTCGCCCCGGGTGGCTGTTAGCCACCACTGCGCCCTGTGGAGCCCGGACGTTCCTCAGCAAAAACGTGTCTTTGCCGCGGCCGTCTGGCCAACTCACTCAGGTCCTATTTTAGTTCGGGGAGAGCTTCCAAGGAAGTGCCGGAACGAAAGTCACTTCGCGGTGCGGGCGACCAGGAAGCCGGTTTCGTCGCTGACCCACAGCTCATCTTCTGGGGTGGTCAGCGCCCGGTCCATTTCGTCCCTAGACAGTGAAACGGGTGAGTTCACCAGCATCCCGTCCTTCAGTTGAAGGACCACGACTGGGCCTTGGCGTTCGCGGAGCCTGTCGTATTCACCAACGATTTCCCTAGGCAGAGAGCCGCGAAGTGCCGCGATGCGTTCCTTGGTCTCTTCCGCTTCCTGGTTAGGGGCCTCTAGTTCTTTGTTGAGCAGAGCGGTGGTTTCAGCTTCGTCCGCTTTCAGCGCTTCGATCTGTGCCTTTGCGGCCTCAACCTGGGCCTGCGCCGCCTCGATAGCTTCCATGCGTTCTAGTAGTTCGCTTTCAAGCTGGTCCTGACGGGCCCCGATCTGCAGGATTTCGTGTTCGACGGCGCTCATGTCGCGGATCCCAACCTGCCCGCTTTCAAGGCGTTCTTGCTGCACTTGCTTTCGGACGCGCACCCTTCCTACCTGGTCTTCTACTTCCTGTGCCTGCTTTTCTGCGTCCTTAATGCGTGTGCTTTGGCCTACCACGAACCGTTCCAGGTCCGCTGCGCGACCTTCTAACTCGCTGAGTTTCGCCCGCAAGGGGTGGTTCTTGCTGGCGTGCGCCAGACGCGCCAACTGCAAATCGCTTTGTTGCAGCTCCAGGAGTTCCTCCTGCTGCTTCGGAGTTGCTTTCACGCCTTACCCTTTCGTTTCCAGGTGCAAAGCCCAGGGCTCCGTCACCAGTGTGGAGACTTCTACGTCTAGAGGCTGTCCCACCGACGCCGCGTGGTGGGCAAGTCTGCGAGCAAGAACTGGGAGCCACGGCCATTCCGTTGCCCAGTGCGAGCCACAAATCAGTGCGGGGCCCTTGTCTTCCAAGTGTTCGGACGAGGGATGGTGGCGCAAATCCGCGGTGACGTACGCGTCCACGTCTAGTCCGCGAACTGCTTCAAGGAAAGAATCACCCGAGCCGCCTGACACAGCGACCGTCTGAATCCTGGACTCCAAGTCGCCACCCACCAGGATCCCCGTGGGTCCCGCGGGAAGCCTGTCCGCAACCAGCTGAGAGAAGTTGAGCAGCGAGAGCGGCTGGGCTAGCCGACCTACGCGTCCGTAGCCCCAGCCAGGGTTTGAGGGATGGGCTTCAAGAAACGTTTGGTCCACCAGTCCCAGCAGGTCCGCGAGCGAGGTAGCGACCCCGAGCGGGGTGACGTCAGCGTTCGTGTGTGCGTTAAAGAGGGCAACGTCGTTTCGGATCAGCTCACTCACTAGGCGCCCTTTGGCGTCGTCGTCACTAACGAACGATGTGCCGCGCAGATAGAGGGGGTGGTGGGTGATCACCATGTCCGCCCGGGTTTCCAAGGCTTGTTCAAGGACGACGTCGACGGGGTCGACGGCTAGGAGCACGCGCTCTACGGAGGCGTTTCTACGTCCTGCAATGAGGCCGACCCTGTCCCAGTTCGCGGCAGCAGAGGGCGGATACCACCCGTCCATCCATTCCGCTATTTCGCCGACAGTCAGTGTCAAGGCAGCCTCGCTCTCAAGTTGGGTCCCTGCCAAGGCTACCTTGGCAGGCCGCCAAGGAGAGCGTCAGTGACGCGTTTGAGGGTCTCTAACCCATCGAGGGAGAGCACCGATTCCGGGTGGCCTTGAATAGATGCGACCCGCGGCCCAACCAGCGCGTTCACGATCCCGGTCTCGGGTTCCGCCTGGATCTCTAGGTTCAGCTGAGGGGTCTTCTCCCCGTTTGCACCTTGTGCCGCTGAAGTGTTGTAGAAACCGATAAGGGATGGTTCCCCGAAGACATCAACCTCTATGGCCTCTCCTTGGCGCGGGGAAGCGAGTTTTTTAATGTCCAGGCCTGCCATCTGCGCTAGCACTTGGTGAGAAAAGGCTGTTGCTAGCAGAGGTTTCCCTGTTTCGATCCTGGCATTCACCAGCTCACGAACGCGCTGAACCTTGGGGTCGCTGTCGTCTGTTGGGTCGCCGGGACCCGGACCGAAGATGACTAGGTCTGCCTGATCCGCACGAAGTGGCCAGTCCCAAGGCTGAACGGCCACCGTGAAGCCCAGGTGGCGGAGCTGGTGGGCGAGCATCCCACTAAAGTCGTCCCCGCAGTCAACTACGATCGCGGTCTTCTCCGCAGTCGCCGCCGTCTGCTCCAGTGCCTGAGCGTCCCTCCAGAAGGGCGCCAAGTGTTGGTTCCTCTCAGCAAGAACGCGCTGCACTTCCGGGGAATCAGCAAGCCTATGTTGGTGCCCGCCAGCTTTGGGCGCTGCCTCCAAGAGACCCAAAGCGGTGAGCACTCCGGAGGCTTTCACCCTGGTTTCCAAGGCTTCACCTTCAGGGCTTGAGTGGCGCACCAGTGTTGCGCCCGCGCTGATCTTGATGTCCCCTTCGGGGCTGATCTCAGCGGTGCGGATCAGGATGGGTGCGTCAAGGTCGTAGCCGTCTTTTGTACGGTGGAAATGCGCAAGGACCCCGGAGTAGTAGCCGCGGCCGCTCGGCTCATATTCCGCTATGACCGAGCATGAGCTTCCCATCGGCGAGCCGGTGACGGTTGGGGCAAACATGGTGAGGCGCAGGATTTCCCGGACGTCCAGGTCGGAGCGTCCCTCTAGGAGGTACTCCGTGTGGGTGACCCGGGACATCGGTTTCAGGAAGGGGCCCGTCATCACTCCCCCGCCCGGGCAGACGGCACTCATCATTTTGAGTTCCTCATCCACCACCATTACCAGTTCTTCGCTTTCCTTCCGGTCCTTTATGAACGCGACCAGTTCTGCTTCGCTGCTCTCTGTGCCACCGTGGCGGAAGGTCCCGGAGATGGGGTTCATTAGGACCTTGCCACCACTGGCGGAGACGTGGCGTTCCGGCGACGCACCCACCAGCGCCACTTGGTCCGTGATGAACGCAAAAGTCCAGTAGGACCCCTGTTCACCGCGAAGGAGCTCCCTCAGCCAGGTGAGGGCCGCCTTTCGCACAGGCACCTCAGTCTTCGCTAGGTAATCCCTGCGGATTACGAAGTTTGCGCCTGCGCCCCCACCGATTTCGTTCTCAATGATCTCTTCGACAGTCTCTGCGTATTCCTGGTCGTTGGTGGTGAACCCCAGGTCCTCCACGGGCACGGAGTCAGTAGGTAGCAGGTCTAGTAGCTCCTCCAGTGGCAGTTTCCAGTGCTGGTCGGATTCAAGGTAAAGCAACTGGGATTCATCCAGGATCGCGTCGAACCCGCGCTCACGGATCTGGTGGTACGGCAGCGCCGCGATCACATCCTTTGCGACAAGGGGAATCTGAGCGACCGAGGTGGCGCTCCCCAGAGTCCCTGCATAAACATCCACCTGGTCAGCGCCCTCTTTGCGAATCAGCGCAATAGGCTCGGGAGCTTCTGCGTCCAGCAGTCTCACCAGGTCAGTAAGCATTGGGCGTTGTGAGGTCATCTGAGGCCCTTTCGTTTTGAGGTTCTCAGATTAGCGGCAAGAGAAAAGCAGCTGAAGTGCGCGCCCAGGCT
>CAYFUU010000016.1:17885-29340 GCA_964346595.1 uncultured Actinomyces sp.
TTGAGGTTCTCAGATTAGCGGCAAGAGAAAAGCAGCTGAAGTGCGCGCCCAGGCTCAGGACGGCCCGGGGACGTCGTTTTTAACCACGTGCCTAACACCCCCAACCACGCGCCTACACCCCAACCACGCGCCTACACCCCAAGCACGTGCCTAGGGGAACAGGCGCCTTGGGAGACCGGTGCGTGCGCCAACGACTCTCCACAGGTGTCCAGCATGCCCTTCTCCACAGGTGTTCAGCATGCCCTTCTCCACAGGAACGGCACAACCTCCGGCAGGGAACGGCCTGGGTAAGCAAGATACGAGGAAAGAGCCCAAGGAAGACAAGTCCAAGGAAGAGTATTGGAAGGAGCCAGCAACCATGGGAAACAACTTGGAGACATTGCCATCACTTGCGCCAAAGGACCCGACGGTTCTGGGTGCGGACGGGAAAAGACGCCCCGAGTGGGTGAGAACAAACCGCGGTTTGGTGGAGTACTACGACAGCGAGTGGGGTGACCCGATCACCGACGAGCATGCATTGTTTGAGCTGCTCAGTTTGCTGACCTTTCAGGCGGGGCTCCGATGGAGCTCTGTGATTGCGCGCCGCGAGGCACTTAGAGAAGCTTTGGCTGACTTCGACCCGGACGTGCTTGCAACCTGGGGAGAAGAAGAACTGGAAGGGTTGCTGGAAAACGAGAAGGTGATCAGGAACCGGCGGAAACTCTCAGCAGTCCTACAAAACGCTGCCGCCACGGTTCGGCTGCGAGAGCGCGGAGGGCTCCCGACCCTGGTGTGGTCCTTTCAGCCGGAAAAGTGCCCTGAGTTTTCGAAAAGTGGGGAACTACCCAAAGACACTGAAGAGTCAAGACAGCTGTCCGCAGCTATGAGGGAGCGAGGTTTCGCGTCGGTCGGTCCAATCAGCTGCTTCGCCCTAATGCAAAGCGCCGGCGTTGTTGATGCGAACCCTCCCGGTGCCCACAAGTACCGAAGCAGTGGGCTCTGGGACGAAGAGGGCAACAAGGTCCGCTCACCTCTCGCTGCTTAGCCAGCTTTAGAGTTGCCTTCGACCTGTGGTTGCCGCAAGTATCGTAGCTTGGACTAGGCGGCAACACGGGTCGGAGCAGACGATGACATTCAACCGGAACGCGAACATTTCAGGGAATCGCGTAAGCAGAGGCGGCGGCAGAGCCGGGATGGCTGTCGGTGGAGTAAGCGGCGTCGGCCTACTGGTCTATCTGGCTCTGGCTCTGTTCACCGGGGATCCCACGCCACTGATCGATGCGGGGCTCACTTCTGTTCAGCAAGGGCAACACGCCCCGGCAGGTGAGACCACTAGCCTGGAACACTGTCTGACCGGCGCTGACGCCAACGAATACGTGGACTGCCGGATGCAAGCAACCGCCTACTCACTAGACGCCTACTGGTCGCAGACACTCCCGGCCCAGGCCGCCGTCGAATACACCGAGCCCGGCATGGTCCTTTACACGGGCAGCGTGAACACCGCGTGCGGACCCGCAACCTCAGCAGTAGGCCCCTTCTACTGCCCGGCAGACCAGAGCGTCTACATTGACACCTCCTTCTTCAAGGAACTCACCTCCCAATATGGGGCCGACGGGGGGCCGCTGGCTGAGCTTTACGTCGTGGCACACGAGTTCGGGCACCACATCCAAAACGAGTTGGGCACCATGAAGAAGCAGGACACCTCAGACAAGGGCACTGCCTCAGGATCAGTGCGACTAGAGCTGCAGGCCGACTGCTATGCGGGCATGTGGGTTCACGGAGCATCTAAGGCCTACGACCAAAACGGGGTCGCTTACCTCAAAGAGCCCACACAGGCTGAGATCAGCAGCGCCCTTTCTGCGGCGGCCGCCGTCGGGGACGACCACATTCAAGAGACCTTCCAGGGGCAGGTCACCCCGCACACTTGGACGCATGGCTCTAGCGAGCAGCGCCAGCGTTGGTTCACCATTGGGATGATGCAGGGTTCCCTAAGCGCTTGCGATACCTTTGCTGTCGCTGCCGACGACCTGTAGCCCGGGTCCAAGCCTTCTCTCCATGACCTGGAGAGCCTGAGGGTTTTGGTCCACAGTCAAGAACTTGCGGTCCAGTTCAAGACACGCCGCACCCGTCGTTCCTGAGCCCGCAAAAAAGTCCAGCACCCAGTCCCCCGGCCTGCTGGACGCAGTCACAATGCGCCGCAAGATCCCTAAGGGTTTTTGTGTTGGGTACCCGGTCTTTTCTTTTCCTGTGGTCGGGACAATCGTGTGCCACCAGACGTCTGTCGGGAGCTTGCCTCGCGCAGCCTTCTCAGGAGTCACCAGACCGGGCGCCATGTAGGGCTCACGGTCAACCGCGGACGAGTCGAAGTAGTAGTTCTTCGGGTCCTTCACGTAAACCAGGATGGTGTCGTGCTTCGCCGGCCACCTGCGTTTCGTTTTGCCGCCGTAGTCGTAAGCCCAAATGACTTCGTTCAAGAAGCATTCGCGCCCAAAAATGCCGTCCAGAAGGACCTTCGCGTAGTGGGCTTCCCTGTAGTCCAGGTGTAAGTAGAGCGTCCCGCTCTTCTTTAGGACGCGGTGGGCTTCCCGAAGCCGCGGTTCCAGGAAGGCCCAGTAGTCCCTAAACGAATCGTTGTAGTCAAGGGCGTTGCTGCGAATCTCAGTGTAGGAGCTGCCTTTGAAGCCGGTTCGGGTGCCGGTTTCGCTACGCGACACTTTGAGCGTTGCCTTGCTCTGTGTTTTCCCTGTGTTGAAAGGCGGGTCGATGTAGATCAGCTGGAAGGATTCGTCCGGCAGGCTTTCTAGCACCGGGAGGTTGTCCCCAAGAACCGCGGTGTTTGGGTCAGTTGGCTGCCACTCCCAGTTCTTCACGATCCTTAGCCTACCGGCGCAAAAGAGGCGACTCTTCTGTCAGTTCCATTGGCTGAGTTTGGACAGGAACCTCTGCAGAGCAGGAGAAGTGGGCGAGGAGAAGACCTGCTCGCTGTCTCCGTATTCTGCGATCTTTCCTTGGTTCAAGAAGGCGACCTTCTGGCAGGCCTTGCGGGCAAACCCCATTTCGTGGGTGACGATGATCAGCCGCGTGCCCTCGTCCGCGAGCGAGGCGATCAGGTCCAGGACTTCTGCCGTGTACTCGGGGTCCAACGCGCTGGTCGGTTCGTCCAGTAGCAACAGTTTGGGGCCTGGAGCAACCGCGCGGGCAATAGCGACCCGCTGTCTTTCCCCGCCGGAGAGCTGCCTGGGATGCTTGTCTGCCTCACCCGAGAGACCAAAGCGGTGCAGAAGCTGTGTAGCTTTTTCCTCGGCCTCTTCCGGCGCCATCCCGTGCACAACTCGCAGTGGAAGTGCGATGTTTTCTTTCGCATTCAAGTGGTCAAACAGTCCGGAGTGCTGGAAAACGAACCCCAGGCCCGCCCTGTAGGAGGGCAGGGAACGCGCCCTGTACTGCACCTGCTGCCCTCCAACGGTGACAGTTCCGGACGTGGGTTCTTCAAGCCCACCAATGATTCGCAGCAGCGTGGATTTCCCGCCGCCTGAAGGACCGATGACCGCGAGCGTGCTCACTTGGTCGTCAAAGCTGATACCGTCCAGCACGGTCTGCGTCCCGAAGGTCTTGGTGAGGTCTTCTAACTCAATGCGCATACGCAAACCTGCGTTCGAAGTAAGAGCTGACAAGCATCAGCGGCAGCGTCAGGCAGAGGTACAGGAGCCCTAGGAAGATGTAGCCGCCAAAGAAGTTGTAGTTGGTTGCGGTGATCTCGCGAATGGTCTGGGTGATCTCAATGATCGCAATCACGGACAGCAGGGATGAGTCCTTGATGAGGGATGCCAACTGTCCGGTGAGTGCCGGCAGTGTCCTGGCGACCATCTGCGGGAACACCACGTAGCGCACCTTCTGGGCTCGGGTGAAACCCACTGCGTCTGCAGCATCGAGCTGTTCTTGGTCAAGGCTGGATGCTGATCCGCGGATGATTTCCGCGACGTAGGAGCCGGTGAAGACGGAGAGGATCAGGATCCCCGCGACCGTCTTGTTGTTGACGCCCCACGCGGTTCCGATGATGTAGTAGAAGAGGTAAATCTGCACCAACAGCGGCGTGCCGCGGATGATTTTTACGTAGAAGTCGGCCAGGTAGCGAAGCGGCAGTATCCGCGAGTCTGCTAGAAGAGCCACCGGGAGTCCGATTGCTAGCGAGAGCACGACGGAGGCGGCACAGATTTTCAGGGTCATCAGGAACCCTGCGACCAGCCGCACGCGGTATTCGGAGACGAAACTGAAATCTAGGCTTACGCCGGCGCCCAGCAGCGAGACCCAGAACAGCGCGACAACCACAGTCACTACTAAGAGGTAGTTGAGGGCAACTTTAAGTGCTGGCGGCTTCTTTCCCGGGATCGCTACGAACCACGCTGCTAGCTGACGTTGAAGAACCACGTGAACCCAAGGTCGTCAAACGCCTGCTTCTCTTCTGACAAGTGCTTTTCTGTGAGCCTGGCGAACCCTCCGTCTTCCGCGTAGTCCGCAATGAACTGGTTTAGCTGCTCCCGCAGTTCATCGTGACCTTTTGCGACAGCGATCCCCCAGTACTCCACTTCTTGGAACGGGACAAAGACCGCGTCTGTCACCTCCGGGTTACGTGCTTGGTTGCGGTAGATGGTGAGTTGGTCGTAGAGGAACCCGTCAGCCTTCCCCTGCACGACCTCTGTCACGCATGCGCTCTCATCTGCCAGGCGCACAATTTCAGCTTCAGGTAAGTTCTTGGTTGCGAACACATCCCCTGTAGAGCCTGTTTTCACCGCGACCTTCATCCCCGGAGCGTTCAGGTCCTCGATCGAAGTGATCCCTGAGTTGCTGTTTGCCAGGATCGCTAGCTGCGCTTCCGCGTAAGGATCGGAAAAGTCAACGGAGGTCTGACGTTCCTCCGTGATCGTCATAGACGACATGACTGCGTCAACCTTGCCTGACTGGAGGCTGGGGATCAGCCCATCAAAGGAAATGTTGTCGATGACCAGGTCGTAGTCGTAGGCGGCAGCGAAGTCTTCCATGAAGTCGACACTCACTCCGTATGGCTCCCCTGCTTCGTCCTTGGTTTCAAAAGGTGGGTAGGCAAGCTCCATGCCGACAACCAGTGGTTTTTCTCCACCTGCTCCCTCGCTCTTGGCGTCGCTTCCGCATCCGGACAGGCCGAGCGCTACCAGCGCTGCTGTTCCCAATACCAGCAACCGTCTGGGCCGGTTTCCAACCTTGTTCACGTGTCCTCCCACCTTCGCGGCAGAAAGCAGTAGCCGCTCGCCCTCCAACCTTAGGGGCTGGGTAGGCGAGCGGCTACTAGGTGTGCTGGCGCGACTCAGTTGCGGTCAGCTGCTCTGCGTCACTTCTTCTTCCAGGATTTCGCGTTCGCGGAAACGTTCCCCGCGGGTCCCGTCCCCACGACTCCCATCCCGTTCCTTGAAACGCTCAATGACGACCTCATCGCGCTCACGCATGCCGCCCCTTCCTGAGCGGTCAGTGCGCATCTCCATTTCTTCCACTACTGTCCCGCAACGGTAATGTCCGTGGTCACCGCGCCCGCCAGAGAACCCGACGATGGCAACCAGCAGTGCCAAGACCGCAAGTGAAGTGCCAACAATCCCAAGGATGAAAGCGCTCAGCACCATCTTCCTGGAGTAGGGCTGCTTTTCCCCACTAGAGGCAGCTGTCGAAGCGGGAACAGCTTCAGCCTTCTTCCCTTCAGGTGCCTTCTGTTCTTCGGCAGCTACTTCATCATCAGCAACCGCCAGCACTTCTGTTTCTTCCAGGTCCTGAACCTTCGTCTCAACATCTTTTCTTTCGTTGTTCTCGCTCACCGTGAGCCTTTCTTCCGCACTTACAACGTGATCGCTACTAACGCTAAAAAGCCGGTTCCAAGAAACCTCCAAGAAAACCGGTCCGGGAGACTGAGGCGCGTCTCACTACGCCGACGCCCATACTTGGAACGTGGAGAAACCAGATTTGCCAGCCGCCCTGCCGACCCTGTTGTTCGTTGAGGATGAGCCGGAAGCCGCCGCGATCGCTGTTGAAGTCCTGTCGACGAACTACCAGGTGACGCACGCGAAAACGGGCGAGGAGGCGCTCCGGCTTGCCCTTCGCCGCCCTTTTGACCTGATGCTGTTCGACCGCAGGCTCCCAGGGATGAGTGGGACAGAGCTGGTTGCGAAGGTGAGGCGCGCAGGGCTGCAAACCCCGATCCTGCTACTCACCGCGCTGGGTTCGGTCGAGGATCGGGTTGAGGGTCTTGACGGGGGCGCGAACGACTACTTGGTGAAGCCATTCGATTTCCAGGAACTGAAAGCTAGGCTTCGCGCTCTTCTTCGCGGATACCGCAGCCAAACCCAGCGCCGCGACATTGGCGAGTGGACGTTTGTTGTCGAGAACGCGGCCCTGGTCGGACCCTACGGGGAGTCCCTGGACCTGACAGAAACAGAAGCGAAGCTCCTGGAAACGCTCACTTCTAGCCCTGGCCACGTCTTTAGCCGCGAGGAGCTTCTCCATGCCTGCTTCCCAACAGGCAGCTCACCCGCTACCGTCGATTCCTACGTTCACTACATCCGCAAGAAAAGCGAACCTAACCTGATTAGGACCGTGCGCTCCCGCGGCTACCAGATTGGCGGGCAAGCCCCGTGAAACTAACCAACTTCAAAACCTTCAAGTCGTCTCACCCGAAGCAGAGCCCCCAAAACCGGGCTCCCCTCAAGGTTGCGCTTGCCGTAGGTGGCGCGGCAGCCGCTGCTATCGCAGTCTTGGTTGCGGCGCTCGTTGCGCTGGCCTGGCGGGCATCCCGCGTCCTTCCAGGTAGGCCCGGGTCTCAGGGAGGCCGCGGTCACAAGGGCCGCTGGCAAGACCGCGTCATTGACCTTGGGGACCTGCTTCCCCTGATCCTTTTGCTTGCCCTGGTCGCAGTGTTGTTTGTCGCACTTGTCGCCTGGTGGTCGACAAGGAAGGCGAATGAGCCCCTTGAGCAGGCCCTAGAGATTCAGAAGGCTTTCGTGGCTGATGCCTCCCACGAACTGCGTACCCCGCTCACAACTTTGAATAGCCGCATCCAGCTTGCCCAGCACAGACAAGCGGAGGGCGGTGACGTCACTGCGGCGCTCGAGGATCTTCGAAAAGATGCGGACGCCATGAACGCAGTCCTCTCCGACCTGCTGGTGGCCGCAGAAATGTCGCGAGTGTCGCAGTCGCAAGCCCCCTGTGACGGGGGAGCTTGCTGCCAGGAAGCGCTCCGACTTTGCAGCCCTGCAGCCGAGCAGAAGGGGATCACCCTGCTTCTGCAAGAGACCCCAGACCTGTGGGTGCTGGCCGACCAGACTGCGGTGGTGCGAGCGCTCGTTGCCCTGCTGGACAACGCCATCCGCTACAGCCCCAAAGGCGGGCAGGTTCTCCTTTCCCTCTCAGCACCTCCGGGCTCAAAGACCGCCGAGTTCAGGGTGAGTGACCAGGGTCCCGGAATCTCTGGGCCGGACCCCGAAGCTCTTTTTGCCCGCTTTGTTCGAGGGAACTCCCCGGACCCGGGCAACACTCGCACCGGCAACGTTGGTTTAGGGCTGGCGCTAGTCCGTGACGTCGCCTCACGCTTTTCCGGCGCTGCCCTGGTGGAAGCAACCGGGGCGCAAGGAACCACTTTCTTGCTTCAACTCCCCCTGAGCCAGGCTCCTGCTAAGGGTTGACGACCAGGTCGGCTGTCTGCTTGGCGTACCACTCCCGGTGGCCTTCCAAGGTCCCGAAGTAGCCGGGCACCCCTGGGCGTTTCTGCCATGGGAGCGGACCATCTAGGGGACGGTAGTCAACCCCCATTACTTGCAAGCGTGCAAGCAGGGAAGGTAAGCGTTCTTCGAACTCTTCAAAGTTGCCGCCCGGCCCCGACCACAGCACCTCCGCAAGTGCGGCAAGCCTTGGGAACGCTGCGTAGTCAAAGGAACGGGAGGAGTCCAGGTGCTCGCTCCACACGTTCGCTTGACCCCCAAGAACCCGGCCGGGTTCCTCCCCACCCTCTGGCACCGGGTTGAAGGAGTAGACGCGTTCCAGGTCGATCGGGATCCCGACGGGGACGGGCTCTTCTGGCGACTCTGACTGGCGGTAGTCAAAGTAGCAGTGGGTTGTCGGGCAAGCCACAACGTCAAGGCCGCGGGCGAGGGCGACGTCAAGAGCTTTTTGTCCGCGCCAAGCCGCGATCAAGACAGAGTCATCAACAGGGCCGGTCAGGACCTCATCCCACGCCATAGTGCGCCGCCCGCTCGCGGCGAGCAGGTCGGTCGCGAGTTTCGTGTACCAGGCCTGCACGTCACGGTCGGTTTCGATCCCCAGTTCTTTCTTTCGCGCCTGCGTGCCCGGGTCCGCTTCCCACCCGTTAGTCGGGCATTCGTCTCCACCGATGGAAATGAACTCAAACGGGAAGATCTCTGTCACCTGGCGCAGGGTCTCCTCAACGAACTCCACGGTCTCCGGGTCCAGGTTGAGGACGTTCTTCGAGATCCCCCACTTAGTGCGCACCTCGGCCGGCTTCCGGGAAGTCCCAAACTGTGGGTAGGCCGCGATTGCGGCCTCCATATGCCCCGGGAGGTCGACTTCGGGCATCACGTCGATGTGACGCTCGCTCGCGTAAGCAACGATCTCTCGCAAGTCATCTTGCGTGTAGTAGCCGCCGTGAGGGCGCCCATCAAAACGATCACTAGTGCCCTGCTGGCTTTCTTTCCGCCACGATGCTGTCTCAGTCAGCTTCGGATAGCCGTCGATTTCGATGCGCCACCCCTGGTCATCACTCAGGTGCAAGTGCATGACGTTCAGCTGCAGGACGCCCATCAGGTCAATGATCCGAAGGAGCTCTCGCTTGGGTTGGAAGTGCCTCGCCACATCCACCAGTAGGCCCCTCCAAGAAAACTGAGGCCAATCCTTGATAGTCAGCGTGGGAACGACCCACGGCGCGGTCACTACGGGAGCCTGTCTGTAGACCTGGGTTGGGAAAATGCGAACCAGCGTTGAGCAGCCCCGGGTAACACCCGCGGCGCTTCCCCCGGTGACGGTGATTTTCGAGGGCGTCACTTCGAGCCGGTATTCCTCTTCCCTCAGGGTGGGGTCGACTGCCAACCAGATGACTCCTTCTCCAGTGGAAACCTTGGATAGTTCAGTGACGCGGGGCAGTTCAAAGCCTGAAGCAGCTCGCAACCGCTCCTGGAGCCTGCTTAGTTCTGGGAACAATCCGGACTCACAACCAATGCGGGTGCGCTCTGACAACAAAAACCCGCCTTCCGCTTTTTCTTCGACACTGACAGGTTCTGGAATCAGGCAGGGGGCAACCACTATTTCACTCTCTCACCGGTTCATCCCGCGACCGCGGGCTGCGTCTAGCCTACGCAACTCACCCGGGGATCCTCACCTCTCAACCCACTCCAAGGTGTCCTTCAGTGTGTGTCTGAAGGGGCGGTGCGTGTAGCCCAGCTCTTCCTGTGCCCTTCTCGAGGAGAAGTCGCCCGGTTCACCAAGCACCTCGAGAGAGCAGCTGGTGACAATCGGAGCCGTGCCACGTTTGTTGGAAATGAACTCGGCCAGTGACGCGAAGCCTTTCAAGAGCCACAACGGCAGCCTCGGTGGTGCATGCCGACCCTTCGCGTTCGCGACCGCGCTGACCATCCTGTGTGCCGTTTCGCACCGGCCGGAAAGAATGTAGGTTCGCCCACCGCGCCCGAATTCGGCTGCTGCGATGATTCCTGCTGACACGTCACGCACATCCACGAAGTCGTAGCCGCCCTCACGTGCGCCCCCTCTGTTAGCAATAGGCCCACCAGGTTGTTTCCTAAGAAGCCTCCAGCCCCGGTCACCACCCAGAGCGGTTCCTTAGTCGGTGTTGCTTCTTGTCCCAACGTGTTCCTGCCTCCCTCCAGGCCGCGAGGGAAGCTGAGACAACCCTCCCATTTCAGTGTCGCACCTGGACCTTGGAGTCCCTGGGCGCACCCTGCCGGTTTCCTGGCAAACGCTCTCCGGCGCGAAGCACAGCGCAAAACCTGACTAACTCGCCGTCACAATTGGTGGCGACGGCAGGATTGCGGGACCATGGTGCGAGCGACCCAAAGTGGGTCCCAACCAGATACGAAGCCCGACCGGAAGGCCAGCGATGCGCATCCTTGTCACCAGTTCCAGAAACCCTTTCGCCCTTGACCTGGTGCGGAAGCTCGGCAGCACGGGTCACACCGTTTTTGCCTCCGACACTTACGACGGGGCTATGGGCAGTCACTCGAAATACGCGGCTGGTCACACGGTCACGGCGTCCCCGACGTTCGACACCGACCAGTTCATCGAGGACGTCAACAACTACGTCACCGAAAACGACATTGAGTTGATCATCCCTACGTTCGAGGAAGCGTTTTACCTTGCGGCCCGCCGCGGCGACCTGGTCCCTGGCGTTGAGGTTTACACGGGCCCGTTCAATAAGCTCGCGGTCCTTCACGACAAGGTCAGCTTTCAAAGGCTGTGCGAGGACGCCGGTGTCCCGATCCCGGAGACCGTGGTTGCCACAGACCCGGAAAGTCTGCAGGCCGCAATCGACAGGTTCCCAAAGTACTTCGCCCGCGCTGCGTTCTCACGCGGCGGCGTTGCCCTGCTCACCAACACGGGCCCGCTGGAAGGAGCGATGAAAGTAGAGGACTGCCACCCGACCCCTGAGCAGCCCTGGATCATCCAGCCGTTCATCTCCGGCCCCATGGTTTGCACCTACGCAACAGTCGTGGACGGGAAGGTCACTTCAATGGTTACCTACCGCGCCCCAGAACAGTGGGCTCACTCGACAGGCATCGAGTTCGTTGCGGATGACTCCACAAAGACTCTGGAGTACACCCAGAAGATTGTGGACCAGCTGGACCCCCACTACTCTGGCCAACTGTCTTTCGACTTTGTCGACCACGACGGCGAACTGCTGGCGATCGAATGCAACCCGCGTTCAACGAACGGGACCCTGATGCTTGAAGCCCAGGACCTGTCGGATGCAATCCTTGGGAACGTTGACGAAGTCGTGGTGGCTGTGCCGGGAACGGAACGCGAAATCAAGGCTGCGGTCCTAGCGAACGCGTTCACCCCGCACCTGAAGACCATCCCGGAAACCTTGAAGCGTGCCCTTGAGGGCACCGACACCGGTAAGGGCTGGCATGACAGCTTCGCGACGATGTGGGCGCCGGCATCCCTGGTGCACGGGGCGAAGCTTGCCCGCGGGCAACGTCAACCCATCCTGGAAGCTCTTGGTGGCGACATGGTTTGGAACGGTGGCCCCATCGACGGCATGACCCCCGAAGACGCTGCCGCTCTGGAAGCGGTGCACGACCAGCGACCGAAGGACGTTGCCACCCCAGAGCCGTAGGCCTCCCCCCTTTGTTTTGGCTGCGTAGGCAGACCTAAAGCGCAGCCAGACCTAAAGCGCAGGCAACGTTGAGCACATGCAAGGCCAACCTCAGCTTGG
>CAYFUU010000016.1:29440-33978 GCA_964346595.1 uncultured Actinomyces sp.
GCCAGACCTAAAGCGCAGGCAACGTTGAGCACATGCAAGGCCAACCTCAGCTTGGTTTGGAAACTCTAGAGCCCTACCTTGGAGGCTCTTGCCAGGAGGCACACGGCTCGTGCAAAAAGTGCCCCACCTCCCTGTTTAGGCAGGCGACTAAGCACCGCCCCCAATGCCGGCAGTTCCCGCGCCCGGCCAGCAGCCAGCAACTTAGCCGCTTTCAGCAGCGCGACCGGGTGAGTGTCAAGAGCGCTGTGACCGTTCTGTATCTGTACAAACGCGGCGTCGGGCGCCAGCTCTGCCGTGCGCTGCGCGATGGCTGCAGGAGTGCGGATGTCGCGGTCACCAGACAGCAGAACTAGGGGCCAGTCGAACTGCTCCGCCGCCGCGACCAGGTCACGCCGCTCACCATCGAACGGAGGGAAGTAACCGGCAAGCTGCGAGTAGGTCAGCGCGGGGTCCAACGGCAGCCCGTCTGGGACTGCACCGTAATCAAGCTCCCGGAAACCGATGGCCCCTGTCCTCGCGAACTCGTAGTAGTCCGGGATCCCCTTGATCGAAGCGTCCCGGGCTGCATAGGAAGCAAGCGCCCGCCACGCGAGACCCTTCCTGCCCCGCCGCCGCAGGCGCAGTATCGCCAAGACAACCTCTGGCCCGCACAGCTCAAAACCCGCACGGATGACGTCCAATAAGACCCGTTGGTCCTCCCCTTGCAAGACCAGCTCACGCACTATCGACGCCATCTCGGAGTCAGAGTCCCAGAACAGGCCCCGGATGGTTTCTCGCTCAATCTCGATGTCCCGCGGCGACTGGAGCGCGGAGTCAAGCAGCATCCCTGCAACGCGCTCCGGATACTTCTGCCCAAAAGCTGAAGCCAGGTAGGAGCCGTACGAGGACCCGACAATGTTTGCTTTTTCCACTCCCTCTGCGTCAAGAACGCCGGCAATGTCGTCCAGCACGTCATCGACCCACATCACCGAAACGGGTAGAGGTTTCCCTTCTAGGTCAGAGCGGGACAGGCCGACGCCCCTGTGATCAATCATGATCAGGTCCAACCCGTCCGCCGTAGCTTGCCTGCGGACGCTCCCGTAAGGGAGGGTCGATGCCAAGCCCGGGCCTCCGGGGATTATGACGGTAGGAACAGCGCTTTCTGGGCCCGTCCGAAGGTACGCAAGGTCAAACTCCGGCGTCCCGCCGCGCGAAGCCCGTCGCACGCGCCGAATCGGATGAGTGAGTTCAGTAAGGCGGTCTACTATGCGGGTTCCAAGTCCCACCGTGTTTTGCCCGGGCCTCACTTCTCCTCCTAATCCCCATTCTTTGCAGGCTTGGGTTCCTCAGAGCGAGCGACTCGGTAAACGACCACTGACCCCACCAAACCAATCAGCAAGAAGGCAGTGGAGGTCAACATTGCGCTACGGCTTGCCTCAGCGAACCCATCCACTAGAGCTGCCACAGTCCGAACGCCTTCAGCACTGGTGTCGGCGCGCAATGCCGCCAGGTTGGACCCTGCCGAAAGCCGCGTGACCTCCGCCAACTGCTCCATTCCAGGGCCGCTGAAACCAGCGCGCTCCAGAGCGCTTGGTAGAGCTTTCGACAAAGTCATTGCCAAGGCGCTTCCCGCAAACGCGGTCCCCAGGGCTGAACCAACCTGACGCACAGTTGACTGAGCCGCTGACCCTTGCCCCGACTGCTCCACGGGGACATCCCGGAGCACAGTCCCGGTCAGCTGTGCGGACGCGAGCCCTAACCCAAGGCCGTAGAAAACCAGTGGAATCGCAAGAACCCACCCAGAAGTCTCTGGCCCTGCGACGAAGCTGAGCGCCAGCACCGCGAGCAGCTCAAGCGTTAGCCCCAAGATCACAGTCCCAGGTGAGCCAAGCCGGGCAGCAACGTGCCGGGCCATGCCGCCGGCCGTGAACGCCCCAGCAGCCATCGCCGCCAGGATCACGCCGGCCTGCATGACTGACAGTCCCAGAGCGTTCACCAGGTAAAGAGGAAGCACAAATAGGAGTGCAAACTCCCCCACCGCAACCATTGCTGCCGTCAGGTTTCCCCAGGAAAAAGTGGGGAGCTTGAACAAGCGCAGGTCCATGACCGCAGGCCGGTCCAAACGGAGTTGGCGCAGCTCCCACCAGACAAAAACGCTGAGGCTGACCGCAGACACAAGCAGTGCGACTGGCACAGCTGAGAACGCAGCAGACTGCGGCCACTTGATCCCAAAGACACTCAGGTCCGCAAGCGGATGCCACCACCCGTACTGCGGACCTTCAATGATTGCAAACACCAGGGTGCCAAGACCGGTCGCGGAGAGAAACAGCCCGAAGTAGTCGAAACCTGGCCTGGTGTTCCCGCGCGTTTCAGGCACGAACGCGAATGCTGCGGCAACCAGCACTATCCCGATGGGCAGGTTGACAAAGAAAATCCACCGCCATGACGCCCACTGGGTCAAGGCTCCCCCAGCAAGCGGCCCAATCGCAGCGGCTCCAGAGAGGACCGCGCCCCAGATCCCAAACGCCATTGCCCTGTGCCGACCGCGGAACACAGCATTCACAGTCGAAATCGTGGAAGGCATGATCATTGCCGCCCCTACAGCCTGTACTGCGCGGGCCGCGAGCAGCATTGCGGGAGTGTCGATAAGTCCCGCAAACATGGAGCCACCGACGAAAACAACCATGCCTGCAATGAACAGGGTGCGCCGCCCCAGTTTGTCGGCCAAGGAACCGGTCGCAAGCAACAGTGACCCAACCACGACCGCGTAAAGACTGTTGACCCACTCCGCATCCCCAAGGCTCATGCCTAGGTCGCGGATGATGTCAGGGAGCGCAACCCCGACGATTGTCCCGTCCAGGACAATCATTCCGAGCCCAGCAGCTAAGACCGCAAGCGCCAGCCATTCTTTCCGGCCGGGTTCGCCGACCACAACGCCAGCCTGGTCGCTCACCTCACACCTCCAGGAACGCCACTGAATGGCGCTCAACCAACGGCATAGGGATAAGTTCATCGCGCAAGCGCCCCGATTTCGCCATTCGCACCGCGATCTCCCCCATCTCCCTGTAGGGAATCCTGATGGTCGTGAGCCCCGGTTCCAGGTAGGACGCCAGCGCCTCATCATCGAAAGAGATCACGGACAAATCCACACCAATCCTGAGGCCCTTACGTACTGCTTCCTGGTAAACACCGAACGCCATCCTGTCATTCGCACAAATCACAGCAGTTGGCGATGCCACCTTTAAGATCTCACGGAGCGCCCGGCGCCCGCCCGCAGGCTCCCATTCACGCACGGATTCGTCCGCAACGAACTTAAGTCCGGCCGCTGCCACCGCTTCATCTATCCCCGCAAAGCGTGCTGGAATCGTCACAGAAACCTCAGGGTCCAGGTGAGCGGGGTGGCGCCCGATCAGTGCGATCGAGGTGTGACCAGAAGCGACCAGGTAGTCGACAGCTTTTCGCCCCGCTGAGTATTCGTCGGGAAGAACGCTCCCTAAAGCAGGAGGCGAGTCTTGAAACTGGGCTGGGGAATCCCACTTCCCCACACCGTTCGCAACCACCGTCGCGATCCGACCGGCGGAACGAGGCACCCTCACCTGGCGCGCCCGCATCAACCCCACAACCAGGGCGTCAACTCTGCGGTCCAAGAGCACATCAACTGCGCCCTGTGTCTCCAGATTTCCAACACCAACTTCGCTGATGATGAGTACGTGCCCGTCCTGTTGCACGGCTTCTACTGCGCCGGTAACCATGGCCGAGGCAAAACGGGTGACGGTCACTTCGTCCGACACGAATCCGACCGCGTCGGTGCGTCCCGTGCGAAGACCGCGGGCGCCAGGGTCGGGGGCGTAGCCGAGCGCGTCCGTTGCTGCGCGGATCTTGTCGCGGGCTTCCTGGGAAATGCGCGTCCCTGGTCGGTCGTTTAAGACTAGGGAGACAGTGCTTGCGGCGTAACCCGACTGTTCTGCCACTTGCGCCAACGTTGGTCTCTCGCGTGGCATGGTTCTCTCTTCGTCCCAAGAGCCCACCTGCAGGAGCCCACTCCTTGTAACTCTGTCACGGCCAGTCTATCGGGACGTCCGACCCAGGACCGGAGGAAAACCATCTGCCGCAACCTAAGAAAAAAGAATGGGTGCTAAAACCATTTACAAGACCACAATCCCTGCTACAGGCGGACTTGCTGAAACGATTCAGCATCCTCCATGTCACAGAAGACCGGAGAGAGGGAGCGGCGAAGTGGCCAACCTCAAAGAAAACCTTCACAACAAGTCCTATATGCAGAATTCAGTGGCGATCCTTTTGTTCTCCGCCTCTTGGGGAATCTGGTGGTCCTTTTTCCAGCTCTGGCTAACGAAGTCAGAAGCTGATGGGGCCTAGGGTTCGACGGCACCCAGGTCGGAACCGTCTACTCAGTCAACGCAGCAGCAACCTTGGTGATCATGTTCTTCTACGGAACAATCCAGGACAAGCTGGGCACCAAACGAACACTGGCCATTTTGATCGGGGTCATCGCAACCCTGGTCGGCCCGTTCGTCATCTACGTTTACCGACCACTCCTT
>CAYFUU010000017.1:0-11468 GCA_964346595.1 uncultured Actinomyces sp.
GCCCACGTCCCAACGACTCCGCTGATCGTCGCCTTCTCTGAGGGAGAGACTGGCAACGCGCTTGCCGTTCTCAACTTCGGTGCAGGTCTCGGAGCCTTCGTTGGCCCCGCAATCGTCGCGGCCCTGGTGGGCCCCTTCGGCTACGGCGCGGTCGCCTACGCCCTTGCAGGCCTCTACGTAATCTCCTTCTTCCTACTGTTCTTCCTCAAACTCCCCGGCGGCGCGCGCGTGCTGCACGGACCCGCCGGGGAATCCGACCCCGTCACAGAAAGCTGATCCCATGAACTTCACCACCTACAACCGAGACGAAATCAAACCGGGAATCCTCCACTTCGGCGTCGGCGGCTTCCACAGGGCCCACCAGGCAAACTACCTGAACCAGCTAATGAGCCAGGGCGAGGCGAAAGAGTGGGGCCTCTGCGGGGTGGGCGTCCAAATCGTCCAGGACGTCCGCCCCTACGAACTCATGAAACTAAGGCTCCTAAACACGTCCCACCAGGCGCTGGCTCACTGGGGACGTCTTCTTGGCTACACCTACGCACACGAGGCCGCAACCGACCCTGACTTAGCTGAGTTCGTCCGAAAGTTCTTGAACCAGGAGGCGCGAGCAACGCTAGAAGCCGTTTCGGGAATCGACGTTGACGAGTACGTGGACACCCTGTTCGAACGCTTCGCGAACCCCGCGATCCAGGACACCTTAGCCAGGCTGGCAACCGACGCTTCCGAGCGGATGCCCAAGTTCGTTCTCCCCACAGCCTGGGACCTCAGCGCGGCAGGCAACTCCAAGTTCCTTGACTACCAAGCGATCTTTGGGGAGCTGGGCGGGAACCCCGCCTTCGCTTCCGCTTTTGACTCGGTCCTGCAAGACCTGCGCAGCCGAAACGCGCGGGAGGTTCTAAGAGAGCCGAACGCGAAGTCATAGGGGGCGGCCCGCCAGTCAGAAGACTCAGTGAATTCCCGGCTGAGCCCGTATCCTGTGGCTTATGACCCCCACCAGCAACTCTGACGTAACGCCAAATGAAACCACCGTGACTACGCCCACAGGCACTAACAATCACGCTGGCTTTGGCGCGACCGCTTCGCAGGCCGCGAAACGCGACTACCCGAAAACGGGAGTGAGCGCGACCAAGAAAAAGCCCCGCGGAAAAGGCGCTGCTAAGAAGAAGCCCTCAGACCTCAAGACTGTGCAGAAGGTCGGACTGGTCCTAGGCATCGTTTTGTTCCTGGTCCCTTTCTTCATCGATATCCCCGGCCTGGAAGCACCCGGTCAAAGAATGCTGTCGATCTTCCTGATCGCAATCGTCTTCTGGGTGACCGAAGCCATTCCGCTGACTGCCACCGCGGTGCTGGTGATTCTTCTAGAAGCTCTGATGATCGCGCAGGGCGGGCCCTTCCAGTCAACGGATGCCAGCCCTGAGCTTGCTGAAGCGGCTCTCCCCGCATCCGCCTACTTCGCAGCCCTCGCAAACCCGGTGATCATCCTGTTCCTTGGCGGGTTCATGATCGCCGACGGTGCAGAAAAATACGGGCTCGACAAGAACATCACGGCGGTCATGCTGCGCCCCTTCAAGGGTTCGGCTCGCTCAACCGTCCTGGGCCTAATGCTGATCACGACGATCCTGTCTGCATTCATGTCAAACACCGCGACAACCGCGACCATGTTCGCTGTTGTGATCCCCATCCTCACCTCGATCAAAGACCCGAAGGCCAGAGCCGGGGTCGCCCTGGCAATCCCGCTTGCCGCAAACGTTGGTGGCATTGCGACCCCCGTTGGTACCCCGCCAAACGCGATTGCGCTCGGCGCCCTTGAGCAAGCGGGCATCCACCTTTCCTTTGCGGACTGGACCATGATGGCGGGCCCGTTCGCGATCGTGATCCTGCTCGCCTCCTGGCTCTTCCTCATCCTCCTGTTCATCCCGAAGGGCGTGAAGATCCACGTTGACGTTGAAGCGGACTGGAACATGTCGCGCAACGCCAAGATCTTCTACACGGTTGCGGCGATCACGGTCCTTTTGTGGATGACGGAACCGCTACACGGGGTCTCCTCGAACACCATCGGGTTCGTCCCGGTTGCGGCGCTGTTGGCACTGCGGGTCATGGACGGGTCGGACATAAAGAAGCTCGACTGGCCGGTTCTGTGGTTGGTTTCCGGCGGCATCGCACTTGGCACCGGCGTCGGCGCAACGGGCATGGACGCCTGGATCGTGAACTCCGTTGGTTGGGAAAAGCTGGGTTTCATGGGCGTCATCGCAACCCTCGCCTTCATCGGGCTTGGGTTCGCAAACGTCATGTCGCACTCTGCTGCGGCTAACCTGCTGGTCCCCCTTGCGATTACTCTTGCTGGTTCCCTTGGAGGCGAAGACGTGGTGATCATCGCAGCGGTTGTCGCCATTGCCACGTCGCTCGGCATGTCGCTCCCAATCTCCACGCCGCCGAACGCAATCGCGTACTCCACCGGCATGGTCTCCGTCAAGAACATGGCGATCATTGGGGTGGTTGTCGGCGTTGTTGCGACCGCGATCCTGGCGTTGGTGATGCCGCACGTGTGGTCGCTGTTCAACTTGGTGTAATCAGTCGGTTAGGTGAAGAACGTGTTAAGCGAAGAGCTGCAGGCACCTTGCGGAATGGTGATCGGTGAAGGTCCCTATCCATCGCGGGTGATGGAGATCCTTGAGCAAGGGCTTAGCGGCTGCCCAGTCACCCAGTTTGGGACCACCGCGGAGGCGGTCGAAGCAACCAAGGACATCATTCCCACCGGGTCCGGGGAAGACACGACCGGCCAGGTCCACTTCGTCGTCGTGGTCGTTTCTGACGACTCCGAGTCCGCGGATGAGATGTTGCGGCCTCTTCGCGACATTTCTGCCTTCGAAAACACGCGGTTCATGGTGATGAGCACGCGTCTGCAGCTGAGTGGGGTTGAGTGGCTTGCCGACGTTGGCCGGCTGGACTGGGTGGGCTACGCAGGCGACCTGGACCCCGAAGCTTTCATCGAAAACGTTGAAGCGCAGCTGGTTCGCTTCAAGGAACACCAGAAACCAGACTCCACCTTCTCCGTTTCCTCCCTATTTGACCAGCCGTACGCGGACGGCGTCGTCATCGGGATGGTCCTGGATCAGATAGAACAATCCTTGGGACCCCAGCCGCGCATCACTTTGCCGAAGGGGACCCGTCTCACCAACAAAGGTGAGTGGGTTGAGGAAGTCACGATCATCATCCGCGGACGCGTTGCCCTAATCCATGAAAGCCGGGGCGGCGAAGAGATCGTGATGCACGAGGAGTCGACGGGGCGGATCATCGGGCTCCTCGCAGTTAGTGAAGGACGCCGCGCGCTGCTGAACGCCGTCACGACCACCCAGGTCACGGGCGTCCGCCTAACCGTGGAGCAGCTGAACTCTGCCATCCAAGGCCACCCGGACATCACTTTGCTTGTCGCAACCCTCTTCATCCGCTCACTTGATCGAAGGCTCAGGCGCGCCGAAGCCCTCCACATCCAAAACGCTGAACTCAGCGACCAGCTGGACGCTGAGCGGGCCCAACTGGAGAATGCGCTTTCGAACCTGGAAGAAGCCCGCACAGAGTTGTCAGCACAAGAGCGCTTAGCGTCCCTGGGTGCGCTTTCCGCGGGTGTCGCACACGAACTGAACAACCCGATGGCAGCGATCAGACGGATCAGTGAGTACCTCAGTGAGGACGTTTCTAACCTGCTCGCTAGCTCCCCTGACCAAAAGTGGGCCAGGTTTGCACAGCAGGCGCTGACCGACGGGATGGAGCAGCCCTCCCTTTCAACGAAAGAGGAGCGGGCTCTTCGCAGGGAACTCACAAAGATCACGAAGGATCCTGCGGTTTCGCAGCGCCTAGCACTCGCTGGGATCCGCGACCCGAAGCTGGTGAAACAGCTGCGAAAGCACTCTGGGATCTCCCTTGAGGGCGCCGAGCAAGCAGCTTCCATCGGGGTTCAGCTACGCAACCTCCGGTCTGCGTCCACGCGCATCACGGACCTGGTGTCCTCCCTACGCTCCTACGCCCGCCCCGACGGGACAGTGACTGCCAACATGGACCTCCACCAAAACCTTGATGACGCCATTCGTCTGCTGTCCCACAAGGTCGACGGTGTTGCGATCGAGCGCAACTTCCGCAAACTGCCAAGCATTGAGGGGCACGAGGGCCAGCTGGCACAGGTCTGGACCAACATCATCAGTAACGCCGCAGAAGCAATCACGGAAGCGGCTGAAAAGGAGCCCCTGACGTCGACCGGCTCCCTACCCCGGGTGTCAACCGCTACCGGGTCCGTCCCCGTGATCGTTGAGAAGCCCGGACCGAACGGCACAATCCAGATCAACACCAGCGTTCCCAGACCGGGATGGGTCCGCGTCGAAATAGCGGACGACGGCCCCGGCATCCCGGAACACATCCTGCCGCACGTCTTTGAACCTCGCTTCACAACCAAGAGCGGACAGGTGCGATTCGGGATGGGCATTGGCCTTGGCGTTGCGCGTTCCATCGTCGGAAAGCACCACGGCACCATGCGGATCTGTACCAGCCCTGAAGGCACCCAAGTCGTCGTGGACCTGCCGCAGACGACACCGAAGGAGGACCAGTGACCCTGGCAATTTTGATTCTCGAAGACGAACCGGAAGTGCGGGCCGCCCTTGAGCGTGACCTAATGGAGTTCAGCACCTACCTACGCATTGAGCCCGCAGAGGACGTCGCTGACGCCTGGGAAGCGATCGCGGAGATCGCGGATGATGGGGACGAGTTGGCGTTGGCGCTTTGCGACCACCGCCTCCCCGGCACAACCGGCGTGGATTTCATGGTGCAAATGGCGTCGGAGGACGCAACAGCAGACACACGTAAAGTGCTCGTGACCGGGCAAGCTGACTTGGAGGACACGGTCCGCGCCGTGAACGACGCTCACCTTGACCACTTCATTTCCAAACCTTGGACCAAGGAAGAACTGCACGACGTGGTGCGCGACCAGCTGACCGACTACGTCGTGGAGACGGGAACAAACCCGCTTCCCCTGATGCCGGTCTTAGACCAGTCCAGGGCTCTTGATGCGCTCCGCAGCGTTGGCCGGGCCGACTAGGTGACTCTCTACCTGATGGGTGGAGGGTCGCCTGAGCTACAGCGTCCGGTCACCGCCTACGTTTTTGAAGGCGCAAAGAACGCTCTCTATCTGCCTTTCGCGTCGAGCCCAGAGGACATCGACGGGGCCGAGTCCTGGTTTACCGGGACGTTGCGTGACGCTGGGATTGAAACCCTGGTGCAGACCTGGAAAACCTTTGACGGCCACTCTCCCAGCGAACTGCAAGATTTCGACATCATCTACGTCGGCGGCGGCTCCCCCGGGCGCGTTGCGAAAGAGCTGGATAAGCAGGGGTGGCGGCAGGCGATGCGAAGCTGGGTGCTTGCTGGGGGAACCTATTTTGGAGACTCCGCCGGGGCTCTGGCCGCCTGCGGGCCGATGGATATTGCGGCTGGCTTGGATGACGACCCCCTGTCGGTAGGGGCAGAGGGACTCGGCCTCCTGGAGGGCCTCACAATAATCCCGCACTCCGACGTTTTCCCCGCAGAAGCTGCGGAGCTACATGCGAAAGATAAGGGGGTCCGCGTCATCCAGATCCCCGAGGGCGCGGCCGTCGTCATCCCGGAGGGGATTAGCAGGCCCCGCGTAGGGGACGGGTCGCTGCACGCTCTTGGAACAGGCGGTGTCGCAGTCGTGAGCCCCGACGGCTCATCCAAACCGGTCCCGCAGCTAGGGAGCTAGCGCCCAGACTCAAGCACTCTTCAGGGCGACTTCAATGCGGGGGCTGTGACCCCAAAGTCTCTCTAGCGCGTAGTACTCCCTGGCTTCGGGGAGCATCACATGTATTGTCGCGTCGCCCGCGTCGATGAGAACCCATTCGGATTCCCCTGAGCCTTCCACCCGACCGCGAATCCCGAGCCTCTTGTGTAGTTCATCCCCGATGTCATTCACCACGGCCCGCAGGTGCCTGGGGTTATCCGCCGTAACTATCAGAAAGGCGTCTGTGAAAGGGAGACGGCCCGCCACGTCGATCGCGACCAAGTCCTCTCCTAGCGCCTCTAAAGCAGCGCCGCTTGCAACTTCTAAAATCTCCATCGACTTGGAGGTGTTCTCCATCGCCATCCTCGGGTAGGCAAACTCTGCTGTTTCAATAGTGACACAGGGCACGCGCAGCGGCTCACTGGCGCGCCGCCCGTTTCAACCGACTTCCGGCGAGGGGCAATCCCGGTAAAGACCGTACTTCCGGATGTACTGGACTACGCCGTCCGGGACCAGGTACCAGATAGGTTCGCCCAGGCAGACCCGTTCGCGGATGTTGGTCGAGGAGATTGCCATTGCCGGCACCTCCACCAACGACACAGCGTCAAGCGGCAACTTTTCGGCGACTCGCAGTGCGTGACCCGGGCGCGAAACACCGATGAAGTGTGCGCTGCGCAAGACCTCTTCCGCGTTCTTCCAGGCGAGGATGTTCGCGAGAGCGTCCGCCCCCGTAATGAAGAACCACTCCGCGTCCGGGTTGCCCCTTCGCAGGTCACGCAGCGTGTCGTAGGTATATGTGGTTCCACCCCTATCGATGTCCACACGTGAAACCGTAAACCGGTTGTTGGACGCGGTAGCGATGACCGTCATCAGGTAGCGATCCTCGGCGGGCGCGCTCTCTTTGCCGACTTTGAACTGCTGGGCAGCCGTTGGGACGAACACTACGTGATCTAGTTCGAACTTGTGCATGACCTCGGACGCTGCTACCAAGTGTCCGTGGTGAATAGGGTCGAAAGTTCCACCCATGACACCGATGCGGCGACGCTTTCTGGGAAGGGTCGGCTCCCCAAAGTCCCCATCCACCGCGAGCGCCGACGGACCCGCGGGCTCAAACTCTTCGCTCAACCTAGCTCCCCGGGTCGGTCCACAGCCCGGCGTCACCCTCGGCTGCCAGTTCTTGTCGGGCTGCTTCCTTCGCGTCCATCTGGGACAGGTAGGCGTCGCGACGCTCTCTCCTGGTCGGGCGCTCTACCTGGGAAAGGCGCAAGTCTTCCCCGCGGCGACTACCAAGCAGTTCGGCGCCGGTGCCCAAAGAGGGCTCCCAGTCGAAGATGACGCCGCCCTCAAGTGGGCCAATCACGACTGTGTCGCCTGCGTTTGCCCCGACGCGGACCAGCTGGTCCTCAACGCCCGCGGCCGCCAGCCTGTCCGCTAAGAAACCGACGGCCTCGTCATTGCTGAAGTCGGTTTGCTTCACCCACAACTCGGGTTTGGCGCCCCTGATCTGGTAGACGTTCTCCCCACCGAAATGAACCTTTTCAACGGTGATTGGGCTCTTTGCTTTACCGACGGGTTCAAGGTGGATGACTGGTCGCGGCGCGTCCTCCTCCGGAAGCGAAGCACGGTGTTCCTTCACTAGCTCCGCGAGCGCGAAGGAGAGTTCGCGCAGACCCTGATGGCTGACAGCAGAAACCTCATGCACCTGGTATCCGCGCTCTTCCAACGCCGGGCGCACCATGTCCGCCATCTCTTTGCCATCTGGGATGTCGACTTTGTTGAGGATCACGACCCTCTTGCGTTCCCCTAGAGGCACGTAGCCTTCTAGCTCGCCTAGGTCTCCCTGGTAAGCGGCCAGCTCAGCTTCGATGGCGTCCAGGTCTGAGAGGGGGTCGCGTTCAACTTCAAACGAGGCGGTGTCGATGACGTGAGCAATGACGCCGCAGCGTTCAATGTGTCGTAGGAAGTCAAGGCCGAGTCCTTTGCCTTCAGAGGCACCCGGAATTAGTCCGGGAACGTCGGCAATCGTGTAGCGAGTCCCTGCAGCGTCCACGACCCCAAGGTTGGGAACCAGCGTTGTGAAGGGGTAGTCAGCAATCTTCGGTCGGGCCGCCGACATGGCTGCGATGAGCGAGGATTTGCCTGCGGAAGGGAACCCTACAAGGGCGACGTCCGCGATGGATTTCAGTTCGAGGGTGAGCTCCCCTTCCTCACCGGGCTCACCTAGGAGGGCGAAGCCTGGGGCGCGGCGCTCGCGGTTTGCAAGTGCAGCGTTGCCAAGCCCCCCTTTGCCTCCGGCTGCAACTACGAGTTCTGCGCCCTCTCCGGTCAGGTCGGCCAGGACTCTGCCCTTGCTGTCTTTGACAACGGTTCCTGCCGGCACGGGGAGTACTAGGTCTTCGCCGTTCTTGCCGTGGCGCAGGTCGCCCGCAGCTTGCGCGCCGTTTTGGGCAACGTGGTGCGGCCTGTGGTGGTAGCTGAGAAGGGTTGTCACCTGAGGGTCAACGCGAACTATGACGCTACCGCCGCGCCCACCGTCTCCCCCATCCGGGCCTCCAAGGGGCTTGAACTTTTCGCGTCTCACCGAGGAAACGCCGTTGCCGCCATCCCCCGCTTTCACGAAGATCTTGGCGCGGTCCACGAAACTGGTCACGCGGGTCCCCCCCTTTTGTTGAGTCAGGGCTCCAGGCAGCCCACGACCATCCTACTGATAGGGGCCACCCCAACCTGATAGGGGTGCACCGGCAAAGCGAAAGGGCATCCCGGTTGGGATGCCCTTCGCCGGTGAGCCGTGCTCACCAGAGCAGTTTGGTAGCTGCCGACTACTTAGCCAGCGTTGACGGAGACCGCCTTGCGACCGTGGATGTTGCCGAACTCGACTTCACCGGACTTGAGCGCAAAAAGCGTGTCGTCTTTGCCGCGGCCAACATTGTGGCCGGGGTGGTACTTGGTGCCGCGCTGGCGAACCAGGATCTCGCCAGCCGAAACCTTCTGGCCGCCGAAACGCTTCACGCCAAGGCGTTGCGCGTTCGAGTCGCGACCGTTACGTGTGGAGCCTAGGCCCTTCTTGCTTGCCATTGTTCTTTACCCCTTAGTTACGCGATCTCGGTGATGCGGACAACCGACAGCTTCTGGCGGTGGCCGATGCGCTTGCGGTAGCCGGTCTTGTTCTTGTATTTGACCATGGAGATCTTCGGCCCCTTGGCCTCATCGTCCAGGACTTCGGCCAGAACCTTAGCCTTCTGAAGCTTCTTAGCGTCAGTGACGATGGAATCGCCATCTCCAACCATGACGGGCTCAAGCTCGATGGTCTCGCCAACTTCGTTTGGCAGCCGGTCCAGGATGACCTTGTCTCCCACAGCGACCTTCTCTTGACGGCCGCCGGCCTTCACGATTGCGTAGACCACGTTTTGCTCGCTTTTCACTCTGTTGTTTCTGCTAAACCTCTTGGGGGCCGTCCGGGTGGACTGAGCCGAAAGAGGTCCCTGGCGCGGTGCGCCGACTAACAAATCTAGCCGCTCTCGCCTATCTCGAGCAAGGAGACAGGGCCCGGCGACTCCCCTTTGGCCTGTGCGATTAGGCACTGTGTGGCGTGCCTAACCAGTTTGCACCGAAGCCGGCCGCGTCCCTAGCTGCTTTGCTCTGAATCCAACAGGGAACGGACAGCGTCCCTAGCTGACTCTTGCTTGGCCGGGTCCACCTGGCCCAGGGTGCTGCGTTTCGGGGGGCTCCCAGCTGCTCGCTTGGCGACCCTCCTGGTGGAGGTGGGAGAGACCTTGGCAGGGCGCTGGCTGGGATCCGGAAGCTTTGCGGAGATGTCGTCCAACCTCGTGGCACTAGTCTTCGGCTCAGCTGGGCCGGCGGCAACACCGGCTGGTCCGGCCCCCACAGACGCAGCCTCCGCAGACGCAGACTTAGCGGGCGTCTCTGCGGCTGCCTCTTCTGCGGCGGCAGCCTGGGACGCTGCTGCGATTGCGCTCAGGGCCGTACGAACCTTCTCATCTCCAACGTGTGTTTCTGGCCGGCTCGACTCGTCCTGTGAGCCTTTCGCCTTGCCGCGGCCGCGCGCGTCTGAGTCCTGGCTCCGCTTCCCCTGGGTGTAGGGCTTGCCACCCACCTCAACCGGGTGTTCGTGAACAATGAACCCTCTGCCGTCGCAGACCTCACAGGCGGTCGAGAAGGCTTCGACCAGCCCTTCCCCAACCCTCTTCCGGGTCATCTGCACTAACCCCAGAGACGTTATCTCTGTGACTTGGTGGCGGGTCCGGTCCCGGCCCAGGCACTCCACAAGGCGCCGGAGCACCAGCTCCCGGTTGGACTCCAGAACCATGTCAACAAAGTCGATGATGACGATCCCACCGATGTCGCGCAGTCGGAGCTGGCGAACGATCTCTTCAGCGGCCTCAAGGTTGTTCCGGGTCACGGTTTCTTCCAGCGTGCCCCCCGAACCAACAAACTTACCGGTGTTCACGTCGACAACGGTGAGCGCCTCGGTCCGTTCAATCACGAGTGTTCCGCCCGAGGGCAGCCAAACCTTACGGTCCATGGCCTTAGCAAGCTGCTGGTCGACCTTCTTGGCTCTGAACACGTCATCCTTTGACGTCCAGTGCTCCACACGCTCTGCAAGTTCCGGGGAGAGGTCGTCAACGTAGTCCCTGACGGTCTCCCACGTTTCTTTCCCCTGAACCACCAGGGACTTGAAGTCCTCGTTGAATAGGTCGCGAGCGACTCTCACAACCAGCTCGGGTTCCCCGCGTAGCAGGATCGGGGCCTTCCGGGAAGTCTCTGCCTTCTTCTGGATGCTCTCCCACTGCTTCATCAGCCGCTCAACGTCGCCTCGCAGCTGGTCCTCCGTTGCTCCCTCAGCTGCGGTGCGGACAATGACTCCGGAGTTGTCCGGAACGATCTCACGCAAGAGCTTCTTCAACCGGTTTCGCTCGTTGTCAGGGAGCTTCCTTGAAATGCCGAGCATGGACGAACCAGGAACAAAGACCAGATAGCGACCCGCAAGGGTGATCTGGCTGGTGAGCCGAGCGCCCTTGTGACCAATCGGGTCTTTTGTCACCTGGACCATGACCGTGTCGCCAGACTTTAGTGCAGTCTCAATCCTGCGGTGCTTGCCCTCCATTCCAAGGGCATCCCAGTTCACTTCCCCTGCGTAAAGGACGGCGTTGCGTCCACGCCCAATATCGACAAACGCCGCCTCCATGGAAGGCAAGACGTTTTGGACACGGCCCAGGTAAATGTTGCCAACAATCGACTGAGTGGTCTTTCTAGCAACGAAATGTTCAACGAGGATCCCGTCCTCAAGAACTGCGACCTGGTCCGCGCCGTCGCGGTGGCGGATCACCATCTCACGATCGACGGCTTCGCGCCTAGCTAGGAACTCGGCTTCAGTGATCGACTGACGGCGCCTTGAGTCCTTGCGTCCTTCGCGTCGACGCATCCGCTTCGCTTCCAAGCGCGTCGAGCCTTTCAGTCCCTGAACCTGGTCGGAGCTAGATTCCGAAGCGGACTCATTGCCGCTGCGCGGACGGCGCCTGCGCCTCCGTGTGGAACTGGAGGTGGAGCCGTCTTCGCTCGAAGACTGCTCCTGCTTTTCTTCTGCGGACGCCTTGCGGGCCTCTATCTGCGCGGGGGCCTTCTTCTGGCCCTCTGATCCTTTGGCTTGGCCGCCTTTCGACTG
>CAYFUU010000017.1:11568-29781 GCA_964346595.1 uncultured Actinomyces sp.
TTCGACTGACCCCCCTTGGCTTGGGAATCGTCGCTGTCCGCACCACCCTTTTTTTGGCTGCCTTTTTGGGCACTCTTTTGCTTCCCGCCGCCCTTCTTAGGGCTTTTCTTCTGCCCTTGCGAGCCCTTCTTCTTTGCGTCTTCTTCCGTAGCGTCGGAGGCGCCCTCCGACTTCGCAGGCCGGTGCTGCGGCTCCTGGAAAGCAGGCGCAGTGAACTCCGGGGCTTGGAATAAGAGTTTGGACGCAGGGGCCGAGGGGGCCTTCTCTTCCATATTCAAGTTTCTCCAATGGTCTGCTCGCTTCCCCACACCGGGAAGGGAGCAGTCTTCGTCTGCGCGCCGCCCGTGCTGAGCGGCGAAAATTCTGCGGGCCACCCTGTCCCGCGCGGCTAAGAAACCGTTCTGAAGAGCAAAAACCCAAGAGTTCCGAGCCGGGGACAGGTGACCTGAGCGGTGTGACTCAGGGCCCTAACGCAGAGCTTAGCGCACCATTTCTGGTAGGGAGTGCACGACTCGTCACGCCGCACACAATGATTTTCCTAGGACCATCGTCCCGATAGAGGCATGTGGTGTCGACCAGCTCAGGAAGCCTCCTCACGGGAGTTGTGAAACCGACCGTGGACTGCGGTAGATTTTCTGTGACTGTGGGAACAAAGACCGTTCTCACGAAAACCGATCTACACAGAATTGAGAGGTACTCCGTATGGATGTCCTGTCGGTTGCGTTGGATCCCGTAGTGCTCGGAAGGTGGCAGTTCGGCATCACCACCGTCTACCACTTCATCCTGGTGCCCCTTACCATTGGCCTTTCTCTTTGCGTTGCGATCATGCAGACCATGTGGCATCGCTCAGGGAAAGACGTGTGGCTGCAGGCAACAAGGTTCTTCGGGAAACTTCTTCTAATCAACTTTGCTCTGGGTGTTGCCACCGGCATCGTCCAAGAGTTCCAGTTCGGAATGAACTGGTCCGAATACTCCCGGTACGTCGGAGACATCTTCGGGGCGCCGCTGGCGATCGAAGCTCTCCTGGCCTTCTTCCTAGAGTCCACCTTCCTGGGCCTTTGGATCTTCGGTTGGGGTCGCCTCCGCAAGGGAGTCCACCTTGCGATGATTTGGGGGGTTGCAATCGGCACCATGCTGAGTGCCCTTTGGATTCTCGCTGCAAACTCGTGGATGCAGCACCCTGTCGGTGCCATCTTCAACCCTGAGACTGGACGGGCTGAACTAGACGGCGTTGGCGGCTTCCTGAAAGTCATCACGAACCCGGTGCTCGCTTGGGAGTTCACCCACGTCATCACCTCCGCATGGCTGGTGGCAGGGACCTTCATCGCCGGCATCGCCATCTGGTGGATGACCCGTGCTGCGCGTGACGGCGGCGAAGCAGGGAAACGCGAGGCCAAGCACATCTGGCGCCCAATCACCATGTTCGGGCTTTGGACGGTGATCATCGGTGGAGTCTTGACCGTTACCACAGGCCACTTCCAAGGGCAGGAACTTGTTGAACATCAGCCCATGAAGATGGCAACAGCCGAAGCCATCTGTGTCGACGTCGAAGGCGCAGCATTCACAGTTGCCGCGTTCGGGGAGTGCCCGTTGCAGGGCGATGGGGAACCGATGCGGATTATTACGGTCCCCGGCGTCGCCTCGTTCATGGCCTCGAACTCCTTCGACTCCTTTGAGATCGGTGTGCAAGGAGCCCAAGAACGCTTAGTGGAGATGCTGAACAGTAATGACGCGTTCGTGGAGAAGTACGGGGACGCTGCCCAGTACGACTTCAGGCCGCCGGCTGACGTGACCTTCTGGTCATTCCGCATCATGATTGGCCTCGGAGCGTTCTCCGCATTACTCGCAGCCTGGGCCCTCATTGCGATGAGAGGTGGTCGCGTGCCAACCTCAGTCTGGCTGGGCCGCTTCGCACTGCTTTCTATCCCGATGCCGTTCCTTGCCGCCTCGTTCGGTTGGATCTTTACGGAGATGGGACGTCAGCCGTGGGTGGTGGTGCCCAACTGGGCTGCACTTGAGGCCGGTGACCCCGCTGGCAACGTATTCCAGCTGACCGAAATGGGCATCTCGACGGCAGTCCCTGCCGGCCAAGTGCTCGCGACGATGATCCTGTTCACGCTCCTTTACGGGGTCCTCGGTGTCGTTTGGTTCTGGCTGATGCGCCGCTACGTCCTTGAGGGGATCACCCCTAACTGGGACACAGGAACCGATGACGTGGTCCCAGACGAAGAGTCTGAAGAGGCCGCAGCTGCCCTGAGCTTCGGATACTAGGAAAGGGGTAAAAATGCCATTTCTAACTATTCTCTGGTTCATCCTGGTAGCAGTTCTTTGGACCATGTACCTGGTCCTTGAAGGCTTCGACTTCGGTGTCGGAATGCTGCTTCGCGTGGTCGGGAAAACCCCGAACGAACGCACAGCCGCTGTTCGGACCATCGGCCCCCACTGGGACGGAAACGAAGTCTGGCTGCTCACAGCTGGCGGTGCCACATTCGCTGCGTTCCCACTCTGGTACGCAACAATGTTCTCTGGGATGTACCTGGCGCTGTTCCTGCTTCTGGCCCTGCTGATCGTCAGGGTCGTGGCAATCGAATGGCGCTCAAAGGTCGCGACCCAGAAGTGGCGTGACCTGTGGGATGACGTCCTAATCGTTGCCTCGTACGGTGTTCCGCTGGTCCTTGGCGTTGCGTTCTCCAACTTCGTGCAGGGCATGAAGATTGAGGCGCAGTCGACCGCTGTGGTTGACGGCAAGCTAGTCGTCACAACCCTGGATCCCGGCGCTGTTCCTGGTGCTATTGCCGACGGGAACATCGTCTACAACCTGACGGGTGGCTTCTGGTCGCTGTTCACCGTTTACACCCTGCTCGGCGGAATCATGCTGGTCGTGGTCACAATGGCTCACGGCGCCCAGTACCTAGGGATGCGGACAACCGGTGCAATGCGCGACCGCGCAGTCAAGGTTGGTGCCAAGACCTCAGTGCTCGCACTTGTCCTGGCTGCGGCCTGGGTTTTGTGGGGGCAGCTGGCCTACTCCGCAAACGCGTGGGGCTGGTTGCCACTTGGCATTGCTGCCTTCGCGCTAATCGGGGCGGCAATCAACGCGCTGGTGGGTCGCGAAGGTTGGGCCTTCGGGTTCTCCTCCCTCGCCATCGCCTCAGCAGTTGCCTGGGTGTTCGTGTCAATGGCGCCCTACGCGATGAAGTCCTCCATCAACGAGGCCTACTCGCTACCCATTGACTGGGCCTCTTCCACGCACCCGACGCTGGTCGTCATGACCTGGGTTGCCGCGATCCTAGTTCCGGTCGTGCTTGCTTACACAGCATGGTCTTACTGGGTCCTACGCGGCCGAATCTCACCGGAATCGGTGGAGTCCAACGCGGGCCTCGTCCCGGACAAGATTCGCCCGAAAGCAAACTTCCTGACCGGGAAGAAAAGCAACTAAGTAGCGCTAAGCGCAAACGGCCTCGCTTCGGCGGGGCCGTTTTGCTTGTCCTTAGATCTGTAACAATGGGGCAATGAAGCCTCTTGACCCGCGCCTCCTGAAGTACGCGAGGGCAGCCCGCAGCTACATTATTGAAATCGCGGTCCTTGGGATCGTCACTGCAGGCTTAGTGATTGCCCAAGCGTTCTTGATCTCAAGCGCCCTCTCCCCCGTCGTCTCCCAGTCAAAGACACTGGCAGACGTTAGAACACCTCTCCTGTTCCTGCTGGGGGTCGTGCTGGTGCGCGCCGCACTGGTTTTTATCCGCGAGGCTAGAGCTCACCGGGCCGCCGACCAAGCCATCGCTGAGCTGCGCTCCCAAGTGATCGAGAAAGCGGTGAGGCTTGGCCCCAGGTGGCGGGCACGGAACTCCGCAGAGAACACGACTTTGGTCACGCGAGGCCTTGACGACCTTGACCCCTACTTCGTGAAGTTTCTTCCCCAACTGCTCCTAGCGGTCACGGTGACTCCCCTGGCCCTAATAGCAATCCTGGTCTTGGACTTCTGGTCCGCTTTGATCGCTCTAGTCGTCATCCCACTGATCCCCCTATTCATGGTGCTCATCGGCCGTATGACCCAGGGGTTCTCCTCGAAAAAACTTGTGGCGATGGAACGACTTGGAGCCCAACTCCTAGACCTATTGACTGGACTCCCTACACTTCGGGCCCTAGGGCGCGAAGCTGGGCCGCGCGAACACCTGATCAAACTGGGAAGGCAGAACACCCGCACCACGATGGCGACCCTCCGCGTTGCGTTCCTGTCCGGCGGAGTGCTTGAGTTCCTCTCAACCCTCTCCGTCGCACTGGTCGCGGTCGAGGTTGGGATGAGGATGGTGACCGGGCAACTGTCCCTGATGGTTGGGCTCGTAATCATCATGCTGGCGCCCGAGGTCTTTGACCCTCTGCGCCAAGTAGGCACCCAGTTCCACGCTTCCACGAACGGTGTCGCAGCAGCTGAGCAGTGCTTCCAAATCCTTGAGACACCCGAAAACCCAAGAGGAGAGGCAGAGGCCGCCCCAGCCGGCACCACTCCGGTCAGAATCGAAAACCTCAGCGTTGCCTCACGCGGGTCTTGGGCCCCGTTCGACCTGGAAGGCACCATCCTTCCCGGCACCATCACAGCGCTTGAAGGCGCGTCTGGGACCGGCAAATCAACAACGGTGCAGGTCCTCTTGGGCTTCGAACCTGCGACGCGCGGAGCAATCACCGTAGGTGGGCCGGGCGACTCCCGCTTAAATGTGGCGGATCTGAGCCTTTCCTCTTGGTGGGAGAACATCGCCTGGGTCCCCCAACACCCCAGCATCGCTCCCGGAACAGTCCTGGAAAACGCAGGGCCAGGCCTTACCGAACCAGACAAGGACTTGCTTGAGTCCGCGGTGGCGACAGGGTTTGCAGAAGTCGTCGACTCACTGCCAGACGGGTGGAACACCAAGATTGGCCTAGGCGGGGTTGGCCTGTCGGTGGGTCAACGCCAGCGTCTAGCACTCACCCGCACCCTCGCTAAGAACCCCTCTTTGGTGGTCCTGGACGAACCCACTGCTCACTTAGATGCCATCAGTGAAGAGCAGATCGTTTCGCTCCTGCGCGGTCTTCGAGCACGCGGCAGCACCGTCATAGTGATCGCTCACCGCGAAGCAGCACTGCGCGTTGCCGACCAGGTTCTTGAAGTGACCTCGCAGGCTGCAAGCCCAGCAGAGCTTGAAGAGTTCCCCCAGCTAGCAGACGACTTTGAGCTAGAAGATCTTTCGGGTGAACTGCCCGGTTTCCTGGACACCGCCTACCTCCCCAAGGACGACGAAGCCGGCATGGAGATCATCGAAGAGCAAAGGAGCGCAAAATGAAGTGGCTCCTGACGGCCCCCGAACGGGCCGCACTTGACCGCGCCGTCCGGATGCTCCACATCAAAAAGAGCAGTTTCGCGCTTTCAGTGCTCTATGGGGTCTGCGGACTGGGCTCAGCTATCGGGCTTGCTGCCGCTTCTGCCTGGCTGATAGCCCGCGCCTCTCAGATGCCCCCGGTCCTGTACCTTTCCGTCGCAGCCACTTCCGTGCGCATGTTCGGTGTGCTCCGCGCACTGCTTCGCTACCTGCAGCGCCTGGCCAGCCACCAGGTCGCCCTGCAGGGCATGGACTCTTTGCGGCTGGAGGTCTACGACGGGGTCATGGCCGGGCCTATCGAGCAGGTCGCGGCACTTCAACGTGGAGACCTACTGTCCCGCATGGGCGCTGACATCGACGCTGTCGGCGACTACGTCGTGAAGTCGATGCTGCCCATGATCGTCACCGCCATCGTCGGTGCCGGAACCGTCATCGGTTTCGCGTTTCTTTCCATTCCTGCTGCGGCGGTGCTCGCAGCAGGCCTGATCGTCGCAGGGATCGTCGCTCCCTCACTCACCGCCCGCTCAGCCCGCGCTGGAGAACTATTGGAGCAGAAGGCAAAAGAAGACCTGGCGATCACCTCCCTTTCAATCCTCGAAACCGCGGATGAGCTGTCCGTGGATGGGCGGCTGCGCGCAGAAATGGGTCGTCTTGACAGTGCTTCGCAAGATCTAAATGCCGCCCGCGCTAAAGCTGCTAGGCCCGCTGCGCTCGGAGCTGCGCTGGACAAGCTCGCTATGGGCCTCACCGTGGTGGGCGTCTTGATTGTTGCGATCCCCGAAACAAACCTGGGTTTGGTGGCGGCAGTCGCGCTCGCCGTCCTGGTCCTCACTCCCCTCGCAGCGTTCGAGGGAACCGCGGACCTGGGACCCGCAACCGCCCAGCTCATCAAGTCGGCACGTGCCGCAGAGCGCATCGTCGCCTTGCTGGGGGAAGAGCGGACAGTGCAGCCAGACCAGCACCCCGTCCCAGCCGAGGTGCCCGGGGGCCCAAGGCTCGACGCCCTTGACCTGAGCGTGGGGTGGCCCGGAAGAGATGTAGCTGTCGAAGGCTTCAACCTAGAAATGTCGCCCGGAAAGATCACCGCGATAGTCGGCCCCAGCGGAGTCGGCAAGTCCACTTTGCTTTACACCCTCGCAGGCATGCTGGAACCAAAGGGCGGCAGCGCCCTCCTCAACGGAGTCTCCCTCTGGGACGCGCAACGCACCCAGGTCACGGACAAGGTCTCCCTCACCACGGAAGACGCACATATTTTCGCAACTACGGTCCTTGAGAACATCAGGGTTGCCCGTGGCGATGTGACGAAAGAAGAGGCCCTAGACCTGCTTGACCAAGTCGGGCTTGGAAACTGGGTGAGGGGCCTCCCAAGCGGCGTCGACACTTTGCTGGGAGTGGGGACGACCACTATCTCAGGAGGAGAACGGCGCAGACTGCTGCTGGCTCGAGCCTTAGCGTCACCCGCACCCCTTCTGCTGCTGGACGAACCTGGCGAACACCTGGACGGCGAAACAGCTGACCAGATCCTGCGAACCCTCTTCTCAGGGTCGCGCGGAGCCCGCGGCCTTGTCGTGGTCTCCCACAGGCTCTCCGCCCTCACCCTGGTAGACCAGGTCCTTCAGCTGACGCCCGGGCCCGGCGCTGCCCGGGTCACCGTGTCAGGCTCCCACCAGTGGATGCTCGACAACGACCCGAACTACCGGTGGGCAGTGAGCCAAGAATGAGTGGGTCCAGGCAGAGCTCAGCATGGGCGAAGGCCAGCTACGACTTCGCCGCAGCGGTGCGTAGCGACCCAGACCCCGAAGAGACCCTGGAACGCATCGCCGAGTGTGCGGCAGCTGGTGCGGGGGCAACAGGCTCCCTGGTCTTTCTGCCAACCCTGGGCGACGAACTACTCTGCGAAGCCGGCTACCTCCCGGGGGTGTCCACCAACCTGGTTGGAACCGTGTTTGAGGCTCCCTTTTCCCTGCAACCTGGCGAAGCAGTATTGCTGGGCCGGGAAGAGCTTGCCGCGCTGCCCTGGGCAGTAGCGCTTGACCCCGCTTCCGGAATGTTCCTTCCAATCCCCCAAGATGGCGCCCCTGGCGTCCTTGCCCTCCTCCGCGACCCAGGGAACCCGTTTGATCCAAGCGACGTTGATGGGGCTGCCGCGTTCTCCGCTTTTGCAGGTCTGGTCCTGGACCTAACTGCAGAGGCCAGTTCTCTCACTTTTCAGGAGGTGGAAGAAGAACGCCACCGCATCGCCGCAGACCTTCACGACCTGGCAATCCAGGGCCTATTCGCAACGGGGATGCGACTACGCGGGCTTGAAGAGCAGTTCAAAGACACGCCGCAAACAGCCGGCTTGCGTAAAGAAATCGATGGGGCGCTCGCCGCACTAGAGGATTCGGTGGGCCAAATCCGCTTCATCGTCGAAGGATTGAAGGGGGCCGTAGGGACCGAAGGCTTCGTTGATTCGCTCCGGCAGGAAGCGTCCACGGCCCGCAGCCTTCTGGGTTTCGCGCCCACGCTGGTAGTTGAGCTGGACGGACGCAACCTATCCCTGGCCCACAGCACGCCCGGTGTGGAGCGCGCGAACGCCGTCACAACAGGGGTTGCGCCGCAGGCTCTAGCGGTGGTTCGTGAAGCCCTTACTAACGTCGCAAAGCACGCAGGGGCGACCTCCGCGAGCGTAACGGTCTCGATTTTCGGTGCGGGGTCAACCGGGGAAATAGTGATCGAAGTGTTGGATGACGGCGTAGGGCTAGAACCAATCGTCACGCGGGAGTCCGGCATCGCGAACATGGCCAGGCGCGCCTCGATGCTCTCCGGGTCATTCGACCTGGGTCCTGGACCTAGAGGGAGGGGAACAGCGGTAGTCTGGCGTGCTCCGCTCGGCTAGCTACTGCTGCTTCTGTTCGCCGCTTCTCCAAGGCGCTGCGCGCTGGGCAGCCACCCACGCCGCAACTTGCGTGCGCCTTCGAAGCCCCATCTTCGAAAGCAACGACGTTATGTGGTTCTTGACGGTCTTTTCCGCGATTCCCAGGCTCTCCCCAATCTCGCGGTTAGAGAGGCCGTCACCAATCAGGTTGAGCACCCGTCGCTCTGATGGGGTGAGGTTGATGCTGGGATCCTGGGAGTCCACCCTTCGCCTGGTGATGGTGCGCTCATCCAAGAGGACCCGGCCGTCTGCAACGGCCTGGATGACATCGTTAATTTCCGCGCCACGAATGGTCTTGAGAACGTACGCTTTTGCGCCGGCGTCCAGGGCGGAAGAGAACGCGTCGTCGTCATCAAACGTCGTGAGCACAATAGCTTTCGTTTCGGGGAGGCTTTCCCGAAGGGCCTCCATCACGTCTATCCCAGTCCCGTCAGGCAACTGCAAGTCAACGAGCACAACGTCCGGGGTGACAAGGTTCGCCCTTCGGATCGCGTCTTCTACACTCCCTGCTTCAGCGACCACTTCGAAGCGGTCGTCGCGGTCAACAATCTCTGCGATCCCGCGGCGGACGATCTCATGATCGTCAATGATCATGACTCGAGTCGGCACGCTCTGATTTCTTCGAATCTGCACGCTTCCAATGATACGGGACAAGAGTCCCACGTCTATCGACTTGTGCCGCTAGGCGCTACTTGGGCTCCGGCTGACAAGTGGGACAAAAGAAATGGGAGCGGCCCCCGATCACCAGTCGCGCAATGGGAGTGCCGCAGTCACGGCAGGCGCGCCCCTTGCGCCCGTACACGCGCAGTTCGCGTTCAAAGTAGCCGGGGTTGCCGTCAACGTCTACGTAGAGTTCGTCGAACGAGGTCCCGCCTGCCTTTACCGCCTGCCCCATCACGTCCCTAGCTGCCACCAAGACTTCAGTGAGCTTTTGTGCTCCCAGATCCTTCCCCGTCGTGGCGCCGTGAGTGCGGGTCCTGAACAGGGCTTCGTCAGCGTAGATGTTGCCGACCCCCGACGTGAGTCTTTGGTCCAGCAGCATTGTCTTTACCGCGCGCTGACTCTTCTCAAAACGCTGTGCCAGGGCGAGGATCGCGGCTCGGTCCTTTAGTTCAAGCAGGTCCGGGGCGATGTGGAGGGCAAGAGAGGGCACCCAACGCCCGGTTGGGTCCTGCCCCAGTTCGGTGACGGTGAGGTGACCAAACATGCGGACGTCAAAGAAGCGCACGTAGCTTCCGTCCGAAAGGCGTAGTCGCAGGTGTTCGTGCCGGTCCAGCTCTTTGCGGGGCCGTTTCGCTGTGCGGACCTGTCCCGACATTCCTAAGTGAATGACCATCGCTTCTTCGGCGGGGCCGTCCAGGACCAACCACATGAACTTGCCGCGACGCTCCACACTCTTGATCCGCGCACCTAGAAGCGCTGTTTTCAGTTGCGTCAGACCCCCGGGGTTGTTGCGAACCAGCCGGGACCCTTCGCCCTCGACTGTCTCAACGGTTCTGCCTGTGAGGTGTTCCGCTAGTCCCCGGCGGATCGTTTCAACTTCGGGGAGTTCAGGCACGCTCCTGGTACCTGCTCCCGTCTGGGAGAACACCGTTAGTCAGTTCCAGGTACGCGGCGCGTGCCGCGTCGTTCTCAGCTTCCTTACGCGACCCACCCTTCCCGGAACCCACCCGTTTGTCCCCTATGAGAGTGGAGGCAACGTACCTGCGGTCGTGGTCAGGGCCACTCCCTTCAACGTCGAAGGACGGTTCACCAAGGCCTTCTTGGACCGTATGGGACCGCAGGAGCGTCTTCCAGTCCATGACGGCCTCCCAGCTGCCTGAAGCCTCGATGGTCTCCTTCAAGTGTTTGAGCAGGACTTTCCGAGTTTTTTCAAGCCCGTTGGACAGGTAGGTCGCACCAATCAAAGCTTCGAGCGTGTCGGACAGGATCGAGTCCTTGTCGCGCCCCCCGGTTTTGTTTTCCCCGACCCCCAGCAGAATGTAGCTGCCAAGGTCCAGGTGTCTTGCAACCTCCGCCAGCGGTTTTTGGGAGACGATCGCAGACCTTTGGTCCGCCAGCTCACGCTCGGGCGCATCTGGGCGAAGGTGGTAAAGCTTATCGGTTACCACGATTGAGAGGACAGAATCCCCTAGGAACTCGAGGCGCTCGTTGTTCGGTAAGCCGCCCATCTCATTTGCAAAAGACCGGTGAGTTAGCGCAAGGACAAGGAGTTCGGGGTCAATGCTGAGTCCCCAGGCTTCTTCCAGTTCGTGGGGCTCGGGGTTTGCTGCCCCACCCTTCTGTTTCTTAGCCACTGTCAGTCAGTGCCTTGGTTGTCAGCGGAGTCAGCCTTGTCGAAGAATCCTGCAAGGGCCGCGAAGCGGGGGTCTAAGAACTCGTGTTTGTGGTCTGCTGGCGCGTCTTTCAAGAGGATTCCGCAGTGCACACAGATACCCAGGCAGTCTTCGCCGCAGACTGGGGACAGCGTCGCCTCTGAAAGGATCGCGTCTCTCAGCACCGGCTCCAGATCCACGGTGTTGCGGTTGATGACAAGGGTGGGGTCAAGCTCGTCACCCTCCACGTCGACATCGGGATCCTCGCCGCGCTCGATTCGCGAAGCGAGGTCAGGGTGGACGAAGATCTCGGAGGAACTAAAGGGCTCCACAATCTCCACCGGGGCTAGGCAACGCACGCATTCTCCGGAAAGGACAGCGGTGCCAGACACGGTCACTGAGACGCCCTCGTCAATCGTCACGACGGTTACGTCTACCGGAATTTCTTGCCCGGGTTTCAGCGTGAGGACCTGCGTCCCCCACCCTTCCGGGACAGTCCAACGCAACTGGGTTTGGGTGAGTTCGCCGGGTTCGTTACCGTGCTTGATGAGTGAGAGGACAAGTCCGTCAGATTCCACGAACCCTCCGCCTACTTCCCGTCAATGTTGATGTCGGTTTGTGCGCCTTGGCGTTCTGCCACGGCACGCAAGCCCGCGTCTGTCCGCCCAAGCATCTGTTGGAGCAGGTCCGAGACCTGACTGAGAGCGTTAGAAACATAGTCATCCGCACCCCTACGCAGCCGAATCGCTTCAGCGGACGCGGCTGCGACGGTCTCTTGGGCACGCGCACTAGCCTGCGCTGTAATGGCGTCAGCAGCGATCAACGCTTCTGCTTCAGTTCTCGCGTCAGCGAGAACAGATTCGGCTTCCTGCCGTGCCCGCTGGGCGGTGTGTGCGGCGTCTTCTTCAGCGCGCTCCACCATTCTTTCGGCTTCCCCACGAGACTCCGCCATTATGGAGTCGGCACGCTCCCGGGCCTCTTCCAAGAGAGAACGCGCTTTCATGTTTGCCTCTGTGACGGCCGCATCCGCCGCAAAATCAGCTCTGGAGAGGACCGCTTCAGCGTCTGCGACTACGGCGTCTGCAGCAACCAGATCTTCAGGGAGCGTATCCCTAGCTTGCTGCACCAGATCTTCGATTTCAGCTCTGTTCAGGACGATGTTTGCGGACAGTGGGACAGCACGCGCCCGTTCAACAAGCACGCTGATCTGGTCCAGTGCGGCAATCACCGTGGAGGGACCGTAGGACTCTTCGCCCCCTTCTGGGGCCGTCGTTTGAACGACCACTTCTTCTTCGACGTAGGCGTCTTCTTCGAAACGTTCAGGCATCGCTGCTCCTTGGGGTGGAAGTGTCGGAAAATCGGGGGGCGGAGTCCGCCAGTGCGCGAACCACCGCGGTGGGCACGTAAGCGTCGATCGGTCCACCAGCCAACGCTACTTCCCGTACTAGCGAAGATGAGATGAAGGCGGCCCTACCGCGGGCTGGTAGCAGAAAAGTTTCGACTCCTGCCAGATCAAAGTTCACTTCTGCCTGCGCTGATTCGCCCGTCAGATCCGCGGGGCCCCTAATCCCTTTGACGATAGCGTCTGCACCTAGCTCTTGAATCAGGTCTGCGAGCAGTCCCTTGAAAGAAACGACTAAGACGGAGGCGTCTGGCAGCTGCTCGCTGACCGCCACGCGAATCAACTCTTCACGGGTTTTGACGGGAAGCCAGCCTGACTTCTGTGGGTTGACACCAACAGCAACGATCACCTGGTCGAACACTGCGGCCGCGCGTTTCACGACGTCCAGGTGGCCGTTCGTAACCGGGTCAAAGGACCCGGGAAACACTGCCAAAGTCATAGAGCCATCCTATTGGCTTTCCGCTTCGGGGCTCAGGAACCACGCCGCGGTATCCCCCCAGCGGCGGTCACTATCAATCTGGTAGCCGGTAGGCAGGGTGGGCTCTGGTGAAAATGCACTGCGTTCAACAACGACAACCGCATCATCCGACAAGTGGGGAAGCAGCGCTTCCAAGCAGCTTGTCAAATCTTCCTCTGAAAAATCATAGGGCGGGTCTAGGAAAGCCAGGTCGAAAAGGACGCCAGAAGCTAGCTGGTTCAGCGCGGCGGTCGCCTTCTTGCGCAGCACTCTGGACTTGCCGGCAAAGCCGGTTGAAGCGAGGTTCTTGCCCACGACTGTCGCTGCCGCGGCAGACTGGTCCACGAAGGTGGCCTGCTTCGCGCCCCGTGAGAGCGCTTCGATGCCTAGGGCTCCGGAGCCAGCAAAGAGGTCTAAGACCAGCGCGTTACCGACAACACCCCAGCTTTCGAGTCGGTTGAAGATGGACTCGCGGATCTTGTCTGACGTCGGGCGCGTGCCAAGCTGTGGGACCACCAACTTACGGCCCTTGGCGGTGCCGGCAATGACTCTTGTCATGAACGTTCCATCCAGATCAGTTCTTCTCCGCTTCGGGCGCTCACCCTCGCCTGCAGTTCGGAGTGGTCCGCAAGCGTCGGGTCAGATTCAAGGATCTGCTGTGCGACGGCTCGAGCCGCAAAGATCGTGGGCCCGTCACGCCGAACCGACAGGAATCGTAGGTCCGAGGTGTGGCCAGACTGTGCCTTGCCCAATACGTTTCCTTCTTTTCGTAGTCGCAGATCGATCTCGGCTAGCTCAAACCCATCCGTTGTCGATGCGATCGCTTGAAGGCGATCCATCGAAGTTGGAGCGATATCGCCAGCGTGGGTGATCATTGCAACCGAATTGCGGTCAGAGCGGCCAACGCGCCCGCGAAGTTGGTGCAGTTGGGACAGCCCGAAGCGAGTGCCGTCGAGCACGACCATCATCGTTGCCTCGGGCACATCCACCCCAACCTCAATCACCGTCGTGGCAACGAGCACCGGGGCCGCGCCCGACTGAAAGTCGCTGAACGCGCGAGCATTTTCTTCCGGAGTCCGCCTGCCGTGCGCAAGCCCGATTGGGATCCCCTTGAACTGCTCCAGCTGCGCCAAGTAAGCCGCCACTTCTTCTGCCGCGGGTAGCGCGCGCTTCCCGGTCTGGTCGTCCGTGCTGTCCCCAGAGAACAGGTCCGGCTCCCCCGCACCATCCCCATCGATTCGCGGACAGACCACGTAGACTCTGCCCCCTCCATCAACTTCTTCGCGCGCCCGTTCCCAAACACGTTCCATCCACGCGGTGTTGCGTTCGTCAACCAGGAAGGTCTGGATCGGTTGACGCCCCGCAGGCAACTCTGGAATCACGGTCGTGTCCAGGTCCCCGAACACGGTCATCGCAATGGTGCGAGGGATCGGGGTCGCGGTCATGACCAGTAGGTGCGGCACGGAATCGCGGTCGCTTCGGAGCTGCTCGCGTTGGGCGACCCCGAAACGGTGTTGTTCATCGACAACGACCAACCCCAGCTGCGGGATCTGGACACCTTCCTGCAGTAGCGCGTGGGTCCCGACAACGATTGCGGGTTCGCCGCTTGCTAAAGACATGAGGACCTGTTGCTTTTCAGCGGCAGCCCGCTTCGACGTCAGCAGGTGGACCGAGACGCTTATTCCAGCCTTCTCAAGCAACGCGGTGAGCGAGCCCCAGTGTTGGCGTGCCAGGACTTCTGTGGGCGCAAGCAAAGCGCTCTGCTTGCCGGATCCGGCAGCTTGGAGCATGGCAAGGAGCGCAACGACGGTCTTACCCGAGCCGACGTCTCCTTGAAGCAGCCGTTGCATGGGCTCGCTTTGTTCCAGGTCGGCACGGATGTCACCCCATGCAGCCTTCTGGCCACTTGTGAGTTCAAACGGCAGCCCCAACTCAAGCTGGTCAGCAAGCTCCGGGACGGTCAAGGCAGGTGCGACCACACCCGGTTGACCCGGGGTGGGCAACCTCCTTTGCAGCAGAGCAGTTTGCAAGATCAAGGCTTCTTCCCAGGCCAGGGTACGCCGAGCTCTGCGCCAATCCGCGTCTTCAACGGGGGCGTGAAGCTGTTCCAGCGCGGTCCAGTGGTCGCAGAGCGCGTGACGGTCTTGCACAGCTTTCGGCAGGACGCTCCCATCCTTGGAGCGTGCGGGCCTTGTCGCCTCAAGAACAGACTGGATCAGCGCCCCAATCTTCCAGGAAGGCAGACCTGAAATGGACCTGTAGATAGGAATGGGCCTGCCAGCGATGCGCTGCGCGTACTGTTCTGAGTCTTCGTCGATTTCTTCAAACTCAGGCTGCACCATCTGGATTTGGCCGCGGTACTCACTGACTTTGCCAGAAACTAGGGCGGTAGCTCCGGGCTTCAAAGTCTTGCGGTGGTGGCTCAGCATGTACGGATTCTTAGCAAAGAAGGTGCAGGTGAGAGAGTCTTTTCCGTCCGTGACCGTGACAATCAGTCGCACTCCGCGCCCCGACTGGTTACTCACGATGTTGGAACTCTTGATCTTCGCAAGGATGGTGGCGTGCTCCCCGACTACAAGGGAGCTGATGTCGGTAAGCCGTCCCCAGTGGTAGTAGCGCATAGGAGCGTAGTTCAGTAGCTGCCCCACAGTTTGGAAGCCGGCATCACTTAGCTTCTTTGCTGCAGCCTTAGGCACACGCAAGGCAAGAGGCGTTTCCATCCCTGCGCTCTCCTTCCCTGCCGGCTACGGGCATCACTTCCTAAGTCTCTCACTGCTCGCCGACATTGCCCTTCGCCCTGCGCCAAAGGAAGGGCCCTGAGAACCGGGGAGTGTGGGAGACTCGACAGCGGTTTGGCACCTTTTGCGTTGAAGCGCTGCCCTTTTGTCCGTTACGCTTTCTAGGTTGCCTCTTGTCCCGCGCGGTTTGCGTAGGCGGGCGGGGGCCTGACCACTACTTAGGAGGACCCCATGGCCTCAGTTTGCGATATCTGCGGAAAGAAGCCGCTGTTCGGCAAGTCCGTCTCTCACTCGCACGTGCGCACCAACCGCCGCTTCAACCCGAACATCCAGCGCGTCCGCGCGAAGGTGAACGGTGAGACGAAGCGTCTAAACGTTTGCACCACGTGCATCAAGAGCGAACGCTTCGAAAAGGCGATCTAAGACCGCGTTTTCTGTCGGCTTCAGGCCGGCGTCAGCAAGAGCCCTCCAAATGGAGGGCTCTTGTCGTCCCTGGCTCATGCCCCCTCAGAAGTTTTGGCCGCGCATCCCACCCCGTTTCGGCCGCGCATCGCGGAAGTGGAACAGTGTGATGACATGCAACTACCGCGCGACGCGCGGCCGAAACGGGGTGGGATGCACGGGCAAAACGGGGAGGAGCACCCGCCGTGCTTGAGCGCCCATCGCGCGGGCTCACCTGTCGAAGTGGTCGAAACCTTTACCCTTCACGGGTCTACCGTCTAAGGTCACCCGCGCGCGTTCGCGCTCTGGAAGCTCCGGCGAATACTCACTAACGGTCCCTACTGGGAAGAACGGGTTAGTCACAAGCACGTAGGGCGGGAAGGTCACCAGCAGGCCGTGGTCCTCTCCCCCAAACAAAAGCCACTCGTAAGGGTCGACGCCAAGGGCCCTGGCCGGCGCGCTAAGCTCTTCAGCTCTTTCTTGGAGCCCATAGCGGCTCAGATCAATGGAGACCCCGGACGCTTCAGCCATCCGGCCCGCGTCCCTCACCAGCCCGTCCGAAAGGTCCATCATGGCCGTTGCCCCGCGAGAAGCTGCAAGGGGGCCCGCTTCAAGTGGCGGCTCTGGGATGCGGTACAGCTCAACAGGCCTGGTAAACGGGTAGGGGACGTCGAGCCCCCGCAGGGCGCCCGAAACAGCGCCCGCCTGCAGTGCTGCAAGCCCTGCTGCGCTCTGTCCCAGGTTCCCAGCAATAGCAACAGTGTCTCCGGGGCGCGCACCGTTTCGTCGCAGGGGTCTATGCGCTAAAGTGCCGTGCGCGGTGACGGAAATCACTAGCTTTTCACCAATGCTGAGGTCCCCACCAACGACGCCAGCACCCGTCGGGTAAAGCCCGGCAGCGAGTCCTGAAGCGAAGTCTTCAAGCCAGGAAAGCTCCAAGTCGCCAGGGAGCACCATCGCCACGACCACCGAGGTCGCAGACGCCCCCATCGCGTTCACGTCTGAAAGGTTTTGGGCGGCCGCGCGCACCCCCACCTCGAACCCGCTTGACCAGTCCCTACGGAAGTGAACGTCCTCAACCAGGACGTCTGTCGTCACCACAAACTGACTCCCGGGGGCCTCGACCACAGCTGCGTCGTCGCCGGGGCCAAGCGCTGTGAAATCACCCTTCGGGAGGATAGGGACAATGCGAGCCAGGATCTGCGCTTCTGACAGTTGGTCCACCCTCATGAGGCCTCCCCTGCACCATGCGCGGCCGAAACTGGATGCGCGGCCGAAACAGAGTTTGTGAGGGAGCTGGCGAACATGCACATCGCGGCTGCCGCGGCCACGTTTAGCGATTCCGCATCCCCCCGCATCGGGATGAATACAAGCTGGTCGCACGCCTCCTGCTCACCCAGACTGAGTCCGCGCGACTCGTTCCCGAAAACCCACGCGTGCCTCCCAGAAAGAGCTGAACCCTTCTCCGCAAGCGCCCCAAGGAGTAATGCGTCCAAGGACGCTGAGTCACCAGCGAGTGCCGTCCCAAGAAGCTGCACCCCACCCTCGCGCAAGACGCGCGCAGTCTCGAAGTAGTCCTCTTTCCGGATCGGCAAGTGGAACACTGAGCCTGCCGAAGCACGGATGACTTTCGGGTTCCAAAGCTCGCACGTGCCCTCGCCTAGGTAGACCGCAGAGGCGCCCATTGCGTCCGCCGTGCGGATCAGTGTTCCAAGGTTCCCGGGGTCCTGGGTCTCTGGCAGAAGAACCACAAAATCGCCTTCTCTGGGGGGCGAGCCTTCAGTTAGCTTTCCCGCCTCAGCAACAGCCACCACACCTTGGGCTTCGGTGCTGATCTTCGCCATCACCTGATCGGACGCAATGTGCACCCAGCGGGTAGCAGACTCCAACTCAGCGGTCAGATCCGCGTACGAGGAAACGAAACCTTCAGTGACGTAAACATCTTTGATGGCAGCGGGAGCGAAACGCACCAGTTCCCGGACCGCCTGGGGTCCCTCGACCAGGATGAGACCCGTTTTCTTGCGAGTAGAACGCCCGCTCAGTGCGGCAACTCGTTTGATCCGATCAGATCTGGGGTTGTCGAACATAAGCGGGCGTCCTCTAGGTAGGTTCACCTAACGCTAGCTTGCTACGGGAGCATTTACATCCTTCGGAAGCGCATCCTTCGCAACCTGAACCAGCGCAGAGAAAGCTGCGGGTTCGTTCACTGCCAGCTCCGCGAGCATGCGGCGATCCACCTCAACCCCGGCCAGGTTCAAACCCTGGATGAAACGGTTGTAGGTGAGTCCTTCGGCGCGCGAAGCAGCGTTGATTCGCTGGATCCAGAGTCGGCGGAAGTCGCGCTTCTTGTTGCGACGGTCGCGGTAAGCGTAGACGTTAGAGTGCGTGACCTGCTCTTTAGCCTTGCGGTAAAGGCGTGAGCGCTGACCCCGGTAGCCGGAGGCCTGGTCAAGTACTGCGCGGCGCTTCTTCTTAGCGTTTACTGAACGTTTTACTCGTGCCATTGAAGTTGTCTCCTATTTCGCTTTCGCACTTACTTGCCAAGCAAGCGGCGAACTTCCTTGGTGTCGTTCTTTGAAACCGGGACGT
>CAYFUU010000018.1:0-2052 GCA_964346595.1 uncultured Actinomyces sp.
AAAGAGAAAACCCTGTCGGAGCGGGCCGTGAGCGGGTGGCTGCGGCAGGTTCGCGACTTCGCGCCGGACGCCGACGAAAACCGGGCTGACGCAGAGCAATACCAAAAGGGTGAACTGTCGACCCTAGTCTCCGGCTCTCTCTTCTCTGACGCGCAAGTCCTGGTGATCTCCGGGGTCGAAAAAGCCTCGGACGCCTTTATCGAGGACGTCGCAAAATACGTGGAAGACCCGCTTCCCGGGGTCTGGGTGATCCTGAAGCACACCGGCGGAAACCGCGGCGCGCGCGTGCTGCGAGCCATCCGCGCCAAAGGCTACCCGGAAACCAAGTGCGAAGAGCTGACGGGAGCGAAGGGACACCAGCGGAAACTGGAGCTGGTCGCAGCAGAAGTGAAGGACGCCGGCGGGATCATTGACCGGCCCGCACTGTTTGCCCTGGTCGCAGCCGTCGGTGAACACTTGGGTGAGCTGCTTGCGGTCGCAAGGCAACTAGTCGCTGACAGCGAAGGACACATAACCGAGCAAACCGTCCACTCATTCTTCCAAGGACGCAGCGAAACGACGCCATTTGAAGCGGCCGACGCGCTGGTGGAAGGGGACGGGACGCTCGCAATCCTAAAAACCCGGCAAGCGCTCCTAACCGGCGTGCCACCCGTAGTTTTGGTTTCCGTGCTTGCACGCAAGTTCAGGGAACTTGCAAAAGTACGCGCTCCGGGCGTGACCGCAGCCGACTTAGGAATGGCCCCCTGGCTCGCAGACAAAGCACGCAAAAGCGGAAGGGCCTGGACCGACGAAGCCCTTGCACTTGCGATCAGGCGACTCGCAGACGCTGACGCAGGAGTGAAAGGGGCATCAAGGGATGCCTCAGGCGCAGTAGAACTCGCGGTCGCCCAGATCTACCGGACCTACCGCGAGTCCCTGCGCTAAAGAAGCTTGCTACATCTGTGCGACGCGCGCAGCCAGCTTTGACTTGCGCTTCGCAGCCTGGTTCTTGTGGATAACGCCCTTAGAAACAGCGATGTCTAGCTTGCGGGAAGCAATCCGCAGGTTCTCTTCTGCAAGCTCCTTGTCGCCAGCCTCAACCGCTTCACGGGTCTTACGGACCAGCGTCTTCAGTTCAGACTTCACTGCTTGGTTGCGTACGCGACGCTTTTCGTTCGTCTTGTTGCGCTTGATCTGGCTCTTGATGTTCGCCACTCAGACTCTCCTAATACCAATCAACATAAAAGGGCCGACGAGGGGTGAGGCTCACCGGGCTTGGTGTGGGGCACCTGCGAACGGCCAGCCTGACACCACGCTCGACCGGGCGTGGAGTCCAATCGAAGAGCTTAGCAGCGAGCCCCTTGCCCTAGAGTCTGCAAGAAGGCGTGCAGCCTGTGTTTTTCACCTCACCGCCGAAGGAGGCTGCGTCGGGCTGTGATCGATGTCTACACCTTTTCAGTTAGGGCGCCTGGCGTGGCAAGCTTGGAATCTCATGGTTGGAGGCCACTTGTCGAAATCCCAGCAAAGCTCGAAGAGCGACCTCAACTTGCCCGGGAACACCCCCGAGTCCAAGCTGCGCAACTTCTCAATCATCGCGCACATTGACCACGGCAAGTCGACGCTCGCGGACCGGATGCTACAACTGACCGGCGTCGTCCAGTCCCGGGAGATGCGTTCGCAATACCTGGACCGCATGGACATTGAACGCGAACGCGGGATCACCATCAAGAGCCAGGCGGTGCGAATGCCGTGGGAGGTCGACGGTGAAGAGTACGTGCTCAACATGATCGACACCCCGGGACACGTTGACTTCACGTATGAGGTGTCAAGGTCCCTTGCAGCCTGCGAAGGCGCGGTCCTACTGGTTGACGCAGCACAGGGAATCGAAGCGCAAACCCTCGCCAACCTCTTCCTGGCGATGGAATACGACCTGACGGTTATCCCCGTCCTCAACAAAATCGACTTACCCGGAGCACAACCGGAGCGTTTCGCAGAAGAAATCTCCTCACTGCTTGGAGTAGACCCAGACTCCATCCTGCGTGTTTCAGGGAAGACGGGGGAGGGCGTCCCCGA
>CAYFUU010000018.1:2152-23133 GCA_964346595.1 uncultured Actinomyces sp.
TAGACCCAGACTCCATCCTGCGTGTTTCAGGGAAGACGGGGGAGGGCGTCCCCGAGCTGTTGGATCGCCTGGTGCGGGAAGTACCAGCGCCAGCAGGGAAACCAGACGGAGCGCCCCGCGCCGAAATCTTTGACTCCGTCTACGACTCCTACAGGGGCGTCATCACCTACATCCGTGTTGTCGACGGGCACTTCAGCGTCCGCGAGCGCGTGAAAATGATGTCCTCGGGCGCTGCCTATGAGCTCCTTGAGATCGGGGTGATGTCGCCTGAACCAACCCCGACGGAGGGCCTTGGGGCCGGTGAGGTCGGCTACATGATCACCGGGGTCAAAGACGTGCGGCAGTCCCGCGTCGGCGACACCGTTACAACCGCGATCAAGCCAGCAGAAGAACCCTTGCCGGGTTACCGGGATCCCCAACCCATGGTGTTCTCAGGGATCTACCCGGTCGACGGTTCAGACTTCCCTGATCTGCGTGAAGCCCTCACTAAGCTCCAGCTGAACGACGCGGCACTCAGCTTCGAACCTGAGACTTCTGTTGCACTTGGTTTCGGGTTCCGCTGCGGCTTCCTAGGCCTCCTCCACCTGGAAATAGTGAGGGAACGCCTGGAACGCGAGTTCAACCTGGACCTGATCGCAACGGCTCCGAACGTGGTTTACCAAGTGGAGTCAGAGGACGGGAAAGTGACCCGCGTCGACAACCCCTCCGACTTCCCTGAAGGCAAAGTGAGAGAGGTTCGCGAGCCGGTTGTGAACGCGACCATCCTGGCCCCTTCCGAATACGTTGGCTCCGTCATGGAACTTTGCCAGGAACGGCGCGGAACCATGCAGGGCATGGACTACCTGTCGCCCGAACGCGTGGAACTGCGCTACAAGCTGCCGCTTGCTGAAATCGTCTTTGACTTCTTCGACAACCTGAAGTCAAGGACCCGCGGATATGCATCCCTGGACTACCAGGAGGCCGGTGACCAGGCCGCGGACCTGGTGAAAGTCGACGTGCTGCTCAACCAGGAGCAGGTGGATGCGTTCAGCGCCATTGTTCACAAGGACGCCGCCTACCCATACGGTGTGCGGATGACGGCCAGGCTGAAAGAGCTAATCCCCAGGCAGCAGTTTGAGATCCCCGTGCAGGCTGCGATCGGGTCGCGCGTCATCGCCCGCGAGACCATCAAGGCATTGCGTAAGGACATGCTCGCCAAGTGCTATGGCGGTGACATCTCCCGTAAGCGGAAGCTCCTTGAGAAGCAAAAGGAAGGTAAGAAGCGGATGAAGTCGATCGGTCGGGTCGACGTGCCTCAAGAGGCCTTCATCGCAGCCCTCACCGCAGACGCCCCCACGGGAAAGAAGTGACCGGGGAGGCCAAGCCGGTCTACTTGGCGCGCACCAAGTCCTTCACGCCGCGCTCGCGGGAACTGCGTCCGACGCTGGCCCGCCAGTTTGGGCAACACAGGGAAGACTTCGTGGTCGACGTTCCAAGGGACGCCAGCTACACCGGGATTGACCCGGGCTACCGCTTCAACTTGGAAGAGCTTTTCGGGCGCACCGCAGACTTGGTTGTGGAAGTGGGGTCGGGGCGAGGAGAGCAGGTCCTGGCGGCCGCAGCAGCGCACCCGGAGAAGGACTTTCTGGCGTTCGAGGTGTGGCTTCCCGGGATTGCCCGCCTGGTTGCCGGTGCCGCAGAAGCTGGCTTGTCGAATGTTCGGGTAGTTGAAGCAGACGCCGCGCTGGCACTGAAGACTGCTTTCGCGCCCGGCTCAGTCAGCGAACTTTGGACCTTCTTCCCGGACCCTTGGCGCAAATCCCGACACCACAAACGGCGCCTGATCAGCCCCGCTTTTGCCGAAACGGTTGTTGGCGTCTTGAAAAAGGGCGGCACCTGGAGGATGGCTACCGACTGGGAAGACTACTCGGAGAGCATGCTGCAGGTCGCAAACAGCTCCCCGGGCCTGGAAAATCCCCACCAAGACAGCGAGACGGGGGAAGGCACGTTCGCTCCCAGGTTCGCTGGCCGGGTCCTCACCCACTTCGAGCAGCGAGCCATGGAAGAGGGTCGGCCTGTACGCGACCTTGAAGTCGTGGCCGTGGGGCACTGACATGGGGGCCCAACCAGCCGGGACGGCGTGGCCTGAAGATGGGGAGCTTCCACCAGAGAAGGTAGGGGACGGGAGTAGTCCCTTCGCGGCGTACGTTCACGTTCCGTTTTGCACGGTGCGCTGCGGGTACTGCGACTTCAACACCTACACGAAAGACTTCGGTCCGGGCGCAAACCTCGCAACCTACGGGGAGTCAGTTGAAAAAGAGATCCGGGATTCGCAGCGGATATTGGAAGCTGCCGGACTGCCGGCGCGTCCCCTTCGCAGCGTCTTTTTTGGTGGCGGCACGCCCTCTCTCATGTCCCCGGATGCCATCGCGAGGATCATGGATGTTCTTGAGGCAGCTCACGGTTTCGCTGACTCCCCTGAAGTGACGTTGGAGCTGAACCCAGAAACCGCGTCAGAACAGCGCATCCGCAGGTTCAGAGCAGCCGGGGTGACACGCCTGTCAGTGGGGATGCAGTCCGCGAGTCCTCGGGTCCTGGGGATCCTCGACCGCACTCACACGCCGTCGAACGTTCCTCTTGCTATCAACTGGGCACAAGAGGCTGGCCTCGGGACTTCTCTGGACCTGATCTACGGGAGCCCAACAGAAACACTGGGAGAGTGGGAAGCCAGCCTGGAAGCCGCCATCCAGATGAACCCGGACCACCTTTCGGCCTACTCCCTGATCGTGGAGCCGGGAACAAAAATGGCGGCCCAGGTCGCGCGGGGTGAGCTGCCCGAACCCAACCCTGACCTAGACGCGGAAAAGTACGTGTTGGCTGACAGGCTGCTAGGGGACGCCGGATACTCCTGGTACGAACTGTCCAACTTCGCAAAGTCAGAAGAGGACCGGTCAGTGCACAACTTGGCGTATTGGCGGGGTTGGGATTGGTGGGGCTACGGGCCCGGCGCCCACTCTCACCTAGGGGGGCTGCGCTGGTGGAATGTTAAACACCCCTTGGCTTACGCCGGCAAAGTATCTCGGGATACCTCGCCTGGGTTTCAAGGCGAACTTCTTACCCTTGAAGACCAGCGGGTGGAAGCGGTGATGCTGGGGATCAGGACCCGTGAGGGCCTTCTCGTCACCCCCCAAAACAAGGCCGCGGGTGAGCGCCTGGTGCAGGAGGGGCTGGTCGACCAGGACTTTTTCGCGGAAGGCTCTTTGACCCTCACTTTGAAGGGGCGCCTACTCGCAGACTTAGTGACGCGTACCCTGCTTGGTTGGGAGTAGCCGGGCTCACCTCGGGAGACCCGCACTCACGCTAGTAGAGTGCTAGCAGAGCCAGGTTAGGGGGGAAGATGTCGACAACCTCAAGACGCGTTCGCGTGCTCAAAGCGATTGTCGTGGAACATGTTCAAACCCGTGAGCCTGTCAGCTCCCGGGCTGTTGCGGAGGGCCACGTCAGCGGGGTCTCTTCGGCGACCATCCGAAGCGACATGGGAGCCCTTGAACGACAAGGCCTTATCACCCAGCCACACACCTCGGCGGGGCGCGTTCCGACCGATGCGGGCTACCGCAGCTACGTCGACAACCTGGGCAGCCCGACAGGCTTGCAGGGAGAACGCCAGAAACTGATTGTTGAAACCCTGCGTGGGTCCGGGGACACGGAAGAGGCCGTGGCGCGTGCGGCAAGCGTCCTCAGCACGCTCACAGGGCAAGCCGCGGTCGCCCAATACCCCGACCTGTCTCTGTCTGGGATCAAACGGGTGGAGCTAGTCGACCTGCCACCAAACAGGCTGCTGGTTCTGGTCATCTCAACGTCGGGGAGGATCGCTGAGCGGATCCTTGAGTTCTCAAACGCCGAGCTCCCAAAAGAGGGCGAGCTGCGAGCCCTTGCGGCGCGACTGACGCAGGCCGCGGCAGGCAAAGACCTGAGCGAAGCTAAGACAGCGCTGAAGGAAGCGATGGAGGAGAGCTCCCCCGAGCTTCAAGATCTGGCACAGAGCGTCCGGGAAGCCATTTTTGATATCTTCCGGCCACTTGTTGCGCCAAAGGCGGTGACGGCGGGTGCCTCCAAACTTGCAAGGCCAACCACAGGGTTCTCCGACCCGTCAGCTGTTCTAGAAACGCTGGAAGACCAAGCTGAACTTGCCCGCGTCCTCTCAGAAATCCATTCGGGTCCCCTCGACGTGTCGATTGGCGAAGAGAACTTGAGCGAACCTCTGAATGAGGCCGCAGTCGTGTCTGCGACCTACAGCGGTGGTGGGGGCGGGTCGGTGCACGTGGGGGTGCTAGGCCCGACCAGGATGGACTACCCACTTTCGCTAGCGGCTGTACAGGCTGTGTCACGTTGCCTAACGGAACTACTGTTGGGAACGGCGCCCGCAGAGGAAAGCGGCACGTCTGAGGTAGGGCCAGTGAAAGAAGGAACCGAGTGAGGGACTACTACGAGGTCCTCGGGGTGAGCCGCGACGCGAGCACCGAAGAAATCAGGCGCGCCTACCGGAAGAAGGCGCGTCAACTTCACCCCGACTACGCGGGTCCTCAGTCCGAAGAAGCGTTCAAGGAACTTTCGGTCGCTTACGAGGTGTTGTCTGACCCAACGAAACGTGAGCGGTACAACCTTGGCGGGTACGACAGACCTGGCGCGGGCGGAATGCCGGGAACCTTCGGGTTCGCTGACCTCTTTGACGCAATGTTTGGTGGCGCGGGGGGTTTCAGCCCGTTCTCCGGACCCCAGACGCACGGCAAACCTGGCAGGGATTCTAAGGTTTCGGTGCAGATTTCCCTTGAAGATGCCGTTTTCGGTGCGACCGAGCAGGTCGTTTTGGACACGAATGTCACCTGCGGGACCTGCAACGGAACCTGTGCTGCGCCCGGCACCTCACCAGTCACCTGTACCGCCTGCAACGGGGCGGGCCAGGTCACCAAAGTTCAGTCTTCGCTGCTGGGACAGATTCGGGTTGCGGTGCCCTGCACCAGCTGTTCGGGGTCCGGACGCATCATCACGGACCCTTGTGACAACTGCCGAGGTGAAGGTCGGGTGCGTGTGAGTCGCACCATTTCGGTCGATGTCCCCGCAGGCATCCAGGACGGCTCGCGAATCAAGCTTCGCGGCCAGGGAGAAGCTGGCGCGCGTGGGGGAGCGGACGGCGACCTTTACGTCGAAGTCCACGTCAAGGCCGACCCTCTGTTCACTCGCCGTGGATACGACCTGCACACTTCAATCACCGTCCCCATGACCACCGCGGCTCTCGGCGTCGTTTTCCCTCTCACCACCTTCGACGGGGAAAAGGAGATAGTTGTCCCGCCCGGTACGCAGCCCGGAGACCAGATCACTTTGAAGGGACTCGGGGTGACCAAAATGGGGACTGCTGTCCGAGGCGACCTGATTGTGCACGTGGAGGTCGAAATCCCCACGAAACTCGATGCCCAGTCGCGGGAGCTGCTTGAGGAACTAGCGAAGCACCGCGGTGAAGAGGTGGGGGAACGCCCGCCAGTGAAACACGGTGTCTTCGGTAGGCTCCGCGACGCCCTCGGAGCGTAAGGACACCGTGACTGCCCCCGTTTTCCTTGTGCCAGCCGTTCGCCAGGCAGGAAGGGCACTGCCCTTAGGCGAACTGGACGTTGGTGGCGCGGCAGTGTTCGGTGGGAACGAGGGAGGACACGCAGCCAGGTCGCTACGGCTTCTTCAAGGTGAGCGCGCGGACCTGGTAGATGGGTGCGGACTTCGGCTCACCTGTGAGGTGCTGGCGGCGAACCGGGACCGCGGAGAAATCGAGTTCAAGGTGTTGGAGAAAACCCAAGAACCTGAACGCTTTCCCAAACTGACGTTGGTACAGAGCCTCGCGAAAAGCGGGCGGGACGAACAGGCGATCGAAAGTGCAACAGAGCTGGGGGTTGACCGCATCATCCCCTGGCAGGCTGACCGCAGCATCGTCCGCTGGAAGGGCTCCAAAGGGGAGCGCGCCCTTTCGAAGTGGCAAAGCGTGATTGCGGCCGCGACGAAACAGTCCAGGCGAGCCCGCATCCCCGAACTGCTAGCTCCTGCCAGTTCCTCAGAGCTGGCGGCGAAAGTGCGGCAGTTGAAAGCCGGTGGAGAAACCGTCTTGGTCTGCCACGAAGAAGCTTCCTCCTCACTCAAGGACGCAGCCAGCGCAGCCCTGGGGAAAGGCGACTTAGCGGGGATTACCGTGGTGGTTGGCCCAGAGGGAGGAATCAGTGGCGCTGAACTCGCTGCCTTGCAGAGTGCGGGCGCGACCCCGGTCCTTTTGGGGCCGGAGGTCTTGCGAAGCTCTAGTGCCGGCCCAGCAGCTCTGGTGGCCCTGAACCTCCTGGCAGGTCGCTGGTGAACGGAAACGTTCCCGGTGCGTAAGCTTGGGGCAGTGGAAAACGTGGCCTTGAGTGAAGACTACGGCCGGGGTAAACGCCAGGTGGTGACCCGGTCTTTTGTTGTCCCAGAAGGCGTAGACCTGGTGACCATTCTGGGTCCAGCCGACAAAACCGTGCGGGTACTTGAAAAAGGATTCCCGAGTATTTCAATCCTTGTCCACGGCAGGACGCTGTCGATTGCTGGGGATGAGACCCAAGTCAACACCGCCCGTTCCATCCTCAATGAGCTGGTTCGCCTAGCTCAGTCCGGATCCCCTCTGGACGCTGAGGGCGTGAAGCACGCTGTGGGACTCCTTGCGAACACACCGATGCAGGCAGCGCTCCCCGGAATCAACTCCCACGTGGGCGCGGTAGTGACTGGTCGGGGTCGGGGTGTGCGGGCCAAGACGCCCGGCCAGCAGGAATACATGAATAGCCTTGCCCGCGCCCAGATCACGTTCGGGATCGGGCCGGCGGGGACAGGCAAGACATACTTGGCTATGGCTCAAGCCATCTCAGACTTGCTGGACGGGAAAGTGCGGCGCCTTATCTTGACGCGCCCCGCCGTTGAGGCAGGGGAAAACCTAGGTTTTCTGCCCGGATCACTCAGCGACAAGATCGACCCCTACTTGCGTCCCCTTTACGACGCGCTTCAAGACCTTCTTGAGGACGGAACGTTGCCGGGACTGATGGAGTCCGGCGCAGTTGAAGTGGCGCCCCTTGCCTACATGCGCGGGCGGACACTCAACGACTCCTTCGTGATAGTTGACGAAGCCCAAAACACCACGACGGCGCAAATGAAGATGCTGCTGACAAGGCTCGGTGAGGGGTCCCGCATGGCTGTGACCGGCGATGTCACCCAGATCGACCTGGGAGGCGCGCAGACTTCCGGTCTTGTCCAGGCGGCGAAAATCCTGGACGGAATAGACGGTGTTCACTTCCAGTACCTCACTAGCGCCGACGTTGTCCGCACCCGCCTTGTCGCCGACATCGTGGATGCCTACAGTGACTGGGAGCTACGCCACCCGAAAAGCGAAAGGCGGCGGTAGGTGTGAGCGTTGAAGTGATTAACGAAACCGAAAGCAAAATAGACGCCACTGAGTTCGTGGAGCTTGCAGAATACGTCCTACACCAGATGCATGTCAGCCCTCACGCCGAACTGTGCATCCTGTTCGTTGACACCGTCGCGATGACTCGGTTGCACCAGCAGTGGATGGACTTGCCAGGGCCAACAGACGTCATGAGCTTCCCAATGGATGAGCTTCGACCTGGTTCGCCAGGGGCGCCCAGCGAGGAAGGGATGCTGGGAGACGTAGTCATTTGTCCGGCAGTGGCTGAAGAGCAAGCGAAGCAAGCTGGGCATTCCTCAGAGGAAGAGATGCTGCTCCTAGCGACGCACGGAATCTTGCACCTGCTGGGCTACGACCACGCCGAAAGTGAAGAAGAACAGGTGATGTTCGCCCTGCAACGAAAGCTGCTGCTCACCTTCCTTGCAGGTAGATGATGGCCGCGTCACTAACGGTTTCGCCCCTGGTTGCAGCCCTAACCGCCGCCGTTGGCATCGCCCTGATCCTGGCGAGCATGTGGATTAGTGCGGTCGACGTTTCCCTGTCCAGGATGACGCTTGCCTTCGTGCAAGACCTGGAAGAGGAAGGGCGTCGTGGGGCAACAACACTAGCGGAGGCGGTCCGACTGCGTCGCTTCACAGCCCTGCAGCTTCTGGTTCCCCGGGCGATCACACTCTCTTTGGGTTCGGTCCTAGCAACCGTCCCGGCTTTCATCTTCTTTCTTAGCCTCGGTTGGGTCTGGTGGATCGCGCTCTTACTTGCAGTGTCGGTTGTTGCGCTCCTAGAACTTGGCGCTCTTCTGGCGCTCGCATGGTTGATGACAGGCGAGAGGTACGTCTGGGTGGGTCTTGCGGGGGCTCCACTTGCCCGCAAGCTGCTGCAGCGCGCGCGGGCCATCCGCGGCGCCACGGCAGGGAGTGCAGTGGCCTCTGCGAGCTCCCTGAAGACCTCCCCAAGGCTTGCTGTCATCCAGGAACTAAACGAACTCGTTGACGAAGTTTCGGAGGGCGAACTTCCATCCCTGGACAAGGAGGACCGGGAAATCCTGCGGTCCGTGTTCGAACTGGGACAGACCCGGGTGGGAGAAGTCATGGTGCCGCGCACCATGATGGTCGTAGTGAAGGGCGACGCTACCCCCAGCGAAGCCGTGGAACTGTTCTTGCAGTCGGGATTCTCCCGCCTCCCGGTGATCGGGAAGAACACTGATGACGTGCTCGGCGTGCTGTACCTGAAAGACGTGGTGCGCCGGCTCTACGACCCTCACTTGCAAAGCGACGTTTCAGTCGTCGACGTAATGCGCCCGGCAGCCTTCGTCCCGGAGATGAAGCTCGCCGACGACGAACTACGGGTAATGCAGGAAACGAACTCTCACCTGGCTCTGGTCGTTGACGAATACGGCGGGATTGCTGGGATTGTCACTGCTGAAGACATCCTTGAAGAGCTGGTCGGAGAGCTAACAGACGAACACGACCGCGCCGCCCAGAGCCCCGAAAAGGTAGGGAGAAACACCTGGAACGTCCCAGCGTCCTACTCGAGTGCTGACCTTGAAGACCTTTTGGGTGTGAAGATCGACGAGCAGGACGTCTACTCCATCGGGGGCCTGCTTGGGAAACTGCTGGGGCGCGTCCCCCTACCGGGTGACCGCGCGGAAGTGGGCTCTCTAGAACTAACGGCAGGGCAGGACGTGGGTCGGCGCCGACAAGTGCGGACCATTAAAGTGAAGGTTCTTTCTGAGCCAGAGACGGAAAACCCGGGGAGAAGCTTCTTCGGAGAGGGTGGAAACGATGAGTGAACTCAGGGACGAAACAGCAAACCTTGACGAAATGCTGGCCGCAGCAGGCATTCAAGAAGACACTGAGTTCCCGGTGCGCCCAGCCGACTACCGCGCGGGTTTCGTTGCCGTGATCGGCAGGCCCAACGTGGGGAAGTCCACCCTGACGAACGCAATGGTGGGCCAAAAGGTCGCTATCACCTCCAACAGACCAGAAACCACCCGGCACAACATTCGCGGAATCGTAACTCGCCCCTCAGGACAGATTGTCTTGGTGGACACGCCGGGCTACCACCGTCCCCGAACCCTCTTGGGCAAGCGCCTGAACGAAATGGTTGTTGAAGCGGCCGCTGACGTCGACCTGGTTGCCGTCTGTTTCCCGGCCGACCAAAAGATTGGTCCCGGGGACCGCTACATCGCCTCGCAGATAGAGGGCACACGGGCCAAGAAAATCGCTGTTGCCACGAAGCTGGACCTGGTTGACCCCGGGAGACTCGCCGAGCATTTGAGCGACATTGAGGCTCTTGGCGAGTTCGACGCCATCGTTCCGGTTAGCGCCGTGACGGACCGAAACCTGGAAACACTTGAAGATGTCATGATCTCTTTCCTGCCGAAGAGCCCTCAGCTGTACCCGACCTCAGAGACCACTGACGAATCAGAAGAGACCCTGATCGGGGAGTACGTGCGTGAAGCTGCCCTTGAGGGGGTACGGGACGAACTTCCTCACTCTGTCGCTGTTCGTGTCGATGAAATCGTGGAACGCGCGGGCGCAAAGGGTAAAGGGCTCCTGGACGTTTACGTCACTATCTTTGTTGAACGGGAATCCCAAAAGGCCATCATCATCGGGAAGGGTGGGGCCAGGCTGAAACAGGTCGGCACTCAGGCTAGAGCAGAGATTGAGCGCCTGCTTGACCGGCGCGTCTACCTGCACCTGCACGTCACTTCACTGAAGAACTGGCAAAGCGACCCGAAAGCCCTACGGCGCCTCGGCTTCTAACGCTGCGAAAGGTGCGGGTGTGGCGAAAACAGAGAAAGCGCTGCGGCGCGCTGAGAGCAGGCGCAGACGCAACAACGCGGTCTTCGCGTTCATTGACGGAGCGTTTTTCCTTCTAGCTGGGGTCGCGGCCCTGTGGCTGCTGTGGCTTGTTTTCAAGCTAGAGGGCTCCACGAAATGGGTGCTAGCTGTCTACCTGGTGGCGCTCTGGGGCATCCTGGCCTACTGGGTTCTTCCCCGCGTTCACAAGCTCCTCACCTCCATGTACGTGCCGAACTACTTCATTGGGCGTTCACGCACCGATTACGGATTGCTAGGGGATCCCATCAATCTGGCTTTCGACGGGTCGGCGGACAACATCCACAGGGTGATGCAAGCGGCCGGGTGGACCCTGGCTGAACCCGTGAACATGCGGACCTCGCTGAAGATCATCGGGGCGACGCTCGCGGGAAAGTCCTACCAGACCGCCCCGGTTTCAACCCTCACTGTTTTTGACCGCATGCAGGACTTCGCCTACCAGAAAGAAGTTGCAGGCAGCCCTGGGAAGCGTCACCACATTCGTTTCTGGAAGTGCCCACCGGACTGGCCCTTGCCTGGCGGAGTGCGGGTTGACTGGGTCGCAGCTGCGACGTACGACCGCAAAGTGGGACTGTCGCTGTTTACTTTGCAGGTGACTCACAAGATCGACGCCGACATCGACGGGGAAAGGAACTACGTTATTTCCTCGATCGAGTCCGTCGACCCGGACCTGCAGGTGCAGCTCATCGAAGACTTTTCTACGGCATACCACCATCGGAATGGCGGCGGTGACCTGATCCAAACCGACGGTGACCTTCCCGTTGTCAACCTTGAGCACATTCCCTCATATTTGCCCGAGGCTGACCTCGCCGCTATTTCCGCGAACGCCGGGGAACCCGACGTCACCTCGGATAACCCGAAAGAACAGCTGGCGAAGATCCCCAGGCCAATGGGTGTTTACGGTGCACTAGCCATGCTGCTGATGCTCATGGTCGCGCAAGTAGTCACCATTTTCCGCTTGGTTCACACGGGCACAGGGCTTGACACACAGAACGAGCCCGCCACGCAGGCGATCCTCATCGGCACTGCTGCGTTAGAGTTCGTGCTGCTGGGTGTCCTAAGCTTCGGCATTTGGGACGGGAGGCGCGGCGCCCGCCAGCTGCTGATCCTGACCGTCGGATTAGAAATCATCTACCTCTTCTGGAAGTGGATGGAACGGGACCAAACAATCGACACTCACACGGGCGTCCTCAACCTTGCGATAGCTGTTTTGCTGCTGGTTGCGCTCACCTCGACCCCCGTCGGGGACTTCGCCAGAGCCAGGGCAAAGTGGCGGAAGGACCGCCGCGCTTACCTGAAAACCACTGTCCAACCGTGAAACCGTTTTGCGTGGCTGTTCCCAGCTAGATAGGTTGGCAGTGTGAAAGCTCTGCTCCTACTCCTTCGACGCCGCGGCGAGTCCTGACCCGGATCGGTGCCTTGTCGCGGAGTGAGTAGTTCTCCGATTCGGCCACAACCCATCGTCAGAAAGAGCTTTTAGTCGTGAAAACTTCAGGACCAGAAAACCGCCAGAAATCGTCGGGCATGCCGGTGCACAAGTACCGTCCCTTCAGCGAGTCCAACCCCTTCACCTACCCGCAGCGAACCTGGCCGGACAAGGAAATCTCCTCCGCCCCCAGGTGGCTTTCGACCGACCTGCGCGACGGCAACCAGGCCCTGGTTGAGCCCATGGACCCGGCCCGCAAACGACTCATGTTTGACCTGCTGGTCCGCCTTGGCTTCAAGGAGATTGAGATCGGGTTCCCCGCGGCCTCCCAAACCGACTTCGATTTTGTTCGCAGCCTGGTTGACGAAGGCGCTGTGCCGGACGACGTGACCGTCTCTGTCCTCACCCAGTCCCGCCCTGACATCATTCGTCGGACCGTTGAGTCCCTGGTCGGGTTCCCCCGCGCAACCATCCACCTTTACAACGCCACCTCACCCCTTTTCCGCGAAGTCGTGTTCAAGGCAGACAAAGTGTCAACGGTGAAGCTTGCAACTTCCGGGGTTGCTCAGATCATGAGTGATGCCGAGGAACTGCTTGGCGACGAAACCGTCGTTGGGCTCGAGTACTCCCCGGAGATCTTCATCGACACCGAACCCGAGTTCGCGCTCGAGGTTTGCGAAGCCGTCATGGACACGTGGGTCCCTGAAGAGGGGCGGGAACTCATCTTGAACCTGCCTGCCACCATTGAGCGGTCGACCCCGAACGTTTACGCGGACCAGATCCAGTACATGTCCGACAACCTGACCCGCCGCGAGCATGTTGCCGTTTCGGTGCACCCTCACAATGACCGGGGGAGTGCTGTTGCAGCTGCCGAGCTCGCGATGCTGGCTGGCGCCGACCGCGTTGAGGGTTGCCTGTTCGGGCAGGGGGAGCGCACCGGGAACGTCGACCTGGTGACACTTGCCCTGAACCTGTTCACGCAGGGCGTTGATCCTCAGCTGGACCTGTCCCACATTGACGAGGTCCGTCGCACTGTTGAGTACTGCACGGGGATGCCGGTTCCTCCCCGTACGCCTTACGCGGGCGACCTGGTTTACACCTCTTTTTCTGGTTCTCACCAGGACGCGATCAACAAGGGGTTCGCTGTCCGCGCCCAAAAGCAGGAAGAGGCAGGGAAAGACACCGAGGTCATCTGGGAGATCCCGTACCTTCCCATCGACCCGCATGACGTTGGGCGGACGTACGAGGCCGTGGTTAGGGTCAACTCTCAGTCCGGCAAGGGCGGCGTCGCTTTCTTGATGTCGTCGGCCCACAACCTTGAGCTTCCTCGCCGCCTCCAGATTGACTTTGCGAAGCTGGTGCAGGCGAACGCTGAATCCCGCGGTGGTGAGGTCGACGCAGACACCCTCTGGAAGGTTTTCGCGGACGCATACCTGCCAACAGACGCCGCCGAGGGCCTGGAACCCTGGGGTCGTTTCGTGCTCGGAAAGACTTCCGTTGAGGCCGACGAAGCAGGCGCTTGGTTGAAGGCAACCATCTTCGACAAGGGTGAACCCAAGGTGATTGAGGCTCGCGGGTCGGGCCCTGTTGACGCGTTCGTGAACGCCCTGCGCGGACAAGGTTTTGACCTGAACATCCTCGACTACTCCGAGCACGCCATGGGAGCCGGCCGCGAAGCTGAAGCAGCGTCTTACGTTGAAGCGGAAGTTGCGGGACAGGTGGTTTGGGGTGTAGGCATCGATTCCTCGATCGCCCGTTCCGCTTACAAGGCAGTCATCTCCGCGCTGAACCGCGCGCTACGCCAGTAACGCTCACTGCTGGGCGTGGGATGATTGGCCCGTGCTCCGCAGTTACCGCGACCAGGCGATTGTGCTTCGCAGCTACAAGCTGGGTGAAGCCGACCGCATCGTCATCCTGCTTGGAAGAAAGTCCGGGCAGATCCGCGCCGTTGCAAAAGGGGTGCGACGAACCACCTCAAAGTTCGGGGCGCGACTGTCCTCTTTCAACCTTGTTGAGCTGCAACTTCACCGCGGCCGGAACCTGGACGTCGTAACGCAGGCGGAGACGCTGATGGCCTACGCCGACAAAATGGGGGAAGACTACGCGGCATTCACGAACGCGAAACTCATGGTAGAGACGATTCAGAAGCTCACGGATGGTCACGACGACGCGGACCCTGGCCAGTTCGACCTACTGCACGGCGCACTGCATGCCCTCGCCACGCGCCGCCGCCCCGCAGCCCTAACCGGGGCGGCCTTCCTGCTGCGCTCCATGGCGCTCGAAGGGTGGCAGCCCGCCCTAGCCCACTGTGTTGCCTGCTCGGAACAAGCTGGCCTTGAGTTCTTCAGCCCTGAAGGTGGGGGAGTTTTCTGCACCGGGTGCGCCCCCGCCGGCGCCACCCACCTCCAAGCCGGGACCGCCGCTCTCATGGCGGCGCTACTCGCAGGGGACTGGGAGAGTGCGCTCGCTGCCCCCCAGGCCCTGTGGGATGAGGCCCACCAACTGTCGGGAGCATGGGCGCAATGGCACCTGGAGCAAAGGCTCCGCTCCCTCCCCTTCGCAACCGCTGGAGGCTCACTTGGAAACTGAAAAGATCGCTAGGCCGCCCTCGTACGATCCCCTTGCAGCACCGGGGACGGGAACGGTTCGCTTTGACCCGGCCCTGGTCGGGAAGGTGCCCAGCCACGTCGCTGTCATCATGGACGGGAATGGGCGGTGGGCGAACGCTCGCGGGCTCCCCAGAACCGAAGGTCACAAGGCCGGGGAGCTGGCGCTGATGGACACGGTTGCCGGCGCTGCTGAGGCGGGCGTGAAGTACCTGTCGATGTACGCGTTTTCGACGGAGAATTGGCGGCGCTCTCCAAAGGAAGTGAACTTCCTGATGGGCTACTCGCGCGACGTCATTAGGAAGCACACGGACCGGCTGGACTCGTGGGGGGTCCGGGTGCGTTGGGTGGGACGCGAACCCAGGCTCTGGAAGTCCGTGATCAAGGAGCTGCGCCGCGCTGAGGAAATCACGAAGGACAACCGGGGGACTCAACTGCTGCTCTGCGTGAACTACGGGGGGAGAGCAGAGATTGCGGACGCGGCTCGCGAACTGGCGCTGGAAGTCCAAGCGGGGAAGCGGCAGGCGGCTTCGATTGGGGAGCGGGCGCTTGCAAGCAAGCTCTACGCCCCTGATGTGCCGGACGTTGATTTGCTTATCCGCACGTCGGGGGAGGCGCGCATAAGCAACTTCCTGCTTTGGCAGCTGGCTTACGCCGAACTGGACTTTCTGCACCTGGCCTGGCCTGACTTTGGGCGTGGTGAGCTCTGGCGGTGTCTAGCCGATTACGGGACCCGCGACAGAAGGTTTGGTGGCGCGGAAGACCAGGTCAGCTAGCCCGCGCATGGCATCCTGTTTTGGCTGCGCATCGTGTCCTGTTTTGGCCGCGCATCGCGTCTTGTTTGGCTGCGCATGGCGTCTTGTTTCGGCTGCGTGTCGCGTCTTGTTTCGGCTGCGTGTCGCGCTTCAGTCGCGGCGTCATTGCACGGCAGCAGGGCTGTGATGCGCGCCCATAGCTGACCTTGATGCGCGGCCGAAACAGAGAGGCGAGGCGCGGGCTAGCTTCGGCAGTCCTCACACACCCCGAATAGCTCCAGTTCGTGGGCGCTGAGCTGGAACCTTTTCGCAGCGGCCGCAGTGATCAGCGCAGGCTCAATGCTGCCAAGATCGACCTCCTCTACGCGAGAGCACTTTTCACAGACAACGTGGTGGTGGTGACCGAGGGTCTCGCAAAGGCGATAGAGGTTCTCCCCGCTGGCTGAGCGCACGCAGTCGATCTTTCCCATTTCGGTGAGTGTCTGCAGGCTGCGGTAGACCGTTGCAAGGCTCACGGACTCACCCGCGTTTTGTAGTGCCTGGTGGACCTGTTGGGAGGAGTGAAAATGGGGGAGGGTGGCCAGTGCGTCCAGGACCGCTTGCCGCTGGCGCGTCATCCTTTGGATCCTTGCCATTAGTGAGTGACTTTAGCTCTGGGGCGAAGTTTGTCCGCCACCACCTTGAACGTAAACACGGCCGCGTAAACGGTGACGGCAAGGACAACGATGGTTGCGCCGGGGGAGACGTCGATGAAGAACGTGATCCAAAGGCCGATAACGGAAAGGACCCCTCCCAGGATCATCCCGGAAACCATGGTCATGCGGAACGACTTTGAGATGAGTCCCGTGGTCGCGACGGGGACAATCATTAGAGCAGAGACAAGCAGAGCCCCCACCACTCGCATTGAGACAGCAACTGTGATTGCTGCCAGCACCGCGATCAGCATGGAGAGCTTTTGGACGGGGAGTCCGGAGGCCTTCGCAAAATCTTCGTCAGAGGTTGCGGAGAAGAGCGCGGCCCGTAGCCCGACCCCAAAGATGAGGATGACGACTGCCATTGCGCCGATGATGGCGAGGTCGCTCCACGACACGGTCGCAAGAGAGCCGAACAGGTAAGAGTTCAGTTGGGTGGAGGTCCCGCCTGCCAGGCCGATCAGGACGACGCCTGCGGCGATCCCTCCGTAGAACAGGACAGCGAGCACGACGTCCGCGCTGGTGCGCCCAGATTGCCGAACTAGTTCGATCGCGACCGCAGCACCGATCGAAGTTACCAGGGCTCCTGGCACTGCCAGCTGGTCGACTGGCACCAGGTTCGCGAGCGAGCCTACGACCCACCCCAGCGCTACACCAGTGAGTGCGACGTGACCGATGCCGTCCCCAAGCATCGCCAGTCGGCGGTGAACCAGGTAGGTGCCAACGACAGGGGCTGCGAAGCCCACCAGAAGTGCAGCGATCAGTGAGCGGAGGAAGAGGGGCGAGGTCAGGATGGCGATCACAGGTGCGCTCCTTGCTTCACGTCTGAACAGTCGATGTCGATCCAAACCGAGTCTTCTTCGCGATGGTGCCTGTGGGTGCAGGGACCGTCGTGAGAGATGTGACCGGCGGAGAGACGCAGCTCTCGAGTGATGAGGGGTGCCAGTTCTCCCATCTCGTGGAGGACAATCATGGAAGTGGTCCCCGCCACCTTCAGCTCGGTGAGCAGGCCGGCTAGGCGTTCACGGTTGTGAGCGTCCAAGCCCGTGAGGGGCTCGTCCAAGATCATCAGTTGCGGCTCCCTCACCAGTGCTCTTGCAATCAGGGCGCGCTGAGCTTGCCCACCTGAGAGAATCCCGAACGGTTCCTTCTGCCGGTGCGCAAGTCCCACCTGGTCCAGCGCGGCCAAAACCCTTTGCCTCCAGTCGCGTGGCGGCCAGAGCCGGCGGTAGCCGAGCAGTCCGGAACGCACCACCTCTAGGACGGAGGAGTCAACCCCTCCCACGGCCGTGAGTCGTTGAGGGACGTAGCCGACCTCCATCCACGGGGGAGTCCCCTTGGGCGGGCGGCCTGCTTGGCGAACGTAGCCGAGCACATCGATTGAGCCGCGCTGGAAGTCCTCAATCCCCATTATCGCTTTTATCAGGGTTGACTTTCCCGAACCGTTGTTGCCGGTGATTGCCACGCATTCCCCGGTAGTGATCTTGGCGCTGATGTCGTGGAGCACGACGTTCCGGCCGTAACCGACTTCAAGATCCGAAAAGGAGACGACTGGGTCGGAGTTTGTCACTAGACGATTCTGTTCTTATTGCAAACCAGTGTCAAGAAAGGTCACTTCCGGGAAAGGTTAGCGTCAAGAGGACCGCGCCACTTTCGCAGCCGCGCTACGCGGGGTCCCCCGCGAGGTAGCTAAGCTGGTGGCTTGACCGCCCGGGTCGGCAATCCAGTCGATCCTTCAAGGTGGAAGCGTTTTAGGAGCTGGCGTGAGTTCAGATGTTCGTAAGCTGGATGCGGTAATCAACTTGGCGAAGCGCCGTGGCTTCGTTTACCCCTCAGGAGAGATCTACGGCGGGACGCGCAGCGCCTGGGATTACGGGCCGCTGGGCGTTGAACTGAAAGAGAACATCAAGCGCCAGTGGTGGAAGCACATGGTCCGCACGCGCGACGACGTTGTTGGGATCGACTCTTCCGTCATTCTGCCCACGAAAGTCTGGGAGACCTCGGGTCACCTGACTGCATTCACCGACCCGTTGATCGAGTGTTTGAAGTGCCACAACCGTTTCCGTGAAGACCAACTCATTGAGCAGTACGCGGAAAAACATGGAGTAGAAGAGTCCGAGGTCACGATGGACCTCATCGCGTGCCCGAACTGCGGGACGCGCGACGAGTGGACTGAACCAAGAGCGTTCTCGGGGCTAATGAAGACATTCCTGGGTGCAGTTGATGATGAGACTGGCCTGCACTACCTGCGCCCCGAAACAGCTCAAGGTATCTTCGTGAACTACTTGAACGTGATGACCTCGGCCCGCAAGAAGCCCCCGTTCGGGATCGCGCAGATCGGGAAATCCTTCCGCAACGAGATCACTCCCGGAAACTTCATTTTCCGTACGCGCGAGTTTGAACAGATGGAACTTGAGTTCTTCGTGAAGCCGGGTACGGACGAGGAATGGCACCAGTACTGGATAGACAACCGCCTGGGTTGGTACACCGACTTGGGTATTGACCGTGATCACCTGCGACTTTACGAGCATCCGGTGGAGAAGCGTTCGCACTACTCGAAGAGCACCATCGACATCGAGTACACCTTCGGGTTCCAGGGGTCGAAGTGGGGAGAGTTGGAAGGGATCGCGAACCGAACCGATTACGACCTTGGCGTTCACGCGGAGGCGACGGGTGCGAAGCTTGACTTCTTTGACCAGGAGACGGGGGAACGCTGGACTCCTTACGTTGTTGAGCCCTCTGCCGGCCTGACCAGGTCCCTCATGGCGTTCTTGGTTGAGGCTTACAGCGAGGATGAGGCTCCGACAAGCAAGGGCGGAGTTGAAAAGCGCGTCGTTTTGAAGCTTGACCCCCGCCTGGCTCCAGTGAAGGCAGCGGTCTTCCCGCTTTCGAAAAAGCCGGAACTGGCGGAGCCTGCGAAGGAACTGGCGGCAAAGCTCCGCGAGCTTTGGAACGTGGAGTACGACGAGGCGGGGGCTGTTGGCCGAAGGTACCGCCGCCAGGATGAGATCGGCACGCCCTACTGCATCACCTACGACTTTGACTCGCTCGAAGACGGCGCGGTCACGATACGCGAACGTGACTCCATGGAGCAGGTGCGGATCCCAATCCCAGAAGTTCGTGACTGGCTGCTGGACCGTCTCGAGGTGATGTGACCGCAGCAGATTCCAACGGGGCCCTTGAGCCCAAGCAGGCCCTGGAGCTTAGACAAGTCCGCGTTCATACACCAGTGATCCTGGCGCCGATGGCTGGGGTGACCGGTGGCGTATTCCGCCGACTCTGCCGGGAAAGCGGGGAGAAGGCTCTTCGCACCGCTGCTCCTGAGCTCCTTCAGGACGCGCTCCCGGGTCGGGACGCTCCAGCCGGGCTCTACGTTGCCGAGATGGTCACGGCGAGGGCTTTGCTTGAAGGGGATCCAAAAGCGTGGCACATGGTGGGTCCCGACTCGGGCGAGCGGGTGAAGTCGGTCCAGCTTTACGGTACGGACCCCGCGACTCTGGGTGCTGCAGCGGGCTTGTTGGTGGAGCGGGGGCTTGCCGACCACATCGACTTGAATTTTGGCTGCCCTGTCCCGAAAGTGACCCGAAAGGGTGGGGGAGCTGCGATTCCCTGGAAACGTGGGCTATTCCAGGACATCGTCACCAGCGTTGTAAACGCCGTCGAAACGAAATCCCCAGAGGTGCCGGTGACCGTCAAAATGCGGATCGGGATCGATGACGATCACGTGACGGTGCTCGACGCAGCGAGCATCGCTGAGCAGGCTGGCATTTCCGGCATCGGTGTTCACGCGCGAACCCAGGAACAGTTCTACTCGGGGAAGGCGCGCTGGGAGTGGATCACCAGGGTGAAGGAACGCTCTGGGATCCCCGTTTTCGGGAACGGCGACGTGTTTTCCGGCGGGGATGCGCTTTCCATGATGGAGCAAACCGGCTGTGACGCGGTAATCGTTGGTCGCGGAGCGCAGGGCCGCCCCTGGCTGTTTCAAAACCTGGTTTCAGCTTTCTGGTCGCTGCCGGACCCGGGACTGCCGAGCCTAGGGCAAGTTCGGGAATTGCTTTTGGAACACGCGAGGCAGGAGGCAGCGTCTCAGGGAGACGAAGGGCGCGCCATTCGGGAAATGCGGAAGCATGTTGGGTGGTACCTGAAAGGTTTCCCCGTAGGGGGTAAGGTCCGAGGGCAGCTCCACCAGGTTCGCGACCTACAACAGCTGGAACAGCTCCTAGGTGAGTTGGACGGGGACTTAGCGATGCTTCCAGATGCTCCGGGTCGGGGCGTTCGGGCTGGCAACCCCAGGAAACCGCACCTTCCTCACGGCTGGTTGGATTCACAAGAATTGACGGAGAAGGAGCGCGGCGGACTGCCACAAGCAGAGGACGGAGTTTCAGGTGGATGAGCTAACGGGTCGTTTCCGTGACCAGGACAGTCTCACAGCAGTGGTGCCCTTGGTTGGGAAAACCCTTGATGAGGTTGAAGATCAGTGGTGGGCTGCGGCAGAGGCTGGTGCTGACATGGTTGAGTGGAGGCTTGACTTCCTAGAAGACGACCCCGCCCAGCCCAGCTACCGCAGGCAGACTGCGGAGCTGGCGCAGCAACTTAAGGAAGAGCTGGAGGTCCCTGTCCTTGCCACCTACCGCACCCGCGCTGAAGGTGGCGGCCTTGATGCGGCCGGCCCAGGACTCGCCAAGTACCACAACCTGGTGAAGGACAGTGCCCTGTGGGCTGACGCCGTTGATGTTGAGCTTGTGCGCCCAGGCGCCGATGAACTCATTGCGGAACTGGGGAGCAAGCTGCCGGTCGTTGCCTCCTTTCACAGTTTCGTGGCTCCTCCCGACACTGAGTTTGCAAAAGCAATGCTTGAAGAGATGGCGGTGAGCGGCGCGGCCGTCGCCAAGCTCGCGTGGAAGGTTGAGGACCCGCGGCAAGGTGCAGAGCTTGCAAAGTTGCAAAGCTGGGCTGCCTTGCAGCTGGACGTCCCTTCCGTGGTCATCGGGATGGGAGAGGATGGCGAGAACACCAGGTTAGGAACACCTGCCTTGATGTCTGCGTTCGCCTTTGGAACGGTGGGTGAAAGTAGCGCCCCGGGCCAGCCGACGCTGGAAGAGCTCCGCGCCTCAGTGACTCCCTAGCTCCGCGGTTCAGTGACCCACTAGCGCTCCCTCCTGGCACTTAGCTGCTCACATCCGCCATGCTGTTTTGGCTGCGC
>CAYFUU010000018.1:23233-28632 GCA_964346595.1 uncultured Actinomyces sp.
GGGGGCGGCTAGCGGGGGCTAGCGGTAGGCGGTGGGGCCTGTTGGCGCCAGGTTCTCCATGTGGAACCACGTGCAAGAACTTGGCTTCACAACTGTGGAGCCGTCTTCAGCGGTCGAAAGGCTCCGCGAAGAAAGCATCGGCCTGTGCTCCGGCGGCACGCTGATCGCCGTCTCCCCGACGTTCAACACGACCATAACGCTTCCGACCATTTGAACGGCAGCGTCAGGCCCGGCCCACTCCATCCCGTCGATAAAAGCGAGCGTGGAAGACCCCATATCCGTACGGGTTCTGATCCCGATCGCCGCGTCGGCCAGCCCAGCAAGCTTGCGGGCCTTCGAATTCTTCATAAAAGAGAACTTCAGTCCTGGATCGCGCCCCTTAGTCGTTTTGACCCCTCCACCCACGTGCAAGAACGGCACGTAGACGGCGCCTGGCAATGACAGTGCGTAGAGCATCATTGCGCTTTCGCGCCGCTCGGAGTCCTCAGCCTTTGCCCACCCGTAGTCGGCTGAAGATCGCGCTTGGGGTGAGGACGTCCATTTTGGTAGGGAGTATCGCCAGGCAGCGGTGTGTCCCAAGGGATCGCGATCCCAGTAAGCTTGGCTAACCCGTCGCTGTATTTCTGTCGCGTCCCAAGGGCACGCCACAAGGGAGTCGTCACGCAGGTGATGGAACCAATCTTCCTGTAGGTGCCGCACGGCGGATTCCCTAGGTTCCGAGAGCACTGCCGCAGTGAGTATCGTGGTCTCCCCAGCCAACTCAACTTCCGCTAGCTGCGTCTGGACGGCCTGCGTGAATGCGCGGCTGTTAGCTGCCGCGTCTGGCGACCCCGTCTCATCATTTACCGGACCCAGGTCGACCCCATCTGCACCGGCTGCAAGAATCGCGGTCGCCCGCTCCGAAAGGCTCTCTGCGTCAAGTTCAAGCGGAAGCTGCGGAGGGCTTGTTTCGGGGTCGAGCTCCGACTCGTCCTCGGACAAGAAAGCGCGAACGATAACCTTCAAGCCCAACCTGTGAGCGTCAGCGATGAAGTCGGGGAGTACGGTGAGGCCAACATCGACTCGCGGGTTTGCTGGGCGGATCAGCACAGCCTCGAAACCCAGGTCTGCGATGTCCGGGAGCATTTCCTGGACGCGCTTCAGGTCTTTGTTGTCGTAGGAACCGGGCAAGTCGCAGATCACCGCGTCCCGCCACCAGGGCGCAAGCGCTCCTTCGCGCCTGTGCACTAAACGAGTTGTGACTGTCCCAAGCGGCGCCTGCACCTGATAGCCCCCCGCTCTGTAAGCAACCTGAACGCAACTGCCTCGCTCATACTAACCTGTTGTTTGTGTCAACAACATCACTCGAAGCAGGGTTGGGCTCGCGGGGGTGGCAGTACAGCGACGAAGACGCGGAGCGCGCCTATCCGGAGCAGCCCAAAGCTTCTCACCGGACAGATTTTGAGCGCGACCGGGCGCGGATCTTGCATTCTGCTGGGCTGCGCCGGCTCGGAACGAAAACACAGGTTCTTGGTCCCGCTAGTGATGACTTCGTTCGTACCCGCCTCACCCACTCCCTGGAGGTCGCGCAGATTGGTAGGGGTCTCGCCCAAGAGCTGGGAGCCGAACCGGACATTGTTGACGCCGCCTGCCTGGCGCATGATCTTGGCCACCCGCCTTTCGGTCACAACGGCGAACAGGCGCTCGACGAAGCCGCACGTGACATGGGTGGGTTCGAGGGGAACGCACAGACCTTCCGATTGGTGACGCGACTAGAAACAAAGGTTCTCGGCCCGAACGGGGAACACGGCGGACTCAACCTCACCCGCGCGACCCTGGATGCGCTCACGAAGTACCCGTGGCAGAAAGGTAATGGGCCCGACCCGCAGAAGTCCCAGCGGAAGTTTGGTTGCTACCCGGACGATGCTCCTGTCTTTGACTGGATGCGTGAGGGAGTCCCAGAGGGACGACGCTGTCTGGAGGCTCAGATCATGGATCTCTCGGACGACATCGCCTATTCGGTTCACGACCTGGAGGACGCGGTTGCCACCAGAAGGTTCGACCTTGCCCAGCTCATTGACCCCGGACAGATCGACGAAGTCATCGCTTCAACGCTTGCCTGGTACGGGGACAGTGTCAGTGAGGAAGAGTTGCGTGCTGCTGCCGTCCGCCTCGCATCCCTTTCTTACTGGCCCCGCGGATACGACGCTAGCTACGCAGACCAGGCGCGCCTTAAGGACCTCACTTCCTCACTGATCGGGAGGTTTTGCCAGAGCGCGACCGAAGCGACGAAAGAGGACTTCGGGGAAGGCCCATTCGGACGCTACAGCGCCAACCTGGTTCTGCCCCGGGAAACAGAAGCTGAGATCTTGTTCTTGAAAGGGATTGCTGTTCACTACGTGATGGCTCCCCGCGAGATTGAGCCGATCTACTTCCAGCAGCGCACCCTGATATTGGACTTGGTCGAGGCCTTGCTTGAAGCGGGCCCGCAGGCCCTTGACGAGCCGTTCCGTGCCGAGTGGCTGCGCGCCACCAATGACGCGGGAAGGAAACGCGCGGTGATAGACCAGGTTGCGTGCCTGACCGACGTTTCTGCTAGCAAATGGCACGCCCGCTACTGCGGGATGCTCTCCACTTTGCTCTGAACCCTGTCGGAGCGCTGTCTTAGACTGAGCCCATGGCCGGGTTTATCAAGAATCAGGACCTTGAAGAGGTCCGCAACCGGGCTCGCATTGAAGACATCGTTGGGGAACACGTCAGTCTGCGGGGCGCTGGCACCGGGTCACTGAAGGGATTGTGCCCCTTCCACGACGAACGCACTCCCTCCTTCCACGTGCGCCCCGGCCCGGGCCTTTGGCACTGCTTCGGCTGCGGTGAAGGCGGAGACACCATCTCTTTCGTTCAGAAGCTCAATCACCTTTCTTTTGTTGAGGCGGTGCAGTACTTAGCCGACCGGTATGGGGTTGAGCTCAGGTATGAGGACGGGAAAGGTCCCGTTCGCGGCGCCCCGCCGGGGCGCCGGGGCCGCCTGATAGACGCTCACCGAGTCGCCCAGCAGTTTTACAGGGAACAGCTGGACCGGCCTGAAGCGATCGGCGCCCGCGATTTCCTGCGCTCGCGGAGCTTTGGGAAAGAGGACGTCGACAAGTTCGGGGTGGGGGCAGCGCCTGATGCCTGGGACGGTCTCCTGTCTCACCTGCGCTCCAAGGGCTTCACGGATGAGGAGATCATCACCGCCGGCCTGGCGATCCAAGGGAATCGTGGCCCCTACGACCGTTTCCGCGGAAGAATCATGTGGCCCATCCGGGACCTTACGGGCGCGACGATCGGGTTCGGGGCAAGAAGGATAGGGGACGACCCGAACCAACCCAAATACCTGAACACTCCAGAGACGCCGATCTATAAGAAGTCCCAAGTTCTGTACGGCATCGACCTGGCGAAGAAGGATATTTCCCGCGGCCGGAAAGTGGTGGTCGTTGAGGGGTACACGGACGTCATGGCAGCTCACGCGGCTGGCGAAACCACCGCAGTCGCAACCTGCGGGACTGCTTTCGGTGCGGGTCACACTCAGATCATTCGCCGCCTTCTTGGGGACGTGGCGAGCCCTGCTGCGGGAGTGGTGCTTGCGGATGGGCGGGCCCCCGGGGGAGAAGTGATCTTCACTTTCGACGGGGATGAGGCCGGGAAGGCCGCTGCTCGCCGTGCTTATGTCGAGGACCAGACTTTCGCAGCCCAAACCTTCGTGGCTGTCGACCCAAATGGCATGGACCCCTGCGACCTGCGGGTCAAAGGCGGAGATCAGGCACTTCGCGACTTGATCGCTTCCCGCGTCCCCCTGTTTCAGTTTGTGCTCCGCTCTGTTGTCTTCTCCTTGGATTTAGACAACGCAGAGGGCAGGGTTCAGGGGGCAAGAGCCGCCGCCCCTATCCTGGCTGGCATTAAGGACCGGGCACTCCGCAGCGAGTACACCCGCCAGGTAGCCGGTTGGCTGGGCATGGAGCCTTCGGAGATCGAATCTGTTCAGAGAGCTCTTCGCTACCAGCGACGCCCGGAACCCCGGCAGGAGCCTGCGCAACCTAGACCTGACCAGTTGCCGTCAGACGCCACCGGCCGGACGGAACGATACGCGCTCGCCGCTGTCTTGCAGGTGCCTCTCAGCACCCTCGGAGCTGGCTTCGAATCCTTGGAACCAGACTCTTTCACCGTGCCCGCTCACAGGCTGATTCTGGATGCAATCGGTGCCGCAGGAGGACTCCAAAGCTTCCTTGATGCCCTCGAACTTGCGGAAGCAGAAGTCGGGGTTGGGGACGCTTCTTTGGATCTGGCCACTCGGCGGTGGGGTCAAGCCATCCTGGCAGACCTGGACCCGAGTGCTGCGTCAGCTGTCACCGCGGCCATGGTGACGCCCCTACCCGTCGAATCGAAATCAGATGTTGGAACCTATGCGCAAGGGGTTGTCCGTGCCCTGGTTCGCCGTGACCTGGGTCGGAAAGCGGAAAACCTGCAGGCGCGCCTCAACCGAACACAGCCTGGGTCCCCCGAACATGAAGCGATTTTCAGGGAGCTGATTGACGTGGAGACGAAGCGGCGGTCGACCGTGGACCCCGCAGCGGGGTAGGGACGCTCGCAAATCTTGCTCCCAGGTATGCTTGGGGGCCGTAAGTCCTAGATCAGGAGAGTGAGTGGCTGCAGACGAAAGCGATGAGGCCGCTAAGGCTAAGAAGGCTATCCTGAACCGCTTGCGCCGCGCTCGCGGACAACTGGACGCGCTGATCAATTCGTTGGATGCGGATGAGGATTGCAGGCAAACCATCATCCAGCTCGCCGCAGTCTCAAAGGCGCTAGACAAGGCCGGCTATGCGATCATTTCGGGCGCCATGCGCGAATGCCTGGCCCCGAACGCTGAGGCCGGTGAAGCCTCCCTTTCCCCCGAAGAGCTTGAGAAGCTCTTCATGATGCTCAGCTGAGCGCTTTCGACAGGTCGGAGACAACTTGTTTTGGCAAAAGATCAAGCGAACCGAAGAAAAAGGTAAAGAGAAGGACGCGCCCGCGAACGCACCCAAGCTCCCTGAATCATTCAAGGTGTTCCTTCCGGAAGCGGACCATTTGGCGCCCTGGGAATCGCTTGAAGACGGTAACGTCGTCGTTGCAGGGCTCCACGGACTCTCGGTTGTTGGCGAGCAAGGCGTAGTTGACTCCGGTCTCTGGCACGAAATCCAGTACTCCGCCTGGGATCCAGAAGACCGGGTGTTCACCCTGGTGTGGATCCAACCTGAGCGCCCCGGGCTGCGCGTCGCCACAGTCAGTGAGAACCCCAGGCGGTTCATGGAGAGGGTGACGAACCGGGTCACCGACACCGTCGTGGTGACCCGTTCTTTCTTCACTCCTGCCGGAACGCGCGTTTCCGCTTCGGTGCGTCG
>CAYFUU010000019.1:0-6248 GCA_964346595.1 uncultured Actinomyces sp.
AACGATGCCTTCGGCATCGAGCGTGGCCTCATGACCACCATCCACGCTTACACGGGTGACCAGCGTCTGCTGGATGCGCCTCACAAGGACCTGCGTCGCGCCCGCGCCGCTGCCCTCAACATCGTTCCCACCTCCACCGGTGCGGCCAAGGCTGTTGCCCTTGTTCTGCCGGAACTGGCGGGCAAGATGGACGGCTACGCACTCCGCGTCCCGGTCCCGACAGGCTCCGTCACCGACCTGACCTTCGTCGCTTCGAAGCCCGTCACGGTTCAGGAAGTTAACAACGCGGTTCGCGCCGCTGCGGAAACCGAGGGCCTCAAGGGCATCCTGGTTTACTCGGAAGAGCCCCTGGTGTCGAAGGACATTGAAGGCGACCCAGCTTCCTCGATCTTCGACTCCGGCCTCACCAAGGTCATTGACAACGAAGTGAAGGTCGTCTCCTGGTACGACAACGAATGGGGCTACTCCAACCGCCTTGTCGACCTGACCCAGTACGTCGGCGAGCGCCTCTAATAAAGCGCTAGCTTGAGACAACAGGTTGCGCCCGCACCCGCCAGCGCGGTTGCGGGCGCAACCACGTTGTCACCAACTGCCCAACAAGTACCACGCCAACTAGGAGAGCCCTGTGCTTCGAACCATTGATTCCCTAGGTGACCTTGAAGGAAAGCGGGTATTGGTCCGCTCTGACTTCAACGTCCCACTAAAAGACGGCCGCATCACTGACGATGGCCGCATCCGCGCGGCCCTACCAACCCTTCGGAAACTTCTGGACGCTGGTGCCGCAGTCATCATTGCTGCGCACCTTGGCCGCCCAGGTGGCAAGGCGAACCCCGACTACTCGCTGGCTCCGGTCGCAGCGCGTCTTTCCGAGCTGCTAGGCCAGGATGTTGTTCTTGCTGAAGATGTCACCGGCGAATCTGCAAAGAGGGTCGCCGAATCCCTGAAACCCGGGTCTGTGGCCCTGCTTGAAAACGTTCGCTTCGACCCCCGCGAAACTTCTAAGGATGACGCTGAGCGTGCTGAACTTGCAGCAGAGTATGCAGCCCTGGCCGACGCCTTCGTCTCCGACGGCTTCGGTGTTGTCCACCGCAAGCAAGCCTCCACCTACGATGTCGCGGAGATCCTTCCGAGCGCCGCCGGGGAGCTCGTGTTCAAGGAGATTGACTCTCTATCTAAAGTCACGGACAACCCTGCTCGTCCCTACGTTGTGGTCTTGGGAGGCTCCAAGGTTTCCGACAAACTCGGAGTCATTGAGAACCTCCTGGGTAAGGCCGACGCCATCCTCATCGGTGGTGGAATGGCTTTCACATTCCTCAAGGCTGAGGGCTACGAGGTCGGGAAGTCACTGCTTGAAGAAGACCAGCTAGACACCTGCCGCGACTACATGAAGATCGCGAAAGAGAAGGGCGTAGACCTGGTTCTGCCAGTAGACGTGGTCGTGGCACCGGAGTTCTCTGCTGACGCGCCACCCACCATCGTGTCTGTTGCTGACATTCCCGCAGACGACATGGGCCTCGACATTGGCCCCAAGACGGTTGAGTTGTTCAGCCGCTACATTCTGGATGCTAAGACGGTCGCTTGGAACGGCCCGATGGGGGTCTTTGAGTTCGCAGCGTTCGCTGATGGAACCAAGGGCGTCGCCGGTGCGCTTTCGGAAAGCGAAGCATTCAGCGTTGTCGGCGGCGGAGATTCTGCTGCTGCTGTCCGCGTTCTCGGTTTTGACGAGGACACCTTCTCTCACATTTCAACAGGCGGCGGCGCTTCCCTAGAACTCCTCGAGGGCAAGACGCTTCCCGGTATCGCAGTTCTGGAGGACTGACCTATGAAACGCATTCCACTGATCGCTGGCAACTGGAAGATGAACATGGACCACGTCCAGGCCGTCTCCCTCATCAACAAGTTAGCCACCGAACTCGACGACCTCGACTTCGACTACGACAAGACAGACGTTGTTGTCATTCCCCCTTACACCGACCTACGTTCGGTGCAAACCGTTATTGAAGGCGACGGGCTGAAGATTGCGCTGGGCGCGCAGGATGTCGCTGTCTACGAGTCCGGGGCCTACACCGGAGAGATCTCCGCAACCATGCTCTCCAAGCTTGGGGTCAAGTACGTCGTCGTCGGTCACTCCGAGCGTCGCGAATACCACGCTGAAACCGATGACCTGGTTGGTCAGAAGGGCAAGGCTGCGCTCGCCTGGGGCATGACTCCGATCATCTGCGTCGGTGAGGTCCTTGAGGTCCGCAAGAATGGCCAGCACGTCGACCACGTCGTCACCCAGCTGAAGGGTGCCTTCGCCGGCTACACGAAGGATCAAGCCAAGAAGGTTGTTATCGCCTACGAACCCGTGTGGGCGATAGGCACAGGCGAGGTCGCGACCCCTGCAGACGCGGAAGAGGTCTCTGCAGCAATCCGCGAACTCCTGGCTACCATGTTTGACCAGGAAACAGCAGACGCCATTCGCATTCTTTACGGCGGAAGCGTGAAGTCTTCCAATGTCAAGGAAATCATGGCTCAGCCAAACGTCGACGGCGCCCTTGTTGGCGGCGCGTCGCTTGACGCTGACGAGTTCGCGAAGATCTGCGACTACGACAACTAGGGCTTCCGCTCTGACCATTAACGGGTAAAACCGGTAGATCTCACAAAGCGGCCCGGTCCTCTTCATGGGGATCGGGCCCTTTCGACTGTAGAGTATTACTGGTTGGGCTTAGCGCCCTAGGTTTTTGAAGACTCTGCTTGTTGCAGACGGGACGGGGTACCAGTGCTTGCGATTCGCATAGCGATGATCACGATTATCGTCATCGCCAGCTTGCTGCTGATTTTGACGGTGCTGATGCACAAGGGCCGTGGCGGCGGCCTATCGGACATGTTCGGTGGAGGCATCTCCTCGGCCGCGGGGTCCTCAGGCGTCGCTGAAAAGAACCTCAACCGCATCACAGTTGGTGTTCTTGTGTTCTGGACCGTCGCCATCATCGCTTATGGCCTGATGCTCAGGTACGGTTTCTAGATCCTTACCGCTTGCGCTCGAAGCCTTCTAGGCTTTGGGTATGAAGATCCTTCTCACTGACAAGACAGATTTAGACCTTTCCTGGCCCGATGGCACACAGCTGGTCCGCTTCCGTGAGGCCACACCGATACCGGATGAGCACCTGGATGCCGATGTTGTGATCGGTTGGGGTCACCCCACTTCTCTTGCCTCCCTCAAGGAGATGCGGAATCTGAAGCTTGTTCAGTCCCTTTCCGCTGGTGTTGACGCGTTTCAGGCGGCGGGACTCCCGGAAGGAGCCCGGCTGGTGTCAGGCAGGGGCCTTCACGACCGGACGGTGAGCGAACATGCGATCGCTCTTCTGCTGGCGCTCATCCGGGAACTGCCCCAATACTTCAAGGCTCAGGAAGAGCACCGTTGGCTTTCTGAGAAGCGCGGCCCAAGGCCGCTGCACGACCCGGACCGCGTCTCCACCCTCATTGACGCTAACGTGTTGGTCTGGGGGTTTGGGTCGATCGGCCAACACCTCGCACCCATCCTCGAGAGCCTCGGGGCTAACGTGAAAGGGGTTGCGCAAACTGCTGGGCAGAGGGCCGGGTTCGACGTCGTCGCGGGCGACCAGATTGGCCAGGAGTTGCCGAACACCGACGTTCTCGTCATGATCCTGCCCGCGACCCCGGAGACTGAGGGAGCCTTGGACGCAGAAAAGCTCGCACTGCTACCGAAGCATGCCATCGTCTGCAACGTCGGGCGAGGAGTCACCTTGGACGCGGACGCTCTGGTCAGGGCACTAGAAGCAGGTGAAATCGCAGGAGCTGCTCTGGACGTGACACCAGAGGAGCCCCTACCTGCTGACTCGCCGCTTTGGGATGCGCCGAACTGCATTGTCACGCCGCACGTCGCGGGGTTTCGGGCTGACGGGGCGGAAGCCCTGGTGCAGAAGAGCTTGGCAGGCATCTAACCTCCCCCAAGACCCGTTTCGGCTGCGTGTCCTCTACTCTTCTAGCCCCGATTCGGCCGCAGCCATCACTGCGTCCGCCGTGATCCCAAAGTGTTCGAAGAGTTCTTCAGCGGAGCCAACCCCGCCGAACGATTCGATCGAGATCGCTTTGCCGGCGTCTCCCAGGTACTTCAGCCATGGCATGGCCAGGCCCGCCTCTACTGACACCCGGTTCTTGACCTCGGGGAGCAGGACTGAATCCCGGTATTCCTTCGGCTGGTCATCGAACCACTCCATGCAGGGCATCGACACCACCCGGGCAGACACCCCGTTCTCAGCTAGTGCGTCCGAGGCGTCCAGCGCCAAGGACAGCTCAGACCCGGAGGCCATGAGGATCACGTCGGGAGTGCCTTCGCAATCCTTGAGCACGTAGCCACCTCGCAGCACGCCCTCGGCAGGCGCCAATCCGCTTTCGGGTCCACGCCCGGGGTTTGGAAGGTTCTGTCGGGACAGGATCAGTGCGGCGGGGGAGCGCTGCTCCAGGATCCCGTACCACGCCCACGCGGTCTCATCAGCGTCGCCGGGCCTAACTACCGCGAGCCCGGGAATAGCCCGGTAAGCCGTAAGGTGCTCCACCGGCTGGTGGGTGGGTCCGTCTTCGCCCACACCGATCGAATCGTGAGTCCACACGTATGTCACGGGGAGATCCATCAGGGCTGCCAGGCGAACAGCGCCTCTCATGTAATCGGCGAAGACGAAGAAGGTCCCTCCATAAACGCGGGTGAGGCCATCAACTGCGATGCCGTTCATGACTGCGCCCATCGCGTGCTCCCGAACGCCGAAGTGCAAGTTCCGACCGAACTCGTTCCCTTTGAATGCCTTCGAGGAACGCTCCGCGGGGAAGAATGAGGGTGCTCCTTCAATCAAGGTGTTGTTGGAGCCTGCTAGGTCGGCGCTCCCTCCCCAGAACTCAGGCATGACCTCCGCAATCGCGTTGATGACCTTCCCGGACGCCGCGCGAGTCGCGATCGCTTTCCCCGCTTCGAACGTTGGGAGTGCCGCGGGCAACTGTTCGGGGAGCGCCCCGGAGCGGATGCGGTTCAGCAGCGCGACTTTGTCGCGGTTCAGGGCGGACCAGACACGTAGGGATTCATCCCACTCTTCGATTGCAACCGCCAAGCGCTCTGCTACCTGTCCCCGCGTGTATTGCAGGACGTCTTCTTCGACGTCGAACATAGCTTCAGGATCTGCACCGAGAGCCAGCTTCAGCTCTTCAAGCGCGGGAGAGCCGAGCTTCGACCCGTGGATTCCGCCCGTGTCCGCCTTGCCTGGGGTGGGCCAACCGATGATGGTTGACAGCTTGATCAGGGACGGTCGGGTCTTTTCAGCGAGCGCTGCATCCAAGGCGGCAGCCAGTGCTGGAACGTCTTCCTCGTAGGTTCCGTCAGCCTTGCGCCACGCGACCTCTTGTATATGCCAGCCATAGGACTCGAAGCGCGCGAGAACGTCTTCGTTGAACGCGATCGACGTGTCATCCTCAATGCTGATCCGGTTGTCGTCGTAGATCGCAACGAGGTTGCCGAGGTTCTGCGTGCCGGCAAGAGAGGCGGCTTCCGAGCTCACGCCTTCCTGGAGGCAGCCGTCCCCGACGATTGTGTAAACGACGTGGTCGAACGGTGAATCTCCAAGTGGAGTGTCGGGATCTAACATCCCGTGTTCGTAGCGCGCTGCCATCGCCATTCCGACCGCTGCAGCGAAGCCGGAGCCGAGCGGGCCGGTCGTGATTTCCACGCCCTCGGTGTGCCCGCGTTCCGGGTGCCCCGGTGTTTTCGAGCCGAACGTTCGGAAGGCCTTCAGGTCGTCCAGTTCAAGCCCTGAGCCTGCCATGTAGAGCTGGACGTATTGGAGAGCGGAGGCGTGACCTGCAGATAGGACGAAGCGGTCGCGGCCTAGCCAGAACGGGTCTGCCGGGTCGAAGCGGAGGTAACGCTGATAGATCAGGTAGGCGGCCGCTGCGAGCGAAATCGGGGTCCCGGGGTGTCCGGAACCGGCGTTTTCTACCATGTCGGCCGCAAGGAGCTTCGCCGTCCTCACGGCCTTGTCGTCGTTACTTGACCATTCGAAAGACATGCGTGCCACCCGTTCTCTAGAGCCTTCGTGCTCTCTAGCCGTTTCTTTACAGCCTTTTGTGGGACTCAGTCTATCGACATGAGGTCCCAAGGCGCCGCGAAGCAAGCCTTGTTGGCCGGCGCCGGCGCAAGAGCTTGGCATTTCTGGTTTCGCTTCGTTATGGGCGGCGCAAACGGACGTGCTTGGGGAGCT
>CAYFUU010000019.1:6348-28211 GCA_964346595.1 uncultured Actinomyces sp.
GCATTTCTGGTTTCGCTTCGTTATGGGCGGCGCAAACGGACGTGCTTGGGGAGCTAGTAGTGGAGCTGGGGAGGCGCCGAGGATAGCCGCCCATTAGGGGCTCATTTTTCCGGACTCGATGGGCGGGCTGGTCGCAGCGTCGTGCCCGGAGCCTGAGAGGGCCCGGCTACAGTTCAAATGGGAAGACCCAACCAAGAAAAGCAGGGAGAACGCAGGCTTTACGAAACAGCAGTCGTGATGGCGGTCGTTGGGGCGGCGGTTGTTGAGTCGCAGTCCCTGGAGGGGGAGAGGTGGAAGAAGACGTTGAGCAGTTTCTGGCCGATCTAGCGGTGATCAGAGGAGCTTCTCCCCACACGGTCTCAAACTACCGCCGAGACCTGGAGCGCTACGCGGCTTACCTTTCCTCCACGCCGGGGGAGGGTGGGGGTCTTGAGGCCTTGGAGCGCCGGCACGTTGAGGCATTCCTGCTTTCGCTGTCTGCGGGCAGCGAAACACAAAAACCACTTGCGCCGTCCTCCGTGCGAAGAGTCCTCTCAGCAATCCGTTCCTTCCACAAGTGGGCGCTTCGGGAGGGGATCACCAACCGCGATCCTTCTGCTGGTGTTAAGGGCCCGAAGAGCGGCAGCTCCCTCCCTAAGGCTCTCAGCGTCGAAGAAGTTGCTCGGCTGTTGGAAGGGGCGGGGCCGGCGGAAGACCCCGCTGCCCTTCGCGACTTGGCACTACTAGAGTTCCTATACGGCTGTGGGGCTCGCGTGAGCGAAGCGATGAGGCTCAGCGTCGACGACCTTGACTTTGAAGGGGACTTCGCGGTCGTCCGTCTGCTTGGCAAGGGCAACAAGGAGCGTCTGGTGCCTCTTGGCGGATTTGCCGTTCGCGCCCTGCAGGCCTACTTGACTCGCGGAAGGCCCGCTCTGGCCGCAAAGGGGGGCGGTAGTCCCAGCCTCTTTCTGAACCTCCGTGGAGCTCCGTTATCCAGGCAGTCCGCGTGGGAAAGCATCGACCGGGCCGCGACCAGGGCAGGCTTGGCAGGGCGAGTCTCACCCCACACGCTGCGTCACTCTTTTGCGACGCACCTATTGGAAGGTGGGGCCTCGATCCGTGAGGTGCAAGAACTACTGGGACACGCGAGCGTCTCCACGACGCAGATCTACACGAGGCTGTCCCCACAGCTGCTTGGGGAGGTTTACCGGTCAACCCACCCACGGGCTACGTGAGCAGCTTGACCGCCCGGCCGCAGCTGCGACGGCGCAGCCCGTTGGGGGATGGAAGTGCGCCACGGCCCGCCAGTTCAGGGGCGGGCCGCGCCCCCTGCAGCCTCTAGCTACCCAAGCCGATAGAATGGGGCCGTGAGTAACGAGTACCAACTTGAGCTGGTGGGAGTAGAGCAGCCCGGCGACTTTCCCGTGCCGGAGCCGCTCGCGGGGCACGGACCCGCCCGCATCATTGCGGTCTGCAACCAAAAAGGCGGGGTTGGGAAGACGACCACAGCCATCAACCTTGGGGCGGCGCTGGCCGAATACGGCAGGAAAGTCCTGATCGTCGACTTCGACCCGCAGGGTGCGGCCTCCGTTGGTCTTGGCGTCAATGCTCTAGACATGGAAACAACCGTCTACGAAACCCTGCTCAACCCGAAAGTCGACGTGCGGGGCGCGGTCTGCGAAACCGCAACCCCAGGGCTCGACGTGCTGCCAGCGAACATCGACCTCTCTGCAGCTGAAGTTCAGCTTGTCAACGAGGTCGCGCGTGAATCCGCTCTGGCACGGGTGCTGCGACCGCTGACGGACGACTACGACGTCATCATCATTGACTGCCAGCCTTCACTGGGGCTCCTGACCGTCAATGCACTCACTGCCGCGCACGGCGTCCTGGTCCCTGTGGCTACTGAGTTCTTCGCCTTGCGCGGCGTTGCGCTCCTAGTAGAAACCATTGAAACCGTTCGTGACCGCATAAACCCCAGGCTGAAGATGGACGGAATCGTCCCAACCCTGGTTGACGGGCGAACGCTCCATTCCAAAGAGGTTCTGGAACGCCTCCAAGAAGCCTTTGGGGACCTGGTCTACGACACGCAGATCCGGCGCACCGTGAAGTTCCCTGACGCATCCGTTGCAACAGAGCCGATACTCACGCACGCGCCGAAACACACGGGCGCGGAAGCCTACCGGCGCTTGGCCCGCGAAGTCATCGCGCGCGGGGAAGCACCGTAGAGGTGCAGGGCGAGTCTGCCTCCCTGCTCGACCTGGAAACCACCCCGGCTCAAGAGATCAAAGAAGACCGGCAACAGTTGGAAGAAGCCCTTGAGGTCGACCGGGAGACCTTTGGTCCGCAGACCTTGCGCGACTTTGATGTCGACCTTGAGAACTTCCAAGGTCCCTTCGACTTGCTGCTACGTCTCATTGCCCGCAAAGACCTGGATGTTACCGAAGTTGCGTTGGCAGATGTGACAGAAGAGTTCCTGGCCTACATGAGAAGCAGCCCGGACCTCTCCAGCGCAACCGATTTCCTGGTCGTCGCCGCGACGCTGCTGGACATGAAAGCCGCGGCGCTCCTACCCAAGCTGCCCGGACAAGAACCCAGCGAAGAGGACCTGGAGGCCCGTGACCTCCTTTTCGCGCGCCTGCTGCAGTACAGGGGCTTCAAACGGGCTTCCGCTCTCCTAAAACAGAAGTGGAACAAGTACTCCGGCGGCGTCGCGCGACTTACGCCCCTTGAAGAGCCCTTCACCCGCGTCCTATCCCCACTTGTCTGGAAGACTTCGACGGATCAGCTCGCAGAGATAGCTGCGAGGGTTCTTGGGGAAGCCCCCAGGCCCGACCTCGCGGATCATGTTGCCCGACCAGCTGCCTCACTTGAGGAGCAGCTTCAGATCCTCACCGGCCTGCTCTCCGAAGAAGGGAAAGCAACGTTTACCCAGCTCACCTCGGACGCATCCTCAGTTGCGGTGATCGTGGTGCGCTTCCTGGGGCTCTTGGAGCTGTACCGCAGAGGCGCTGTGGGTTTCCACCAAAAGCACCCGATGGGCAAGCTGACCGTGACCTGGCTGGGTGAAGAGGAGAACTAAACGAATGGGCGAAAAAGAAAACGAGCTGGCGCTAGCTGAAGCAATCGCAAAAGCAGGCAGCGACGCGAACCCTGAGTTTGCGCTGCAGACCTCAGACCTTTCTGCCGCGTTAGAAGCAATCCTGATGGTGGCACCTAACCCCGTCCCAGTCCCGGCCTTGGTGGCAGCGACAGGCATGAAGGCGAAGCAGGTTGAGGAGACGCTTCAGGGGTTACAGAAAGACTACGACGGCGAAGACGGGGGAGTCCGGCGCGGGTTCGAACTGAGGGTCGTGGACGGCGGGTGGCGGATCTACTCGCGTCCCGCCTTCGCCCCTTGGGTCGCCGCTTTTGTTGCTGGAGCAGAAACTTCAGCTCTTAGCCAGGCAGCCCTGGAGACCCTGGCCATCGTCGCCTACCGCCAACCCGTGACAAGGGGGCAGATCGCCCGGATTCGCGGAGTGAACGTAGACACGACACTTCGCACACTGCAGCTTCGCGACCTGATCGAGGAAGTGGGACAAACCCCCACCGGCGGTCACCTGTTCGGCACGACTACTGCCTTCCTGGAACGGATGGGGCTCGACGACATCTCGCAACTCCCTCCGCTCGCACCGTTTATGCCAGGACCCGAAACTGACCTAGACTTTTTGGACCGAGAAGGGCAGAAAAATGAAGAATGATCCCCACGTACCGGCCGGTGAGCGGCTTCAGAAGGTCCTGGCGCAAGCGGGCGTAGCCTCGCGCCGAGCCAGTGAACAGCTGATCGAATCCGGAAGAGTCACCGTCGACGGGCAAGTCGTTAAGAAACTGGGCACTCGCGTAGACCCGGAGACCCAGGCCATCCATGTGGACGGGTCTCGGATCATCACCGAGCCCGCGAAGCACGTGGTTCTTGCACTCAATAAGCCCGAGGGCATGGTTTCCACCCTGTCCGACCCGGAAGGTCGCCCCTGCATCTCAGACCTTCTTGTCGACTACCCGGAGCGGCTCTACAACGTTGGCAGACTGGACATCGACACCCAGGGGCTCCTGCTCCTCACGAACGACGGGGAGCTAGCGCACCGACTAATGCACCCCTCGTACGAAATAGAGAAAACCTACCTGGCGCGGGTCCACGGGGAAGTGAAACCGTGGGTCAGGAAGAAACTCCTCGGCGGGATTGAGCTGGAAGACGGGCCCGTAAGAGCAGACTCCTTCACTGTGAAGGACACTCTTGGTGACGTGTCGGCGGTAGAGGTGAAAGTGCATGAGGGTCGAAACAGGATGGTCAGGCGGATGCTGGCCGAGGTGGGGTTGCCTGTCAGCGAACTAATCCGCACACAGTTTGGGCCGATCAGGCTGGACCGCCTGAAGCCCGGAGACTTGCGCAGGGTCAAGGGAGGCCAGCTGCAGGAACTCTACGATCAGGTCGGCCTCTAACTTGAGCTCAGAGCCCACTGCGACGGTAGGGCCCGTCCTGGTCATTGGGACAGGTCTTATAGGAACCTCTATCGCGCTTGCACTACGGGGGCGCGGTGTCGAAGTGTGGCTGGAAGACCTTTCACCCACCTCACTTGCCTTAGCAGTTGACATGGGGGCCGGCACGCCGCTTCCGGCGGACGGCAGACCAGCGCTAGTGGTTGTTGCTGCGCCGCCCGACGTTGCAGGGGGGCTCATCGCTGCGGCGCTACAGAAGTACCCGGACGCGGTCGTCACCGACGTCGCGTCCGTCAAAGAATCTGTTGTGGCAGACGCTGAGGAACTGACCGCGGACCGCGCCCTCCTCAGCCACTTCACGGGATCCCACCCCATGGCTGGACGGGCTCGTTCGGGAGCTTCTAGCGCTCACGGGGACCTGTTTTACGGCAGGCCCTGGGTTGTCGTTCCGACCAAGTGGTCGTCCTCAGCCTCCCAGCTGGCGGTTCGCAGCCTGGCTAGCGACCTTGGTGCCGTGCCCGTGACGCTGGACCCAAAGGAGCACGACCGGGCCGTCGCAGCAGTGAGTCACGTCCCCCAGCTGATCGCGAGCCTGCTCGCCAGCTCCCTTGTGGACGCTAGCCCCGAAGCACTGATGCTCGCAGGACAGGGCCTCCGGGACACGACTCGAATCGCTGCGTCCGACCCAGACTTATGGACCCGGATCATCGCTGGAAACGCGAGACCTGTTGCAGACATCCTGAAAGCGATTCAAGGTCCTCTGGCGGACTTGGCGGACCGGCTTGGCGACACCGCGGCAGCACCTGGAAGGATGCTTGCTCCAGGCGCAACAGCAGCGATCAGCAGGGTGATTGGCAACGGAAACCTAGGAGTCTCCCGAATACCTGGCAAACACGGTGCTGCACCTAAACGCTGGGTGACACTAGAAGTGTTAATCCCTGACAGGCCAGGACAACTCGGTAGACTTTTCTCAGATCTTGGCGAAGCCGAGGTCAACATTGAGGACTTGAGCTTGGACCACTCCGCGGGTCAACCTGTTGGGTTGGCTCGCATCCAGATGAGTCCCGGCGCCGCCCACGCAGCGGTGGTGGCGCTCCAGGAACGAGGTTGGCGTGTGGCCGACGGAGGCAGGAAATGATCAACAAGGCGAAGACACTCTCTCCGGAAGGTCTTCTGGTCGCTATCGATGGGCCCGCAGGTTCAGGCAAATCGACTGTCTCTAAGCGGGTGGCACAGCGGCTTTCTATCGCCTTCTTGGACACTGGTGCCATGTACCGCGCCCTCACCCTTGCCTGCTTGGCGGGCGGCGTCCCACTTGACGACGCTGACGCTGTCCTGGAGGTTGCTGAACAAATGGACTTCCGGTTCGAGGGAACTCCAACCAATCCGAAGTTCCTTCTGGGCGACGAGGACGTCACCACCACGATTCGTGGCGACTTGGTTTCAAGGAACGTTTCCACGGTTGCTGGGCTATTGCCTGTTCGTGCGTGGATGGCTAAAGAACAACGCAGGCAGATGCTCGCTGCCAAAGAGAGCGGTCAGGGCATGGTCGCCGAAGGTCGCGACATTACCACCGTTGTCTGCCCCGACGCAGACGTGCGGGTCCTGCTGCTAGCTAACCCAAGGGCCCGAATCCGGCGGCGCGCGCTTGAACTGTATGGTGAAGTTACGCCAGAACTCTACGAGCGCACCCGCAAAATGCTCGCGAGCAGAGACAACAAGGACGCGGAGGTCTCGCAGTTCATGGAACCAGCACCGGGGGTGAGCGTCATTGATTCCTCAGACCTCACGGTTGAGCAGGTGGTGGAGCGGGTCGTCCGGCATGCCGTGGCGTAGGACCAACAAACTGAAATCTTTCAAGGTTCTAGTGGCCGCTGGGTCTTTGGCTGTCTTGCTAGCTGGCTGCACGCCTTCTCTCCCTCCCCGCGACCAGTTCTTGTCTTCGTCCCAGTCTAGCGGCCAGTCTGAGGACAGTTTTGATCTGGCCGAGGAGCGTCAGTGGCGGGAGGGGAGACGGTACGCGACCTACCCGATGGTCCAGTTAGAAGTCCCGGGTGCGCCTTTCTCACTGTGGGCGCCCCCAGACGCTGTTGGGGAGTTCACGGAAGCCATTGAGCAGGAGTCCCTAGCTGCAGCTGCTTTCGATGAGAGCACTAAGACTTCGCTGACGCTCGAGGGCACTGCGCTAGCTCTCCTGGATGACGGTTCCCTGTTCGGCGCCGGCGCGACCGGAGACCCGGGTGTGTTCAGTAGCGACGGGACTTTCACCCCTCTCCAGGAGTTGGTGCCCCAATCAAACACGTTCTTCCTCCCAGAGTCTTCCGGCTACGAAAGCCTTAGTGCGGTCGCGGCAGCAGGCGCGGCGCGCGCGGAAGAGGACGGGCAAATCGTTGTTTGGCTTGCCACCGGGCGTGGGAGTGACTGGTCGCTCTTTTCCTGGGACAGCTCGGCTGGCGTGGTCACAGAGCTCGCCTCCCAGGCATCGATGAGCGTTTCCTCGGTTGCTTCCAACGTGGAACTCCCCTCGGAACCCACGCTGTCGACCTCGGGCCAATACACGTACTTCAACGCAGTTGTTCCAAAAGAGCTGCTGGGCTCTCCCTGGTACGGCGGGAGGCTTCACGAGTTCGTGACTTCGGGAGACGATCCCGCAGGCCAGGAGGAAGCAGCGTTCAGGGTCTCCCTGCGCAGCCCAGGTGACGTTGTTTACCTTGGGTCGGACCTAACGGTTGCTGCCGACCCGTACTTCACTTCGGGTCTGTTCTCTGCTTCGCTGGAGCCCGGTGGTGACGTCTTGGTGGATGAGGCCCCGCAGTCCGGGAGCGAGAGCCTCCAGCTTGACCTGTCCTTGGAAAACACGTGCGCTCCGCTTACTGGAAGTCCCTGCTATCCGCAGTTGCGCGTTGCCAGCTGGTCGGACGACGAAGGTGTGGAGCCGGTTATCGGACTTGAACCTGCTGCGGAGTGGTTGTTGACGGACCTGGAGGCAGGGGAGCGCTACCTGGTGGGAACCATTGTTTCGGAGGGCTCAGAACGCCAAGATGCGTGGCTGTTCATCTGGGACTTGGAGCAAATCCAGCTGCGGGCGTTGATCCAGACGAACGGAGCAGCGACACCTGCAACTGCAGGGGACTCGGTTGTCTGGACTGACAGCAGCGGCGCTTACCTTTGGAGCAGGGAAATTGATTCCTTGCTGCCGGGCGCAATCCAAACCCTGACTGTCCCAGCTGGTGGCGGGGAACAGCTGGGACCCCTGGTGAGTCACGGGCTGATCGGTCTGGGCAGTAAAGAGGCCAGCTCAGAGACCTGGTTGCTACTGCAGACGGTGCGCTAGGGCCCGTAGCGAAAAGGTCTAGAAGCACTTCGTTGCTTGCGATAGAACTGAAGAATGCAAAGCGGAACCCCTAACGACGTGAAGCCACTTGCGATCCTGGCGATCAACGCTGGAACGTCTGACCCCTCTTCCACGAGGCTGCTGGCAGGCCGGGCCGGGGCCGCAACCCTTGAGTACCTTGAAACCTTGGGTAAGCCGGCCACGTTGTCGGCCGTCGACCTAGCGCCTATCGGCGCGCAGATCACCGCGTCTCTGCTTGGGACGGCACCTCTCCCGGAGGTAGCTGCAGTGATGGAGCAGATGGCTGCGGCCGACGCGCTCATCATGTCAACCCCCGTCTACAAGGCAGGGGTTTCCGGGCTCTTTAAAGCATTCGTGGACACGTTGGAAAACGACCTGATCATTGCCAAGCCGATGATCCTGGCAGCAACTGCTGGCACTTCCCGTCACGCGATGGTTGTCGATGAACAGATGCGTCCCCTCTTCGCGTTCATGAGGGCTTTCCCTGTCCCAACCTCGCTCTTCGCAACAGCGGAAGACTGGGCTGACCCTAGCTTTGGGACCAGGGTGAAGAGGGCAGGCGTAGAGCTAGCTGAGCTGGCAGCTTCCGGGATCGAGCGGCGAATCACCGGTGCATCGCGGGGAAGCTACAGCAGCGAGTTTGGTTCAACCGCGCAGGCACAGGGGAATCCGGAGTTGAGCTTCGACACGGAGATGATGCGTCTTGCCGCAGGTGGGTCCGTTTAGGATCTTTGGCAGGCGGGCGTAATGTCCTAACCTTGAAGGGCGTCCCCTAGTGGAGGCTGGTTAGGGGCCCAGCTAGGCGCTAAGAGAAACCAAGGAATTCTGATCGAGGAGGATCAAGATGGGTGTTTATGTTGTAACCGGTTCCGGTTCGGGGATGGGTAGGTCCACCGCTGAGCAACTGATTTGGGAGGGTCACCGCGTCATTGGGGTTGATCTGCGTGGAGGGGACATAACCGCAGATCTCGCCACCAAAGAAGGGCGTAAGCACGCCCTTGAAGAGATCTACGAAAAGGCGGGGGGCCGTCTGGACGGCGCCGTTCTTGCGGCAGGGCTCGGCCCAATCCCTGGCAGGGAGAAGATCATTGCGGAAGTGAACTACTGTGGCGTAGTTGAAATCCTTGAAGGAATCCACGATCTCCTGGCTGCTGCTGGGAACGCTAAGGTCGTTATCTTCTCCTCGAACTCCACCACCACCGTTCCCGGGATCCCGCCCGAAATCATCGCGGCGTTCCGGGAAAGAAACACGGACAAGGTCATGGAGTTGATTCAGGCTGCGGGACCCGAAGCTGGCCCGACCTTGGCCTATGCGGGGTCGAAGACCGCTGTTTCCCACTGGATCCGCACTATTGGCGTTGACCAGGAGTGGGCCGGTAAGGGGATCCGGGTCAATGCGATCGCCCCGGGCGCTATCCGCACCCCGATGGTTGAGGCTCAACTCAACGATCCCAAACTGGCACCTGCAATCAAGGCTTTCCCGATCCCGGTGCGTGACTTCGGCAAGCCGGAGGACGTTGCTAAATGGGTGATCTTTATGCTTTCGCCAGCCGCCAACTTCCTTTGCGGCTCCGTGATCTTCCTAGATGGGGGTACGGACGCTTACTTCCGCGCCGATTCTTGGCCAAGCCCGATGGGACCGGAAGACGTTGCGGTCTACCAGGAGAAGGTCCAGGCATTCGCTGAACTCGTCGCTGAAGACCAGTAAGGGGCGCTGCGTTGAAGGGAGCAGAGGCGCTGTGGCTGTCTGCCGCGGTGATGGCGGTTCCGGAGCGGCTTTGCAAGGAGGCGGACAGGTTCTCTCTGCAGTGTCACCCGGACGTTGTGCTGTCTTTGTTCCCTCTTACCCCAGAGTTACAGGACCTGGATTGGCGCACCAAGCGTGAGCCCTACGCCGGGCTGCGGCTGAGCTGCCCCGGCGGTTCGTGCTCTAAAGAGAAGCTGGAACAGATCCTGCAGGGTCCCGTGGTCCTTGAAGGGCTGCGGGACTCTCAGGCCCTATGGACCACCGGCGTCCAGCTGGGCGGGGTGCTCGATGACCTTTATCAAGGGGCTGCGAAACAGCAGTTGGGGGTCTCCTGGGAAAAGGGGAGCCCCACCCTAAGAATTTGGGCGCCAACCGCGCGCTCAGTGGAGCTGCTCCTGTTCTCTGGGGAAGGCGAGCGCCGCTTTCCAGGCCGCCGCGACCGGGACGGCGTTTGGAGTGTCTGCGGTGAGCCTTCGTGGGACGGTTTGGAATACCTCTGGCAGATAGACGTCTACGCGCCCTGTGAAGACAGATTTGTCCTAAACCGCGTAACTGATCCTTACTCGGTGGGACTCACCACCGACTCAACTCGCTCTGTTCTGGTGGACCTTTCCGACCCCAAGTGGATGCCGGAGGGCTGGGGCGAAAACGCCCCTCCTGCACTACGCAATCCGGCCGCCCAGGCGATCTATGAGCTACACGTCCGCGATTTTTCCGCGTGGGACCAAAGCGTTCCCGAGCCATTACGAGGAACCTACAAGGCGTTCACGCTGGATGGGACAGAAGGCACCAAGTCCCTCCGGGCGCTCGCATCCGCGGGGCTGACGACCCTTCACCTGCTCCCAACCTTCGACATTGCAACTAGTGAGATCCCGGAGAACCGGAAGGACCAGAAGGTTCCGGAAGTAGAGGGCATAGAGCTGGTTCCTGAGAACATTGAGCGTTTGCGATCGCTTCCCGGATGGGGACCGGACTCTCCTCTTCCAAGTGAAGCAGTCCAGCAGGTAGTGAACGTTGACGGGTTCAACTGGGGCTACGAGCCCTACCACTGGATGTGCCCTGAGGGTTCTTACGCGTCCGCAGAAAATCAGCACGGAGGTCGCAGAGTCCTTGAGTACCGCCAGATGGTGGAAGCCCTTCACGAAATGGGGTTGCGCGTTGTCCAAGACGTTGTCTTCAACCACACGACGGGAAGCGGCATGGGGACAATGTCCGTCCTCGACAAAGTCGTTCCCGGCTACTACCACCGGCGGAATGCGGCCGGCGACCTCGAAACCTCGACGTGCTGCGCGAACGTGGCGACAGAACGTCGGATGGCGGAAAAGCTCATGGTGGACACGCTGGTTAGCGCTGCCAGGGACTACAGGATCGATGGATTCCGCTTTGACCTGATGGGGCACCATTCGCTGAAGAACCTCGAAGCAGTGCGCACTGCGCTCGACGCACTGACTCCCAAAGAGGACGGTGTTGACGGAGCAAACGTCTACCTGTACGGAGAGGGCTGGAACTTCGGAGAGGTCGCAGACGACGCCCTGTTTGTGCAGGCCACCCAGAACAACATCGGGGGCACGGGCATCGGTGTGTTCAACGACAGGCTACGCGACGCGGTGCGTGGGGGAGCGCCCATGGACTCAAACCACAGTGAACACCAGGGGTTTGCGTCAGGGCTTGGAACAGACACGCTAGAGGGTTCTCGGGGTCACGCTGACCCGGAGTGGGAGAAGCATGCGGCGAAGGCCGGGCTGGAGCTGATCCGTTCTGGTCTGATCGGCGCGCTCAAAGACAGCGGCATCGAAGGAGTTAGCAACGATGCTTTCTGCTTAGAGCCTGGGGAGTGCGTGAACTACGTCGAAGCGCACGACAACGAAACCCTTTTCGACTCGGGGGTTTGGAAGCTGCCCAGACATGCTCGCCCGGAGGCCCGGCTGCGGTTGCAGGTTCTCGCAAACGCGGTTGTCGCTCTTGGTCAAGGGGTGGCGTTCTGGGCCGCGGGCACTGAACTGCTTCGCTCCAAGTCTCTTGACCGCGACTCTTACAACTCGGGTGACTGGTTCAACGCGATCGACTGGACGGGCCAGTGGCATCAGTTCGCAAGAGGCCTGCCCCCGAAAGCTGCCAACGGCCGCACTTGGCCGCTTATGGAGCCCCTACTTCGGTTGCCGGACGTTCGCCCCACCCAAGAGATGATCCTGCACTCCAAAGAGATGCACTTGGACTTCCTTCGCCTGAGAAAGGAACTCCCTCTGCTCACGCTAGGAAGCGCAGAGCTTATTGAGCAGATGGTTTCTTTCCCTGACCTGGACGTGTGCAACGAGCCGGGCCTGCTTTGCATGCTGGTTGACGGTGAAGGGAACCCAAAGGCTCAGGGGATCGATGGGGACGTGAATGCTGTCCTTGTGGTGTTCAACGCCAGCCCGCATTCGGCTGAGAAGTCTCTCAGGTCTTTGAAGGGGCGAAGGTTCGCCCTGAGTCAGGTGCAGACCCATAGGGCTGACGACACTGTGAGGCAGACCCGCTGGGAACCTGACACGGGAACGTTTAAGGTCCCCCCACGCACCGTTGCGGTCCTTACTGAGTCGCGTTCCAGGGCCCGGTAACAAAGCAGAAACAAGTTTCTCATTTAGACCACAAAGTAATCCAGACCACAGTAGCCTTGTGCAACGGGGTGTTTGTGGGCGCAGCAGTGGGTCCCAAGGTGCTCCGCAGATCAAGGAAGATCCGGTGCTCGCATGATGATGTTGTTGCAGTTTCTTGTCCTTCTATTAGCCATCTTTATCGGCGCACACTTCGGCGGGATCGCGATTGGGTTCGCAGGCGGCTTAGGGGTAATCGGGCTTGCGCTGCTTGGAGCTGCCCCGGCTGATCTTCCTTTGGACGTCGTCTCCATCATCATGAGTGTCATCGCCGCTATTGCTGCGATGCAGGTCGCCGGAGGCATGGACTACCTCATTTACCTTGCCACCAAGGTTTTGAAGAAGAACCCAAAGCATCTGAACTTCCTTGCGCCAGGCGTTACCTACGTGATGACACTGATGGCCGGGACAGGACACACTGCTTACTCGACGATGCCGGTCATCGTTGAGGTTGCTAAAGAGGCCGACATTCCGCCTCGAAGGCCCCTGTCTTTGGGTGTCGTGGCATCCCAGATGGCAATCACGGCCTCGCCCATCTCAGCGGCAGTCGTCGTCTTCTCTGCGATGCTGGTTGAGTACAACACGGGTTACGAATACGTCGACTTGTTGCTGGTTGCAATCCCCGCGACGTTGCTTTCAGTACTGATCACCCCGGCCGTGATGGGGCTGATCGACAAGGTGCGCCACGCCCCGAAGCTCAGCCAGCTTCCCGTCTACCAGGAAAGACTGAAGGAAGGCCTGGTAGCCCCGCCGGAGCCCATCGTTGCTCGGGAGATCCCGCGCAAGGCGAAACTGTCCGTCTTAATCTTCCTGGTGGGGCTCCTCTTTGTGACCACCTACGCCACTCTGATTTCGGACAAGCTCCACATCATTGAGAACCCCATCGTCGGCCGTGACGCGGCCATCATCGCAACGATGCTTGCGGTTGCCATGGTGATCGTCATGATGTCGAAGCTGAACGTATCTGAGGTCTTGGAAGCATCAACCTTCAAGTCGGGCATGTCGGCCGCCATTTGTGTCCTGGGTGTCGCCTGGATGGGGATGACCTTCGTGGAAGCGAACATGGCTGCGATCGAACGCGTTTCCCGAGGCGTTCTTGATTCGATGCCTTGGCTTCTCGCGGTTGTTCTGATGCTGGGGGCGGCCCTCATGTACTCACAGGCCGCGACAACGCGTGCCCTGATGCCTCTGGCCCTTGGTGTGGGGGTATCCGGAGGGGCAGCTATCGCGGCGTTCCCCGCCGTGTCGGCGCTGTTCATTCTGCCGACCTACCCGACCCTGCTCGCGGCAGTCGAGATGGACGACACGGGTTCGACGCAGATTGGGAAGTACATCTTCAACCACCCGTTTATGGTTCCGGGGCTCTTGATGATTGCGACTGCCGTCGCGCTAGGGTTCGGCTTCGTCCTGTTCGTCTAGCCTTCCATTTTGCCTCCCCTACAGTGGAGACATGCGGGTGACGGTTTTTGATGGCGAGAAATTCACTTCTGTTTCAGGAAAGGAAGCGGCCGAACTAGTTGAGCTGGGCCCGGCTGGCGCGCCCGAGGCGCGGAGCGTCTGGGTTGACATCTGCGTTTCAGACACCGAGGACGGTGCCGCGATTTACCTAATGTCTCGGCTGGGCGTTGACGCAGACGCAGCGATGGAAGCACTGCGCTCCCGCCTTGACATGAGTTTCACCGTGACGCCAGAGGAGGTGCACGGGGCAGCGTGGGTTGACGATGGAGACGGAACCCGCGCCTCGCAGGTCCGGTTCAACTGGAATGCTGAACGGCTTGTGACAGTTCGGAAGTCAGGGGATGCGGGCATGGCTTTTGTCCGCGAAGAAATCCTGGAACGTTTCCCGGACGGCCGGCGGGGTGGGGTTCGTCTGCTTGCTGACGTTCTAGAGCTGATGATGGTCACCGTTCAACGCGGGCTTACCGACCTTGCTGTGCGGGTTGGCGAACTAAACCTGTCCGTCTTGGAACGCACTCGCCCTGACTCCAGCCTGAACGGCGAGCTCTCGGAATACCAGGCGATCTTTTATTCCATCGGCCTGCGCTTCCCGACATACCTGGTGAACCTTCGCGCAGCACTTATCGACCCGCCGAAGGTTCGTGGCACTGTCCCCACCGATGTGGAGCTGCTTCGCCAATACGCCTCAATGGTCGACTCCACACAACTGGTGATCGACTCGGTCGACGGCAGCATCCACAACGTTGCGCGGGACTTGCAGGCGCAGGCGGCAACCTGGCAGGGCAACCAGATCAACGCGCTGACCGCGCTCGCCACCGTGTTCATCCCAGTCACGTTCATCACCAGTTACTTCGGTATGAACTTCGACTGGATGGTGGATCGGATAGGCGGCTTCGGTCAGTTCATTTTCTTCGGTGTGATCCTCATTGTTGCTACGGCAGTCTCCGCCGTCGCGTGGCTGCGCTACTCGGGGTATGACCTTTCCGTTGATAAGAAAGAAGGCAAGGAACGGGCGCGTTCGCAGCTGAAGCGGCGCCGTTAGAACGCGAGTTGCACTTTGCGAGTGCCGCGCCCCTTGAGGACTGTCCGTTCCCGTTCTTCAAGGGTACGCAGCGACTCTGGAGTCCAGCGGTAGGTGAACCCGAATCCTTCGCGGACGCTCGGGTAGGCGAGTCGGTCAAACCCGGAAGGGATTTCGAAGGCCGCGCCGCTGCTAAAACGTACGTGGCGGTCGTGGTGCATGTGGGTGGCCTTAACGGATTCGGCAAGGAGGATCTCCACACTGCCCAGTCGCTCGAACCGGCCAGGCAGTGTCTCTTTCAACATCTGTTCCGCCGAGTCCGGGTCAGAGGGGACGCTCTCACTCCCGTACTGCCCGGGCAGCCCCCTGGCGCCAACCAGTTTCACGCTGGCACCCTGCCTTGCGTGCTTGTCTAAGCTTTTCAGGATCCACCCGACGTGCTCATCCCAAGGTCTCTCCGCCAGCTTCGAGAACAGGTATTTGTCGAAGAAAACGATCTCTGAGCTGACCGCCGCGAAGGGGGCGAATAGGGTGAGCCACACCGTGTCGCGTGCGATGCCAGGAGCAAAGGAACCCGTCTCAAGGAGGTCTGCGCGTTGGCGGTACAGTTTTGACTCCGAGATCGAGCCGGGGACGCTCACCTCTAACCCGGGGAATGCCTCCGTGATCCCGGTTTCGGCTTCCGGGAACACCCTGGAGTAAGTGGCGGTGCTGGCAACGGAGACCATGGGTGCCCCTCTTGTTAGCCCTTGCAGGTCTTTAGGGGCTTGGGCGGAATCTGGGTCTTCAGCCCAAGCGGGGTCAGCTGCGACGACGCGCCCCTTGTGGTACATCGACAGAATCAGTTCTTGCCACTTCTTCTGCTCGGCCGGGCTCAGCTGAGGGGACTTCACCGAGTTCAGCCACTGGTCCGCCTCCGTCTTTGACGAGAATCGCAGCAGCCCGTGACGGCGAAGCAGGTCCATGAGTTGCGCCTGAAGTGCCGGGGCGTCGAACCCAGCCTGCGATTTCGCGGTTTGCAGGACGGCCGCTGGGCTTACGTGAACGTTGAAGAGCATGGTCAGTCGCCGAAGAGCTCAGAGAACTGTTCATCGAAGAACCCGCCCGGCCAGTGGTCCAGGAACTCTCCGTCGGCCCCAAGCCGAAGTTCTTGGATGTGGGCTCTCCCCTCTACGTCTTGGTCAACGTAGAGAACCAAAACGTCGTCGGCAGAGAGGACCTGTTCACGAATCCGGCGTTGAATGCGCAGGATGAACGTCTCACTATGAGTTTCAACGATCACCTGGTTCGCCCGCCCGCTCTCATCCACGGACTCAATGAAGATGTCTGCTAGCTCGGATTGCATCGCCGGGTGCAGGTGAATCTCCGGCTGCTCAACCATGATGACGCTGGAGCGTCGAGCTGAGAGTTCGGTGACGATGGGGAGCACTTGAGAGATCCCGAACCCGACGTCCGCCGGGGTCAGGACCACTCCGCTACGGCGGTCCGTGAGCAGCAGTGAGGCAACCTCGCCCAGTGTTTCACGCAGCTCGGGTGCAACCGGGTTCACGACGGTGAGGTCGTAGTTGATTCCCAGTCGGTTCAGCTGCTTTGAAACCTCGGTTTGCTCCGAAGGGTTGTCGAGTAGGTGGAAGGGGGTATCGAAGCTGCCTTCAGCAGTCGAGCGAGTTGTCGACCGCCTTGGCGCTTGGCGCAGAGGGCCCAGGTAGACCATGCGGTCTGCCAGGGCCATGGCTTCATCAGAGATCGCGCCGAACAGTGAAGAGACGTCGCTCAGCTGTTCCAAGGCCCAGCGGTGGAAAGCCGAACCCGAGGTGCGGTACTGAACTTCGGACAGAAAGTCTTTGTCTAGTCCTCCGATGCCAATCCCGTTCGGTACGAAACTGACCGGTGGGAGGCTGCCTGGGCTCACTCCCTCGAACGGGTCTGCAGTGGACTTCTTTTGAGCGGTGCCCGGCCCGTAAAGCAGGTTCTGTGATTCCAGCAGTCGCACCACGTGTTTGAACTGGCCCAGACCAAGCACATAGTCGGGTGCTTGGTAGTTGAAGTCGAAGGTGTTCTCGCCAAGTCCCAAAACCAACTCGGTTGGCATTCCTGTTTCGGATGTCTGAGGGTAAGCGAACTCCAGTTGGAACAGCCGCTGCTGACCCGGGTCGGGGAGCCCGGAGCGCGAGTCCAGTGTGGGTGAGGAAGCGAAGGTGACCCCAAGTTTCATAACCGCGCTCAGGTCGTGCCCGTGGAGCAGGCCTGCGAGGCTCCCAAGGTCTTCGGCGCCGTCTGGCTTGAACCTGCCGGCCAGTAGCGACTGCCTCAGGAGCAGCAAAGATTGAATGAGGGAGGACTTACCCGCTGAGTTCTGCCCGTAGAGCAGGGTGAGCGGGCGAAGAGGGATTGTCTGCTTGGCTTCTACGCTCTTGAAGTTTTGCAGGGTGAGGGATGTGAGCAGACGCCCTGCAGGGGTGGGTCTGCTTCGAGCTTCTTCCGGTGGAAGCGCCAAATGAAGTTGGGGAGCGAACCCTTTTGTGATGAGCTCCTGGGCCGGCACTAGTCCTGCGACCCAGTCTGGTGTCTCCCCTAGAACGGCATCTTTCGACCACTGGCGCACCAGCTGCCCGACTTCGTCGCAGCGCTCCTGGTCGTCCCCAAGGAGGGCTGCGGCGGAGGCCATGAGGACACGATCTTCTTTTCGGGGGTCCCTCTGGCCGGAGATGATCCACAAGAACGCGCCAGTTTCTGAACCCAGGATGAATCCAGGAGGCAGGGCGATTACTGCTTGGAGTCTGCCTTCTTCTAGGAGTCGGCGTCTCACGGCGGCGAGCTGTGTGCGGTTTGAGGTGGAGGCGGGTGGCATCACGAGCGCGCCCTGCCCGGTTTCTGTAACGGATGAGGCGACTAGGGCAAGCCAGGCGGCGTTTCCGTCGACTGTGCGTCCCGTTTCTGGGACTTGCCGAAGCAGGTTTGGGTTGACCTCGCGGGTCGTCAGCTGCGTGTTCAGGGGTGGTTGGCAGACGACAAGGTCGAACCTTTCTGCCGGCGGTCTTAGCAGTGAGTCGCGCAGTTCGATTTCTGCGTCTTTCACACCCAGCATCGACAGTCGCAGGTCTGCGACGAAGCAGGCTTCAGGGTTGGTGTCGGCGCCAAGTACGCGGGTTTCCGGGGTCGCTAGCGCGGTGAGGGTTCCTCCGTAGCCGCACGCGGGGTCAAAGATGTTGGACGCAGGCTCCAGCACGCTGGCAAACAGACGGTTCAGTTTGGTGGAAGTCACGACTTGGGCCGCAGCTAAACCTGTGGTCGCGTCGCGGGCGTCTAGTAGGTCCTCTACTTCTGCCCCCAGATCTGCACCCCGGTCCAGCAGGCCGGTAACGGCCGCATCGACTTTCGCGGCGACCCGTGCAGCGACCGCGTCCTTGTGCCCTTGCACCCCGTGGCGGCCCATGAGGTCCGATGGGCGACCGGGAGCCTTCTGGGCCCAACCTTGATACAGCCTTTCAAGGGCGTAAGCGATGAAGGCTTCTGGGGATGGGGCCTGCGCGGCCTGAACGGAAAGCGGGATTTTGGAGGAGGGCTCTTTCACACTGGCAGCTTACGGCTTCCGAGCATCCCACGGTGCGTCAGCTCCCCGCAGGCCCTCCAGCGTTCCTGAGAGGATCGCGACCTGGAGCGCTAGCACACCGGTGACAAGGGAAGGGCTTTGACATCTTCCTTCGAGGATCCAGCGGACCAGTGTCTCCCTCTTTTCAAAACCGGCGGTCATGACTGCTTCTTCGCCGTCTGCCACGAACCCCTCGGGCAGGGGCGCCGCGCTGAGGTCGCGGGCTAGGAAGACCCGAAGTGTTTCTGCGCAGGTGCCAGGAGTCGTGAAGAGGTCGACCAGTGTGTTCCACCGGCCCGCCTGCAGCTGCGCTTCTTCCGCTAGTTCCCGGGCTGCTGCCTGCTGGTAGTCCTCACCGTCCACGTCCAGCAGTCCAGCAGGGATTTCAACCAGTTCCATGCGGACAGGGTGCCGGTATTGGCGCACGACCGCGATCCGGTCGCCTTCTTCGTCCCATGCGACAATTGCCACAGCCCCGGGGTGGGTCAGGAACTGCCTCTTCAGTAGCTCTCCCGTTGGGGTTTCAACGGTTTCTTCAACGAAACTAGAGATGGTGCCGCTGCCCAGCACTTCGTGAGACAGCGCAGGCCACCGCATCTTTTTGTCGGCACTCATAGGTGTGGAACCCCTTCCGGCCTGGCGATTTGCGATGGACATGACGCCATTCTACTGCTGCCCTTCGGTGACTTCCGCTCTCAGCGTGCGCGCTTGCGGGGGGCTCTGGGGCCTGCCTGACTTACCCGGGCAACAAAAAAGGGAAGGACCACCCAGCGTCCCCAAAACACGACTTGCCGGCCAGGAGCCGGATAATAAAGGAACGAAAATGACTGAAAAGAAGAACGGTCGCGCGCGAAAAATGCCGCTGGCTCGCTACTTGGGCTCGGCCTACTGGGCCTCGGCGTTGCAGCTGCGTCGCAGCTGGACCTGGTTTGGGGTGGAAACTTCCAGGCGGGCACAGTTGAGGTTAAGGCCGACTGCCAGACCGATGAAATCGCTGTCGGTCACGCCGCCCCCGCCTTTGCTGGCGCCGCCGACGTGCCATGGAGCATTGCGTCGGTTAGCTTCTCGAACATTGACGGGGAGTGCTTGGGCCTGGCCTACGAAACGGCCTACAAGGTCGACGGAGGCGCCGGTTGGGTGAAGCTGTCGGGCGGCGCCGTTGACGGGGACGTCATCACCAACAGCATTCCGGAAGATACGGACGTCCAAGAAATCACCGAGTTCGCGCTCACCATTCACGGCACCAAGTAGGGGCGACGCTGAGCGTCACCCAAGAATTGCTGCGAGGCGGGTATGAGTTGCGCTGAGCGGAAGAAGCCCTGGCTGAGGCGGACACTGTCCTTCCTTGGCTGGGGCCTCTTTGTCGCTCTGGTCATCGCCCTTTGGCCAACTGCGCTTGGGGGTCCCACCTCTTTCGTGATTGTCACCGGAAAGTCCATGGAGCCGACCCTCTACCAGGGAGACCTGGTGATGCTTCGGACCGGAACCTACGAAGTAGGTGACGTCGTCAGCTACCAACTGTTCGAGGGAGACTCTGCCCGGGTTATTCACCGGATCATAGAGATCGAGGATGACGGAACGCTGGTCCTTCAGGGTGACAACAACGGCTTCATTGACCCGTTTGCCCCCACTAAGGAGGACGTCACGGGGAAGATGGTGCTTTCCATCCCTAAGGTTGGGAAGGCCGCAGGGTTCCTGGGACAGCCCTTGGTGTGGGGATCGCTGCTGGTGATCGCGGCAGCCCTGCTTGTTTACAAGAAGCCCGACGCAGGCAAGGACCCAGAAACTGAGCCTGTTGAGCAAACGGACGAACAAGCAGAGCAGACACAGACAGACCCAAAGACGGATGAGGCACGGGAGTAGAAGAAGGTGGAGCCGGTGAGGAATCGCAGCGGGAAGCCGCGGCTACGCAAAGCGCTCGTAGCCGCCTTTGTGCTACCCATCGTCGCAGTCCTCTCAACGATGGGTTTCGCTTTTGCCTCTCAGCTCGACATGTCCGGTCCGACGCGGCCCTCCTTCGCACGTGATTCCCGCTGCTCCTCAGAACCAGTCAGCGTCGAAGTCGTAGACTCGCTAGCCACGGTGCAGGTTCCACAGGAGTGCGAGGGTGAGCAGATCTCGCTCTTCGTTGCAACAATGTCGGGCGTCCAGCGCGTTCTTGTGGGCACAACATCTGCGACTGTCACCCTCCCGGTCACCGGGTCGGAGGTGCAGGACGCTATTGTCACAGCCTCCACCTGGCCGCTGTCCACCGAACTGACGCATGGCGAGCCCGGCCCGGGCCCAGACGTACCGCATTTCGATTGCAAACTCGAGGGTGGAGGTTCGTGCGAAGTCACGCCGAAGTCTGTGAGTGAGTGGGGAGGGGTCTACCAGTACTACATGCAGGTGGAGTCGGATTCCCCGGTGCCCCTCGAATGGGAGATCACGATTGATCTGTCGAGCCCGCCGATGCCCTTCGTCGCTACCTATCTGTACTCAATCCAGGGGGCGACCAAGGTCAGGGACTCGGGGTGCGCCGCTTCACCACGGACAATCACCATCATGGGCGTAGAACAGTGGGGCAGCAACGTCGTAGGTGGCAACGCTGGCACGCCGACCTTCGAGCTCTGGGGAACGAAGGAGCCCCTGTCGTTCGGGACGCTGCTGATGCAGTGCAAGTAGCGAAAGTGGACTGACCAGCGCAGACCTTGGTGCGGGCTGTGCCTGAGTGTTACCCTGCAGCTAGGAGCCTATGATTTGGCTCGCAGTTTCTCGAGGTGGAGGACGCGGGCTGGGCTCAGATCGGAGCAGGGTCCATGGGGGGCGCGGAAGCCACAGGGGGCTTATCCGCTCGCCTGCGCATTTCACGTCTGGTCGGCTTCACGTTCTTAGCTCTCGGTTTGGCGGGCGTTGCTGTTGCCCACGCGTCCCAAGTAGACCCGGCTTGGGCAGGGGCTTTCGAGGCTGGCGCGACGAGCGCGGTGTCTTCTTGTCAGCCTGCCGACGCTCCAATCCAGGTCGCTTGGGGACCGCCTGAAATGGATCCGAGCGGGGAACTGCCCTGGACAGTTCGCGAGGTTCGCTTTTCAGGCATCGATAGCAACTGCTTGGGTCAGAACTACCAGGTTTCCTACCGCGTTGACGATGAGTGGACGGAGCTTCTGCCTGCAAACGGCATCGTGGCTGCGTCGACGCTATCCGTCGACTTTGGCGAAGTCGACCCGTCCACGGTCACGGATTTCTCTCTGGTCTTTTTTGACTGACTGGGGTCCCTTACCGTTTGTGCTCCTCAGTCTTCCTCAGTCTTCCTTGACTAGTTTGCTGCATTCTACGGCTCCACCGGGTTCGCACTATTGGCTCCCTTTGCCCTTTGCTCCGGGGTCCGGTTGCGACCCTAAGACCGGGTGGCGGCGTGCCTGTCTGGTTTCGGACGCGCATTGTGCAGTCGGCGTGACGCGATAGAGGGCTCCATAGCCCGGGAGTGACGCGCCGCCCAGTCCCAATCTCACCCCGGGCCTGCCTGAGGGCGGACAGGCCGCCCAGCCCCAATCGCCCCGGCGCCGCCTGAAGGTGTCGAGCTTCGTCTTGGGCAGTCCAAACGGACGAGGACAGTCCAAACG
>CAYFUU010000020.1:0-17574 GCA_964346595.1 uncultured Actinomyces sp.
CACGACCGCGCCCGCGGCATGACCGTGACCGAGTCCGGTATTGTCGTGGTCCCCAAGGGGCTAGTGGTCTCTAAGTGAGACTGAGCTACGGGAGCGAACTGCCAAAGCGGTGGGTCGCGTTCGCAGGGGAACCTCAAGCACAAGAGCCCATGTCCATCGTGGGACAAGGATGGTGGACTGCACCTGGAAACCCCGGGGTGGAGGGCGCGGTTGGTGCCTCCCAGCTCCCTGAGGCTCTGCGACTGGCACCACCGACGCTAGTGGTGACGGATGCAGATTCGACACTGCTGAACGAAGAGGTCATTGACTGCCTGGCAGACGTTGCGGGCGTCGGGGACCAGGTTGCGGAAATCACCGCAGACGCGATGGCGGGAAACCTGGACTTTTCCGGGTCGCTTGCTGAGCGCGTCGCACTCCTCAAAGGTCTTCCTGCAAGCACATTCGCGAAGGTCGGTGCCTCGGTCAGCCTCACCCCTGGCTCAGAACTTTTTTTGGGGTGGACCAAGAGTGTGGGGGCCAAGTTCGGCGTAGTCTCCGGAGGCTTCATGGAGGTCCTGGAGCCCCTGACTAAGCGTCTTGGGATAGACCACGTGCTTGCAAACCGACTGGAAGTCAAGAACGGCCTGCTAACAGGCCGGACAGTTGGCCCCGTTGTTGACGCGGCCGCGAAAGCTAAGGCCGTCCGTCTTTGGGCGGGAGAGAACCTGGAACGAAGCGTTGCAGTAGGCGATGGCGCTAACGACATCCCTATGCTGCAGGCTGCCGGGACCGGGATCGCCTTCTGCGCGAAAGACGCCGTCAAGAAAGTAGCGCCAGGCTATCTGGACCTTCGCCGCCTAGACGCGGTCGCGGGCCTGCTGGGCTGCAAACCCTAGCAAGACCCGCGAGCGAGCCTAGCTGTCCTTGTGGCTGACGTGGACGAACCCTTGCAGGTCCGCGCAGTGGGCGTGCCACTCTTTCCAGTTACGGCCCCAGTCCAAGATGACCGCGGAGCCAGTGGGCATCCCGTTCGCTACAGGACTTTCGACGTCTTCCTTAAGCAGTAGGTTCGCCACCTCAGAGATGGTGGGTTCGTGGCCTATCACGAGCGAGGTGTAGCCCTGAGATCCAAGCCGGATGCTCTCCCAGATCGCAGTTGGCTTCCCGGCGTAGATGACTTCATCGGTTCGGACCCGCACGCTTGAGGGGTCGATCCCGGCGCCAGCAGCTATCGCCTCCCACGTCTGCTGCGCCCGCACCGCCTGCGACACAAATACAGTGTTCAGGTGAGCGAGCGTGTCAGCCAACTGTTCGCCAAGCTTTTGCGCCTGGACCAGGCCTGCGTTAGAGACCTGCCGGGCCTGATCGCCGGGGGCCGCGGTCTGCTGGGCCTTAGCGTGCCTGACGATGACTAGTGTGTGGTTCGACATCTGGTTAACCTTGCTTACGTAGAGGAAGTTGTTCGCTGCAATCATAGTTGCTAAAAGCTGGGAGGCATTAGTTGCTTGCGCCAGGACCACAAGAGTTTATTTGTTCCGCCAGGCAGTGCACTGAGCCGGCGCTCTGGCGGCTGACCTGGTCCAACCCTGCTCTCCCCTACGGGCGCACCAAAGTCTGGTTGTCTTGTGAAGACCACTTGGATTTCCTTCGAAGCTACTTTGAGGCTCGTCGGTTTCCTTTAGAGGTCACGCAGTTCGTGCCACCAGAGGAAGAAAGCAGTCGCCTTAGCGGATTGTGACCAGTTCCAAGTAGTCCTGGTCCCACAGGTCCTCGTCCCCTTCGGGGAGCAGCAACACGCGGTCGGGCCCCAAAGCCTCAACGGCACCGGGATCGTGACTCACAAGCAGGACCGCCCCAGAAAACGATGCCAGGGCTTTCAAGATCTCTTCGCGGGAGGCGGGGTCCAGGTTGTTCGTGGGTTCGTCAAGCAGCAAGACGTTTGCCGCGGAAATCACCAGGGTCGCCAAGGCCAGACGGGTCTTTTCACCGCCGGACAAAACCCTCACGGGCTTGGCCACATCATCATCGCCAAAAAGGAACTGTCCCAGAACACTGCGGAGTTCTGTCTGGTCAAGTTGGGGGGCCGCGGCCGCCATTGCTTCATAAACGGTGTGGTCCGGGTCAAGCGTTTCGTGTTCTTGGGCGTAGTAGCCAAGGCGCAGGCCGTGCCCGGCGACGACTTCTCCACTGTCAGGGGGTTCAAGACCTGCAAGAACTCGCAGCAGCGTTGTCTTCCCTGCCCCGTTCTCACCCAAGATCGCGACCTTCGCACCACGGTCGACTGCAAGGTCAAGGCCCGTGAAGACCTCTAGGGAGCCGTAGGACTTCGAGAGCGCCTCAGCAGTGAGCGGGACCCTGCCGCACGGCGCCGGATCCGGGAAGCGGATGTGGGCAACCTTTTCGCCCTTCTTATCTTCTCCGGCCTGCTGCCGGAGCTGCTCCGCTCTTCGCAGCATTTGCTGGGCAGCGACCGCTTTCGTTGCTTTCGCCCTCATCTTTTCGCCTTGCGCCTGAAGCACCTGGGCTTTTCGGAGCGCTCCGGCGCGTTCTTTCCGCCGGCGCCGCTCATCGTCACTGCGTTGGACTAGGTACTGTTCCCACCCCAGGTTGTAAATCTCAAGCTGACCCTCGGCCGCGTCCAGATAAAAGACGCGGTTCACGGTGTCCCGTAGCAGTCCCACGTCGTGGCTAATCAGGAGAACCGCGCCCGAGTATGAGCGGATCCAGTCCCGCAACCAGATCACGGAGTCGTGGTCCAGGTGGTTGGTGGGCTCATCAAGGAGAAGTGTGTCTGCTCCCGAGAAGAGGACGCGGGCAAGTTCAACCCGTCGGCGTTGCCCACCTGAGAGCGTGTGGATGTCTTGTTCAAGGACGGATTTTTCTAGTCCAAGAGCCGCGGCGATCTGAAAGGCTTCGGAGTTTGCGGCCCACCCGCCGCTCATCGTGAACTCTTGGTCAAGTCTCACGTAGCGTTCCATTGCCCGCGTCTGCCGAGCACCGGTGCTGCTGGACATCTCCGCTTCAGCTTTAGCAATGCGGGCGATGAGCTTATCAATGCCTCGAACAGAGAGGATTCGCGCGATCCCCGTTGGTTCCGGACTGGGACCAGTAGTGTCTTGAGGAAGATAGGCGACAGGTCCGCTCCTGGAGATCGTGCCGGTGTATTCGGCGGCTCCGCGATCCTCCTCACCGGCCAAGAGCCGCATCATGGTTGTCTTACCCGCGCCGTTCCGGCCGACCAGTCCGACCTTGGAACCTTTGGAAAGTGAGAAAGAAACCGGTGCGATCAACTGACGAGCCCCGATGCGGAGCTCAAAGTTACTTACGCTGATCACGAGGGGAAGTGTATCGCGGGTCCTTCAGGCAAAATGGGTGCGTGAGAGACGATTGTGAACCGCGCCCCAAGCTTGGAGCTTTCACGGTTGTGGTCGCCAGCTTTGTTGCCCTCCTCCTCATTTCTAACGTCGCGGCAACCAAGCTCTTCGAAATCCGAAGCGGATCTTTCTTCCTGGTGTTCGACGGTGGTGCTGTCCTCTTCCCCCTCACCTACGTTCTAGGGGACGTGCTCGCAGAGGTTTACGGCTGGGCAAAGACGCGCAGAGCGATCCTGCTCGGTTTTATTCTTTCCGCGCTGGCGGCCGGAGTCTTTTGGGTGGTGCAGATTCTCCCCCCGGCAGAGGGCTACCAGCACCAAGAAGCGTTCGAGTCCGTCTTGGGTTTCGTTCCCCGGATAGTTGCAGCCTCACTGTTTGCCTACCTGGTCGGTCAGCTAGCGAACGCCTACGTCCTTGACGCTATGAAGAGAAGGTGGGGAGAGAAGAACCTTTGGGTCCGCCTTCTCGGTTCGTCCCTGGTGGGCGAAGGCCTAGATACCCTTTTCTTCTGTACAGTCGCTTTCTACGGCGTCCTGACCGGCTGGCCCTTCTGGAACTACGTCCTGGTCGGTTACGCCTACAAGATGCTGATTGAAATCCTGTTGCTTCCCTTCACCTACTGGCTAATCGGGCGAGTTAAAACAGCAGAGGAATCGGACGCGCAGGCCGTGTGACACAATCTGGAAATGCGCCGAGAACTTGAGGAGTGCCTTGCCAGACTGGATTAGCGGGCCTGCCGCGCCCCCCACTGTCCCTCTTTCAGACCTCACCCCCTTTCCTGAGCCGGGGGTGGGACAGGAAGAGCCCCAGTACAAGGGCCCAGACCGCGGCTTCACGGTGGTGCGTGAGAGTGGCGAGGGCCGGGGCCTAGCTAGGACCGGGGTCATCCACACAGCACACGGGAGCATCCAGACGCCAGCGTTCGTCCCGGTTGGCACAAAAGCAAACGTGAAGGCCGTCCTTCCGGAAATGCTGGTGGGGCTAGGTGCGCAAGCAGTGCTCGCAAATGCCTACCACCTGTACTTGCAACCGGGATCTGAAATCGTTGATGGAGCTGGTGGGCTAGGCAAGTTCATGCACTGGCCGGGCCCCACCTACACGGACTCCGGTGGATTCCAAGTGCTCTCCATGGGCGCCGGGTTCAAAAAGGTCCTCAGCGAAGAGTTCGCTGCCGAGCAGGGCGCCGTCCCTCCAGAACTCGCGGCCGCCGCCGTGAAGGAATCTAAGGCCGTCGTAGACCAGGACGGAGTGGTTTTTAAAAGCCACATCGACGGCACACAGCACCGCTTCAATCCCGAAATCTCGATTGGGATCCAGCACCAGTTGGGGGCGGACATCATGTTCGCCTTCGACGAACTCACCTCCCTGCTGCACCCGCGCAGCTACCAGGTCGAATCCTTAGAGCGGACGGAGGCGTGGGCGCGTAGGTGTCTAGCTGAGCACGCGCGCCAGACCGAAGCGCGGCCAGAGAAGCCTTACCAACAGCTGTGGGGCGTCGTCCAAGGTGCCGACCACAAGGACTTGAGGGTGGCTGCCGCAAAAACGCTCGCGGCGATGGACGTAGATGGCCAGGGCTTCGACGGCTTTGGAGTCGGCGGGGCACTCCGCAAAGAGTCGCTCGGCGAAATCGTTTCCTGGGTAACGTCCAACCTGCCGACATCCAAGGGACGCCACCTACTGGGCATCTCGGAGCCACACGACTTCTTCACAGCAATCGATGCAGGCATCGACACTTTCGACTGCGTGAACCCCTCCAGGGTTGCGCGCAACGCCGCTATCTACACGCCAGAGGGTCGCTACAACATTACGAACGCGCGGTTCGCTGCGGACTTCTCGCCTCTTGCAGAAGGCTGCGGCTGCTACACGTGCCAAAACTACACCCGGGCTTACGTGCGGCACCTGTTCAAAGCGAAAGAGTTGCTGGCGGCAACCCTTGCAACCATCCACAACGAGTGGTTCACCGTCAGGTTAGTGGACGCGATCCGGGAGTCGATAAACGATGGTCGCATGGAAGAGTTCCGCGGCCACGTCTTGGGTCGGTTTTACGGGAAGGCTCACCAGAGCTAAACGTTGAACCCAATCGCGCGTAGCTGATCCTTGCCGTCCGGCGTGATGCACTCAGGTCCCCACGGCGGCAACCAAACCCAGTTTACTGACACGTTCTCTGAAAACGGTGCCAGAACCATTTGGACCTGCCGTTCAATCACGTCCGTCAGCGGGCATGCGGCCGACGTGAGCGTCATGTTGACTGTGATCGTGTTGTCCTCATCAATGCGAACCCCGTAGATCAGACCTAAGTCGACGACGTTGATGCCCAGCTCCGGGTCTATCACGTCCATGAGGGCTTCTATCGCCTCCTCGCCGCTCACGTTCCCCAGCTCGATCATGTCGATGCGGCTCTGGTCATCCTGTGGCTGCACTTCCGCAAAAACCTGAGGAGGCGGTTCAGGTGTTGCCATCGGGTTGAACCCGGGCCCTGCGTTGCTCATTTCCTACTCCTTTTCGCCTGCGGCGGTGATGTCAAGACCTGCTTGGGCCATGGCGTCGCGAAGGGCGTACCAGCCCAGCAGGGAACACTTGATCCGGTTTGGGAACTTTGAGCTGCCCTCTAGGGCGGCGCTGTCCCCCAGCTCATCCAAAACGTCTTCCGGTGTGCCCGACCCTCTGGAATGCATCATCTGTTCCATGTTTGCAAACTGGCGGCGAAGCGTTTCAAGGTCGGCTCCCTCAAGCGCCTCGCTCAGCATGGAAAGCGATGCCTGAGAAATGGAGCAGCCATCCCCGTCCCATGCCAGGGCGGTCAGCGCGCCGTCTTCCCCGACCTTCACCCCCAGGGTGACCTCATCACCACAGGTGGGGTTCACCTGGAAAGACGTGAACTGGAAGTCGCCTACGTCTCCGCTGCCAGACCGGCGCCTGGAATGGTCCAGAATGACCTGCTGGTAGAGATTTTCAAGACTACTCATTGGCCCCTCCGAAATACTCTTGAACCTTGCTAAGCGCGTCCAAGAATCGGTCCACCTCTTCTTCGGTGGTCGTGAGCGACACGGAAGCGCGCGAGGACGACTTCACCCCGAAGAAACGGTGTAGTGGGATGGCGCAGTGATGGCCAACCCTGACTGCAACATCATAGGAATCTAGGAACTGCCCGACGTCGTGCGGGTGCACCCCTTCAACTTCGAAGGCAACGACCCCACAGCGATCCTTCGTGTCGGTCGGACCCAAAACCCGGACGCCCTCCATGTGCTTTAGCCCGTCTAAAATCCTCTCCGTCATGGCAGCTTCGTGGGCGGCGACGCGGTCCATGCCGACCGCGTCCAAGTAGCCGAGCGCAGAGGCCCAGCCCACGGCCTGCGCGACAGGCTGAGAACCGGCCTCAAACTTTGCAGGGGCGGGCAGAAACACGGTGTCTTCCATGGTCACGTCAGCGACAACGGATCCCCCGGTCACCACCGGAGGGAACCTATCCAATAGTTCCCTTCGTCCCCACAGCGCCCCTATCCCCGTTGGTCCCAACATTTTGTGCGAGGAAAAGACAGCGAAGTCGACCCCCAAGTCAGCAACGTTGACGGGCATGTGCGCTGAGGACTGACAGGTGTCCAGGACCGTCAGTGCGCCGACTTCTTTCGCCTTGTCCACGATCTGTTTGACGGGTGAGATCGCGCCCGTCACGTTGGAAGCGTGCGTGAACGCAACAACCTTCGTGCTGTCATCGATCCTGTCCAGAGAATCCAGGTCGATGCGCCCATCTTCCGTCAACTCAAGCCAGTCCAGTGTTGCGCCCGTGTGTTTTGCCAGCTGCTGCCACGGAACCAGGTTGGAGTGGTGCTCCGCGCGCGTAACCACGATCTTGTCGCCGGGCCCAAGTGCAAGCGCCCCATCCGGATCCTCCAAGGACGCGTTTCCGAGTGCGGCCGTGACCAGGTTCAGGGCCTCGGTCGCGTTCTTCGTCCACACGATCTCTTCCGGCGCTGCGCCCACAAAGTTTGCGACGGTCTCCCGCGACTGTTCAAACAGCTCCGTCGCTTCGTCACCGAGCAGGTGGGTATTCCGGTGAACGGCTCCGTTAGCGTCCGTGTAAAACCCCAGTTCAGCTTCCAGGACGCAGCGGGGTTTCTGGGAAGTCGCGGACGAATCAAAGTAGGCAATCGGCTCTCCTCCCCGACCCTCCTTTTCAAGGATCGGGAAGTCGCGCCTGATTGCCGCAAGCTCCGCGCCGCTGAAGTCTGGTGCGTCCGTCACTGCGAGGTCGCCCTCTGGATCTAGAAGTATTTGTCGTAGCCTTCCTCTTCAAGGCGTTCTGCGAGCTCCGGCCCGCCTTCTTCCGCGATCTTGCCGTCAACAAAAACGTGTACGAAGTCTGGCTTGATGTAGCGCAGGATCCGCGTGTAGTGCGTGATCAGCATGATCCCCATGTTGTCGCGTTCGTGAGCGCGGTTGACGCCTTCGGACACGATACGAAGCGCATCCACGTCAAGTCCCGAGTCGGTTTCGTCAAGAATCGCAAACTTAGGTTCAAGGAGTTCCATCTGCAGGATCTCCAGACGCTTCTTCTCGCCTCCGGAGAATCCAACGTTCACGTCGCGTTCAGCGAAGTCCGCGGGCATGCGAAGCTGCTCCATCGCGCCCCGCACGTCCTTCACCCACTTGCGGATGGGCGGGGCCTGACCATCAATCGCAGTCTTGGCCGTGCGAAGAAGGTTGGAAACAGAAACGCCCTCAACCTCAACGGGGTATTGCATCGCCAGGAACAGGCCTGCCTTCGCCCGCTCATCCACACTCATTTCAAGGACGTTTTGGTCTCCAAGCCAGACTTCCCCGCTGGTTATTTCGTAGGCGGGGTGGCCGGCTAGAGCGTAGGCAAGCGTCGACTTGCCCGAACCATTCGGCCCCATGATCGCGTGGATTTGCCCCGGCTCAATCGTGAGGTTGACGCCCTTTAGGATCTCTTTTGGTCCCTCAGGGGTTTCAACCTCAACGTGTAGATCTTTGATCACCAGCGTTTCTGGCATGACCGTTTCTTCCTTTTTCTCTTCCACCAAAGCCTCCCTAGTCCTCTCCCAAAGTTTTGCCATAGTCCTGCAGGCGCTTGTCGATTTCTTCCATGAGGAGGTCCGTTAGCTCCTTGTCACCAACCTGGTTGATCAGCTCGGCGAAGAAACCGCGAACAACGAGTCTGCGAGCGTCAAGCGGCGAGACTCCCCTACTCATCAGGTAAAACAACTGGTCATCGTCGAACCTGCCTGTAGCGGACGCGTGTCCTGCGCCCTCGATCTCACCGTTCTTGATCTCAAGGTTCGGCACCGAATCGGCTTTAGCCCCTTCGGTCAGGATCAGGTTGCGGTTGAGTTCGTAGGTGTCCGTGTTGTCCGCATCGCTGTCGATAAGGCAGTCACCGATCCAGACGGAGTGCGCGCCCTTGCCTTGCAACGCGCCCTTGTAGGCACTGCGGGAGTAGCAGTTGGCGGCCTCATGGTGGATGAAGACCCGGTGCTCCAGGTGCTGGCCCGCATCGACGAAATAGGCGCCATTCAGGTGGACGTTCGCGCCTTCTTCGGCCATGTCGGAGTCAACCGTGGTGCGCACAAGGTCGCCTCCCAGGGTTACGACCATGTGGCTTAGGTGAGAGTCGCGTCCCGCGCTGACCCGATGGGAGGTAGTTGCGAGGGCGTCGCGATCCCAGTTCTGAACCACGACCACGTCCAGGGTCGACCCTGCGTCCGCGCGGATTTCGAGCGTCTCGTTGAGCCTTGCGGGTCCGTCGTGCAGAACGATCACCCGCGCCTTCGCGTGTGGTTTGGTGCGAACCACAATGTGTCCGGCCGAGGGAGCCTCAGGAGACAAGACGTTCACGATCACGGGCTGGTCCAGTTCCATGTCCTCCGGGATAGTGACCAGTAGCGCCTCTGGGCTGCCCTCCCAAGCCAGCGCGGCAGGTCTGTCGCCCGGCGCCATGACAGTGCCGACGCGGTCGTCGTTCATGGGGACTCGCTCAACCTGGACCCCGTCCGGGCCGTCCACGGCCGCTTCGATCGGTGAGTAGGAGTCTGCGCGTTCCAGCAAATCCCTGACGCGGCGCATCGGGGTGAACCGCCACTCTTCTTCCCGCCCGGTGGGCATTGGGAAGTCCTCTAAAGAGAAGGACGTAGCGCGGTCGGCTCGTGAAATCTTCGACGGCTCCCCAACCGTGTTTGCAGTTAGCGTCATCTCAACCAACCGACCCTTCCATTTGCAGTTCGATCAATCGGTTGAGTTCAAGCGCGTACTCCATTGGCAGGTGCTTCGCGATCGGCTCAACAAAGCCTCGAACAATCGTTGCCATGGCCTCGTTCTCATCCAATCCGCGGCTCATCAGATAAAACAGCTGGTCAGCGTTCACCTTAGAAACAGTCGCCTCGTGACCCATAACGACATCTTCGGTGCGAACGTCAACGTAGGGGTAGGTGTCAGTCCGGGAAATCTTGTCGACAAGAAGCGCGTCACAAAGGACATTTGACTTCGACTGGGTTGCCCTCGCATGGACTTCAACCAGCCCCCGGTAGGAGGTGCGTCCCCCGCCTCTTGAAACAGATTTGGCGACGACCGAGGAACTGGTACGAGGCGCCATGTGCACCATCTTCGAACCCGTGTCTTGGTGCTGCCCCGTCCCCGCAAAACCAATCGAGAGGGTTTCACCCTTCGCGTGCTCACCCATCAGGTAGCACGCTGGGTACTTCATGGTGATGGCGCTCCCAATGTTGCCGTCAACCCATTCCATGGTCGCGCCTTCTTCCACGATGGCGCGTTGCGTCACCAGGTTGAGGACGTTGTTGGACCAGTTCTGGATGGTCGTGTAACGAACCCGCGCGTCTTTCAGCACGAAAATCTCCACGACGGCCGCATGCAGAGAGTGGGTGTCGTAGATGGGGGCAGTGCAGCCTTCAACGTAGTGAACGTATGATCCCTCATCTGCAATGATCAACGTGCGTTCAAACTGCCCCATGGCCTCCGTGTTAATCCGGAAGTAGGCCTGCAGCGGGATCTCAACGTGAACGCCCGGTGGGACGTAGATGAAAGAACCACCGGACCAGGTTGCGGTGTTCAGCGCGGCAAACTTGTTGTCCCCCGCAGGGACAGCCTTCCCAAAGTACTTTTTGAAAAGCTCTGGGTACTCGCGAAGCCCGGAGTCGGTGTCTAGGAAGATCACTCCTTGGGCTTCAAGGTCCTCTTGAATCTGCTGGTAGACCACTTCGGATTCGTACTGGGCCGCAACACCTGCAACCAGTCGCTTTTTCTCAGCGTCCGGAATGCCCAAGCGGTCGTACGTGTTCTTGATTTCCTCTGGCAGGTCTTCCCAGTCTTGAACCTGCCGGTCAGAGGCACGCACGAAGTACTTGAACTCGTCATAGTCAATCCCAGACAGGTCTGGGCCCCACGTCGGGGTTGGCTTCCGCTCAAAGAAGTCGTAGGCCTTCAACCTGCGCTCAAGCATCCACTCCGGCTCATCCTTCACTTCAGAGATGTAGCGGACGATGCTTTCGTTGATGCCTCTTGGGACCCCGTCAGAGTAGTCGTCGCTGTCGTGCCAGCCGTAGCCGTATGCGCCGATGGAGTCGATGATCTGCTCATCAGACATCTGGTCCGCGGGCGGCGCGCTCGCAGGTTGCGTCATAGTTTCCTCTTCTTCTAGTGTCAGCCGCTATCGATACTTGAGTGCTTTGCGAACGCTCGGGTGCACTACCGCGCCACCGATCGGGACGTGTGTTGTGCAGACGTGCTCCCCTTGGGCAAGGGTTGCGAGCCGCTGAACGTGGACACCTAAGACCCTGCCGAAGGCGTGCAGTTCAGCTTCGCAAAGCTGCGGGTATTCGTGAGCGACCTTTGAGATTGGACAGTGCCCCTGGCACAGCTGAATAGCGAACTGACCGTCGCGAACAGGCCTGATTGACGCGGCGTAGCCGTCGTCAGTCAGCGCGTCGGCTAGCGCCTGCGCCCGAAGCCTGGGGTTGTCCCCCGCGGCACGCACAATCGGGGAGTAACGGCGCTCGATCTCGCGAGCTCGCGCCGCTGCAAAGCCCTCCACTGCCTCTGGCCCGGAAACCATCTGCAGGTAGCTGAGGGCTTTGACCGCAAGGTCGGAGTGCGAATCTTCCAGGGTTTCGCGGCCCGAATCCGTCGCAACGTAGTGGCGTGCTGGCCGACCCCGACCACGTTTCTTGACCGGGGGGCCTTCATGCTCAACGATCTCCCCTGTTTTCTCAAGGGAAGTGATGTGCCTGCGAACTGCCGCGGTCGTCAGCTTCAGTATCCGAGCAAGGGTGGTGGCTGTGACAGGGCCCTTTTCGACGATTAGATCAAGGACCAGCTGCCTGGTGCTCGCTTGATCGGTCTCAGTCATTTCTCCCTAACCACCGTTTTCCACTCCCGGGCCACCCGGTCACTTCAACGCAGCTAGTCTAACGGATTTTGGTAACGCAAGGATTGTGGAATAACGCTCTGCTTGGACAGCGCGTCGCCCGTTCGTTGTGCTAAGAGCGCACCAAACAGTGGTTGACCTGGAAAAACCCTACCGAGTTGGGAGTGGGGCGACCGGCGCTGACGCACCAACGCCTTGGCCGTAGGCTCCCACGCTGCCATCCGCTAAAGCGAGTGCTACGTTGACTCCTGCCATTGCTGTTCCGCTCTGGTCCACTGTTGCGATCCGCACGGAAGTTGAGCGAAGGACAGCGATGAAGCCCGTGGAGGCATCCGCCCCTCCCGTTGCGACCGCCCCGCCGGGCGCTGTGGAGGCAGCCTGTGCCATCCCAACCCAAAGTGGTTCGGGATCCGCATGCTCCACTCGAAGCTCTCCCGACTGCTGAGTTTCTTCCCCATTTTCGGCGCTCACTGGCCCAATGACGACGACACAGTTTGCAGGGTCGCCCGTAAGGTCGTCCGGCTGGACCATAGTCGTGTCTCCGTCCGTCAGCATTGCCGCAATCAGCTCAGCCGTGGGGCCGTCGCTGGTAACAACTTCAACCAACCCCTGCGCCAAGATGGCCTCGGGAGTGGCTTCTTCAGGCCTTACCCCAAGGTGTGCTGACACGGCAGCGGCAAGCGTTTGGCGGTACGTTGCCTGGTCGGAACTGAGCCAGATCTCTGGTAAGTGAACCTCTGAGACTACTTCTCCACCTGCAGCCTGCAGGCCTTCAAGGACATCTTTGCCCTGACCGACCTGCGTACCTGGAAGGAAGATTACTGAGATCTTCTGGTCTTCCAAACTGCCCGGCAGAACCTGGTCTGCAACCCCCCAGATGAAGTCAGCGTTCTCTGCATTCAAGGAGGAGGCCTGGGCCAGCTCCTCCTGCAGCGTTTCCGTGTCAACACTCGCCGCGTTCTCATGGTTGATCGTCTTCTGGAGCGGGCCTGCTCCAAGCACCACTCCGACCGCCAGCGCTAAGAAGACTGAGATCAAGGTGACTATGTGGTAGCGGAAAGGGACCATTTAGCGGCTCCGTTCAAAACAGTGGCAGTGAAAAACTTGTAAGAAGTTGCGGGGCTGCGCGGAAGGAGTCGATCATGCTCTGACCCCAGGGGGTCAGCAGGATAACGGCAACCAGGACGGCAAGCGCTACCAGGACTAGCAGCGTAAGGTACCAGCCGGCGAGCAACGGCTTTTGAAGGGCGTTCCAAGCGGTGAAGGAGACTAGCCTGTCTTCAACCTCAGCTTGGACCAGCAGGTGTCCGTTGAACTCGGCTACACCGGCATCTAGGAGAGTGTTGATCCCAGCGGGCGCGGCGGAGTAAAGAATCACGCTGGCCCCGCTGTAGTAGGCCAGCAGTAACGCAACATCCACTTCCGCCAGTGAGCTAGTCACCAGTCGGTGGGCCAGTGAGTGCGTCGAAAGGTTTTCTGCACCCGGCGTGGAACTATCCGGCCGCTGCACCAGGATGAGCGTTTTTGCTTTTTCTGCCAAGCGCAGCCCTCTTGGACCCGGATCTCCAATGATCACGTCGGGACGTCCCCGTAGTTTGCTGCACGCTTCAATTCCCTGGGCACCAACGGCAATGAGCGCGCACGACTTCGTGGCGAGCACTCGCTTGGCTGCGCTCATCTCAGCTTTTGTGAGGGTCGAGGAGAGGACCACCGCCACCTTGTCCTCCAGCATTTGCTTGAGGTCGGGTAGCTCGGCGCCCCTTGCGATCAACGCCTGTTCGCGTTCGAAGAGTTCCGCGCTAGCCATCGAGTAGGCGCGCAACCGCCCCGAAGTTCGCAGGTCACTTTCGGCCGCGCTTTCACCAAGCTCCGCGCTCTCAAGGACCCTGCCTTCGGCGATCAAGTCCCCATCGCGAAGGACACTGGCGCCTAAGACTTCGATTTGCTCTCCCTCGCGCAACACCTGCAGGTCGTCTCCACAGTCCTCAACCACCGGGACCTGGGCTTCCAGAAGCACCCCGGCGCCAAGCGCTGGTTTGCGGCCAGTCAGGCAAGGCTTGGCGTTCAGGATGAGCGAGGGGCGGAGCGTGACCAGGTACGCGGCGTAGGAGCGGTCGATGTCAGCAATGTCGATGACTGCGATGTCTCCGGGCGAAAAGTGCGAGGAGAACGAACCGTCCCGAGAGGCGGCCCTTACCGTCCCCACGGCCGGTCCCGTGGGCTTAGAGTTCTTTTTACTCACTTCTCGATTGTTGCACGCGCGCGTTGCTCCAGCTCTAGGGCAAGTCGGCGCGCCGCACCCGAGTCCCCGCCTAGCATTCGGACGATTTCGTCGGTCCGCGCATCGCCGCAGACCCTCCGGACGCTAGCTTTGCCGCGCGTTTTTTCAACCACAAAGTTCGTTTGCGCCATCGCGGCAACAGTTGGCTGGTGGGTGACGACAATGACCTGGGAGGAGCGCGCCAGCTGCGCCAACCGGTTTGCTAGGGTTCCGACAGTCTTCCCACCAACGCCAGCGTCAACCTCGTCGAACACAAAGGTGTGCCCTCCACTCTCATCGGCGAGCGCAACCTCTAGCGCGAGCATGACCCTTGAAAGTTCTCCTCCGGAAGCCCCTTGGGCAAGAGACGCTGGCGGCGCGCTGGGGTGCGTCTGAAGTGTCATAGTGACCCGGTCTGCGCCGAAACGCCCCGGCGGAACGGGCTCAAGTTGGACAGCGAACACGGCGTCCTTCAATGCCAGGGCTGCCAGTTCTTCGTTCACCCGTTTCGACAACCGCTTCGCCGCTGCGGCACGGGAGTCACTCAAACGCCTGGCGGACTCCTCCAAACGCGCTTGGAGTTTTTCTAGTTGGGCCTGGGCGTGGGATGGGCTCAGTCCGTCCCCTTCAAGCTCTCCGATGCGCCGCTGCGCGTCCACGTGCCACTGAAGAAGCTGGTCCACGTCGGTCGCTTTCCCCCTCATGAGGTCTGTCAGCTGGGCCCTGCGGTCGTGGAGTCGCGCGAGTTCGTCTGGATCATCGAACAGGGAATCCAGGTAGTCACGTAGGTCCGAAGCTAGTTCTACTGCCTCTAACTCAAGCCCATCAGCCCGTGAACTCAGGGATTTGAGAGAAGGGTCCGCGGCTAGACCGCGGCGTAGTTGGTCCGCTGCCATCCCCACCTGTTCAACTACAGAACGTTCACCACCGCTGATCAGGTTAAGAGCGATCGAAGCCTCTTCGCGCAGTTCCGCGACGTTGGTGAGTCGGTCGATGCCCTGGTCCAGTTCTGCTTCTTCGCCAACCCGCGGCGCTAGGGCCTCGATCTCTTGGACAGCTTCCTCTAGGTAGGCAAGCTCGGCGCTCAGCTGCCCGTGGTGCTTGGTGACCTGCTCCAGGTGATCTTGTGCTGCAGATACTTCGCCCCAGACCTTCGCTGTTCGCTCCAGGAGCTGGGAGTGGTCTTCACCGGCGTAAGCGTCAAGCAGGTCCCGCTGAGCCGTTGAATCTTTGAGTCGCCACTGGTCCGACTGCCCGTGAAGGGTGATGAGTCGCCCCAGGGTTTCGCTTAAGAGCTTAGCGGGGACCGGGCGCCCGGAAATCGCTGCCCTTGACCTACCTTCCTTCTGAACGGTGCGGGAGAAAACAACTAGATTCTGCTCGGTGGCGAAGCCAGCTTCTTCCAGCTCTTCAACCTGAGAGGCTGGGAGGGCAGCGACACAGTCGATCTCTGTTCGCTTTGAGTCAGGGGCGACAAGGACTCCCTCGGCTCTTCCTCCCATGACCAGGCGCAGGGAAGTGAGTAGAACCGTCTTACCGGCGCCGGTCTCACCTGAGATGACGGTGAGACCGGAAGAGAAGTCCAGTTCGCAGTCTTCCAACAGCGCAAGGCCGGAGACGCGCAGGGTTTCAATCACCGCTTCCCGCCAGATCTGTCTCCGCCGAACCTGTTTCGGGGTACTTGGCGGCCTTCCACCCGGAGGTCGGCAACGAAAACTTGGTGACCAGGCGTCTTGAGAAAGGTGTCTGGTCTAGCCTCACCAGTTTGAGCGGGCGCGGGCCCTTCGTGACCTGAATGCTTGAGCCGGGCTCCGCAGAGTAGGAGCGGCGTCCGTCAAGCCAAACAGTGGGGGCTGACCGGTTTTCAAGAAGTACCCCGACCTCTAGCACTGAACTGGGGCTGACAACCAGCGGCCGGGTGAACAGGCCATGCGCGGCAAGAGGAGCCATCACGATGGCCTCGGTGTCGGGCCAAACAACGGGGCCCCCGGCAGAGAACGCGTAAGCGGTGGAGCCGGTAGGGGTCGCCAAGATGATGCCGTCTGCCGCGTAGGTTGAGACGGTTTGACCGTCAATCCCAAACGCGAACTCGGCGGGCCTGGCCATGTCGGTGTGCAAGATGACAGCTTCGTTGAGCGCCCAACCTTCAATGACTTCCCCGCCCGGCTGGGTTGTTTGGACCTTCAGTGTCATCCGGGGGTCGACGAAGTAATCGCCTCGCTTGACCATTTCGAGCACTTCCGGCAATGTCTCCCCCGAAGTTTCGGCTAGGAAACCCATGTGCCCGAAGTTGATACCAAGCAGGGGAACGTCGGCAGCGTAGGCGGCCTCAGCAGCCCCCAGGATTGTGCCGTCCCCGCCAAGCGCAAGCACCATGGTCGGAGGATCCTCCGGGTCCAACTCCCTTATCAACTGGAAACCCAGGCTTTGGGACACCTTTTCCGCGAGGGCGGCGGCGTCCTGGATTTCTCGCCTGTGCTTATGACTGATTAGCAGAATCGACTGGTGCACCGCTCCCCTCCCTGTCTTCCACCCTATTCGCGCCCGCCTTGGGTGGGGACGCGATCCCATCCTGGGGTCCGTTCGCAACGGCTGCCTCGGCAGCGTTTTCAAGTGCGTCGCCGGTGAGTGCGCCAGCAGACCCAGGAGGGGAAAGGAGTAGGAAGTATTCGACATTCCCAGTGGGCCCCGGAAGCGGTGAGGGGGCGACCCCACCGACCTGTAGCCCTGCTTCTTCTGCTGCGCGGGCAACCTTCAAGATCGCTTCGGTTCGAAGTGCAGCGTCCCGCACAACACCTTTTGCTCCGACTTTTCCTTTTCCGACCTCGAACTGGGGTTTCACCATCAGGATCATCGTGGCTCCCGGCGCACACCGCACCAGGTTTTCCAAGACCAGGGTCAGGGAGATGAAAGAGAGGTCAGCAACCACCAGGGACGGCGGGGACCCAACGACTTCTGGGGCAAGAGTCCGGATGTTTGTGCGCTCCACGGCTACGACGCGCGGGTCGCTGCGCAGTTTCCATGCCAGCTGGCCATACCCGACATCGACCGCCACAACCTCAGCGGCACCGCGCTGCAACAGCACGTCAGTGAAGCCGCCGGTTGACGCGCCTGCATCAAGACACTTGGCGCCTTCAATGCTTGGGTGAAGCCCCGCGAACGCGTCAAGCGCACCCACCAGTTTGTGGGCGCCTCTTGAAACGTAGGTGGGCTCAGCGTCCGCTAAGACCTCTATCGCGCAAGCCTGGTCAACCTGGGTTGCCACCTTTGACGCCACCATCCCGGAAACGGTGACCTTACCCGCCCCGACAAGCTGTTGCGCTTGGGTCCTGGAGCTAGCCAGGCCGCGCCTAACCAGTTCAGCGTCTAGTCGAAGCCTGGCCACTCAGCTGACCCGCAGGCTTTCTAGCTCCCGACGCAAGTCGACCTCTAGCTCGCGAAGTTCCTGCAGCTCCTTATCCAAGTCTTCAGCGCGGGCCGCGCTTTCGTGAGATTCACTCATCCGCATCGGTCTGCTGGGCGACGACCACTTCACCAGCGTCAGGTTCCGGAACGACCGCAACCTC
>CAYFUU010000020.1:17674-27259 GCA_964346595.1 uncultured Actinomyces sp.
GGTTTCTTCTTCGGGCACGTAGTTCGGCTTCGTCACGGTTCCCGCAGGGTCGTCGTTGGCAACGATAATCAGCGGCGGAACCCGAACGGGGCGCTCAGAGTCTTCTTGCTCCCACGCCGCTGCAGCGTAAGCACGGTAGTTGTCCAGGGTCAGTACAACGGGGTCCCCGTCGTCACGAACTTCGATGTCAGAGAACGAGGGGGTGCCCCAGCGGCTCAGTTTGACCGGCTGAGAGTTCCCTGCTGTCCAGGTGCCGTCGCGGTGGTGTTGTGGCTTCGGGTGCTCTTCGAATAGTCCGCGAAGATCCAGCGCCAGGTACGCGGGACGCTCACCTTTCTGAGCACGAATAACTTCCTCGGGTTTCGAAATGCCGGTGAGGACGTGCATGCTAGGTATCCCCGCTGCGATGGCTGCCCTAGTGTCCGTTTCAAGGCGGTCACCAACAGCAAGCGGCTTCTCCGCGTGAATCAGCGCGGCCGCCGCCGTCATGATCTCCGGCTCAGGCTTGCCAGTGGAGGCAGGGCGACGCTTCGTTGCGCGGGTTACCGCTGCAACGAGCGCGCCGTTGCCAAGGGCAAGACCCTCTTCCGTTGGGAGCGTCGTGTCCAGGTTTGTGGCGTAGTAGCGAGCGCCAGCCTTCAGCGCATACGCAGCCTGGGACAACTGCGTCCAACCAACGTCAGGGCCGAAGCCTTGGACGACTGCGGCCACCCCTTCTTCAGCCTGGCTCACAGGTTCGAAACCCGCTGCCCGCACCGGTTCCACAAGAGCGTCGGTGCCAATCACTAGAACCTTCGCACCCTCTTCAAGCTCTTCTTTCAGAAGCGGCATCAGGTTCATAGCAGAGTTGATGATGTGGGCTGGGTCTGAGGGGATCCCAAGCCCAGCCAGCTTCTCAGCGATTTCTTCAGGGGTGCGTGAAGCGTTATTGGTTGCGAACGCCAGCGGCACGTACTCTTCGGACGCCTTCTGCAGGGAGCCTGCTGCGTGCTCAATCGGGTTGGTGCCTTCGTAGCAGACTCCATCCAGATCCAAGATGAGCCCGTCGAACTGCTCAATCAGAACGCCACGTGAGCCGCGAAGCGGGGTCTTGGTTGGAATGATGTCCGAATCGAGGACCTCCTGGAGGTCAACGATCTCAACGGGTTCCTCTACTTCTGGGACCAGCGCCCAAGCTGCAGCGGCTTCTTCAGCCCGACCCAGGCGTTCAAGCAAGTCGCCACGGAAGCTGTGAAGACGCCCGGCCAGGTGCGGATCCATCTCCTCAGGAAGCTTCGCGGCGGCCTCGTCAAGGATTAGGAGCGCCGCGTCAAGCTGCTCTAGGTCCGCGCGGGCCCCCGCACTTACGATGATCAGTTCTAGCTGTTCGGCAAGCGAGAGCTTCGACAGGTCGGCTTCCGCGGCCAATGCGACAGCCCGTTCCGGGCGACCAAGGCCACGTTCGCTGTCGACCTCGACTGCGCGAAGGGACTCATCCCCGCGCATCCGCCGTACAGCACGCACCTCGCGGAGCGCTTCCTCGTACCGTTCGGTTGCATACGCTGTGAGAGCCGCAGCCTCGCGAACGACGTCGACACGCCCAGCCCGCTTCACTGCCGCTTGGGCATGCTTGTAGGCAAGCTCTGGATCAACATCCAGCATCTGCCCGGCCATCACCAGGTGGCGGGCGACGATTTCTCTGTTCGCCCCAGCCAGGGTGCTGAGAGCCTGCGCCGCGTCTTTGTCCAGCTGGTCAGCGGTCACGCCCGCGGGGATTATCGGTTCATCCGGGTCGGAAGACTTGTATTCGCGGGTGTGAGGCTTGTTGTCTTGTCTCTTGGGGCCTCGCCTATCATCGCGACCAAGAGATCTGCGGTCTCCCCCACGAGAGTCCCTGCGATCGTCGCGCCCACCAGATTTGCGGTCATCCCGACGATCGCTACGACCGAAAGACTTGCGGTCATCGCGCCCATAGGATTTCCGGTCGTCGCGACCGGAAGACTTTCGATCATCGCGACCGTAGGACCTCCGGTCATCCCGGCGCCCGCCACGAGAGTCCTTACGGTCCCCCTGACCATACGACTTGCGGTCGCCACGCCCCTGGCCGCGGCCTTTGTCAGACCCGCCTGATTGTCCCCGTTTGTAATCGGCCACAGTTCCCCATCTCAAGAATTCATGAACTTGCAGGGCTTGGAAGGCTCCTGCCCTGCTACGGGTTCAATGTTACTTGCCCACCGGCCCCTAGCGCAGATACCCGCCGTCACGCAGCCCAGCTTCAACCTCAAAACGGTTAGTGAAGGGGTCGCTACCAGCAAGCCAATAGAGAATAGGCATAGCCAGGCCGTAGCGTCTCCACTGCAACGCGTGCCTGGCTTCGTGCTGGACCACCTTGGCGCTTGGTTTGGGACCCGTCAGGAACACGCTACCAACGCACACCCCACCGCGGGGGTAGGCCCACTTCGGGAGTCTCCAGAAGACGCGTAGTGGAACGCTCTTCTTGGCAGTGTTCCCAGGGTTCTTAGAGTCTTCAAACCTCACTGCGATGCTCGCGCTCTTCCCACGCAGCAGGCCCCCGTAGGCGACTGCAAAACCTGTCGCAAGCCGGGCGGTCACCGCGGCTAGGACGTCCACCAGTGCACGCCAGACGCCGCGCAGGCCGTGACCGGTTAGGGTTTGCACTGAAGGCGCGTCCTTCCAAACAGATATTGAAGCTCCCCCTGAGGATAGGTGCATGTACTACTCGCACGGAAACTACGAGGCGTTTGCAAGGCCGGAAAAGCCGGAGGGGGTAGAGAACAAGAGAGCTTGGCTGGTTGGTGGAGGCCTGGCTTCCCTTACGACTGCTGCGTTCCTAATCCGCGACGGAGGGATGGATCCGAAGAACATCACCATCTTTGAGGCGTCGAAGAACCTTGGTGGGGCCCTTGACGGTAGCGGGAACGCTGAAACCGGATGGAAGATCCGCGGCGGCCGCGAAATGGAAAACCACTTCGAATGCCTATGGGACCTGTACCGCTCAATCCCCTCCCTAGAGGTCGACGGCTCCGTTCTAGATGAGTTCTACTGGCTCAACAAGAAAGACCCGAACTACTCAATGATGCGCACCACCCGCAAACGCGGGAAAGACGGTGGCACCAACAACCTTTTTGGCCTCACTGAGAAAGCTCAAAAAAACATGAGCAAACTGCTCATGGCGCTCCCCGAGGACCTTTACGACAAGACCATTGCGCAGGTGATGTCGAAAGACTTCCTCAAATCCAACTTCTGGCTCTATTGGCGCACCATGTTCGCGTTTGAAGAATGGCATTCCGCTCTAGAGATGAAGCTCTATGTGCAGCGCTTCATCCACCACCTTGGCGGACTCCCCGACATGTCTGCGCTGAAGTTCACAAAGTACAACCAGTACGACTCCCTGGTGCTCCCCCTGGTGAACTGGCTTAAGTCGCAAGGAGTGCGCATCAAGAAGAAAGCTAAAGTCATTGACGTCCAGTTCAAGATCGACAAGGACTCCAAGGTCGCAACCAGCCTCACCTACCTGAAGAAAGGTAAAGAAAAAACGGTTCCCCTTACCAAGAACGACCTGGTCTTTATCACCAACGGCTCGCTTGTTGAGAACTCTTCTTGGGGAGACCACCACACCCCCGCAAAGTTTGATGGGGAGGTGCACCAAGGCGGGTCTTGGTGGCTCTGGCGCCAGATCGCAGCACAGGATCCCTCGTTCGGGAACCCCGACAACTTCTGCACCCATCCTGAGGAATCGCAGTGGGAATCGGCGACCCTCACCGTCAAAGACGACCGGATTCGGGACTACATCAAGAAGATCGCGAAGCGGGACACTAACACCGGGAAAGTGGTGACCGGCGGGGTCGTCACCGTCAAGGATTCCAGCTGGCTGCTGTCTTGGACAGTGAACCGCCAACCGCACTTCCCAGACCAACCCGACGATCAGACCGTAGTTTGGCTCTATTCCCTCTTCACTGACAAGCCCGGGGACTACGTTAAGAAGCCGATGAGGGACTGCACGGGCGAGGAAATCGCAAGCGAGTGGCTCTACCACCTGGGCGCGGACCCAGAGTTGATTCCCGAACTGGCATCAAAGGGTGTGATCTCGCTGCCTTGCATGATGCCCTTCGTGACATCCTTCTTCCTCCCCCGCGACGGGACGGACCGTCCGAAGGTGGTCCCGGAAGGTGCGAAGAACTTTGCATTCATTGGACAGTTTGCGGAAACATCTCGCGACTGCATCTTTACGACGGAATACTCGGCCCGCACGGCCATGGAGGCGGTCTACACCCTTCTCGGTGTGGACAGAGGCGTTCCTGAGGTCTACAACTCGACCTACGACGTGCGTCAGCTTCTGAAAGCGATGGCGTACATGCGGGACCAGGAGGGCATTGAACTGTCCAAACCCCTGCGGAAAGCTATCGAGGGAAACACGCTGGGGCTGCTGCTTGCGCAGTATCAGGTTGTCGAATCGATCGATGAGGTAGCGCCGCCAGCCGAGGCCGTCTCAGCCACGGGACCTTAGGCCGAGGGTAATCACGCGTAAGCTGAGCGCACGAAGTCTCTTGGAACGGACGAACGAAAGCCCCTGATGCGGAGAACTGATGGCTAAGAAAATCGCCCTTGTAACTACTCTTTGCTTAGTTTTCCTGCTGGGTGCTTGCTCTTCATCACCCACAGCGGGTGATGCGCCTGAGCAAAGCGTGGAAACGGCGTGCGCGCTCATCGAGACCTCAATGGAAGATCTTGCTGTCGACCTCCAGCAAGGCGGGGATGGCGAAGAAGACGTGCAGGAAATGGTTGACACTGCCCTCCGATACCTGGACCGCCTAAGCACAGAGGTCACGAACCCACAGGTCGCGGAAGTTTGGGCGCCAATCGCGGAGTTGCAGAAGCAGGGCCTGGTTGCGGCAGCGGAAGGCGACGAAGAAGCAGCAGTAGGGGCCTACCTCGAAATGACCGACGCGTACGCGGCATTCTGGGAACTGTGCCCTTCGGGCGCTCCGGAATAGAAGAAGCTGACACAAAAGTAAAAAGACTAACGCAAAGGTGCGGAAATGGACTCAGACGTAAACGGCGGATTCACTCCGACCAGACAGGACCGAGTCAATCGGTACGCCTTTGGGCTAGGTACTTTCGGGCGGGACTTCAGCTACACGCTGGTCGCGATGTACCTCATGTTCTACCTGACCGACGTCGTCCGGATCACGGGCTCAACGCTCGCGGCCGTCACGGGCGTCGTTGTTGCAGCACGGATTTTCGATGCACTGAACGACCCTATAGTGGGTTTGTTCATCGACAACACCCGCACAAGGTGGGGGAAGTTCAAGCCGTGGATCGTTACGGGGGCGCTTCTCACGGCCGTGATCCTGGTCCTTCTCTTCACCGATTTTGGACTGTCTGGAACGCAGTTCATCTGGCTATTCACTGCTATCTACCTGGCGTACGGCCTGGCGTTCACCGCGAACGACGTTGGTTACTGGTCAATGATGCCGGCGCTCTCCCAATCCCAGCAGCAACGCGACAAGATCGGAGCCCTCGCACGTATCTTTGCGTCGCTGGGGGCGTTCACGATCGTCGTGGCAATCGTTCCCCTCACTTCGGCCCTCACGGACCTCACGGGCAGCGAAACAAAGGCTTACCAGCTGCTGGCGATGCTGGCTGCGGCGCTACTGCTGGTCTTCCAGTCGATCACCGTAATCTTCGCCAAAGAGGACCCAAACATCCCGCTGGAAACAGAGAAGACTCGCCTCCGCGACCTCGGAGAGATCCTGTTTAAGAACGACCAGCTAGTGGCTGTGGCGATCGCAATGACCCTGTTCACCACTGCTTACACGACAACGGTCAGCCTTGGACTCTACTACTTCAAGTACGTGTTCGGCGACGAAGCGATGTACTCAGTCTTTGCCCTGATCCTGGGTGTTTCCCAGATCGGCGCGATGGCCTTCTACCCAACTCTCACGAAGCGGTTTAGCAGACGCACAATCTACACGGGTTCGATGGTGCTGGTTGCGCTGGGCTACGTTACTTTCTTCTTCGCTCCTACGGGAAGCATGGTCATGGTCGGTGTTTCTGGCTTCCTCATGTTCGTCGGCCAAGCACTGATCCAAGTACTGATCCTGATGTTCATCGCTGACACAGTGGAGTACGGCCAATGGAAGTTTGGACGACGCAATGAGTCGGTGACTTTCGCGGTTCAGCCGTTCATCAACAAGCTCGCGGCCGCCCTGGCGGCTGGTGTGGTTGGCGCAACAGTTCTCCTGGCTCACACGCAGGAAGTACCTGCGGGCCAGGTCCTCACCGGCTCAGACCTAATGATTTTCAAGGCAGCGATGCTAGGGCTTCCCCTACTCCTTATTTTGGGAAGCTACGTGGTTTACGCCAAGTTCTACAAGATTGACGCAGAGTTCTACCAGCGCATCATCAAAGACCTAAACGCAAGGAAGGACGGCAAGGGTGGCGTACAGCCTCGATAGCAGCATTGGTCAGGTCTACAAGCACAGCGCAGGCAAAGACGCCATCGACAAGATTTTGATGCAGCTGGACTTGCCAGACAAGGTCGTGACAAACCCGGTCGTGCGAAACCTTCGCCTCGGGGCCCTCAAGTACATAAGCTTCGGCAAGGTTGACCTAGCTTTCCTGATGAACCTAGTTGACCTGCTGAACACCCACCCGCAGTCGGCAGAGCCCGGACTTGGGGAACCTAAGCGAGATTGGTGGAAGCAAGATGTCGTCTACCAGATCTACCCTCGTTCGTTCCAGGACAGCAACGGGGACGGGATTGGCGACCTTCCCGGGATAACGTCCCGCCTGGACTACCTGAAAGACCTGGGGGTGGGAGCCCTCTGGATGTCTCCTATTTTCGATTCCCCGAACGACGACATGGGATACGACATCCGCGATTACCGCAAGGTCATGGAAGAGTTCGGCACGCTAGACGACTTCGATGAGCTTGTTCGTGAAGCTCATAAACGTGGGCTGAAGGTCATCTTGGACCTGGTGGTAAACCACACGTCGGACGAGCACGAATGGTTCCAAGGAGCTTTAGCAGACAAGGACTCCCCCTACCGCGACTACTACTTCTTTACTGAAGGGGGCGGCACTGCCCCGAACAACTGGGATTCTTTCTTTTCGGGACCGGCGTGGCGGCACTACCCAGAGCAAGATCTGTGGGCGCTGCACCTCTTCTCCTCGAAGCAGATGGACCTGAACTGGGAAAACCCGAAAGTTCGGAAGGAAGTCGCGGACATTGTCCGGTTCTGGACGGACCGTGGGGTCGACGGGTTCCGTTTGGACGTCATCAACTACATCTCCAAGCAACCAGAACTCCCAGACGGGAGCCCTGTTATTGGCGAGATGATGGGTTTCACCGGGATTGAGCGCTACTTCTACGGCCCTAAGCTGCACCAGCATTTGGCGGAGCTGAATCGGGAGGCCTTCGCTGAAAGGGACATCTTCACGGTTGGGGAAACCCCTGGGATCGGGTTGGAGGTTGGCAAGCTCCTCACCGATCCCGCCCGGGCTGAACTGGACTTGACGTTCATCTTCGACCACCTAGAAACGCCAGGACACGTCCGTCAGGATGATTACCGCTATGACCTGAACTTCCTGAAGAAGTACTACATGGAGGCACTCGGCGAGTTCCGCGGCCAATACTGGATGTCGCTCTTCTTTGAAAACCACGACAACCCACGGATGTCGTCCAAGGTCAACCCTGATCCGCAACACCGGGCAGCGCTCTCGAAGCTGCTTGGCGGGATCCTGTTGACTTTGCGCGGGACACCATTCTTGTTCCAGGGTCAGGAACTAGGGATGGTGAACCAGGAGTTCTCTGCAATTGATGAGCTCCGCGACGTGGAAGCTCTGAATGCTTATGAGGAGCTGCGCCAGGAAATGTCGGACCGGGAGGCTTTCCAGAAGCTCTTGGCCGGGACTCGCGATCACGCCCGAACGCCAATGCAGTGGGACTCCAGTGACTTCGGGGGTTTCTCAACGGTGACGCCATGGATTGAGGGCGACGGAGACTACGCTAAGCACTCTGTGCTCGCTGAGTCTGCCGACCCGAACTCGGTGCTTAGTTTCTACCGCGCTCTGCTCCACTGGCGCGACCAGAACGCGGACTTCGTTTACGCAGACATGGAGTTTCTGGATGGCGAGGTTCCGAACTACTGGGCCTATAGACGGGGCGAGTTCGTGGTCCAGATGAACCTCACCGAGCTCCCGCTAGAGCTGAGCGGTGACCTTGTGTCGCTTGCACTCGTGTTGGACGCGGACCTGGTTCAGTCAAACCTTCGGGCCGCGCCGGGCGGCAGGCCGGATGACCCAGCGAATGCTGGGAGAGACAGCGTGCCAGACCCGGCCGGCGGGGGCTGCGACTCCTCGCAAATGGGTGTTAGTAGCGAAGCGACTGCCATGGATGGGCGCCCGATGCGCTCAAAGCTGGCGCCCTATGAGTGGCGGCTTTGGCGCCTGAACTCCTGAGGCTGAACGCGTCAGAGTCCCCTCAACAAGAGGAGGGCTGGGTGTCCGGGCCTGAAGGCCCGGACACTCAGCTGTCCCGCCCCCTATGGTGCGGGGAACGACACCTCGAACTCTGAGAGGGTGTCGAAGTTCTCTGCATTGAGGATCCTGAAGGTCCCTCTCACATCGATGAGCCCGTCTGTGGACGCGACCTCGTCCTCACTGAAGTACAGGAACTCGTCCGACGAAGCACCGGCGTCGAGGGTGCCGTAGATGAAGGGGTCTAGAACCACGCCGTCGACGGTGAAGGACTCTTCGACTGAGGTGACGATGATGTCTTTGTCGGTCAGGTTCTTGACGGTGAGCTCGTACCCGACATCTCCGAATGAGTTCTCCGCGATTTCGTTCACCGTGATCTCGACGTACTTGTCACCGAACGGCTGACCGATGACGGCTTGGATGCCGCCCCCGGAGGGCGCAGCTTCTTCTGGGCCGTCCCCAGCTTCACCGTCAGTGGCGTCTTCTGCTTCATCCGTAGCCTCTTCATCAGTGGCGTCGGTGGAGTCGCTGACCTTGAAGAACGTCATTGTTACGTCCGGTTGTACAATCTTGAGCTTCTTTCCTTCGATGGTTGCTTCAACAGAGTCTTCTCCCATCGTGATTTCTGCTTTGCCGTCACCCAGGTACTTCCATGTCCCTGTTTCAGACTCTTCGACGAAGTCGAAAAGCACTTCGCCGTCTTCAGCAAGGGTGAGGTAGACGTTGTAGCCCAGTTCCTTGAGCAAATCGAGGTCGTCGCTACTGACGCCTTCTTCGCCTTCCATCGCTTCGATTTCCCAGACGCCTACGAAGTCTTGCTCCGAGGCTGCCTTGTCGCCGCCGCAGCCGGCTAGGCCAAGCGTGAGCGCAATGGCGAAGACCATTGCCGCGACGACCCCGCTGGGTTTCCTTGTTGTTGCCGTTACCCTAGACACCGTTACTCCTTCCGTAATCCCAGAAACGCTCGGCCCGCCGGGAACATGCACGCTGGTGCTGTGCCCTACCAAGGGCCGGAGCCGGTCGGAGCGACTGTGCTTCTGAGCCGCGAAAGTAGGTCGCACCTTCGGCTTGGAGATCAGTCTGCCATGCCCGGTGCTGTGAGTC
>CAYFUU010000021.1:0-26407 GCA_964346595.1 uncultured Actinomyces sp.
CCGTGTAAGCGTGGATGGTGGTCATGAGGCCACGCTCGATGCCGAAGGCATCGTTTAGGACCATGGCAAGCGGCGCCAGGCAGTTCGTGGTGCAGGACGCGTTGGAGATGATGTTGTCGGTCTCCGGGTTGTAGTCCTGTTCGTTCACGCCCACAACGAACGTTGCGTCCGCATTCTTGGCGGGGGCAGAGATGATGACCTTCTTCGCACCGCCGTCAATGTGAGCCTGTGCGGCTTCAGCGTCCGTGAAGAAACCGGTCGATTCGATCACGATGTCTACGTTGTTTGCGCCCCAGGGAATGTTCTTGGGGTCGCGCTCTGCGTAGACCTTGATTTCGTGGCCGTCAACTGTGATGGAGTCATCCGTGTAGGTCACGTCTGCGTCCAGGTTGCCCAGCACCGAGTCATGCTTCAGCAGGTGAGCCAGGGTCTTCGGGTCCGTCAAGTCATTCACTGCAACGACTTCGATGTTCGCACCCTGCACTTTGATAGCTCGGTAGAAGTTCCGGCCAATGCGGCCGAAGCCATTGATGCCTACGCGAATGGTCACTATGTCCTCCTGATGTGCCTTTGGCACTTCGGTTTCTTGATTACACGACGAATCGTGTTGGCCACTTGAGGCCAAGCAGGCTCATTTTACACCCGGCAGCGACCAAATGCACCCAGCCTGCAGCCTGCTACTCCTCCATTAGGTCAGGCGTGATAGCAGCTTCAGTCCCAGGGATTCCGCGCTCTTCTGCAACCTTGTCGGCGAGTGCCAAGAGCCTGCGAATGCGGCCAGCAACGGCGTCCTTAGTCAGCGGCGGATTGGACTTCTGCCCCAGCTCTTCCAAGGAATCCTGCTTGTGCTGCACCCGCAGCTCGCCAGCTTCGCGCAGGTGGTCCGGGACCTCGTCACCCAAGATTTCGAAGGCTCGTTCAACCTTCGCGCCGGCCGCCACCGCAGCCTGGGCTGAGCGCCGCAGGTTCGCGTCGTCAAAGTTGGCGAGGCGGTTCGCGCTCCCGCGGGCTTCCCTCTTTTCCTTCTGAACCATCCACTTTGCGTGAGTGGAGTTCGCCTGAAGTGCCTCTAGAAGGGTCGCGATCGCGTCGGCGTCCCGCACTGTCACCCGCGCTGTTCCCCTGACGTCACGGCTCTTCGCAATTGCACCGAGCCGTCTAGCGCAGCCGACCAGTGCCAGGGCTGTTTCAGGTCCCGGACAGGTGACTTCAAGCGCTGACGACCGCCCGGGTTCAACCAGAGAGCCCCGCGCCAAGAAAGCACCGCGCCAGGCAGCCGCTGCCTCGCCGGGTCCGCCACCGACGATGGCTGGTGGGAGACCCCGAAGTGGCCTGCCAGCAGAATCAATAAGGCCCGTAGCGCGCGCCAAAGCGTCAGCGTCCTTAACGACCCGGACCACGTAGCGGTCCCCTTTTCTGAGCGCCCCGCCGGAAACAATGATGACCTGGCATTCGACGCGGTACAGCTTCTCCAGGAAAGTCTGCAGCCGTTTCGCGACGGTTTCGTTGTCCACTTCGGCTTCGACCAGGATGCGTCCTCCCACGATGTGGAGGCCTCCAGAGAAACGCAGCATCACCGAGCATTCCGCGCGTGCTTCCGCAACGGACCTTGGTGCTTGACGCGCAAGTTCCTCTTTTAGCTCACCGGTTAAGGACAATGTTTCCTCCGTCTATCTCTGTCTCAGTTCGCGGTGCAGGGAGTGCTACGCGAGCCACTGCTCTGTTTTACCAACCTCAGCAAGGTAGCCATCGAAGGCGTCACGAAGCGCTGCCGCAAGGCGCAGAGAGTCGTGCACCGTGGGGTCCGAAGCGGAATGCACCTGCCGGAGCAAGACGCGGGCTCCAAGCTCAGCGCTAACTTCCATGAGTTCATCGACGTCGTCCACAGACGTGGGGTCAGCGATCACTACGTCTAGCTTCAGGTCAGGGGCTGCGTCGCGCACTGCACGGACCAGGTCGGCCGAAGACATCGACTGTGTCTCCGATTCCTGCAAGGTCAAGTTTAGGACAAGCGCCCTGTGCGCCTCAGTGGTCACGATAGCCCGCCGCAGGTCGTCAATCATGAGGTGCGGGATCACCGATGTGAACCAGGAGCCGGGCCCCAGCACTATCCAGTCTGCCCCACCTATCGCTTCAATGGCGTCCGGGGGCACGGGGGCGTTACTTGGGGAAACCCGCAGGTCCAAGATCTCGCCCTCAGCAAGGGCAACCGAAGCCTGGCCTCGGACTAGCTTCGATTCTTCCCCAACAAGCACGTCCGCCTCAATGTGCAGTGGAGTGAGGCTCATGGGGAGCACCCGCCCATGAGAGTCCAGCAGCCTAGCAACCCCGTCTAGGCCGGCGACAGGGTCGTCAAACATTTGCCAAAGACCCAGAATCAGCAGGTTTCCGAGGGCGTGGTCGTTCAGTGGACCGTCGGTTTCTAGCCGCTGTTGCATGAGGTCACGCCACGTCAGCCCCCAATCCGATTCGTCGCAGAGCGCGACAAGCGCCATTCGCAAGTCTCCCGGCGGAAGCGCGTCCGCTTCAGCGCGGATGCGGCCCGAGGAACCACCGTCATCAGCCACCGTGACAACCGCAGTGAGCCCGTGGGTGATGTGTCGCAAGGAGCGCAGCGTCGCAGAAAGACCGTGGCCCCCGCCGAACGCGACAACCTTCAAGCCCGGCTCAGTGGCGGGGGTCCTACTAGCGGGATCGTTCATTTGCGCCCCGAATCTCGGTGCAGGACGTGGACACCGACGCCCGCGTCCCGCAGGTTGTTCGCAATCTTCTCCGCCACCGCCACGCTCCGGTGTCTTCCCCCGGTACACCCGACAGCCACAGTGACGTGCTGTTTGAGTTCCCGCCGGTACCCGGGGAGGGTGTCCAGTACCAGCTGCGAGTACCTGTCCACAAGATCTGAGACTCCTGGCCGGCTAAGCACGTACTCCGAAACTTCAGGGTCTCTGCCGGTCTTTTCACGCAGCTCTTCAACCCAGTAAGGGTTTTCAACGAATCTGACATCCAAAACGTGGTCGGCGTCCAGTGGTGGGCCGTGTTTGAAACCAAAAGATTGGACGGTCACTTTGCCTTCCGACTTGTCTCTCCCCACGACGACGTCGCGCATGTACCGCGCCAGATCGTGGATTGACATGTTCGAGGTGTCGATTAGTTCGTCCGCGCGGTCCCGCAAAGGAGCGAGCAGGGCACGCTCCGCGTTGAGTCCGTCCAAAAGGGTGCCGCCCCGCTGCAGCGGGTGACGCCTTCTATTCGCTTCGTACCTGCGGACCAAGCATTCGTCGTCCGCATCAAGGAAGATAATGCGGTAAGGCACCCTGTGGTCACGCAGTTCGATGAGCGTGTCTTCCAGCGAATGGAAGAACTCGCGCCCCCTGACGTCTACGACCGCTGCGAGCTTGTTGACACCTTCGCCGTGACTGGTCATCATCCCTGCGAGGGTCAGCAGCATCGCGGGTGGAAGGTTGTCAACGACGTACCAGCCATGGTCCTCAAGAGCGTTTGCCGCCTGGGACCGTCCCGCCCCAGAACGGCCCGTAACGATGAGGATCTCGTTTGGGGAGACAGGCACTTGCGGCGCAGCCTCACTTGCTGCGATGTGTTTCAGAGCCGGCACGCCGGTTGGCGCAGTCAGCGGACCTTTCGCTAATCGTCGTTTGTTTTCACCCATGCCCCAAGCATGCCACCCCGGCAGTGTCCGGGTCGAAGAAGCATCAGCTGGGCCTCTGTTCCGGCGCAGATTCTTGCAGGTGTTCGTGAACGCGTTTTGCGAACGCCGGACCAAAGCCTGGGACCTGCTGGATGTCTTCCAGGCTAGCTTCACGCAGCCTTTTGACCGACCCAAACTTTCTGAGCAAAGCCTTCTGCCTGGCCGGTCCAAGCCCGGGAACCTGGTCCAGAACAGAGCTGGTTTGAGCCTTGGTGCGTTTCTTTCTGTGAGCCGAAATCGCAAAGCGGTGAGATTCATCCCTCAGGTGTTGCAACAGGTAGAGTGCCGGCGACGTCCGGGGCAGGATCACCGGGTAGCGGTTTTGCGGTAGCCAGACCTCCTCTAGCCGTTTCGCAAGACCGATAACGGGGACGGTTGCGCCCACGTCCAGGAGCGCTTGGCGGGCCGCGTTCACTTGAGCCGGCCCACCGTCAACAACGACAAGCTCTGGGTCGTAGGCGAAACGGCGGGGTTTGCCCGTGTCAGGGTCGATCGCGCCCGAGGTGAGCGCGTCCTTGTCCTCCTCATCCGGTTCCAGCTCCCGCCCCTGCTGCTTCGCACCAAGCCGCTTGAAACGACGCCTTAGGACCTCAGACATTGCCGCGGTGTCGTCCTGGTTACCGCCGTCCTCTCCCACTATGTTGAAGGTCCTGTAAGCGTTCTTCCGTGGCACCCCGTCTTCAAAGACGACCATGGACGCCACCTTCTGCTGCCCCGCTGTGTGGGAGATGTCGAAGCACTCTATGCGGAGGGGAGCAGTCTCCAGATCAAACGCCTCCATTAGGCCCTCGAGTGCCAAAGCACGCTGCGTTAGGTCCCCTGCTTTCTTCGTCTTGTGGAGCTTCAACGCATGCTCAGCGTTTGCGCGGACCGTCTCCATCAGGTGAGCCTTTTGTCCCCGTTTTGGGACGGAAACTTTGACTGCCGCACCTGCCAGTTCCCGCAGCACATTCTGCAGTTCGCGCTCCCTCGCAGGTAAGACCGACACCAGCACCGAAGGAGGGACGGCTTCGGTCGCCATGTGTGTGACGTCATCAACCGACTTGGCAGGCGTCACGCGGGCTCTGGACGCGCCTGACATCTGGGAGCGTTCAAGGTAGACCTGCTCAAGTAAGTCAGTCATAAGCTCAGCTTCGCTGCGGTCGTCTGCGCGTTCTATGACCCAGCCGCGCGTCCCGCGGATGCGCCCAGCCCTGACGTAAAACGCGTGGACGGCCGCCTCCAGGTCGTCAGCAACCATCGCGAAAAAGTCAGCGTCGACGTCTGCGGGGAGCGCCAACGTGTTCTTCTCAGCAACTTTGACTAGCGCGTCTAGTTCGTCCCGCCTTCTCGCAGCAAGCTCGAAGTCGAGGTCAGCAGCGGCCTCCTTCATCTCCGAGTCAAGCTTGGCTATGAAGCGCCCCGTGTCACCGTCCATGAACTCGCAGAGCTGCTCGGCGATCTCGCGATGCTGTTCTTCGGTGACGCGTCCGACGCACGGTGCGCTGCACCTGTTGATGTAGCCGAGCAGGCACGGCCGGCCCTGGGCTTCAGCGCGCCGAAAAACCCCCGCACTGCAGGAACGCATGGGAAATGACGGAAGCAGGAGGTCGATCGTCTCCCGGATAGCCCAGACCTTGGTGTAGGGCCCGAAGTACCTGGTGCCTTTCTTCTTCGCATCCCTTGAGATGGACACCCGTGGGTACTTCTCCCCCATCGACACGGAGAGGTAGGGATATGACTTGTCGTCCCGGTACATGACGTTGAAGTAGGGATCGAACTGCTTGATCCACTGGAACTCCAGTGTCAACGCCTCGATTTCCGACCCTACGACCGTCCACTGAACAGACCGCGCCTGGGAAACCATTTGCGCTGTGCGCGGGTGTAGCACCGCAGGGTCTTGGAAGTAGTTAGTGAGCCTGGAACGCAGGTTCTTGGCCTTGCCAACGTAAATCACCCGTCCCTGTTCGTCGCGGAAACGGTATACGCCAGGGCTGCGTGGGATGTCGGACGTTGCCGGGCGCCACGATGGGCCAGTAGACAAGACAGGCCCCTCTCCCCGACAGCAAGGACAGTGCAAACCTATCCTTCTTGCACTCTGCGAGCTGTGAGCAACACCTCGACCAAACCTCGCCCTGCGCGAACAACAGTCCTTCAAACTTTGTACTATTGCCCCGGCAGTAGCCGCGACGAAAGACTCTGATTGGAGCCCCATGGCCAAAAGGCGTTTCACCAAGGGCGTGACCGAAGTGGAAGTCGAACCAAGGATCGAGTTTGGGAAGACTCTCCTGGAGCTTGACTCCGAAGGGGTTTCTGCAGAGACCCTTGCAGGGATCCCCCCGATCGCAGAAGCGATGACCATCCCCGGGATGTACAAGCACCGAGCTCAGGTCCGCCCAAACACAGTGGTTGCGGAGAGGCGAAGTGAACTCGGGGGCTGGAGGCCCGTATCAATCGAGGAGTTCCTGGCTGAAGTGGAAGTGACTGCGCGCGGCCTTATCGGCATGGGCGTTGAAAAGGGACAAAGCGTCGCGCTGCTTGCAGCGAACTCGTACCGCTGGATGGTGCTGGACCTAGCAATCCTGTCTGTCGGCGCCGTGACGGTGCCCATCTACGAATCCGACTCGGCGAAGCAAATCCGACACATCCTGACGGACGCAGCGGTCGTCCTGGCAATAGCGGAAACCACTCAGCAAGCGGACCTCATCGAGTCGGTTGCACCAGAAGAGCTCAGAGAGATTCTCTGTCTTGACCAGGGTGGAGAACGCGTTCTGCAGTCCCGTGCCCGCCTGGTAGCGCCCGTTGCTGTCACCGACGTGCAGAAAGAGATGCACATCGACGACCTTGCAACGATCATCTACACGTCTGGGACGACCGGGACCCCAAAGGGCGTTGCTCTGTCTCACCGGAACTTCGTGGCGACAACCGCCGCCGTCCAGCTAGAGCTTCCTGAGATCGCTCTGGACCCGGAAACTAGAATCCTACTTTTCCTTCCCTTGGCCCACGTGCTGGCTCGCTTCGTTATGCACGGGCTGGCAACCGGTGCGGGACGGGTGGGCTTCTCCCCAGACACCAAGAACCTGGTCTCTGACATCGCCTCATTTCAACCCACTGCACTCCTGGTGGTGCCACGCGTTCTAGAGAAGGTCTACAACGCCGCGCAGGCGAAGGCGGGCGGCGGAGTTAAGGCGAAGCTGTTTGGTTGGGCGGCGAAAACCGCAAGATGTTTCGGGTCCGCGAGGGAGACCTCCCTGGATGCCAAGCGCCCACCCTCCTACTTCTTGGCAGACAAGCTGGTGCTGCAGAAAGTGCGGGCTGCCTTGGGCAAGAACCTCAAACACGTGGTGTCTGGTGGTGCGCCGCTGGCGGGCGACTTGGCGCAGTTCTTCCGGGGACTGGACCTGGATGTCTTGCAAGGCTACGGCCTGTCAGAATCCACCGGACCCGTTACAGTCCAACGTCCCTCGAACACCCCCGCCGGGACAGTCGGTCCGGTCCTCCCACTGAATGAAGTAAAAATCGGAGCGGATGGCGAGGTTCTTCTGCGAGGCGAATCGGTCTTCATGGGTTACCACAACCTGCCTTTGGAGACAGCCGAATCGTTCGAGGACGGCTGGTTTAAGACCGGGGACATCGGCGAGCTGGACCAGGACGGACAGCTGCGGATCACGGGACGCAAAAAGGGGATCATCGTCACCGCGGGTGGCAAGAACGTCTCCCCGGAGGCCCTCGAAGAACGCCTGATCACTCACCCTCTGATAGGTCACGTCGTGGTGGTGGGAGACGCGAAACCCTACGTTGCCGCGCTCATCACTTTGGACCCTGAAATGCTACCCCTTTGGCTTTCCAACAAGGGACTTGAAGTCGTCGACCCGGTCACCGCACTGGATCTACCAGAAGTCCAAAGGTCCTTGTCGCGAGCAATCCGTCGTGCGAACAGTGCGGTCTCCAGGGCCGAATCGATTCGGCGCTTCGGGATCCTCAACGCTTCCTTTACCGTAGAAAATGGCTACCTCACACCGTCCCTCAAGTTGCGGCGCGGCAAAGTACTCAGAGATTTCCAGGAGGACATCGAAGCGCTCTATGGCGGTCGTGGACAGAACGTTGTCCCTGCATAGACTCGTTTTGAGGCCCCTTCGCTACCCCGGTAGGGTTGGCGAGACAAAAGCCGAAGGCAGGGACAACCACGTGTATCAAGGCAGAGACGGAAGTTGGAAGAATCCCGCGGTCATCAGAGTCAGCTCGGACCTGAGCGTCCCCAAGCTGATCTTCGACCGTGCCGAACGCAACCCAAACCAGGTCATCATTGAACGCAGGGTTGGTGGGGCCTGGCACGAAGTCCGGGCAGCCGAGTTTGTGAACTACATTGAGGATCTTTCACGTGGTTTCTACGCTCTTGGGGTTCGCCCCGGCGACCGGGTAGCGATCCTTGCACCGACCAGCTATGAGTGGGCTGCTCTGGACATCGCGGTGCTCAGCGTAGGGGGCGTTACCGTCCCCATCTACGAAACCGATTCTGCCTCGCAAATCGGACACATTCTGAAGGACGCTGGCGTCTCGCTCGTGATCGCTCAGTCATCTCTCCAAGCGGAGATGGTCCAAACCGTCAAGACGCGCAGGGTGCGCGAAATCATCGCTTTGGACAGCGGCGGGGAGCTTTACATCACGGCGGCTGGGCGCGAGGTTCCGCCCGCAACAGTTGACCAGCTGCGTGACCAGCTGACTCTGACGGATATCGCGACGATCATCTACACGTCAGGCACGACGGGGATGCCCAAGGGCGTGGTGTTGACGCAAAGCAACTTCGTCGAATCCGTCTTGCAGTCATACGACATCCTCCCGGACGTCATCGGCGACCCCAGAGGACGCACTCTTTTGTTCCTGCCCGTCGCCCATGTGCTGGCACGCTTCGTCATGTACGGGATCCTGATCGGCGAGGGCAGACTCGGGTTCTCTCCTGACATACGTAACCTGGTGGGCGACATAGAGACGTTCAAGCCCACCATGATGCTGGCGGTCCCCAGGGTGCTTGAGAAGGTCTATAACACCGCGGCGCAGAAGTCCGGCGGCGGCGTTAAGCGGAAAATCTTTGCGTGGTCGGCCCAGAAGGCTAGGGAAATGTCGGAAGCGACGGCGTTCCCTAGGCAGAGCGAATCGAGCCCAGCCCCCACCTTCCCCAGCTCAACGGAGCAAGAGTCGCTGCCAAGGACCTCGGATCGCCCCTCGGCTCGGCTACGCGCCAACCACAAAGTTGCAAACGTGTTGGTGCTACGAAAGGTGCGGGCCATCCTGGGCCCGAACCTCCGCACCATCATTTGCGGGGGTGCGCCGCTCTCTGTTGACCTTGCGAACTTCTACCGCGGACTTGGCATTGACCTGCTTCAGGGCTACGGGCTCTCTGAAACAACCGGGCCGATCACCGTTCAAAGGCCCGGCGACAACCCACCCGATTCGGTCGGGTACCTGTGGCCTGGTAACTCGATGAAGATCGCTGAAGACGGCGAGCTTCTTTTGCGGGGCGTGTCCGTCTCCCCCGGATACCACAACCTGCCCGGAGCAACAGCTGAGTCCTTCAAGGACGGCTGGTTCCACACGGGTGACCTCGGGTCGATCGATAGCGACGGCCGGCTAAGCATCACTGGGCGCAAAAAAGAACTGATCGTCACTGCCGGGGGAAAGAACGTTTCTCCGGAAATCCTGCAAGACTCCCTCTCAACCCACCCGCTCATTTCTCAGGTCGTGGTTGTTGGAGACGCCGAACCCTACATCGCAGCGCTTGTAACCCTAGACCCTGAGATGCTGCCGGTGTGGCTGCGGAACAAAGGATTAGATGTGGTCAGTGTCCAGCGAGCCATTGAGATGCCTGAAGTGAAACACTCGATTGAGCGCGCTATTCGGCGAGCCAACCGGGCGGTCTCCCGCGCGGAATCCATCCGCCGCTACGTGATACTGCCAGTGGAGTTCAAGGTGGAAAACGCCTACCTAACTTCTTCCTTGAAACTGAAACGGCAGAAGGTGCTCCACGATTTCAAGGACCAGATCAAGGAGCTCTACAACATGAACGAACAGGAGCTCTCAGCTGTCGGTGGTTCCATCAACTCCGACCCTGGAAAGGGCGCGCCCCCAGCGGGCGGCTAGGACGCCTGCGCTTTCTCCAGCCCAAGAGACTCCGCTAGGTAGTGCCCTGTCCAAGAGTCTTCCTGGGTCGCGACCTGTTCCGGAGTCCCTTGTGCTATCACCTTGCCGCCGTGGGATCCCCCACCCGGCCCCATGTCTATAACCCAGTCCGCGTTCTTTATGACGTCAAGGTTGTGCTCAATCACAAGCACGGTGTTGCCCTTGTCAACCAGGCCTTGCAGGACCAGGAGCAGCTTTCGGATGTCCTCAAAGTGCAGCCCTGTCGTGGGTTCGTCAAGCACGTAAATGGTGCGACCGTTGGACCGCTTGTGCAGCTCTGAAGCGAGCTTTACCCTCTGTGCTTCACCCCCAGAAAGTGTCGTCGCCGATTGGCCTAGCCGAACGTACCCAAGGCCAACTTCAACAAGGGTGTTCAGGTGGCGCGCGATCCTAGGGATCGCCTGAAAAAACTCTGCGGCCTCCGATATTGGCATGTTCAGAATGTCAGCAACAGACTTGCCGCGGTACAGGATCTCTAGCGTTTCCCGGTTGTAGCGTGCGCCTTCACAGACTTCACAAGGCACGTAGACGTCAGGCAGGAAGTTCATCTCTATCTTGATGGTGCCGTCACCTTTACAGGCTTCGCACCTTCCGCCCTTCACGTTGAAGGAGAAGCGTCCCGGGGTGTATCCACGAACTTTCGCTTCGTTTGTGTCGGCGAACAGAGCGCGAACGTGGTCCCAAACCCCCGTGTACGTCGCGGGGTTCGACCGGGGGGTCCGCCCGATTGGGGACTGGTCGACGTGGACGATCTTATCTAGGTGTTCACTGCCCTGCACCGAATGGTGCCTGCCAGGGACCTGCCGAGCCTTGTTCAACCTGTTCGCTAGGGAGCGATAGAGGATTTGGTTCACCAGAGTCGACTTGCCAGATCCAGAGACACCGGTAATCGCTGTGAGAGTACCTAGTGGGAACTGCACAGTGATGTTCTGCAGGTTGTTTTCCCGCGCTCCCTTGACCGTCAGCTGGCGCCCAGGGTCGACGCCCCGGCGTTGCTCCGGAACGTCTATCTTTTTTTCGCCGGACAGGTACTGGCCGGTGACAGAGTCCTTTTCCTTCAGGAGGCCTTGAAGCGGGCCAGAATAGACAATCTCTCCCCCGGACTCCCCTGCGCCAGGGCCGATGTCGACGACCCAGTCAGCGGCGTCCATCGTCTCCTCGTCATGCTCCACCACGATGAGCGTGTTGCCCAGGTCGCGCAGGTGCTCCAAGGTCCCGATCAGTCGCTTGTTGTCGCGCTGGTGCAAGCCGATGGAGGGTTCGTCCAGCACGTACAGGACCCCGACCAACCCGGATCCGATCTGTGTCGCTAATCGAATGCGTTGGGCCTCCCCACCCGACAGGGTCCCGGCGCCTCGCGCCAGCGTCAGGTAGTCCAAGCCGACGTCCACTAGGAACTTCAAGCGAGCATTGATCTCTTGAAGGATGGGTCCCGCGATCTGCGCGTCGCGCCCCTCCAGCTTCAGGTTAGCGATGAAATCCCGGGTTTCGCCGATTGATGCTTCCGACACCTCGGCAATGTTTTTCCCCGCGACCTTTACCGCGAGCACTTCGGGGCGAAGCCGCGCACCGGAGCATGACGGACACGGCACTTCTCTCAGGTAGCCTTGCAGCCTGTCTTTTACGAACGAGGATTCAGATTCCTTTATCCTGCGTTCAACAAACGCGACCGCACCCTCAAACCCCGTCGAGTAGGCGCGCTCACGGCCCCAACGGTTGCGGTAGCGGACATGGATCTTGTGGTCCAGGCCGTACAGCACCGCGTCTTGTGCCTCTTTAGGCAGGTCTTTCCAGGGCGTGTTCATGTCGAAGTCAAGCTTTTTCGCCAGACCTTCAAGTGAGCGCTGGTAGTACTTGTTGTTCGCGCGCCAAACAACCACAGCACCGTCAGCTAGGGAGACCTCCTGGTCGGGGATGATCAGCTCAGCGTCGACCTCTTGCTTTGCGCCCAGACCGGAACATTCCGGGCAGGACCCGTAGGGAGCGTTGAAGGAGAACGTGCGCGGTTCGATCTCATCCAGACCCAAAGGGTGGTCGTTCGGACACGCCCGCTTTTCTGAGTAGCGCCTCCGCCTACCCGGCGCACTCTCTTCCAGATCCACCAGGTCAATCGTTACCAGCCCGTCTGCGAGTTCCAGCGCAGTTTCGACCGAGTCAGTTAGCCTGCCCTTGATCCCGTCCTTTACGACAAGACGATCAATGACGATGTCAATGTCGTGCTTCAGCTTTTTCTCAAGCAGGGGCGGGCTGTCAAGGCGCACGTTTTGCCCGTCAACGATGGCGCGCGAGTACCCCTTGCTTTGGAGTTCAGCGAACAGCTCGGAGTATTCTCCTTTTCGGCCGCGGATGACAGGCGCAAGCACCTGGAACCGGGTCCCTGTCTCCATCTCCAAAACACGGTCGACTATCTGCTGCGGCGTTTGAGCCGTGATCTGCTCCCCGCAGGTTGGGCAAAAAGCTGTCCCAGCCCGCGCGAAAAGCAGCCTCAAATAGTCGTGAATCTCAGTGATTGTCCCAACTGTCGACCTGGGATTCCGGGAAGTCGATTTCTGGTCGATGGAAACGGCCGGAGACAGGCCTTCAATGAAGTCGACGTCGGGTTTGTCCATGCGTCCCAGAAACTGGCGGGCGTACGAGGAGAGGGATTCGACGTAGCGTCGCTGACCCTCCGCGAAGATCGTGTCGAACGCAAGCGAAGACTTCCCAGACCCAGAAAGACCCGTGAACACAATCATCTGGTCTCTGGGTAGCTCAATGCTGACGTCTTTCAGGTTGTGCACCCGAGCGCCGCGGACAACTAGTTGATCTTTCACTGTCCCAATCCTAGCCGCCGACTACCACCGCTAGCACAGGTGTTCGATCACAGTGAAGCGCTAGACCCCGCATAATGGGTGCATGGCTTACTACGTGATCGAGTACCGGTACAACCCGGAGCTGAAGACGCTGGTGCGCGACGCGCGCCCAGCCCACCGCAGTTTCCTGCGAAACCTAGAGTCCACCGGGGTCATTATTGGGGCCGGGTTCTTCAAAGACGTGAGCTTTGACGGCGGGATGGCCATAATGCGCGCCGACTCCGCCGTAGAAGCCGAAACCCTCTTCTCTCAGGACCCGTTCATGGTGGCCGGGCTCTTGGAAGACGTGCGGATCAGGCAGTGGATCCCCACCATCGGTAGGCTCGCAGCCAACTTCGACACGGAGTTCCCTATCTCCTAGCGGAGCATCTGCGTAATCAGAGCGGCGACCTCTTCTGGGGCCTCTACTGCCATCAGGTGTTTGATGCCGTCGATGACTACGCACTGCCCGTTAGGGAGCGCGGCAGCTAGCTCCTCCCCTTGGGCAGGGCTCATGCCGGCGTCGCCGCTACCGACCGTGACTAGCACCGGCACGCCCACCCGCCCTACCCTCGGCCAGAGGTCGGTGCCCCCTATCATCTGAGCGCACTGCGCGTAGCCCTGTGGGTTTGTCGAGACGAAGGTCTTCGCTGTCTGCGCTACAGCTTCAGCGCCGCTACCTTCCCTGAAGTCCTTCGAGAACCATCTCTCCATCGTGGGTGCCACAAGAGGTTCCAGTCCCGAGTCCAGGACCTGCTCCGCACGCTCAGACCACGCGCTAGGCGGTGGGAGAGCCGGGGCTGAGCCGAACAGGAGGAGACCGTCTAGTTTGCCGGGGTGCTCCTGCGCGTAGGCAAGCGCTACGGTTCCACCAAGCGACAGTCCCCCAAGCGTGGTTGGGTGCTGCGTCAGCCCGAGGTCTTCCATTCCCCGGTGTAAGGACTGAGCGACGGGAAGAACCCCGGCAGCCTCGGGCGAATCCACTAGCCCCGAGTTTCCGTGTCCGGGCAGCTCCCACAGGATCACTTCGATATCTTCGGGTAGAAGTGGCAGAACCTTTTCCCACATTTTCCGGTTGGCACCTAACGCGTGTCCCAAAACCAGGGTCGACTTCGGTTGCGCGGGGGTGCAGGCCCGGTAAAACGCAAGTTCGCTGTTCGGGGTTTCAAGCCTCTTGAGTTTCACGGCTGTCCTCTTTCTTCGCTTCGATTTTGGTGACCACAGGCGCGTCTCGCCACTTCTGGGTGATGTGGTAGGAAATCGCGACCAATGCGGACACCATCAAGCCCACTACGCCGATCAACGCCCACAGACGGTGGTCGGGCCACTCCAACGCGAAAAAGTTTCTGACGAAAGGAATGATGAGCCCAATGACGGCTCCTGCGCCCATGGCAGCCACCAGGGAGATTCTCCATGCGTTCCAGGGTCGGGCCAGAATAACCAGCAGCGAGAGCGCGGCAATTATCAGGGTCAGAGTTGCAGCGGTGTGGCCGGAGAGGGTGCCTTGCCCTGCAATCAGGTAGCTAGTCAGCGCTCCCGCACCCAAAAGGATTCCCGACGGGACCGCAATCGAGAGGGTGCGTCTTAGGAAACCCTGCCTGTAGCGAGACGAGTTTGGTGCGAGTGCCAAGAAGAACCCTGGGACACCAATGGTAAAGGCGCTGATGTAGGTGAGGTGACGCGGCAGGAACGGGTAGGCCCACCCGAACAGCGCAACAAGAACCGCCAGCATGATGGCGTAGGTGGTTTTGGACAAGAACAGGGCAGAAACGCGCTCCATGTTCGCGATGATCCGTCTGCCCTCTCCCACGACGCCCGGCAGCACTGAGAACTCGCCGTTTACTAGGACTATCCGCGCAACGGTTTTGGTTGCTGGGGCAGCATTTCCCATGGCTATCCCAAGGTCGGCGGTCTTAAGGGCAAGCGCGTCGTTGACGCCGTCCCCTGTCATGGCAACCGTGTGCCCGCTGTCCTGGAGAGCTACGACAAGCGCTTGTTTTTGGTCGGGCGTGACCCTGCCGAAGACGTCGGTCGCAAGCGCTGCCTTCTTGAACTCAGGCGTACCGATGGGAGGGAGCTTTCGTGCGTCCATCACATGCGGCTCTCCGCCGTCCGGCGAGTGGAGTCCAACTTCTTTTGCTATCGCGCCGACCGTTTCGGGGGCATCCCCTGAGATGACTTTGACGGCAACGCCCTGCTTCTCAAAGTACTCAAGGGTTTGTTTCGCGTCAGGGCGCACGTCTTCTTCCAACACAACAACCAGTGCAGCGGTCACGTCCTCCGGAACCACTTCCCCTTGGAACCGGCCGCGGTAGTACACGAGCACAGTGGTTCGGCGCCCATGCGCTGAAGCGCCCTTGACGATATCGCGTGCCCACTGGTTCTTCGGTAGGTCGCCTGCCAACAGAATCTCGGGTGCACCAAACAGCCAGTTGAGGGGTTTCCCGTCCTGGAGAGCTTTGTATGCGGACCACTTTCGCTCGGAGTTGAAGGGGAGCAGATCGTCGTCATCATGCTTTGTTGCGTGCGCATCCTCCACCAGCTGCATGGTTGCCACGGCGGTGGCGTTAGTCGCGTCCGCAACCAAGACCTTTAGCGCAGCCTTCGCCTGCTCTTCGCTTGGCGCGTCTGCTTGTGGCATGGGTGCAGCGTCTAGCTCCCGCCCCCTGATAGCACCCGTCGTGATGGTCCCCGTCTTGTCTAAGCAAAGGACGTCAACGCGAGCCAGGATCTCCACGGCAGGCAGTTCTTGAACCAACACGTTCTTGCGTGCCAAGCTCGCAGCCGCTATCCCAAAGTTCATGGACGTGAGTAGCACCAGACCCTGCGGAATCATTCCAACAATGCCTGCAACAGTCAGGATGACGGCGTCGCGCCAACCATTTCCCGTCCGCACTTGTGACCACAGCAAAATGATGACGACGACGGGGAGGATCCAGGTTATCCAGGTCAAGACCTTGTCGATTGACCCCTGGATTTCTGAGTGGACTTTAGAAAACTGCTTGGCTTCCTTGGTAATCTTCTGCGCCCAGGAGTCCTGCCCTATGACTTTGACGGTCATGGTTCCGCTGCCGCCAACAATGGAGGTTCCGGACAGGATCTTGTCGCCCGGCTTCTTGCGAACCGGTTTTGATTCACCTGTCAACGCGGACTCGTCGACGGAGAGGCCATGGGAAGAGGAGACTATCCCGTCTGCCGGGACCTGGTCCCCCATCTTCAAGGAGACGACATCGTCAATCACCAGGTCCTCTGTCGGGACCTGTTCTTCTTCACCGTCGCGCCACACAGTGATTGTTGGGGCTGTCAGCACCGAAAGCTTGTCCAACGCTCGCTTTGAGCGCAGCTCAGAAAAGACCCCAATGATCAGGTTAAGAACCAGCACGAAACCGAACACGGCATCGCGCCAGTCACCGACCGCCAACACCGCGATCATGGCAGTGATCAGGATCCCGTTGAAGACGGTGAAAAGGTTGGCACGCAGGATCGCGCTGATTGGACGCGACGTCGCTGTGTCAACCTTGTTTGACTGACCTTCTCGGTGTGCCTTGTTTACCTGTTCGGTCGTGAGCCCTGTGGGCGTCGCAGTAGCGGTAGACAAGTGGTCCCCCTCTTTTAGGACCGCGCCTGACGCCTCCGACTACCTGCAAGAGATGCGAGCACGGTGATCACCAGTGTTCCAGAAATGACGCCAAGGGACAGACCTATCCCTATCTCGGGAACAGCGAAGCCCTGCCCTCCGTTCAGGAACGGGAGGTTGTTTTCGTGCATGGCGTGAAGAACCAGCTTCACACCAATGAACGCAAGGATGAAGGCCAAACCGTAGTGTAGGTAGATCAAGCGGCCTAGGAGCCCGTCGATCAGGAAGTAGAGCTGGCGCAAGCCCATAAGAGCAAATGCGTTCGCGGCGAAGATCAGGTAGGGCTCGCTGGTGAGGCCGAAGATGGCTGGCACTGAGTCGAAAGCGAACATTATGTCTGCGGAACCAAGCGCAATCACGCAGATGAACAGTGGAGTGATGTAGGTCTTGCCAGCGTGTCGCCAAAGGAACCGCTCCCCCTTGAACCCGTCAGAGACGGGGAGCACTTTACGTATCCACCGCGTCATCCGGTTCTCTTCGTACTCCGCCTCGCTCTCCTCTTCCTCGGTCTGCACACCCGCGCGCGCCTGTGAGAAAGCCGTCCACAGAAGCCAGAGCCCGAAGATGTAGAAGATCCAAGAGAAGCGCTCAACCAGTGCGGCGCCCGCAAGGATGAACGCTAGTCGCAAAACAAGGGCAATGATGATTCCGGAAAGCAGCGCCTTCTGCTGGCTTTCGCGCGGGACCCTGAAGGCCGCCATGATGATCACAAAGACGAAGAGGTTGTCTATGGACAGCGCAGCTTCGGTGGCGTAGCCCGCGAAGTATTGTCCGGCGTAGTCGGAGCCGTGAACAACCCACACAAAGGCCCCGAAAAGGAGCGCCAGGCTGACGTAGCCTGCGGTCCAGCTCGCGGCTTCTTTCATTGAGGGCGCGTGCGGGGTCCGGACATGCCCAACGATGTCTACCGTGATGATGACAATCACTATGGCGGATAGAACAACCCAGGATAGGGGACCAACTTCCAACGGCTTCCTCCGTGTAGTAGACGAGACTCCGAGGTCTCATCCACCTGGCTTCCCAAGTGTCAGCGCCGGGCCTTCGCCGTGGTGACGACGCTGAGCTGCAGGATTACTCCCCTCGCCCGCCCAGCCTATATTGCGGCGCACCTACGGGAAGGTGGCCGGGGCGTAAAGTCCACCACACTAGTGCCGTGCTGCCTGCATTCCCCGCAACTCCCGCTTCAGATCCTTGATTTCGTCGCGCAGCCTTGCTGCAATCTCGAAGCGGAGCTCTTCTGCAGCAAGAAGCATCTGGTCGGTGAGCTCTTGGATCAGCTCGATCAGGTCGCTCTCAGCCTCAGGCAGTGAACCGCGCTCCGCTACGGGTGGAAGCGACCCGTCGTTCTGGCTGCGCTTCGCCTTGGGTTTCCTGTAGCCGCCCGCCAAAAGGGACTCGGTGTCAATTACCTCACGAGCCAGCATGTCGGTGACATCCGCGATCTTCTTCCGAAGCGGCTGCGGGTCAATGCCGTGCTCTTTGTTGTAGGCCTCCTGCTTTTCGCGCCTACGGTTCGTTTCGTCAAGCGCAGCCTTCATAGAGTCCGTTACCGTGTCGGCGTACATGTGGACTTCACCCGACACGTTGCGAGCAGCGCGCCCAATGGTTTGAATGAGGGACCTGGTGGAGCGCAAGAAACCCTCTTTGTCCGCATCCAGAATCGACACCAATGACACCTCGGGCAGGTCCAAGCCCTCACGCAGCAGGTTGATGCCAACCAGCACGTCAAACTTCCCTTGCCTCAGTTCTCGAAGCAGCTCTACTCGCCGCAGAGTGTCGACGTCGGAGTGCAGGTATTCGACGCGGACACCGCGTTCGGCAAGATAGACGGTTAGGTCTTCTGCCATCTTCTTCGTCAAAGTGGTAACCAGGACACGCTCATCGCGGTCGGTTCGGATCCGTATCTCCTCAAGTAGGTCGTCGATCTGCCCCGCGGTCGGTTTCACCACCACCTTGGGGTCGACTAGCCCCGTTGGGCGGATGATTTGCTCCACCGGGTTTGGGTCCCGTTCCAGTTCATAGGGGCCCGGGGTCGCGGACAAGTAAACGGTTTGCCCAATCCGCTCCAGGAACTCCTCCCACTTGAGCGGCCTGTTGTCCATGGCAGAGGGAAGCCGGAAACCGTGCTCAACCAGGGTGCGCTTCCTAGACATGTCGCCCTCGTACATCGCGCCAATCTGCGGGACTGTCACGTGAGACTCATCGATGATGAGCACGAAGTCGTCTGGGAAGAAGTCAAGGAGAGTGTGGGGCGGGCTCCCCTCTTCGCGGCCGTCAATGTGGCGGGAATAGTTTTCGATCCCAGCGCAGGTCCCGATTTCCCGCATCATTTCAATGTCGTAGGTCGTGCGCATGCGTAGCCGCTGCGCCTCAAGCAGCTTCCCGCGCTTCTCAAGCCAGGCAAGCCGCTCATCAAGTTCCTTCTCGATGCTCTCAAGAGCACGTTTCATACGTTCCTCACCAGCCACATAGTGGGTGGCGGGAAAAATGTGGATCGCATCCACTTCCTCAAGCACCTGACCAGTAAGGGGGTGAAGCAGTGCTAGAGATTCCACTTCGTCACCAAACATTTCGATGCGGATCGCCAGTTCTTCGTAAACGGGGATGATCTCAATGGTGTCTCCGCGGACCCGGAACGTGCCCCTGGTGAAAGCAACGTCGTTTCGGGTGTACTGCATGTCGACAAACGCGCGTAGCAGATTCTCGCGGCTGGTCTCCTGCCCCACCTCCAGCGACATCATCCGCGCCACGTATTCTTCGGGTGTCCCCAGGCCGTAAATGCAGGAAACGGAGGCGACCACGACCGTGTCAGCGCGGGTCAGCAAGGAGTTTGTCGCGGAGTGGCGCAGACGCTCCACCTCATCGTTGATGGAGGAGTCCTTTTCAATGAACGTGTCGGTTTGGGGTACGTACGCTTCCGGCTGGTAGTAGTCGTAGTAAGAAACAAAGTACTCCACAGCGTTGTCGGGCAGCAGGGAGCGGAACTCTGACGCCAGCTGCGCTGCAAGGGTCTTGTTTGGTGCCATGACTAGGGCCGGGCGCTGGATCTGTTCAATGAGCCAGGCTGTGGTCGCGGACTTTCCCGTGCCCGTTGCGCCTAGCAGGACAATGTCTTGTTCCCCAGCGTTGATCCGCCGCACCATCTCAGCGATGGCTTCTGGCTGGTCACCTGACGGGTTGAACTCGGAAACGACCTTGAAATCTCTAGCAATCAGGGGTGCTGCCTTCACGGCCTCCAAAGCGTCGCTTGGCGCCCTGTCTTCTTCCAAGGTCATTCGCCGGAGCGTCAAGAGTCTCTCCTCCTGGTCGCGACCGCTAACTGTAGGTCGGACCTGTTGTCCCAAGATCTTTTGCCATGCTAGCGTCGCGGGCCCGGGGCACCCATCCATTCAGCGCATAGAAGACGTGGCAGCCACCACGGGATCGAAACTGCAGAAATCTCTGCCGGTCTAGAGCCACTTCTCGAAGACCTGGCGAACAACTTCGCGCAGGTCTTCCTCACAGCCGTGGTTCTCGATCCAAACGTCGGCTACCTCAACTCGCTCCTCAGAAGAGGCCTGTGCCTTTATGCGGGCCTTCGCATCTTCGGTGTCGACCCCACGCGAAACTAGGCGCTCCACGCGCGACTCCTCTGGCGCGTCGACAATGACAACCAGGTCGAACTGGTCTGCCATCTCGCGTTCCACCAGCAACGGCACTTCGTAGACGGTGACGGGCGTAGAAGCGGCACGCATTCTTGCTTCTGCTAGCTCAGCAATCCTTGGGTGGGTGATCCCTTCCAGGTCGGCCCGCGCCTGCGGGTCGCTAAAGATCATGCCCGCCAGCGTAGCGCGATCCAGTCTGCCATCCGCACCCAGAACTGACCCACCAAAGCGCTCCACAATCTCTAGAAGTGCTGGAGTGCCGGGCTCTACCACTTCGCGCGCCAGCTGATCAGCGGAGATAACCGTCGCCCCGAGGTCTGCAAACGCTTCCGCAACCGTTGACTTGCCAGAACCGATCCCTCCCGTTAGCCCAACGTAGATACGCCCCGTCCCAGACCATGCACTGTTCGGCGACCTGACAAGTTCCGCACTTGCCTCCCCAACCTGCAGCCTAAGTGCGTCCTTCAACACCGACCCCCACTCCTTCTGCAATAACGAGTTAAAACGAAACCGGGGAAGCGCGCCTGCGCCACCCCGGTTTCGCTTTGTGCTTTACTGCTAAGCCTTATTCGCCGCCGGTGAGCTTGTCACGCAGCGCTGCGAGGGCCTCATCCGAAGCGAGGGGGCCTGCGCTGTCGTCAACGCTGGAGTAGGCCGCGTCAACGATTTCATCAACCTGGTCGGCTTCAGCGTCAGCTTGCGCTGCGGCAGCAACCTGAGCTCGGTGAGCTTCCCAGCGGGCGTGCGCCTGCGCGTACTGGGCTTCCCAGAGTTCGCGCTGTTCGTCGTAGCCTTCCATCCACTCCTGAGTTTCAGGGTCGAAGCCTTCGGGGTACTTGTAGTTGCCGTTTTCGTCGTATTCGGCCGCCATCCCGTACAGCGAAGGATCGAAGTCATCGGATCCCGCGTCAAGGCCTTCATTCGCCTGCTTCAGCGACAACGAGATGCGGCGGCGCTCCAGGTCGATGTCGATGACCTTCACGAACACGTCGGAGCCAACACTCACGACCTGCTCAGGCATTTCAACGTGACGCTGAGCCAGCTCGGAAATGTGGACCAGACCCTCGATGCCGTCCTCAACACGGACGAACGCACCGAACGGGACCAGCTTGGTGACCTTACCGGGCACAACCTGGCCGATTGCGTGAACGCGAGCGAACGTCTGCCACGGATCTTCCTGTGTGGCCTTCAGCGACAAGGAAACGCGTTCGCGGTCCATGTCGACTTCCAGAACCTCAACCTCAACCGGCATGCCGACCTCGACAACCTCTGACGGGTGGTCGATGTGCTTCCAAGAAAGTTCGGAGACGTGGACAAGTCCGTCAACGCCGCCAAGATCAACGAAGGCACCGAAGTTGACGATGGAAGAGATGGTGCCCTTGCGGACCTGACCCTTCTGCAGGGTGTTAAGGAAGTTAGAGCGAACTTCAGACTGGCTCTGCTCAAGCCAGCTGCGACGGGACAGAACAACGTTGTTACGGTTCTTGTCCAGTTCAATGATCTTCGCGTCCAGCTCACGGCCAATGTAGGGGCCCAGTTCGCGAACGCGACGCATCTCAACGAGCGAGGCTGGCAGGAAGCCGCGCAGACCGATGTCCAGGATCAGGCCGCCCTTGACGACCTCAATGACGGTGCCGGAAACAACCCCGTCTTCTTCCTTAATCCGTTCGATCTCTCCCCAAGCGCGTTCGTACTGCGCGCGCTTCTTGGAAAGAAGAAGACGGCCTTCTTTGTCTTCTTTCTGCAGAACCAGAGCTTCGACTGTGTCGCCGACCGCGACGACCTCATCAGGGTCAACGTCGTGCTTGATTGACAGTTCGCGAGCAAGAATCACGCCCTCTGTCTTGTATCCGATGTCCAGAAGGACTTCATCGCGGTCGACCCTTACGACCGTGCCTTCCACGATGTCGCCATCGCTAAAGTCTTTAATGGTCTCATCAATGGCGGCGAGAAGGTCCTCTTCAGAACCGATGTCGTTGAGGGCAACCTGAGGGGCTGCGCCAGTGGTAGTAGAAGAACTGGTCATGTAGTCGTGTACTCCGGACGGACAAAATAGTAGGGGTATTTATTACTTGATTGGCTTCAGGGCACTCTGGTGCTCTGCCGCCCTGCAAAGCCTACCAGCGGCCTCCCACTCCTCTACCGCTCCCTTTATTACGTTTAGCACACAAAAATCAGCGATTTTCGACCTTTTAGTGGGCTGCGTCTCTCCACGAACGTCCAATACCCACCGCAACGTCCAAAGGCACCGAAAGTGAGACGGGCGCGGCCATTGCGCGGCGCACTAGTTCCTCGACTTCTTTAGCTTCTCCGGGCGCGATTTCTAGCACCAGTTCGTCGTGCACTTGGAGAAGGATTCGGGATTCGTAGTGCCCCTCAGCGAGAGCCCGCGCGACCTCAACCATGGCCAGCTTGATGATGTCGGCCGCGCTGCCCTGGATCGGCGCGTTGAGCGCGGCCCGCCCGGCCATGTCGCGCACCCGCTTCACGTCAGAGTTGAGTTCTGGGAAATAGCGCCTGCGACCCAGCATTGTTTCCGTGTAGCCGGTGCGGGCAGCCTCCTCCACCACGTTTGCGAGGTAATCTCCGATGCCCCTAAACCGCACGAAGTACTGGTCATGCAAATCGCGCGCGTCGTCAACGGAAATGCCAAGCTGTTTCGAAAGCCCGTATGGAGAAAGTCCGTAGGCGAGCCCGTACGAGGTCGCCTTGATCCGGTTTCTCATTTCCCCCGTCACTTCGTCAAGAGGGACCCCAAAGATGGAAGCAGCCATGGTTGCGTGCAAATCTTCACCCGAGTTGAACGCCGCGATGAGGTCTTCATCCTTCGACAGATGCGCCATGATCCGCATCTCGATCTGGCTGTAGTCAACACTCATTAGGTCTTCAAAGCCCGGTCCGGCAACAAAGGCCTCCCGGATCCTTACCCCAGCATCTGAGCGAACCGGAATGTTCTGCAGGTTAGGGTCAGAGGAGGCCAAGCGCCCCGTCGCCGAAGCTGTTTGGTGGAACGTGGTGTGGATTCGCCCGTCCGCTGCGACCTCCGAAAGCAGCCCGTCAATCATTTGGATGAGCTTGGTCTTGTCGCGATGCGCTAGGAGCGCCCCAAGGAACGGGTGCCCCGTCTTCTCATGAAGGTCAAGCAATGCTTCAGCGTCAGTCGTGTAGCCCGTCTTCGTCCTGCGGGTTTTCGGCATGCCCAGCTCTTCAAAGAGAACGACCTGGAGCTGCTTCGGACTCCCAAGGTGGGTTTCGTGGCCTATCGCTGCGTAAGCGTCCTCTGCGGCTTGGGCAGCTTCTGCAGCAAACTCAGCGCGGAGAGCCTTGAGCTTAGGAACGTCAACGGCGATTCCAACCGCTTCCATTTCTTCGAGCACCCCTGAAACTGGAAGCTCCAGATCCGTAAGTAGAGCGAGTTCTTGATCGGCTGTCAACGTCGAGCGCAGAGGATCTACCAGGTCCAAAACGACCGCAGCGTTAACAGCAAGTGCCTCCTGACTTGGGGAAAGGTCGCCACTGCCAGCTCCACCAACGTCCTCAAGCGACAGTAGAGCCCCGTCCCCCGAATCGGCAACTTCACGCTGAAGCACCTGACGGGCAACCGCATCGAGCGCGTAAGTTCTCTGCCCAGGGCGCACCAGGTACGCCGCCAGCTCAGTGTCGAAAGCAGGAACCGGCATAGGCCACCCCGCAGACGCGGCCGCGTGCATCAGAGCTTTTCCACCGTGGGCCACAGTGTTCCCGTGAGCCGAAAGAAACTCTCCAAGCTGACCGTGCTGATCTTCGGTGAGTTCCGCAGGGTCGATCACTAGCGTCAGCTCATCACCCGAAATGGCAAGACCCACCAGGTCCGGTTCGTTCACCCCGAGCCTGCCGGAGCCCCAAAGAGCGACAAGTTGCTCGGTCCCGTCTTCGTTCAAGAACCTTCCGAGAAGCGTCGGCAAGTCGCTCCCGGGGGTGACCACAACGACTTCCTGGTCGCGTCCTTCAGGACTGGCCTCACCAGTTGTCCCCTGGCTCAGTATGTCGGTTCCCCACAGCGGCTCCATCGCCTTGAACACCCGGTCCCGGAGTCCCGAGATTTCAAGATTGTCAAACAGAGCCTGCACAGCCAGCGCGTCGGGAGCTTCCACCAAGCACTCTTCCGGCTTCAACTCAAGCGTCATGTCGGTCAGCAAGTGGTTCAGTTTCCGGTTCGTCCGGACCGCCTCCAAGTTTTCCCGGAGCGCCTCCCCGCGCTTGCCCGTCACCTTCTCAGCATTTTCGAGGAGGGACTCTAGGCCGCCCATCTTCACCAGCCACTGCGCAGCGGTCTTCGCACCCCAGCCAGGAACGCCAGGGAGGTTGTCCGAGGTTTCCCCGACCAGTGCCGCAATCTCTGGGTATTGGTTGGGGGGCACCCCGTACCTTTCCAGTACCTTTTCTGGGGTCATGTAAACCAAGTCCGAGGTGGAACGCCCGGGGTAGATGACGGTCGTCTCTTCGTCAATCAGTTGGAAAGTGTCGCGGTCTCCCGAAGCAATCAGCACCTCAAACCCGTCCCTGCGTGCTTCGGTGGCTAGGGTTGCGATGATGTCGTCGGCTTCGTAGTTGACGACCTCGGTCTGCTTCACCCCCATGGTCTCAAGTAACTCTTTTATCAGAGCAACCTGCCCCGCGAACTCGGGTGGGGATGTCTCCCTGTTCGCCTTATATTCGGGGAACATCTCAGTGCGGAAAGACTCCCGGGTTGCGTCGAAAGCAACCGCAAGGTGCGTGGGTTTTTCGGTGTCGAGTAGTTTCGTCAGCATCGATAAGAACCCGTACACCGCATTGGTGTGTTGGCCTCCGCTGGTGGTGAAGCGGTCGGCGGGAAGAGCGAAGAACGCGCGGAACGCCATCGAGTGGCCGTCGATAACAAGCAGCTTGGTAGTCACGTATGCCACCCTAAAGGGTATGGATGGCAAGCGAGAGACCTACCGCCCAGTGAAGGCACCTCTGTCGGCCTCTATGGGCATGGAACTACTCCCACCAACGGCGGAAGAGACCATTGTCCGAATGCCGGTAGAAGGCAACACCCAGGTGATCGGCATTCTGCACGGAGGTGGGACTGCAGCACTCTGTGAGACTGCAGCGTCCATCGCTGCGAATCAGTACGCGGCAGGCATGGACGGCGGCCCCTGGATCGCCGTTGGTTCTGACATCTCGGTCTCACACCTTCGCCCGGCCACGGCCGGGTCCGTGACCGCGGTTGCTACGGCTCTTCATCTGGGGCGAAAGTCAACGGTCCACAGCGTGCAGGTTCGCGATGAGCGTGAGCGCCTGGTGGCAACCGGAACCGTCCGCAACATGATTGTGAAGCGGCGGGCGAACTAGAGTGACCTAGTCCTCGGCAACCTGGTCGACTACCGCATCCGCAACTTCGCGCATCGAAAGCCTGCGGTCCATCGACGTCTTCTGGATCCAGCGGAACGCTTCCGGCTCTGTCATGTCCATCTTTTCCATGAGCAGACCCTTCGCCCGGTCCACGACCTTCCGGGTTTCGAAGCGGTCAGACAGGTCAGCGATCTCAGATTCCAGCGATTCGATCTGCGCCTGGCGGGAAAGTGCGATCTCCACAGCGGGAATCAGGTCGGTCGGACCGAACGGCTTCACGACGTAAGCCATAGCACCGGCCTCAGCTGCGCGTTCAACCAGCTCCGCCTGCGAGAACGCGGTGAGCATGACGACGGCGCAAGAAAGTTCTTTCAGGATTTGCTCTGCAGCAGTTATGCCGTCCATCTTCGGCATCTTTACGTCCATGACGCACAGGTCAGGTTCTAGTTCCAGCGCCAGCTCTACGGCCTCAGCGCCATCACCGGCTTCACCGACCACTTCGTATCCAGCGGCTTCTAGGGTTTCGACAATGTCAAGCCTGATCAATGCTTCATCTTCGGCAACCAGAACCCGTTTCGGCGCCACTTCTTTGGGGGGCATAAGAACTCTTCCTGTTCGCTTCTTGGGCAAGCATACCGACCAAGGAGCCTGGCTGCGGCCCCTTCCGCAAAGGTGTTTGCCGCACATGACCAGGCTAGTGCGCGTAGCGGCGACCGCCCGGCGCAAGAAAACGATGCAATGCCCAGCCCTAGCGCCCAAGTCCCGCAGCGACACCGAAAGAAGCTTGCAAGCCGCCGGCCCCAACGTTGTTTTGGCCGCGCGTCGTGCCCAGACCCACCTCAATGACGTTGTGATTCCTGCACGATGCGCGGCCAAAACAAAGAACGGCCCGGCTTGGAAGCCGTTTCTGGAAACCGTTTAGTGAGGAAATACGGGACCAGCTAAGTAGCCCTGCCGGGAAAGGCACGCTAACCTTTCCTAGTGGGCCCCGATAGCCCAACTGGCAGAGGCGGTCGACTCAAAATCGGCATGTTGTGGGTTCGACTCCCACTCGGGGTACTTTTCTAGGGCTCAAACT
>CAYFUU010000022.1:0-20175 GCA_964346595.1 uncultured Actinomyces sp.
CCGCACGGTGGTCCACGAGATTGGGCATTATTTCGGCCTTGAGGAGCACGAACTGGACGAACTGGGCTGGGCGTAGCACCAGAGCCAAAAGGGGGCCGACTGCAGCCACTGTGTTGCAAACCTCTGACGCCAGGTTCCGGGCTGGGGCGAGCCCTGGTAGTATCGGTTACTGCTACAAGCGGCCACAAGCCTCTTGTAGCGATGGTGGCTGTAGCTCAGTTGGTAGAGCCCCGGCTTGTGGTGCCGGTTGTCGCGGGTTCAAGTCCCGTCAGCCACCCCATCGATCCCTTAGCGTTTTTGCGGACGTCTGTCCGGCCCTGCCTTGTCCGGCAGAAGATGCTTGCTCCCCGCGAAACCGAGCGGTTGGAGAGCACCGTCGTTAGTCTGGAAATGCGCGTGTGCGCTGGTGGCTGACCTTAGGCGGTGGTGGCGGTGAGCAAAGTTCCCGGGAAAAATCTGAGAAGAAGCACAGGGGCGCGACAAGGGCTCGCGGCAAGGGCGGTCTCCGCAGTGGTGGTTGCGGCTCTGTCCTTAGCGGGCTGCCAAAGTGACGGAACAGATCAGGCTGAGTCAGCCCAGGCAGAGATTCCGGTAGAAAAAGTGGCTCAGAAGCTGGTCTGGCAAGTCGAGCAGAACGGCTCTGGAAGCGCAATCACCTACCCGGAAGCCACAGTTCAGGCCCCTGTCCTCACCGCTGAGCAGGAGGAAGCGGGCTACGCGGTCACGAACGCGCTCCTGGAATACGCGATGGCAGTCGACCTGCTGGAAGAGTACTTCCTGACGGACCCGGCAACCGTTTCAGCAGAGGCCCTCAGCGATCTTGAGCAGGCCGCTTACGATGCCCTTTCTGAGGCAGGGCGGGCAGCGCAGTGGGCGGAGATGCTGGTCGAGGAAGGCTACTACTATTCCTCGGGCTCCCTCGATGCCGACGGCCCGCAAGACCTAGCAACGGGCGGGGATGTCCTTTCAGACCCCGACACTGCTTTCTTGGGAGAGTCCGCGAGCCTGGCCTCCTCTAGCCTTGCCGCTTCAAGCCTGAAGCCGGGACTCTTCAACGCCGAGTCGGGTGCTGACGCGTCTTCGGTCGATATCTGGGCGACCAACTACGAAGAGATGCTCTACGACGGAACCCCGGGCCAGGCGCTTGGGGACCTCAGCGGAATGATCGCCGGAGACACCGTTGACCTTTCCAAGGCTCTTGGCGACCACGTTGCAAGTGGCGACAACGGCTCCGCCACGGCGCGTGAGCTTGCCTGGCGCACAGCCAAGGGTGTTGCTCGGGTTGGCTTCGCTGTCGCAACAATCGGTGTCGCGGTGGTAACCGCACCTGCGGCAGGGCTGGTGGGAGGCGTCGTTGGCGGCATCGCGATTGCTGTTGCCGGCGCCGACATCTTGGTCGAAGTGGGCTCAGGCATCGCGAACGTAACGATGGGCTTTGACAACAAGGTGACGGCCGCACTGACAAAAACTCAGGAAACCCTTGCACCCGTCGGTTTCGTGGTGAACCTAGCTGGCGCAGGGTCCCTGGCAGGAGCTCTCACTTTCCTGGGTCCGCTGGCACTTGACCTGTCAGAGGGGAGCGTCGCGGGTTTCCGGGTAACGGGCGACACCGTCTCTTACGTCGATGTTGATCCGGCTCTTGCTAAGAGCAGCGCGGCCCCGGCGGAACAGCCAGCGAAGGCTGGTCAGCAAGGTGAGTCGCCGACCGATGAGTCCTCTGGTCCCTCCGACCCCGGCCAGGACTTTGATGGCGAGTTTTCGTTCGACGGTGACAACCCGTTCGGCGGTGGCAGTGATTTCTTCGGCAGTGACCTCTTTGACGGCAGCGAACTATTTGGTGGCCCCAGCGGATCTTCGGCAGAACTGATTGGAAACTGGGACGCCAAGATCGGATCTGGCGTGGGAGCAGAAAGCAGCATCGCCGTCATCCGAAGCCATGGAAGCCAGCTCGGTGTTTCCCTTGGTGGCGGCCGCTTCCCAGAGTTCATTGGTTCTTACGGCGGCGTCATGTCCCTCTACAGCGGCACGGCCAGCGGCGGTCAGATTCTTGAGCTGCAGTTCGACATGGAGAGCAGCCCCATAACGGCTTGGGGCATGGTGCGGGATGCTGGTGGCAACCACTTTGAGGTGGAGCTCAGGAAGAACTAGCGGCGGAAGGCGGGACGCGGAGCCGGAAGAGCCGTTTAGCGTCCCACTCGCTCTAGTTGGTGCAAAGTTGGACCTATGGGAGAGATCACTTAAGACTGATTTGGCCGCAGTGTCAGGGCGCAGGTTCGTCAAGCATCGACGCATTCAAAGAAGACTTGCCGTTCGCTGTCCTTAGGACCGGCTACGCCGTTGGAACTGATGTCTTAGAGGCAGTGCTGCCGCCCAACGACGGGCCCACGGCTATTGTGCCGACGGAATCAGCCCCGGAAGCACTTGCAGAGCGCGACGGTATCGAAGCTAAAGACGCTGTGCTGGAGCAGCTACGAGCGGCTCTGGCTTTGATCGCTGAAGCAAGCCCCGATCGCATCACGACGCTGGGAGGCGACTGCTCGGTCAGCGTCGCACCCTTCCCCGCCAGGTCCTGAGCTTGCTTCAGGTCTTGAAAGGCATGCCGTGACTAGGCTGAGGCCATGAGGATCACGCCAGTTCTCGGTGACATCACCGACCAGGAAGTGGACGTTGTTGTAAACGCAGCCAATGAACGTATGCGGGGAGGCGGGGGAGTCGACGGCGCCATCCATAGGGCCGGCGGCCCAGCAATCCTTGAAGATTGCATAGTCCGCTTCCCGAATGGGCTTAGGACGGGGGATGCCGGCTGGACTACCGCTGGCAACATGCCAGCTAAGTGGGTGGTTCACACCGTCGGCCCGAACTACGCCGCAGGGCAGCGGGATCGGACGCTGCTGGAGTCCGCTTACCGCCGCTCCCTTGAAGAAGCTGACGCACTCGGCGCAACGACAGTTGCTTTCCCACTAATCAGCGCAGGTATCTACGGCTGGCCCCTAGAAGACGCTGTCTTCACCGCCATCCAGACCATCACCGACACCGCCCCGGCCCTGAAGAACCTTGAAGAAGTCCGAATCGTTGCCTTCTCCCCGGAACTTTTCGACCTGGTTGAAAGTTCCCTGGCCTAGCAGCCACGGACCAGCAGACCCATGACAAAGCTGTTGGCCGCGCTAAAGAAGATCCCACCTGTCCTGGTCGTGGGGATTGTCGTGGCTGCACTGGGCATCGGCGCCGTGATCTGGATGAACAGCAGTCCGGCGTCACCTTCTTGCCCCGCCCCCGCGACGGTAGAGCAGCCGGAGTAAAGGCAGAGGGAGTGCTTGGTGCGTCAACGTCAAACCTTGTGATGCTATGCTGTCATCATGAGAACCACGGTGACTTTAGACCCCGATGTCGAGGCCTCGATTCGCCGAGCGATGCGCGAAAACAAGGTGGGGTTCAAGCAGGCGCTTAACGACGCGGTTCGTCGTGGGTTCTCGGGTCAGTCTCAACGCAGGACGGAGTACACTTCTTCGCGTTCCTTGGGCGCGCCAGCTGCCAACTTGGACAAGGCGCTGCTTCTTGCAGCTTCTTTGGAAGATGACGACATCGTGCGAAAGATGCAAAGCGGCAAGTGAAAGTCGTCGATGCGAACGTCCTAATCTACGCGGTCAACAAGGACGCCCCTCGCCACGAAGACTCGAAACGGTGGCTAGAACTGGCCCTAAATGGTGCGGACACCGTTGGTTTCACCTGGAACGCGATGCTTGCCTTTATCAGGCTCACCACGCATCCAGCAATCTTCTCAAACCCGCTGAGCGTGGACGAAGCGACCGGGCAGCTAGAGCGCTGGCTCAGCTCCCCTAACGCCAAGATCTTGGAACCGGGTGCGTCGCACCTGGCCACTCTTGCAACTCTGCTGAACCAGGCAGGTGCTGGGGGAAACCTGACAAATGATGCACACCTAGCTGCCATCGCGATCGAGAACCGAGCGTCACTAGCAACCTTTGACAACGACTTTTCCCGATTTCCGGGAGTCTCCTGGACCAGCCCCACAGATTTGGTCCTAGAAGCAGAGACCACTCGCAGATGACCACGGGCGGGCAGTGAGTTGCGGCTTTTGCAGTGGCGCGGACGTCAGGGTAGAACGACTATCTTCCCTGGGGCGTGCGAGCCTTCCAGCGTCGTAAACGCCTCCACGACTTCCTCAAGCGGGAAGGTTTCTGCAACTGGGACCTGCAGGTCGCCTGCCGCGATAGCGTCGGCTAGGCCAGCCAGGTTCTCAGCGGTCCTGGAGTCGTGCTCAACGTTCTTCACGCCCAGCTCTTCAAGTGCGTCGTACGCAGCAATCGCACCCATGCGCTCGACTGGAACACCCAGAGCAACACCTGCGTCCAGTGCTTCACGGCCGTGGCAGTCGATGACAGCCGTAACGGGCCCCAGTTCCTTCACGCGCTCCGTCAAGCCTTCGCCGTAGAGCACCGGCTCGACACCCAGGGAGGTGAGCAGCTCAAAGTTCCGTTCCCCACCGGTCCCTAGGACTCTGGCGCCACGAGCCTTAGCAAGCTGCGCAGCAAGCCGTTAGTGATGCAGTTGATCAAGCAGTCGAACAAGGAGCTCCGGCAGAGCAGGTTCTGGCTATCCAACAGGCCGCGCAAGAACAGGGTGAGGCGATGATGCTGACCGTCACCGACGTGGTGCCGGGAGGCTCGTTGGCTATGGCAAGCAACTTGGTGATGTTGCCGGCGCTCTTCGGCGGGATGGCAACGGCGATACTTGCCCTGTTCCTCATAAAGCGTCCCTGGTTCCGAATCATCGGGTTGACGTCTGGCGCCCTTTTTGCGGGGCTGATGGGCGCACTGGTGCTAGGTCCTTGGATGGACGTCGTTTCGGCGAACTTTGGCATGCTCTGGCTGGCCCTAAGTACCAGCATTTTTGCGATTGGAGCCACGATCATGGGGCTCGGCACTCTGTTTGGGAACGCAGGGATCGGGGTCGGTGCGCTGCTAGTCATGCTGGTCGGAAACCCATGGGGAGGAGCCTTTATTCCCTCAGAGTTCCTTGGTGGATTCATGGGGTGGCTTGGCTCTCACATGCCGAACGGCAACCTGGTCGAAGTCGTCAAGAACATCTCCTACTTCCCGGAAGCGTCCCAAGCGTCCCAGTGGTGGACGTTTGTAGTCTGGGCGGCGATGGGATTGGCTTTGTGGGCGCTCGGAGCTGCGCTCTGGTCTCGCAAACACAACGACCAAGACGACATTCGGCAAGAACGCAGCCAGCGAGAACACAGCCAGCGGGCAATCGCCTAGCTGTTCCGTGCGCCAGCATCGAAGGTTGTGACGCTACGCTGTGACTGTGAGAATCACGGTGACTTTGACCCCCGACCTCGAGGCTTCGGTTCGCCCTGCGGTGCGCGAAAACAAGGTGGGGTTCAATCAGGCTCTCAGCGACGCGATCCGTCGTGGGCTCCCAGACCAACCGGAACGTAGGGCAGAGCGCACTTCTTCACGTTCCATGGGTACGCCAGCGGTCAACTTGGACAAGGCATTGCTCCTAGCAGCTTCTTTGGAAGACGACGACATCTCTCGAAAGATGCAAACCGGCAAGTGAAAGTCGGCGACGTAAACGTCTTGATCCCGAGGTCAACGAGGACCCACGCCGCTATGAAGAGTCGAAACAGCCGCTAGAGCTGGCCCCGAAGTGGTTCAAGCCGTTAATCGGTTACTGGAGGACGCTGTGAGCAAAGAGAAACTCTCTCTCGAAGAAGTCGCTGAAATCCTGGGTGACGCTTCCTTCCCCGAGCATCGGACCGAGGCGCAGGAGAGGTGGGGCGCCACCGACGACTGGGCGACTAGCTCCCGGAAGACTGCGACGATGACGCGGGTCGACTGGGAATCCGTGAAACAGGAAACCGCCCGCGTTGAAGCAGCGCTGGCCCACGCCATGAATCGCGGCGTAGAGCCCGGGAGCGATGAGGCAAACGAACTTGCAGAGGCTCACCGCGCGCTGCTTTCGGGTTTCTTCCCCGTGACCCACGCCAAACACGTTCTCATCTCCAACGGTTACGTCAGCGATCCCCGTTTTAGGCAGCACTACGAAGCCAGGGGTAAGGGACTGTCTGCGTGGATCAAAGCAACCATTGACGCCAACGCGGTGGCGAACGGGATCGACCCAGAGACTGCCGCCTGGTAGTCAGCCCCTCTCAGTAGCTTCGACTGGGCGGCGAATCTCTATGGTTCTGAAGCAAGCCCCACTAACCTTGACCGTGAAACCAGTGGTAGCCGCACCGGGTGCCGGTGTGCTCTTTGGCGGAGTTGCGGCCGCGCCAGAGGGCTACGTTCTTGGCCTGCGAGTCGGCGCAGCTGAGCAAGGGGTCAAGTCCCCGACCCTTTGTCACTGGCTTCGTTAGTTCTAACCCAGGCTCTGAGCTTCTCTGCGGTCAGAGGCGCCCCGGCCTTGCGTAGGGCTTCGACGGTTGAGGAATCAGACGCACCCCGCAGTACGCGGACAGCGCGCCTGTGAACCTGCGCCATCACTTGAGGGAACTCCTGAAAGAGGTTGAGCAAGAGCTGGTCCGCTGAGATGGCGGTTAGATCAAACTGAGCGAGGGTCGGCGCTGGGAAATCTCTGAGATTGTTGGTGCAGATCGTGTCGGCATGAATGGCGATCGCAGCGGCTAACACGTGCTCGTCTCCAGGGTCGGGGAGAGGCGCGGTCGCGGCCGCTAATGTTGCTTCACCCCCGCGTCGACCTCTGAGGTGGGAAAGGCGAGGTCACTCGAGCAGGCCCAGTTCGTTTTGGAGCTTGGAGAGTTCGTCCATTCCTTCTCGCATGCGCCTTTGTTCCCATTCGTTGAAGGCGTTCAAGGACTCAAGAGTGACGCGGTAGTGCGCACCGACTTTGCGGAAGGCTAGCTGTCCTTGGTTCATTATCTTTCGGACTTGGGCCCTGGAGACCCCTAAGATACGTGCAGCTTCGCTTGGTGAGACCTCTCCCCGCGGGCGTGAAATCACGAGGTGGCCCCCGGCCAACTTTGCGTCAGCCGCGCGGCTCACCCACTCGGCTGTCTCCCTTGAAAGAGTCACCAAGACTTCGTCTCCTGGCTCGTTAAGTGCTTCTCTAAGCGCTTCAGAATCGCGGGTCAGTGCGTTGCCCAACATGGTGTCCTATCTGACGTATCTGTTGTGTCTGAAGCAACTGTATCAACGCAAATAGCCTATCGGGGTCTTCCGCGCTCCCGCGTCGCTGCTCGCTTAGCCTGTGGACTTCGACCATTTGAGGCCCCTGTGGAGAGGCTGAAAATGCGTCCTAATCGCAAGGGATCCGCGCCTCCGCATCCCGTGGTGCGGCAATCGCGCCCGCACGTTGGGTCCGTGTAAACAAGGCCACGCCCGCAGGCCACTTGGCTTGCCGGACGCTTGAGCAACAGTGGGTTGCGGCTTCGGCAGTGCGCGGACCTCAGGGCAGCACGACTATCTTTCCTGGAGCGTGCGAACCTTCCAGGGTCGTAAAGGCTTCCACGACCTCATCAAGCGGGAAGGTTTCTGCAACTGGGACCTGCAGGTCCCCCGCCGCAATCGCGTCGGCTAGGCCGGCCAGGTTCTCAGCGGTTCTGGAGCTCTGCTCAACGTTCTTCACGCCCAGCTCTTCAAGCGCGTCGTACGCGGCAATAGCGCCCATGCGTTCAACGGGAACCCCCAGAGCCACGCCCGCGTCCAGCGCTTCACGGCCGTGGCAGTCGATAACCGCCGTGACTGGGCCCAGTTCCTTCACTCGCTCAGTCAAGCCCTCGCCATACAACACCGGCTCGACACCCAGGGAGGTGAGCAGCTCAAAGTTCCGTTCCCCGCCTGTCCCAATGACTCTGGCCCCACGAGCCTTGGCAAGTTGCGCAACAATCATTCCCACCGCACCCGTAGCTCCGCCAAGAAGCAGGGTGTCGCCGGGACCAACAGGAATAGTCACCAGGCACGAGTTCGCGGTCAACCCGGCCACATTCAATGCCCCAGCCACTTCGACCGGCACTCCTGAAGGGCGCCGAGTCAGCCCGTCCGCCTTCGCGACAACCCGCTCAGCAATGGAACCTGGACCCCTACCCATGACCTCGTCACCAACCGCAACCGGCGTCCCATCCCAATAGAGCGCGCCCTCACCAACAGCGACGACAGTTCCCGCCAAGTCAGCCCCAATCCGACGAGGAAAAGGTGCTTTCGAGGGGATGAACCCACTTCGGACCTTCCCGTCAAACGGGTTGATTCCCGCCGCCTCCACGTCGACCACAACCTCTCCAGGCCCAGGTTCAACGTCAAGAACCTCGCCTAGGTAAAGGACTTCCGGTCCGCCGTTCTGGTCATACATCGCTGCTTTGCTCATCGGATCTTCCTTTCACCACGCACCATCACGCTGCACGCCTTCATCGAAACAGATCAAGAACCTACTGTCACGGATGTTTGCGGCCAGCGCACCTGATTGACGGTCGATTAGGAACGTGGTGGAAGAGGCAGGCGCTAGACCTGACGGGCTTCCCAGGGGTTCAGTACCTGTACGCCCGTGGCCACGAAATCCTTGGTGTTCCTAGTCGCTAGAGTGGCCTGGTTGACCAGGCAGATGGCGCCGATTTGGGCATCAGCGGTGGCTATCGGCAGGCCGGCGCGTTCCCGTCTATGAAGGATCTCGGCGTATCTTGGTGCAGCTTCTTCCGAGAAGGGCAGAACCGCGCGTGTGCTCCGGTACGGGGCGACGGCCGCAGAAATCGCGTTCGACAGCTCTGCCTTACGGCGGCCCTCCGGTAGCCTTTCTACCCCTGCCAGTAGTTCTGCGAGAGTAACGCTTGTGATCGCAGCCGGTTCCTGCAGGTTCTGAAGCCATCGGATGACGTTTCCATCTGGATGGGGACGAAAAAACTCAGATATGACGTTGGTGTCTAGAACAATCATTCAAAGCTCGCCGCTCTGGCCTGGTCGCTACGCTCTGGAATAGGGAGTTCGCCGATGCCTGTGGCGGATTGCGCTGCTTGAAGAAGAGCGAGCCCAATGTGTGGCTTCGCAGCCTCTTGCGTGAGAATCCACCGGACTTCAGCTTCCATAGAGCGCCCGTTCTCCGCCGCCTGGTCCGCGATGCGTTGCTTCACGGAGGGATCCAAGCCCCTCACTACGATCGAGGTCATCCTGACCACCTCCCTCTGCTAGCACAGATGATAGCAGAGAAAAAGCAAGCAAAGAAGCACCTGTCGCGGGACGCCCGAGGTCCTTGCAGTCGACGTATGAGGGGGAGGTAGAGTTACGCAGCCGAGCCATATGCTTTAGCATATAAGGGTGAAGGCCGATTACGCATCCTTGGATGCGCTCGCTGACGAGCTAGTTGCGAATCAGCGGCAGCTAATGAATCGACTGGTTGAGGCTCGCCAACAGGCGGACCTGTCACAAGAAGAAGTCGCTCGTCGCATGGGAACCAGCCAATCCAACGTGTCGACCTTCGAGCGTTATGACTCCAACCCCACATTGCAGACCGTCCGTCGTTACGCGTTGGCGGTGGGGGTGAGGGTTCACTGCACGGTTCTCTCTCAGTGACTGTCCGGCAGGGCAGGTCCCTGCTGACTTGGTAGGGCGTGAGCAGAGGCGCTGAGCTGTCGGCGGCTACTGACATAATGGTGTGTTGGCGCGCGATGACGCACCTGAGATTTGAAAGGCAGTCCAGTGGTAGGCGAACCTTCTTCAGAAGTCGATCAGGACCAGGCTACGGAAGCCATTGAGCTGAATGCAGGAGAGCTTGAGAACCTTCCCTCCGCGACGCTAGTTGAGATCAAGCCAGGCGTCGCCGTTGTGTTTGGGGAGCTCCCCGACGTTGTTGACCTCGTCCCAGTGGATCTGGTTCCTACCTTCGACCTCGACCAGGTTTCAACGTCTCTGTCGACACTCGGCAGCACTGCAGCAGTTGCCGGAAACATTGCCGAGAAGGCTGCTAGCATTCGGGGCCTTTATCGCGTGAACGCTGAGACGTTGCAGCTCCTAAGGAGCGGCGGTGAAATGGCAGTGAAAGATGGCGCAAAGCTTGGCGGCATCTTCAAGGGAGGGAAGCTTGTTGCGCAGGCTCGTTTTGTCCCCGTCACGATGAGCACGGCGGCGACCGCCGCCGCCATTGGCCCAGCCGTCGCCATGATGGGCTTACAGATGAAGCTTGGAGAGATCTCAGACCTTGTCCACGCGAACCTGGAGCTGACAAAACAGACGCTGAAAACGATCCGCTACGAGCAGTGGGCGGAACTTGAAGGACTCTCGCAAGCCGTCACAGAAGCGCTGACAGAGGCGCGAGCTCTTGACACCATCACCGATTCAGTCTGGGAACCCATTGCTCCAAGCCGCGCTGGCATCAAGAAACAGCTCAGCCTTTACAAGAAGAACGTTCGAAGCCACGTGAAAGAGGTCAAGACACTCGAAGGAAAGAGACGTCGAGAGTACTTGGAAACGAACGGTGAAGCAGTTGTTTTCGACACCCACGCTCTTCTAGGCGCGCTGAAAACCTATGGCGAATACCAGGCGCTCCGAGCCGCCCTAGCCCGCGTTCGCGGTGCCGACGATCCCAGCGAAGCTCAACTCTTTGAGCACATCACCCAAACGACTCCACTGGAGATCGAGGAGTCCCTTCGGGAGATCCGCGAAATCACTGACTCTCTAGTGAGGGAGTTGAGGGTGATCGCCGAGCTTCCAGGGCGCGCCACCCTGCCTCTTTCGGGAAGACGACGCAACCAACGCGCCGAGCAACTCACCTGTGCCCAGCTTCTTGAGGCCGTCGAGCCTCTTGCTGACATGTTGCATCCCGCGATGGACCTGCCCCAACCCACCGAAGGTGTTTGCGCTCCTGACACCCTGGAACTAGAGCCTTACATGCGACTGCTTCGCTGGTTCCTTGAAGACGGTGAACAGGTGCGACTTGTTGCCTTCCCTACTGTGACGGATTCTGGGAAGGTCTCCGGCGTCGCCGCTGCCCTCCGAGCCCGCCAGATCGACGCGTCCTGGGACGCTCTGCTACCCGGCAGGATGGCAGGAGTCGCGAAGACGCTGGCCCCAGCGACCTTTGTCGCCGTCACCGATCGTCGGATTATCACAGCTCCCTCTGACGGACTACTACGACGAGGAGAACTAGGGAAGACCTACCCGCTTAGTTCCGTCAAGTTCGTCCGCACGCGCGACAACAACAAGGGCAGCGCCCGTCCAACGATCGGCATTGTCACCGAGGAAGAGAACTTCGACCTTGTTTTCCCCGACGCCGCCGACCTTGAACTAGTTGACAGCCTGGCAGCGATCGTTGCCGCCGGACCCACCGATGCGCAGGAGTCTTTGCCAGTTTTGGAAGCGTGAGGGGTCCTTCGCGCGTGCGGTTTCTGCTCGGTTGGACGCTGATTTCCTGAGGGCTGCTAGCGGCTTATGACTACCCGGCAGTGCTCTCGTCGATGATCCAAGTCTTTTGTAGGGGAATGAGCTGCTTGACTTTGTCCGGCATGGCTTCGTAATGCTCTAGCAAGCGGTCGATGACCTCTTCCGCATCCCAGACCGTGACCTTCAGCTGCTGTGCGTCGACTTTGGCCTTCGCGGGTGCCGTCAGGCCGCCCAGGGAAACCAGCAGCCCGTGGTCCGCTTGGTGCTGTCCTACGACGCCGCCCAACTGGTCGAGCACTTCCGACCCAACGGGAGTGCTCTGAGACTTGACCTGAACAATGATTGTCGGCGCTGAGATCCCCAAGACTCCTGAGCCAGCAATGATGTCTATGCCACCATCCGGGCCCTTTTTCGGAACTTTGCAGGTCATTCCTTCGGCGCGCAAGATCTCTGCGATGAGTTCTTGAAGGTCGTGTCCGGAGTACTGTTCACGGATCCTAGAAAGGATGCGGTCCCGCGAGTAACGGATGATGTCTTGGCCGTTAGAGGCGATTGCTTCGTCGGTGTCAATGACCTCGACGTCTTCCTTCGGTAGTACTAGGGGAACGTTGGGCCGAGCGCCAGGATCCGCTTCAGCCCCGTTGCGCACTTGCTCAAGCCGGTAGGCGGCGTCGTTTCGCTGAATCTGACACACAGTGCTGAACGCACCCAGCGAGTAAAGGAGATCTTGGTTGATCGAGGTGCGAGGAACGTCAACGCGGTTCCACTCAGCCGTCCGAACGTGGCGGAGACCCTCTGAGTCAGGCAAGTATTGGTAGCTGCCGGTCACGGTCCCGATGGCGAGCACTCCGTCTTCAGTCATAGGAAGAACAACGATGTCTCCGTCAGAGATCTTGTTCGCGAAAGCATTGAGCTGGGCTGCGTAGTTGCCCACTGCTCCCTCTTTCTCGCCCGGCATCTGCTCTGCGACGAACTCTCTCATCGATTGGAGGTCCTTGGCCCCGCTGAGGTCGTTGACCTCACGGAAGTCCACCCCGGTGAAGCCGTTGTCCAGCATCCACTGGTTCAGCCTGACGTTTTTCGACCCGCGTACCAACCACGCTCGAGGCTGTGTCGCCTGTTTGTTCTCCATTGCTTGCTCCTAGGAACCTTCTAGTCTTGTGCCACTATGCGCTCCTCAGGCTTCGTCGCGAGAAGAACCAACGCGTGAGTCCACTCTAATCTGCGCCTTATGCTTCTCACGACCTCTACTTGGCCCATCGGGGAAAGTACTGGGTTGAGCCCGACGACGTTCCGGGGCCAACCCGGATGCTTTCTTCGGATGCGGCGTCCTCAGTCGACTCCGTTCTAGAAACATATGGGGCGATGACAGCGACTCAGCTCAGCGCGCTAACGCACTCGGAGTCTCCTTGGGCAGCGGCTCGCAGTGGGCTCGCTCCAACGGATCGTTCCAAACGAACGATCACTTTGGAGAGCACGCACGACTACTACGGCTCGTTGGACAAGGCGGTTGAGGGAGTCGTGGAGGTTTCCAGCCTTGGCTTTCCTGACTGGTTGAGTTGAGTCCAAGAACGATGGGCGCGTGTCTGCGTTGATGATCAGCGGGAGCCAGCGGGCGACGTACTGGAGACGGACTTCGTTTCGTTCGGTTATTGCCTTGCCACGGACAGGGGAGAGAGTCGTTTATAGGTGGGAAGCGCAGAGAAGGATCATGTTTCCTTTGTGGTGGGACCCCGAGCACAGGGTCAGCGGCAACGACGGCCGGCCACGAATCGTTCGCGACTGCGCCGACGTCCGCTGCTTCCACGTGCCCAGACGACCGGCTGACAGCTAGCGTGTGCTACCAACGTGGACTCATGAGCCAGTTGGTTGAGGCCGGGGAGCGGGCAGGGCTATCGGACCAAGACGTCGCTCACCGGATGGGGACCAGCTAACCCAACGTCTCTCCTTTGGACCGGACACCCGGGGAAGTGCCACAGCCGCGCGCACCCCGTAACCTCAACGTATGAGTGGCACTGCGTTCGAGCGATGGGTGCTAGAGGACTCCGCTACGATTGCGGCCTTATTTGACTTAGACAAGCGCCGCGGAGTCTACGTCCTGGAGTTCGCGGATGGCACCCGCTATGTCGGTCAGGCGGAGGATGTTGTTTCCCGCTATAGAACGCATCGTCACGGCTCGGCTCACCACGACCCTTGGCCAGGCGTCGTGGCGATCAGCTTTCGTGCGGTCCCAACCGGCGACCTGGACGAGCCCGAGCAGGCAGCGATTAGGGACTTGCGGCGTCACTTCAGACTTCGCAACCGAACCCACAACTTTGGGCACTGGGAACCCTCTGCTCTGGATGAGTTCGTTCACCCAGACACTCAACGTCATTGGGCCACAGGGCAGCCAGAGTACATCTTGACCCCCTTTGCTGAGGCCGCGCAGAAACTCAGACCAGGCACTCCACGGCTACTGGCCGCGCGTCCAGGACAGGAAGTTTTACCCGATGGGAGGCGGGTCTGGGAAGCGGTCGTCGATGAGCTGGCTCAAGTCGTCGCCCTAGCGATTCCGAACGCAACAGAAACTGAAGGGCGTTTCTGGTCTATCTCCGACTACCCCTCCACAGCGCGGGGGCGCTTCGCAACCCTGAACGTGGGTTCTCTGGAGCTGGCTTACTTCCCAAGGAGCCGCTTCGTGCCGCAGCGAGGGACGCTATCTGCAAGTTCAGGATTGGTTTCGGTCCTGAACAGTGAGTTTGAAACCTTCATCACGCCAGAAGAACTCCCAACCGAGTTTGGCTCGGAAGGGACGATTGCTTCAATGGAGGTCATCGAAGGGCACGCGGTGGAGTTCATTCGTCGCCCAGCCTCGTACGCTGTGCCGGTCGATTCAGTGGAGATGCCGCTCGGGGTGTTCGGGGTGAAGGTTCTGGGGGCCAGCGAGGTGGCTGGGGTCCGGTCCTTGGCCATTCACGCGATGCGCCGAGGGTCGGCAAGAATCAACTCTCGAAGTAGAGGCGAGTCTCTGACCCGCTTGGTGTATCGGAGGGCTGCTGATCCCGACTTTCGGGCTAGCCTTGGCGTCTTACGCGGGCGAGGCACCGACTGAAGGAATCTGGTGAGAGCCAAAATTAGAGACCTCAAGGTGGCGCGGGTCGACGACGACTTTCAGTCTCTTGCTTCGGTGCTGCGCGAACTTCTGGGAACACCGCCTCGGCGCCGTGATGCGTTCGTTAGGGTGGGGCTATGCGTGGCCAGGTAGTGGAGATTTACAAAACCTTTGAATCTGCGAGCCGCAGTCTGGTGGTCCCGGTCTACCAGCGGAACTACGACTGGCAGGTCAAGCATTGCTCGCAGCTGCTCGATGACTTGGTGGAGCTCGCCAGGAGCGATGGGGAGCGCCACTTCTTCGGAGCGATCGTTGGTGATCCTGAAGACTCCTGGACTTGGACCATCATTGATGGGCAGCAGCGTCTGACGACGGTCAGTCTGATGATGTTGGCCCTTGCCGCGGGCATCGATAACGGTTCTGTTCCCACCGCCGACCCGGGGCTAGCAGACAAGCTGCGTCGCAGCTACTTGATCGAGGATGGGTCGGAGAGCAAGCCACGTTTCAAGCTGAAGCCAGTCAAGGACGACGCTGAGGCGTACGCGAGGCTTTTCGAGGGCGACGGTTTCATACAAGGGTCGAACATAACGAACAACTACTCCTACTTCTTGGACGAGTTTCCGAAGACCGGCTTGACCGCTGAGCAACTGTGGGGCGCCATATGTGGTCTTGAGGTCATGCACCTGGATCTGCAGAAGGATGACAGCCCGCAGAGGATTTTTGAGAGCCTCAACTCAACGGGCCTGGAACTGTCGGAGGCCGACAAGGTGCGGAACCTCCTGCTCATGGGGTTGCCGCACGCAGAGCAGACAGATCTATACGAGCACTTTTGGAACCGTATGGAGAAGAACGTCGCTTTTGAGACGACAGACTTTCTGCGGTGGTACTTGGTAGCCAAGACTCGCAGCACCCCACGCAAAGACGCTGTCTACGAAGCGTTCAAGGCGTACATGAAGAGCGAGGTACCGACCAGCAAGGAACTCGCAAAGGATCTCCGCCGCTACTCAGAGCACTACCGCAACTACTATCACCCGGACACTGGATCAAAAAGGATCGACCGCAGGCTCGAACGGCTGTCCCTCCTGGGCTCGGACGTTGTTCTCCCATTCGTGATGAGTCTGCTCGACGGTCTCGCGGCAGGCGAGGTCACGGGAGAAGAAGTGGAGCAGTCCCTTCGCATCGTGGAGTCTTACCTTTTCCGGAGGTTTGCCGCGTCTGTTCCAACTAACGCGCTGAACAAGATTTTCGCGTCCCTCTACCAAGACGTGAAAAAGCTGCGCGGCGCCGAAGATTCGTTCACGGATGTTCTGACCTACTCGCTCAGGCGGAGGGAAGACAGCGGTAGGTTCCCTACGGACGCCGAGTTCAGAGACGGCTTCTTGAGCCGGAACTTCTATTCCGGGCCTTCCGGTCGGCGGGCTTACGTTTTCGAGGTGCTAGAGAACAGGGATTCGAACGACATCCGCGACATCGCGGGTGGGCTCGAAAACGACACGATAAGCGTCGAGCACATCATGCCCCAGACCCTGACTCCCAACTGGCAGGAAGCCCTAGGTGAAGACTGGGAAGCCACGCACGCGACACACAAGGACAGGCTGGGAAACCTGACAGTGACGGGCTACAACTCCAAGTACTCGAACTCCTCGTTCTTGGAGAAGCTGACGACTAAGGACGGTTTCAAAGAGTCCCCGTATCGCCTCAACCACTACGTGCGAGAGCAGACGGAGTGGGGGCCGCAGCAAATCGAGGAACGCGCGCAACGTCTTCTTGCAGACGCAATGGAGTACTGGGCGCTACCCTCGACCGACTTCACTCCACCTGTGCGACCGCTACCCACCCAGAGCATGGGAACCGACAACGACTTCACTAATCGAGAGATAGTCGCCTACGAATTCAAAGGCGCTGGTGGAACTGTGACGTCGTGGCGGGAGGCGTTCATAGGAATCATCCGCGAACTGGCGATCATCGACCGCCAGAAGGTCATTGAAAGAGCAAAGAAAGGCGCTTGGTACCACCTGGGACCTAATAGTGAAGCCCCCAAGGGTTTTTGGGAAGCGGATCCGGCGCTCAGTGTCTACGTTGAGACATCAACCCGTTCGAAGATGGAGATGCTCCGAGACTTATTCGACGTCGTTGGTGCGGACCCCGACGATGTCGTGTTCACGCTCAAGCCCCGCCCTCAGGACGTCCAGGAGACCCAGGACGAAGTCCAGAACCCTTACGCCGAAGCGTTGGAGGTGGCGATCGTTGCTTCCGGGTCTTCGGCGCCGCCAGGTTCCGAAGCAGCCCAAGGCTACTCCGACGCTTTCTTGAGCGCTTTTACTCCCCACAGGGTTCCCGACGTAAGGGCCGTTTTAGGGGCTCCGCCGGCCACGTTCGTGCAGGACACCGCGCAGCTTAACGGCGCAAGCGAAGAACAACTGCTCGCACTGGTAAGCAGCATCCTTGACCTAAGTGAGCAGTACGATCCCGACGCTCTCTGGAGGAACCTTAGCGACGGGACAGTCGCCCGTTACCTGGGTAGGATCTGAACGCTCGCGACACCTAGTCTCACCTCCGTGGCCGTCGTTCCTTCCGTGAAAGATTGGGGAGATGTCTTGTCCAATCCCGTAGGCCAGGGTGCCAGGAGAGAGCGAACCGCACTTGTCGGGTCGCGAGTCGTGACTGAGCGGATAGTCGCAGCCGGTCAGTTGGTAGGGGCGCGGTTAGTTGTCGTCGACGCTTTGGGTAAGTCCGCCGCGCAGTTTTATGAGTCCCTGGGATTTCGGCGGATTCCTGACAGTTTGCGCCTTGTCCAGGAGGTCGCGGATGTCGACGCGGCGCTTGGCTAGCGAGTCCCAGTCCAGCCATGGCTGCAGGATGCAGGCAGCTAGTTATTCGACCACTGCAGTTGCTCGTGGGACCAGCATCCCTCACACACGCGGTCTCCAAGGAGGGGGTCAAGGAATACAGCCATCAGGCCGAGTGCCTCGCTGACGGTGGCGAACGACAAGCAGGCGGGGACGTCTTTCGAGGCCTTGGCGTAGCCCGCGCCCCACGAACGGGGAGCTACGAACCTTGGAGGTAGTGAAATTTCGCGGTGTTGAGCTTCTTTCAGGATCGCCTCTCGCAGCTCGGACGCCTCGAAGTCGTGCGTGGTTGCCAGAACGACTAGGTCCACTAGGTCGCGTTCGCGGCTCGACTGGGAGCCGCTGTAGTTAGCCAGGGTCGCACAGACCTTGTCTGCCACCTGGTCCACAACTGAGTAGAGGCGGTACGGGGCGCTGGGGAGTCGGGGGAGCCTCAGGGCTCCGACTGGTTCCGAGCGTTGGGTGGGCGCGGTAATCAGCGAACCTACGACAAGGTCAACGTGGAAACCTCCGACTCTTTTGGCGCCGAGGTAGGTGTCGAAGCCAACTTGGTAGCCCTCCACCTGCGCCTGCTGCTCCTTGCCGGTCAGCGGCCGGTGGTTTCTATAGACAAAACGAAAGTGGTCGCCGATGTCTCCCCCGGCCACCCTTCTCAGCTCGGCGAGCGCACTGTCGAGTTCACTGCCCTCCCACAGCAGGTCCACATCGGTCGTGGCGCGCGCTGTGGGGATGCGAGCGAGGATACTGGTGCCGCCCTTCAAGACCCAGCTAGAGTCCTCGGCGTCGGAAAAAACACGCGTGAGGAAGCGTCGGAAGTGTTCCCGGCGGATGTGTTCGCTAACGGAGACACTCTGGTCTCCCGCCGAGGCGTTCTTGGCCGCAGCCTTAATCGCAGATCCAACTGCGGTGGGAGAACGATACGGTTCGGGCTCAGGGGTCATGCTGAATCGCTCTTCTCTTCGTCCGAGGCATTCGGTGGATTAGCTTTTAGGAGCCGTAGCTGACGTGCTAGCTGTTGCGGCGAGTCCACCTTGGAAGCCTCAAGGAGCCGCGCAGCCATTTCAGCCTGTTGACCGGTGAGCGCTCCGAGCATTCTTGCCGCAGATTCCATCAGTTGGTCGACCTCGGACTGACGCGGCTCCAGCGCTTCGGCGGGCGTGACGCTGTGGAGTAGACGTGGGAGTTCGCTGCGCCGTGTCTCACGGAGCGTCGCTCTAGCGAAATCGGGGCTGTTCGCGAGAGCCTTCGTGGTTTCGAGCATCAGCCTTCCAATGAGAGGTCGGCTCCAGAGCACGTCAGCGAGAGGTCCTTCACCCGTTCCGGCAACTTCTTTCAGTTTCTGTAGCAGAGATCTGCCGTCCCCTGGCGCGAAACCGCGACTGCGGGCGGAGGGGGATAGCAGCACCGCGAGCCGGTCGTCATCCAGCTCGGTTTGGCGGAGCGCGTCACCCATAGCGTCGGCAACATGGCTGAGGTCGTGTCCATCGTGGGTGAGGTCCGCGATGGTTCGCTCCAGGGAAGTGACGGGCAAGCCCTCGATGAGGGTCGTGTCCGAAGGCTCGATCTCTCGTACTTTGAAGCGTGCGCCCTCGCGGCGGGAGCGTCTGCGCTGTGGCAGTGAGATCTCTACCTCCTCGGCACGAAAGTTCCCGATGGTGTGGAGTTCCGCTGCGGATTCGCCAGAGATGACGGCGCCCGGATGCCGGTCGCGAAGGCGCTGGTGAGCCAGCCGGGCGGGGTCGGTGGAGAGCCAGATGGCGCGCAGGTCTTCGTGTTGGTCAGCAGGGGCTCCGGCGTCTCTATAAACGCCGTGTGCTACCCGCACCAGGTCGCCTGACTGCGTGAGCCTGGTCAGGTCCATGCTGGCCAGCCCTGCGGCTAGAGCTTGGGCAGAGGTCACCAGACCCCACTGGGGCTCCGTGATTTCTGCCAGCGCTCTAAGGGCCTCCCTCGCCTTCATGGAGCGATACTAACAGCTTATGCGTTAGTATCGTGCCATTCTCGATCTCCATTCGGAAGTGCAACACTTCGGAGACTCACGCTCCTCCTGTCCTGCGGGGTGTGAGCAGGGACGCACTTGATGCCCGTCCTCAGACGAATCGGACCCTGGCAGAAGCATTGGCTCGTTTGAGAATGGAACTAGACTCCGCGTCTTCAGATGAACTCGCCGACGATCTTATCGCGAGTCACCGTCGGCTCATCGTCCGACCGGTCGAGGCCCATCAGCGGGCAGGACTCTCGCAAGCAGAAGTCGCTCGTCGCATGGGAATCATCCGGTCCAACGTATCGACCTTCGAACGTTACGACTCGAACCCCACGTTCCAGACGATCCGCCGTTATGCGTTGGCGGTGGGGGTGAGGGCTCAGAGTCAAGTGTTGTGCCGCGGCCAGGGTCTGTGGCGGGGCGCGCCCGAAGACATTAGCGTTGCTCATTCGGACGGCTGACGTCTGCTGCCGTCCCCACGCGGAGCTTGCGCCGACATCTGCGGTGGGAGGACGGCAAAGATTAAGGTCTCTGAAACCGGGGACATTGATCGGACGAAGTCTTGGCGGAGCCCTCATCGTCGCTGCTTGAACGGTTCCAGCTGAGCGTGAGTGGTCCACAAGCAGGGAGCGTAGTCTTGCGCGGCGTAGGGGCCGCCCGTTGGAGTGAAGAAGTACATCACCCGCAGTCGCCTCCGGATCAAAGGAATGGACACCGTCTACAGTCCCTTTTGTGACCGTCGGTTTGTGCGCCCGACGCTGTCTCAACATGGTTGAGCATCTTCGCTTGCGACGTCCAACAACAGAGGGAAGGCCGGTTGGAGCGGTGGGTTTGGGGTTCGAGGGGATGGTTGTCCACAGCAACTTCAAGGGGTCGCAGGTTGAAACCCCGTCGGTCCGACAG
>CAYFUU010000023.1:0-16873 GCA_964346595.1 uncultured Actinomyces sp.
GCAGCCTGAAAAGCCTGCGGAGAGCCCAGCTAAAACCGAAACGGAGGCCTGAGCCAATGCTCATTCCCCGCCGAGTAAAGTACCGCAAGCAGCACCGCCCGAAGCGGGGCGGAATGGCTAAAGCCGGCACCGAACTTGCGTTCGGCGACTACGGCATCCAAGCCCTGGAGAGCGCTTACCTGACGAACCGCCAGATCGAAGCGGCCCGTATTGCGATGACCCGCCACATCAAGCGTGGCGGGAAGGTCTGGATCAACGTGTTCCCGGACCGCCCCCTAACGAAGAAGCCAGCCGAAACCCGCATGGGTTCCGGTAAGGGCTCCCCCGAATGGTGGGTCGCTCCCGTAAAACCAGGTCGAATCCTTTTCGAGCTTGGTGGTGTCGATGAGGACTTGGCACGCGAAGCTATGAGCCGCGCCCGCCACAAGCTCCCGATGAAGACCCGCTTTATTGTCCGAGAGGGTGTGGAAAGCTAAATGGCCACAGAAGTTTTGACGACGGCTGACCTGGACGCGATGGATGACGCTCAGCTCCGTAAGGAGCTTGAGAGTGCCAAAGCCGAACTGTTCAACCTCCGCTTCGCCCAAGCTGTTGGGACCCTGGAAGACCACGGGCGGATGAAGGCGGTCCGCCGCAACATTGCCCGCATTTACACAATCGCGCGCGAACGGGAACTCGGTTTCCGCACTGCGCCCGGAGCTGAGGATGGCACCGAATGAGTGAATCAACCCCGGAGCGGGGCCAGCGCAAAGTAAGGCGCGGCTACGTTGTGTCCGACAAAATGGACAAGACAGTAGTTGTTGTCCTGGAAGACCGCGTGAAGCACCCCCTATACGGCAAAGTCACGGTCAAGACCAAGAAGGTCAAGGCTCACGACGAAAACAACGAATGCGGCGTCGGTGACTACGTCCGCATCATGGAAACCCGTCCTCTGTCGCGAACCAAGCACTGGCGCGTGGCAGAGATCCTGGAAAAGGCCAAGTAGCCCGCTTGCGGGGGCCTTCCCAGACAAACAATCCGTTCGGCCAGGCTCTCGGGCGCAGCTCGAAGAGAACCAGCACGACGACAGGAGTGTAAGACATGATCCAGCAGGAGTCGCGACTGAAGATCGCCGACAACACGGGCGCGAAGGAAATCCTCACCATCCGTGTTCTTGGCGGCTCAAAACGACGGTACGCAGGAATCGGCGACACCATTGTTGCCACAGTGAAGGACGCGATTCCCGGGGGAAGCGTTAAGAAGGGCGAGGTTGTGCGTGCAGTAATCGTTCGCACGAAGAAGCCCACCAGGCGCCCCGACGGGTCCTACATTCGATTCGACGAAAATGCGGCAGTGATCCTAAAGAACGACGACGGTGACCCGCGTGGGACCCGCATCTTCGGACCCGTTGGCCGCGAACTGCGAGACAAGCGTTTCATGCGTATCGTTTCGCTGGCACCGGAGGTAATCTAATGGCCGCCAAGATCAAAAAAGGCGACATCGTCGAAGTGATTCGCGGTCGCTCCTCGGATCCCAAGAAGCTTGAAGCGCGCAACCAGCGTCGTCTTGCCGAGGGCTACGAGCCCCTGGAACCCGGTGACAAGGGCAAACAGGGCCGTGTCATCAAGGTTTTCCCCGCAGACCGAAAGGTCTTGGTGGAGGGCGTCAACCTGAAAACCCGCCATGTCCGTCAGGGGCAGGGTGGCCAGGAAGGTGGCATCGTCACCGTCGAAGCGCCGATTGGGATAGAGAAGGTCGCGCTTGTCGATCCTTCTACCAAGAAGCCGGTTCGCGTTGGTTTCCGTGAAGACGTAGTCGAACGTGACGGACGCAAGCGCACAGTGCGGGTCCGCGTGGCCCGCGGAGGCACGCGCCGCGGCATCGAACCGGGTAAGGAGCTGGACGCATGAGCAGTCCCCGTTTGAAGGAAAAGTACGAAGACCAGATCAAGGGTGAACTGATTGAGGAGTTCAACCTTGAGAATGTCATGATGGCTCCGAAGCCAGTCAAGGTAGTCGTGAACATGGGGGTTGGGGACGCTGCGCGCGACTCCAAACTCCTGGACGGTGCTGTTACGGACCTCGCTGCTATCACTGGCCAGAAACCACGGATCAACCGTGCGAAGAAGTCGATCGCGCAGTTCAAACTCCGTGAAGGCCAGCCGATCGGCGCGTCGGTCACCATCCGTGGAGACCGCATGTGGGAGTTCCTGGATCGACTAATGTCGACTGCTCTTCCCCGCATTCGCGACTTCCGTGGCCTCTCTCCGAAACAGTTCGATGGGCACGGCAACTACACGTTCGGACTTACCGAACAGGTCATGTTCAACGAAATCGACGTAGATAAGATCGACCGCGCTCGCGGCATGGACATCACGATTGTCACTTCTGCTGACAGTGATGACCAGGGCCGTGCACTGCTTCGTAAGCTCGGCTTCCCGTTTAAAGAGGACAAAAAGAATGGCTAAAACATCTCTTCGAGTCAAAGCGGCCCGCAAGCCGAAGTTTGCGGTTCGCGCATACACGCGCTGCAACCGGTGTGGACGTCCCAAGTCGGTGTACCGCAAGTTCGGCCTGTGCCGTATCTGCCTGCGTGAACTCGCCCTCCGCGGCGAACTCCCGGGCGTCACAAAGAGCAGCTGGTAACAATCGCGGCGGAAGTCCCCGGTGGCAATTGCCGAGGGAAACCACGCCGAGGAAGGGCTTTGCCCAAAAATGACAATGACTGACCCAGTCGCAGACATGCTCACGCGTCTGCGGAACGCGAACACGGCTCAGCACGAGTCCGTGTCCATGCCCTACTCAAAGCTGAAGGATGGCATCGCCCAGATCCTGAAGAAAGAGGGCTACATCAAAGATGTTCGGGTTGAGGACGCCAGCGTCGGCAAGACACTGATCCTTGACCTCAAGTACAGCGGGCGTCGCGAACGCGCCATCCAGGGACTCAAGAGGGTCTCAAAGCCTGGCCTTCGCGTGTACGCAAAGTCAACCGAGTTGCCGCAGGTGCGTGGCGGCCTGGGCGTCGCAATTCTGTCGACGTCTTCCGGGCTCCTCACGGACCGTCAAGCATCCGAAGCAGGCGTGGGCGGCGAAGTCCTCGCCTACGTCTGGTAAGGGGAGCGAAAATGTCACGTATTGGCAAGCAGCCCATCCTTGTTCCCGCGGGTGTCGAAGCAACAGTGAATGGCGCAGACGTTGCTGTAAAGGGACCCAAGGGAGAGCTCTCCCTGGTGCTCCCCTCGCCCATCACCGCGAAGCTCGAAGGTAATGAAATCCTGGTGGTTCGCCCGAACGACGACCGTACTTCCCGCGAGCTACACGGCCTTAGTCGCACGCTCGTCGCGAACATGGTTGAGGGCGTCACAAACGGCTACTCGAAGACTCTTGAGATCGTTGGCACTGGCTACCGTGCGACCCAGAAGGGGAAAGCCGTAGAGTTCGCGCTCGGGTTTTCACACCCTGTCGTCTTCGACCCGCCAGCGGGCGTTGAGATTGCTGTCCCTTCCCAGACCAAGGTTGTTGTGAGTGGGATCGACAAGCAGCAGGTCGGCGAAGTCGCCGCAAACATTCGTAAGCTCCGCAAACCCGAACCTTACAAGGGCAAGGGGATTCGCTATCAGGGCGAAGTTGTGAGGCGCAAGGTCGGAAAGGCTGGTAAGTAAACATGGCTTACACGGTCAAAGGTAAAGGCAAACGTGTCGCGCGCATCAGGCGACACCAGAGGGTCCGCAAGACCGTCTCAGGGACAGCGACTCGTCCTCGCCTGGTAGTGACGCGCTCAAACCGGCACATCTTCGCTCAGGTTGTGAACGACGACGAAGGTAAGACGCTAGTTTGGGCCTCCACGATGGAGCCAGAGCTACGTGCGGACGACTCTGAGAAGACGGAGAAGGCCCGCAAGGTCGGCTCTCTCATCGCAGAGCGCGCAAAAGAATCCGGGATCGAAGAGGTTGTTTTCGACCGCGGTGGGAACAAGTACCACGGCCGCGTGGCGGCAGTAGCGGAAGGCGCCCGTGAGGGCGGCCTCAAGCTTTAGCAGAGTCAAGGAAAGGGAGAGCATCTAATGGCTGAAAAAGCCCAAGCAAACACCGATCAGGACTCTGCGCGCCAGGGTCAGGGTCAAGGGGATCGTCGCGGACGCGGCGGCCAGCGCGGCGAGGGCCGCGGCGGGCGTGGACGTCAGGATGACCGCAACCAGTACCTCGAGCGCGTCATCACTATCAACCGTGTCTCCAAGGTCGTGAAGGGTGGACGTCGTTTCTCCTTCACTGCACTCGTGGTGGTCGGCGACGGTGAAGGCACCGTTGGCGTCGGCTACGGCAAAGCTAAGGAAGTCCCGGCAGCGATCGCTAAGGGCGTCGAAGAAGCTAAGAAGAACTTCTTCCGGGTCCCCATGATTCGCCGAACCATTCCGCACCTGGTCGAAGGCCGTGACGCAGCAGGAATAGTCCTTCTACGCCCAGCGTCCCCCGGTACCGGTGTTATTGCGGGCGGTCCCGTACGCGCCGTCCTGGAATGCGCAGGCATCCACGACGTGCTGACCAAGTCTCTGGGCAGCGCGAACGCGATCAACATCGTTCGTGCAACCGTGAACGGACTGAAGCAGCTTGAAGAACCAGAAGCGGTAGCTGCAAGGCGCGGTCTGCCTCTGGAGCGTGTCGCGCCCACGAGCATGCTGGCTGCACGAGCAGCGGGCGAAGCAGAGCGCAAGGCCGAAGCTGAGAAGAAGGAAGCTGAGAAGGCTTCCGCTGGGGTGAGCGAGTAATGGCAGAACTGAAAATCACTCTGGTCAAGTCTTTGCACGGCCAGAAGAAGAACATTGCCGAGTCGGTGCGGGCCCTGGGCCTGCGCAAAATCGGCCAGAGCACGGTGCGCGCTGACACGCCGGTGGTTCGCGGCCAGGTTCGCACTGCCATGCACCTGCTGGATGTGGAAGAGGTCGACTAATGGCACAGACCAAGAAAAACGCAAACTTGCCTGCTGAAGGTGAAGTTCTGCGACTGCACCACTTGGCCCCAGCTGAAGGCGCCAAGAAGGACAAAACCCGCAAGGGTCGTGGTGAGGCTTCCAAGGGCAAGACTGCTGGACGCGGAACTAAGGGCACCCGTGCACGCAACACTGTGCGCATCGGTTTTGAGGGTGGCCAGATGCCGATCCACATGCGACTGCCGAAGCTCCGCGGGTTCAAGAACCCGTTCCGGGTCGAGTACCAGGTGGTGAACCTAGACAAGCTACAGGAGCTGTTCCCCGAAGGCGGCACGGTCACTGTTGAAGATCTTGTCGCCAAGAACGCGGTCCGCAAGGGCCAGCCCGTGAAGGTTCTCGGTACTGGCAACGTCAAATCAAAGTTCGACGTCGTCGCGGACAAGTGGTCCGCGTCGGCTGAAGACAAGATCACGAAGGCCGGAGGAACCCTGAGCGCTCGCTAGAGCAGTCGAGGGAAGGTAAAGGGAGGGCACCACCTTGATGCCCTCCCTTCCACCAAATGGCAGCTATTGTTAGTTTCGGTTCCAGCCCCACCGGGCCGGCTTAGATTCAGGAGGAAGCTTGCTACGCGCATTCGCTCAGGCCTTCCGCACACCTGATTTGCGGCGGAAGATCTTCTTCACGCTGATGATCATGGCGCTCTATCGGCTAGGGACGTTTATTCCTACGCCGGGCGTCTCTGCAGAAGCCATCCACGAGTGTCTGGCACTCCAAGACCAAACGTCGCTGCTGGACATGTTCAACCTGTTCTCGGGTGGCGCACTGATGCAGCTGTCAGTCTTCGCGCTCGGGATCATGCCGTACATCACGGCGTCCATCATCATCCAAGTGCTGCGCGTCGCGGTGCCTCGCTTTGAGGACCTGCACCTTGAGGGGCAGTCAGGGCAGACGAAACTAACGCAGTACACGCGCTACTTGACGATCTTTCTAGCGGTCCTGCAGTCAACCACCATGATCGCCATGGCCTCTTCGGGCCAGATGTTTCCGAACTGTCCGGGCTCTGTTATCCCGAACCCTGGCATGGGGACCTACCTGTTCATGGTGCTTGTGATGACCGCTGGCACTGCGGTGATCATGTGGTTCGGTGAGCTGATTACCGAGCGTGGAGTCGGCAACGGCATGTCGCTGCTTATCTTCACCTCGATCGTATCGACACTTCCCCTGAACCTTCTGGACATTGGGCGCACACGCGGCTGGCTGATCGTCTTCTACATCGTCCTTATAATCCTGGGTGTCACGGTCGTCGTCGTTTACGTTGAACAAGCGCAAAGACGCATCCCTGTCCAGTACGCGAAGCGCATGGTTGGGCGCCGCACCTACGGCGGAACTACAACCTACATCCCACTGAAGATCAACATGGCTGGCGTCATCCCGGTCATCTTCTCAACGTCCATCCTGGCGTTGCCGCCGCTCATCGCGCAGTTCGGTGAGCCGGACGCAGGGTGGGCCCAGTGGATAGTCAAGAACTTCTCACACCAGTCGCTTCCCTACATCCTCACGAACGCGCTACTGATCTTTGCGTTTGCCTTCTTCTACACGTCGATCACGTTCAACCCGGACGAAGTCGCAGACAACATGAAGAAATACGGTGGGTTCATCCCGGGCTACCGCGCGGGCAGGCCCACCGCTGAGTACCTACAGTACGTAATCAACCGACTGACGACTGCGGGCGCACTCTACCTGGTGATCATTGCTATCCTGCCGTCGATCATCATGATCCCGATGGGTCTGGCTGCGAACCAAATGCCGTTCGGTGGCACGACGCTGCTGATCATGGTTGGCGTTGGTCTGCAGACGGTCAAGGAAATCAACTCGCAACTGCAGCAGCACCACTATGAGGGATTCCTGAAATGAGCGCGGTAATCCTGCTCGGCCCGCCCGGGGTCGGAAAAGGCACGCAGGCCAGCTGGCTCGCGGAAGCACTTGGCGTTCCTGCGATTTCCACCGGCCAGATCTTCCGCTCAAACATCCAGGATGGGACTGAACTCGGAAAGCTTGCAGAGAGCTACATGGACCAGGGAGACTTCGTCCCGGACAACGTCACGAACCCCATGGTTGCGGCTCGCCTGTCAGCCCCCGACGCAAGAGACGGTTTCGTGCTTGACGGTTACCCTCGTTCTCTAGAGCAGGCGCACGCTCTACGGGACACGCTCGCTAAAGAGTCAATGGTGATCGACGCGGTTCTGGAGCTCACGGCACCTGAAAACGTTCTCATTGAGCGACTGGTCAAACGTGCGTCTGAAGAGCACCGCGCTGATGACAAGGCCGATGTGTTCAAGCACAGGCTTGCCGTCTACTACGAACGCACCGAGCCGCTTGCCACCTACTACGCGGACCTAGACCTGCTGGAAGCAGTCGACGCTTCTGGGACTCCCAGCGAAGTTGCAGACGCGATGCTCGCGGCTCTTCGCCTGCGCGGTGTCTGCAAGTAACGCTGGTGCGTAGGAACGCGGCTGCCAAGACCACCAAAGAGCTTGGCTACATGCGCGAAGCCGGCTTAGTGGTCGCGAAGGTTCACAGCGCGTTGGCTAAGGCCGCGGCTCCCGGTGTCACGACAGCGGAGTTAGACGCTCTGACCTACGACGTAACGCGGAGCCTTGGCGCGAAACCCAACTTCCTGGACTACTACGGTTTCCCGGCTTCCGTTTGCATCTCGGTGAACGACCAGATTGTTCATGGGATCCCTGGCGAGCGGGTTCTGGAGCCCGGTGACATCGTGTCTTTTGATTGCGGAGCGTTCATCCAGCGAGGGGGGCGCCCCTGGCACTCTGACGCAGCCTTCACGGTTGTCCTTGACGGACCCAACAAGGATTCAGTGAAGAAGCGCGAAGAGCTCTCTGCTATCACCAAGCATTCACTGTGGGCGGGAATCGCCGCCGCTGCAACCGCAAAGAACGTCGGACAGATCGGCGCTGCGATCGAGGACGATGTTGAGAGTTTCAGCAAATCCTTTGGGTGGACACCGGATATTCTCCAGGGCTACAGCGGTCACGGAATTGGGAACGCTTTGCACGAGGATCCGCAGGTCTACAACTACCGAACCAGGGGAAGAAGCCCAAGGCTCGTGCCGGGGATGGTGATCTGCATTGAGCCGATGTTGACGGAGGGTAGCCAACGCTCGAGCGTCCTGGCGGACGACTGGACAGTTGTCACTCAAGACGGTCTTGCTTCCGCCCACTGGGAGCACACGGTTGCGATCATGGATGGCGGCGTCTCTGTGTTGACCGCGCCTGACTTCGGCGCCGAAGGTTTGGCGCCCTACGGGATCACTCCACTGGAGGTCTAGACAGTGCCGGCTCTGGAACTAAGTCACCTCTCCCGCGCTTTTGGAGAAGTAGTCGCACTGGACGATCTTTCGCTTGCCGTGCGGCCCGGTGAGATCTATGGGTTTGTTGGGGCCAACGGGGCGGGGAAGACCACCGCGATGCGGATCGCCCTAGGCGTTTTAGCTCCTGACTCCGGAGAGGTCCTTTTGGGTGGGAAGGCTGCTACTCGGGCGGACCGCACCCGTTTTGGGTACATGCCTGAAGAGCGCGGACTCTATCCCACAATGAAAGTGGGGTCGCAGCTCACTTACCTAGCTGAACTACACGGCCTCTCTTCTGCCGACGCCAAAGCGAAAATGGAGCACTGGACTGACGTTCTTGGGGTGGCTGCCCGCCGGAGCGATCCTGTCCAGAAGCTCTCACTTGGCAACCAACAGCGAGTCCAGCTGGCAGCGGCGCTAGTCCACGAACCGGACGTTTTAGTGCTTGATGAGCCCTTCTCAGGGCTTGACCCGATCGCGGTCGACGTGATGAGTCAGGTTATGCGCCAGCAGGCTGAGCGTGGGGTTCCCGTGATCTTCTCATCGCACCAGCTGGATCTGGTCGAAAGACTCTGCGACAGAGTCGGGATCATCCAAGGCGGTTGCATGGTCGCATCGGGAACCATTCAGGAACTCAGGAAGACTCCTTACGTCCGCTTCCTAGTGAGGGTGGATGGCCCAGGCGACGGGGACTGGGCACGCCACGTCTCAGGCGTGGAAGTTGTGGACCAAGGCCCCTCGTCCGTAGTCGTAGAACTCCGGACAGGCGACGTTGACGCTGAACAACGCGTGCTCCGCGCCGCCATAGAGGCGGGGACGCTGCGAGAGTTCACCCCGCTTCAGCCAAGTTTGGCAGAGCTTTTCCGCGACGTTGTTGCAGGGGAGGGGCCTCTTCCATGAGAAACGTTTGGCTTGTCGCGCGGCGTGAGCTGCAGGTTGGACTAACCAGGACGTCTTACATTGTCACGACTGCGATCATTGCTGTCGTCCTCGTGGCCGGGGTGCTGGTCCTCAACCATTTCTTTGGGCAGGACACCTCAGGTCTATCCTTCGGCGAAGAAGGCACCGATCCTCTTGGGGCGACCGGGGCACGCTATCTGATAGTGATGGTCATGTCGGCAATACTTCTGTTTGCGCTGATCTTCACGGGAGGCATGCTCTCTTCGGGGGTCATTGAAGAGAAGTCGTCACGGGTCATCGAGCTGTTGCTGTCATCGATGCGGGCCTCCGACCTCCTGGCGGGCAAGGTCCTAGGAATAGGCATCATCGGCCTGATCCAGATGCTCATCTACACTCTGGCCGTCTTTATCCCCGCAAAGGCTATGGGGCTTTTTGCTGGTTTAGGCTTCTCTGTCGGTGGTGTTGCGCTAGAGATGCTGGCTTGGTTCCTGCTGGGCTTCGCGGCGCTTGGAACGCTGTGGGCGGCGCTTTCTTCGCTTGTTTCTAGACAGGAAGATGCGGGCGGGATCGTCGCGCCCCTGGTCCTGCTGGCGATGGTTCCCTTCTACCTAGAGATTTACCTGGTCCCCACTTCTCCGGATGGAGGGTGGGCCACAGCCCTCTCGATGGCTCCGTTCACCGCCCCTTTCGTGATGCCAATGCGGCAGGTGTTCGTTTCGGTGCCGGCGTGGCAGTTGGTCACAGCCGTGGCGTTAAACCTCGCGGTGATTCCGTTAGTGATCTTCGTAGCGGGGCGCATCTACCGGCGGGCTGTGCTGCAAACAGGGTCCAGGATGAAACTACGTGACGCCTTGCGAACTCATGACTGACCAGGGTCTGTTAGGCGTGAGATCGCTAACTGAAGGTCCTTGCAGGTATCGGGGGACTACCCAGCTGGACTAGGGTTACTAGTCGGGCATACTGACCCAAAGCTGCACGAAAGTTAAGGATGAGCGGAGTTTATGGCGAAAAAGGACGGCGTAATCGAGGTTGAAGGCAGTGTCGTTGAGGCGCTCCCAAACGCGATGTTCCGGGTGGAACTCGAGAACGGTCACGTGGTCCTGGCCCACATTTCGGGCAAGATGCGCCAGCACTACATCCGTATTCTCCCTGAGGATCGCGTGGTTGTGGAACTCAGCCCCTACGACCTGTCCCGCGGGCGGATCGTTTACCGGTACAGGTGATTCGCGCGCGCCTGCAGGTGTTTGCCGGCGCGAAGTGGACCAGTCCACCGCTAGTGGAAATAGGAACAGCAATGAAAGTAAAGCCCAGCGTCAAGAAGATTTGTGACCACTGCAAGGTGATTCGTCGCCATGGAGCAGTCATGGTCATCTGCGAGAACCCCAGGCACAAACAGCGTCAGGGTTAGCAGGTAGCGCCCTAGGCGCCACCTTGGAACACAAGAGAATAAAGCACTTTGTCGACTGGGCGCGGCCCAGACCCTCGGTCCGGAGGCCGGGGACACTTCCTTTGCGGGAGCGACTGGCAAGGTGACGGCCTTCGGAAACAATGGAGATAACGCTAAATGGCACGTATCGCAGGCGTAGACCTTCCTCGGGACAAGCGGATGGAAGTTGCGCTCACCTACATCTACGGCGTGGGGAAAACCCGCGCGAACGAAACGCTGGCAGCCACAGGAGTTAGCCCAGATCTTCGCGTCAAGGACGCTACAGAAGAAGACTTGGTGAAACTTCGTCAGTACATTGACTCCCACTATGAGGTCGAAGGCGACCTGCGCCGCGAGGTGCAGGCTGACATCCGTCGCAAGATCGAAATTGGTAGCTACCAGGGCAGGCGTCACCGCGCGGGGCTTCCCGTCCGCGGACAACGCACTAAGACGAACGCGCGCACCCGTAAGGGACCGAAGCGGACCGTCGCCGGTAAGAAGAAGGCATAACTAGGTAGTTCGGGCTTCGCCCCCAAATCTTGTGAAGGAATAGAAAATGGCTCAGAAGACCCAGGTCTCCGCAAGGAAGCCTCGCCGCAAGGAACGTAGAACAGTAACCCAGGGGAACGCTTACATCCGTTCCACGTTCAACAACACGATCGTTTCAATCACGGACCCGAGCGGGGGCGTCATCGCTTCCTCTTCGTCGGGCCAGGTTGGGTTTAAAGGCTCCCGCAAGTCCACTCCTTTCGCAGCCCAGCTGGCTGCTGAAGCTGCTGCGCGCCGCGCCCAGGAACAGGGGATGAAGAAGGTTGACGTCTACGTCAAGGGCCCCGGGTCCGGACGTGAGACTGCGATCCGCGCTCTCCAGGCCGCAGGTCTTGAGGTCGGCTCCATCCAAGACGTGACACCCCACCCGCACAACGGCTGCCGCCCGCCGAAGCGTCGTCGCGGCTAACAGATCATTTTGCAGGGGAAGACCAAAGCCAACGGCGGCCCCTGCAAACACAACCAGGAACCAGCCCCCTTCCGCGAAAGCGGAGTCCTAAATCGGCGCCATATGGCGGGTGCCGAACAGAAAGGAACCGAACGTGCTGATTGCACAGCGACCCATCCTCACCGAAGAAGTCGTCTCGGACTATCGTTCCCGTTTCACTCTTGAGCCACTGGAGCCGGGCTTCGGCTACACGCTAGGTAACTCGCTGCGGCGTACCCTGCTTTCGTCGATTCCTGGCGCAGCCGTCACTTCTGTCCGGATCGAGGGCGTGCCTCACGAGTTTGAGACGATTGAGGGCGCGAAGGAGGACGTGGCTGAGATCATCTTGAACATCAAAGCACTGGTCCTGTCTTCCGACAACGACGAGCCGGTTGAGATGTACCTGCGCAAGTCGGGTCCTGGCGAAGTACTGGCTGGGGACATCACGCCTCCGGCCGGCGTTGAGATCCATAACCCTGAGCTTCGGATCGCGACACTGAACGAGCACGGCAAACTGGAAGCCGAGCTCACTGTTGAGCGTGGCCGCGGCTACGTGTCTGCCGCTCAGAACAAACACTTCGACGACGACTACGACGCGATGCCCGTTGACTCCATCTACTCGCCCGTCCTGAAGGTGACGTACAAGGTGGAAGCGACCCGTGTTGAACAGCGCACCGACTTTGACAAGCTGATCTTGGATGTGGAGACGAAACCGTCGATCCTTCCCCGTGACGCTGTCGCCTCTGCAGGAAAGACGCTGGTTGAACTGTTTGGTCTTGCCCGCGACTTGAACGTGGAAGCCGAAGGCATCGAAATCGACACGACTACCACTGACGAAACGCTTGCCGCCGATCTGGCTTTGCCGATCGAAAGCCTTAACCTGCAGTCGCGTTCCTACAACGCGCTTCGGCGTCGCGGGATCCTCACCGTTGGTGAGCTGGTCGCACACTCTGAAGCAGACCTGCTGGACATCCGCAACTTTGGCACGAAGTCCATTGAAGAGATCAAGATCGCCCTGGCGGGGCTGGGAATGGTCCTCAAAGACTCACAGATGCCAAGCGGGGTTGACTCCGACTCCTCGATTTTCAGCGACACCATCGAACTGTAAACCTCAAGACAAGAAAAGTATCAGGAGCATAAATGCCCACTCCTAAGAAGGGTCCCCGTCTGGGTGGCAGCCCGTCGAACCAGCGCAAGATCCTGGCCAACCTGGCTATCCAACTGATTGAGAACGGTTCGCTGACGACTACTGAAGCTAAAGCCAAGATGCTTCAGCCCTACTTCGAAAAGCTCGTGACCAAGGCGAAGCGCGGTACCATCCACGACCGTCGACTGGTCATGAAGAAGCTCAACAACAAGGACGCAGTCTACTTCCTGTTTGACGAAGTGGTCCCTGAAATTGATTCTGAGCGTGCCGGCGGTTACACCCGCATCACACGGCTCCCGAACCGTAAGGGTGACAACGCCCCGATGGCGCACATCGAAATCGTGACGGAACCTGTCATGAAGAAGCGTGCGGTTAAGGCTGCGGAGGCTCCTGCGAAGAAGGCCGCTAAGAAGTCTGCAGCCAAGGAGCAGCAGATCATCGCGGAAGACACTCCTGCAGATGTCGCAGCTGAAGAGGTTGTGGCCCAGGACCTTGAACCCCAGGCCGGGAGCAAGGTTGTTGCGGAGGAAGCCGCAGAGGCAGTTGTCGAATCGGGTGACTCGGCGGCTGTCATGATCGAAGAGGCTGACGAAGCTTCCAAGTAGCGCCCTCTTTCCTCCCTTTTTTGTACGGCTGGCTGCGAGTTGTGCCAAACAACTCGCAGCCAGCCACGGTGTTTGAGGAGCTGGGAGCTGAGAGCGGTAAGTTGGATCCATGGCTGGCTCCTCCCCACTGACCCTCACGTTCGACTGTGGCGGTGGTGGCATCAAGGCCTCGGTGTTGGAAGCCGGAGCCTTTCCGCTTGGTCTTTCGGAGGACTCAGTTCGCATTGCTGCGGGCCCCATAAGAACACCTACTCCCTACCCACTGCCGCCCTCTCTGTTGGTCGACACCTTCGCGGAGCTTGCGGATCAGCTGCCTGGCGCAGAGCGGGTCACGGTTGGTATGCCTGGCATGATCCGGGGCGGCAGGGTGGTTGCAACCCCCCACTACATAACGAAGAGCGGACCGCGTTCAAAAGTGGTTCCGGCCTTGAAAAAAGCCTGGGATGGCTTTGACATGCGCACCGCTGTTGAGCAAAGGCTGGGCTTGCCGGCTCTGGTCCTAAACGACGCTGAGGTCGCTGGAGCCGGGGTCGTGAGCGGTAAGGGCCTGGAGATGATCATCACCCTTGGGACCGGGCTCGGCAACGCAGTCTTCCTTGATGGAGTCCTAGCGCCGCACGCAGAGATTTCGCAGGGTCTGGTCCGGTGGGGGATGACTTATGACGACTACCTGGGCGAACATGAGCGCCTTCGTCTTGGCGACCATCACTGGTCACGTCGTGCACGTCGGGTCATTGAGGGTTTTGAGCCTGTTTACCAGTGGGACATGCTCTACGTAGGTGGTGGGAACGCCCGGCGGATCACGGAAACACAGCGGGTGAAGATGCCCGCGAAGGTCGCATACGTCCCGAACGAAACCGGGATGCTGGGCGGCGTCCGGGCCTGGGATCTGGTGGGTAGCGGATGAGCAGTGAGAGCCGAAGAGTGCGTCTTGACCTGGCCTACGACGGCACCCACTTTCACGGTTGGGCCGTTCAGCCGGGCCTGAGGACCGTTGCAGGGGAGGTCGAAGGCGCGTTGGGTACGGTCTTCCAGCGCAGTTTGCCACTCACGGTTGCTGGGAGAACTGACGCGGGGGTTCACGCGACTGCGCAGGTGGCTGCGACGGACATCCCCGCAGGGCACCCTGCGACGGGCGACCTAGCGCACCTCACGGAGCGGCTAAACAGGCTGCTCGCAGCAAGGTTCGCGCGGGATGTCACGAGGAGAGCTCCACGGGGCGTGTCCGACGTAGTGATCCAGAAAATGGGTTTCGTTCCCGAAGCTTTCGACGCTCGGTTTAGTGCCCTTGAGCGCAGATACCGCTACCGGATCGTTGACCAGCTTTCAGGCAGGGACCCCTTGCGAAGGCTTGACCGCTGGTGGCTCCCTTACCCGGAGCTAAACCTGAGTGCTATGGGAGAGGGTGCAAAGCTGCTCTTAGGAACCCACGACTTTCTTTCCTTTTGTCGACCCCGAGAAGGGGCATCAACTATTCGTTCACTAAAGCGTGTCTCTGTTCGGCGTGACCGGGGAGAGGTTCTGGTTGATCTCGCTGCCGACGCTTTCTGTCACTCAATGGTTCGCTCGCTGGTCGGCGCGTTGGTTGAAGTGGGGCGAGGAAACCGAGGCACCGACTGGGTGGAGGCCCTCATCGAAGAACCCAGTCGCCGTCACGGCGTTCCGGTCGCGCCGGCAGCAGGTCTCACTTTGGTTGGAGTCGACTACCCTGCTGACGATGAGCTGAGTGCGGTTGCACAGAGTTCCAGACGTCTCAGAGGTGTCGGTGACCTGGCATTCAGTGAGGACTCGGGCACACTTTCACCGCGGCTTTGACCCCCTAAGTTGCCCGTCGGTAAGCTGGCTGACGTTGTGCGTAGCGTTGCAGGCTCAAACCCACTCGTCTGCAATGCACCCGTGGGTGCTCTTACGGGACCGCGCGGCGATGACTTTACCGTGAACCGAAAGGTCGCCTCCCGCAGGGACCGGCCGGTTCCATGATTGAAGAAAAGAAGGCTAACCAGTGCGCACCTACACACCGAAGGAAGGCGACGCAGACAAGAAGTGGTACGTTGTTGACGCTAACGACGCCGTTCTTGGCCGCCTGTCGGCTCAGGTTGCTGCCCTCCTACGCGGCAAGCACAAACCAACATTTGCGCCCCACATGGACATGGGCGACAACGTCATCGTCATCAACGCTGACAAAGTTGTCCTCACCGGCAAGAAGCTGGACCAGAAGATGGCGTACCGCCACTCCGGTCACCCGGGCGGCCTGCGTGCCACCCCTTACCGCACCCTTATGGAGAAGAACCCGGAGAGGGCTGTCCAGAAGGCCATCGTTGGGATGCTCCCTCACAACAAGCTGGGAAGGGCCCAAGCGAAGAAACTCTATGTTTACGCCGGTCCTGACCACCCTCATGCGGCCCAGAAGCCGGAAGTCTACGAACTGAAGCAGGTCGCCCAGTAACGCGGGCCACCTCAGTTATTTAGGAGAATCGTGGCTGAGACCACTGAAGTTTTGGAGCTTGTCGAGGAAGCCTCCCCGAGCTCGTACACCAGCGAAACGAAGACTAGCGCGCCTGGCGCAGGCCAGTCGATCACTGCCCCCGGGCAGGGACTGGGCCGTCGTAAGGAAGCCGTGGCTCGTGTTCGCTTGATCCCGGGCACCGGCCAGTGGGTCGTGAACGACCGTTCGCTAGAGGACTACTTCCCGAACAAGCTGCACCAGCAGGCCGTCAAGGCTCCCTTCGTCCTCTTGGATCTTGAGGGGCGTTTCGACGTCATCGCGCGGGTGCACGGTGGGGGCCCTTCAGGTCAGGCCGGGGCACTACGACTTGGCGTTGCCCGCGCACTCAACGAAATCGATAGGGACGCAAACCGTCCTGCTTTGAAGAAGGCCGGTTTCCTGACTCGCGATGCCCGCGCTGTTGAGCGCAAGAAGGCTGGTCTGAAGAAGGCTCGTAAGGCGCCGCAGTACTCGAAGCGCTAGACGCTTTTTGCAAAAGTAGAGATCCTCGCTCAGGTGGGCGGGGATCTTTGCTTTCCCCGTCGCGGTTTCTCTCTTGTTACTCTTGCCCAAGATGCCGAAGGGCCTTTCGGAAGGGGAACTTAGATGGCGCGACTGTTTGGTACGGACGGGGTGAGAGGCCTTGCGAACGACACGATAACGGCTGACCTAGCGTTGAAACTCGGTGAGGCTGCCGCTAGGCGCATTGGCCCGACCGTGAAATCTGCACGCCGAAAACCGCGTGCCATCGTTGGTCGCGACACCCGCATGTCAGGGGAGTTCTTAGATCACGCTATTTCGGCCGGGCTCGCGGCAGCTGGGGTCGACGCCGTTCGAATCGGTGTTGTCCCAACACCCGCTGTCGCCCACATTTGCGCGACTAATGACGACATCGATTTCGGCGTCATGATTTCGGCTTCCCACAACCCGATGCCCGACAACGGCATCAAATTCTTTGCGCATGGGGGATACAAGCTAGATGATGCGATTGAAGACGAGCTGGAGGCGCTGCTAGGCACCGATTGGGAACGGCCGGTTGGGGATCGCGTCGGTGAGGTTTGGT
>CAYFUU010000024.1:0-12130 GCA_964346595.1 uncultured Actinomyces sp.
ACCGGGGCCGGGGGAGCAACCGGGGCCGGGGGAGCAACCGGGGCCGGGGGAGCAACCGGGGCCGGGGGAGCGGCGGGAGCAGCGGGCGCTGCCGCCGGGGCGGGAGAGTCAGCCGGGAGACTGTCAGAGATCTTTAGAAGGGGGGTGCCGACCTCAACGGTCTCATCTTCTTGGACCAGGATCTCAGCAACGTAGCCGTCGACCGGCGAAGGAACTTCGGAGTCAACCTTGTCCGTTGCGACTTCAACCACGGGGTCGTCTGCTGAAACCTTGTCGCCAACCGCAACCAGCCATTCGCTCACGGTGCCTTCGGTGACGGACTCACCCAGCGCAGGCATCACCACGTCAACCAGGTTCCCAGAGCCAGCCGTCGGCGCTGAGGGAGTCGGAGCCGCAGGTGCGGCAGGTGCGGGAGCAGGCGCCGCAGGAGCCGGGGCTGCTGCGGGGGCAGGGGCTGCGCCTGCTTCTTCGGGCGCACCAACCCGGGCGATGTCAGTGCCAACGTCCACCGTTTCATCCTCTTCCACCAGGATTTCCAGGAGCACTCCAGCGACAGGCGAGGGCACTTCGGAGTCGACCTTGTCAGTCGCGACCTCAACAATGGGTTCGTCAGCGTCAACAGTGTCGCCAACCTGCTTGAGCCACTCCGTGACGGTGCCCTCGGTCACCGATTCACCAAGTGCGGGCATCTTAATGAACTGAGCCATGTTCTTCTATTTCTCCTTGTAGTTGCTGAAGTCTCTAGTTGTGGGAGTGAAGCGGCTTGCCTGCAAGCGCCATCGCGGCCTCGCCAATCGCTTCGTTCTGAGTGGGGTGAGCGTGGATCAAGGATGCGACGTCATCGGCGTTGGCTTCCCAACCAACAATCAGTTCGCCCTCACCAATCTGTTCGCTCACGCGTGCACCGATCGCGTGGAAACCGACTATGGGTCCGTCTTCGACGCCGACCAGCTTGATGATCCCGTTGGTGCTGAGAATGTTCGACTTGCCGTTTCCAGCCAGGTTGTATTCCACCTTCTTGATCTTGTCGGCGCCGTACTGTTCGCGAGCCTGGTCCTCGGTCAAACCCACCGAAGCGATTTCTGGTTCCGTGAAGGTGACGCGAGGAATCACGTTCTCATCAATCGGGTCAGGGTTCAGTCCTGCGATCTCTTCAGCCACAAAGATTCCCTGTAGGAACCCGCGGTGAGCCAGCTGCAGGCCCGGAACAATGTCGCCGACCGCGTAAACGCCAGGAACCCCGGTCCTCAGCCTGTCGTCGGTGAGAACGAAGCCGCGGTCCATCTTGCAGCCGATCTCTTCATACCCCAGGCCCTCAGTGACCGGGCCACGACCAACAGCCACAAGGAGAAGGTCCCCGTCGAACGTCTTTCCGTCTTCCGTCGTCACGCGAACGCCGGTGTCATCCTGGGTGACCCCACTGAAACGGGTTCCAAGAAGGAACTTGATGCCGCGCTTCCTGAAAGCGCGCTCAAGGTTCTTTGAGATCACGCTGTCCTCATTCGGGACCAAGTGCGGGAGACCTTCAAGGATGGTGACCTCCGAACCAAAAGATTTCCAAGCAGACGCGAACTCACAGCCGATAACGCCGCCACCAAGGACAATGGCGCGGTTTGGCACCCAGTCCATCTTCAGTGCCTGATCGGAAGTAATGACGCGGCCTTCAATCGGGAGGTCCGGGAGGGTGCGGGAATAAGAGCCGGTTGCAAGGATCAGGTTCTTCCCTGTAAGGGTGCGCCCGTCAACCTCAACCGTCGTGGGGCTGGTGACTCTGCCCCAACCGTGAACCACTTCGACGCCCCTGGAAGCAAGTAGGCCCTCAACGCCGCGGTAAAGCTTCTCAACGACCGAGTCCCGGTACTGTCCGACCTTGGGCATGTCGACGCCTTCGAGGGTGGCGATCACCCCAAAGTCGCCGGCTTGGCGAACCGAGTCCGCGGTCTCTGCCGCGTGCAGGTAGGCCTTCGTGGGAATGCACCCGCGGTGCAGACACGTCCCACCCACTTTGTCGCCTTCAACCATGACCACTTTGAGGCCTAGTTGAGCTGCACGGAGGGCTGCTGCATAACCTCCCGATCCGGCACCCAGAATTACAACGTCGTATTCGGATTCACTCACGCCACTTGCTCCTTTTGGTTCAGAACTAGTCTGTGTAGGGGAACCGCGGCACCAGTGCACCAGTCGGCCCCGTCACGGCCATTGTCCCACGTATCGTGACTGGCGGACAGAGACCGTGTGAAAGACCGGCCACGTTTTGCGCCTGGGGCGAAACCAGTCAGAATCAAGGGGTGACAGACGGAGTGGAATTGCAAGGTGAGCGTCAACTGGTCGATGACCGCAAGGCAGCTCGCGGTTGGGGTAGGCTGGTGCCCGCAGCTTTTTGGCTGGCCGGATCCGCAACTACCGTGCTCGCTGTGCTGCAGCTAGTACGGGACACCTCGATACCCCTGGGGCAAAGACTGCTGCCTCTGTTCGCAGGGATCCTCTATCTTTTGGCTGCGCTTGGCCTCACCCACAACGGCCGCAAGATGAGGGCGATTGCTTGGGTTTCGCTTTCTATGAGTGCGGGCGGACCCATCATTGTTGGACTCATGGGGCTAGGGGAGCCTGACCTGCAGGGGTGGTCGCCCTGGAGCAACTTTGGGGCTCAGGTCTGGTTCGTTTCTTTGCTGTTGCCCATTGTTGGGATCGCGTGGCTTTGGAGCTCAAACCCGCGGCGAATCACGCAGCTGGCGGAGTCTGTTCCGCGCCGCTAGACCCCGCCCGGAAAGCCCAGTTGACGCCATGCCTCGTACGTTGCGATCGAGGCGGCATTTGCCAGGTTGAGTGAACGCGCGCCCATCCGCATTTGGATTCGCGCAGGCGAAGCCATCCGAGGGTGTTCTATGACCCAGTCAGGGAGCCCGTCCGGTTCCGGACCAAAAAGGAGACAGTCCCCGTCCTTGTACTCAATGTCCGTGTAGAAGGTGTTGCTTCCGCCCGTGAACGGGTAGATGTCGCCCTGCAGTTCATCTAGGAGTTCGGTCAGGTTTCGGTGAACTTTGACGTGGGCTAGGTCGTGGTAATCGAGGCCGGCACGTTTCAACTTGGTGTCGTCCATGTCGAACGCGAGGGGCTCAACCAGGTGCAGCATTGCTCCAGTGCAAGCTGCAAGCCTGATCGCGGCACCGGTGTTCCCGGGAATCTTGGGTTCAAAAAAGGCAAGGTGCAGCACCCCCACATTCTGGCACTTACGCGCCTGAACGCGAAGCTGGTCTGCTACTCCCTTTGGTAGGTGCCAAGGATTGTGCCGCGCGCGATCGTGTGTTCCAGGATCGTGAAGGCAACGGCGGTTGGGGAAGCGTTTGAATCAACTTCGACAACCGGGGTGTCCAGGGCGTGAACAGCAAAGACGTAGCGGTGAGGGCGATCCCCAACCGGAGGCATCGGGCCCATGTAGTTAAAAGTTGAGCCATCGTTACGTACGTGGAACGCACCTTCAGGAAGAGACTGGTCGCTTCTACCAGCGTCGGTTCGAAGATGCGTGATTTCTGGGTCTAACTGCACCACGGTCCAGTGCCAGAAACCAGCAGGTGTCGGCGCATCAGGGTCAAAACAGTTCACCACGAAGCTTTTCGTTTCTTCAGGGAACCCTTCCCACGACAGCGAGGGGGAGATGTTATCCCCCTCACCCGTCGTCTGGATCGGCATGCGTCCACCGTCTTCGAACTGATCAGACAGGACGGTAAACCCAGGGACCTTGGGCAGCATTTCGTAGGGAAGAGGGGCGATTGGGCGGTCGGTGAGTTTCACAGTGTCTCCTTTGGCAGCACCCCTATTTTAGGACATGGCTTTTTGTGTCATGGCAAAAAGGTTAGAGGGGGCAGGTATGGAACTTGTCGGCGGAGGGTCTTAGTATCGAACATATGTTCTAGGGGGTGTTCGGTGCGGCTAGTAAGCGATCTTTCGTTGGAAGTGTCCAGGGGTGTGCAGAGTTCCCGACTGGCGCGTGCTAAGGAGGCCCTACGTAAAGCTGAGGTAGCCCAGGGAGTTAGGGGGACAGGTGAAAAAGCTGTAACGGTTGATGCTCTTTCCCCCGGTGTCTATCACTTAGTGGATGCTGGCCCCGCACCCCTCGAACTCATGATGTCTGCACTTGCGCAGGTAAGCGGGCAGGGAAAGTGGGTTGCTGTCGCAGGGTTCCCGGACGTTGGGTGGGAAGCTGCCGGGCAGATGGGGTTGGACATGAACCGAGTCATTACGATCCCGAAGATCGACAGCCAGATTGAGAAAACCCTGGGGGTTTTGGTTGAAGGGTTTGATGTTGTTGCTGTAGGGCATTTTTTGTTGCCATTCCCGGTGAAACGGGCGCTTGGTGGTCGCGTGCGGGCCATGGGTGGATTACTTTTGACGGCTCTTCCTTGGACTGGGATTAGTAGGCCGTTTCCTGCACTTGAACCGGCTTCTGCGTTTCGACTTGGAAGGGGGCGTGTAGGGTGAACGTTTCATCCCAAACTGGGTCTGTTGCTCAGCTTCCTTGGCTAGGTGTTGACGACCCAGGTTTTGGTGACAGGGCGCGTTACGTAGCGCTCTGGGTTCCAAACTGGCCGCTCAACTCTCTTGTTGTCCAAACCCCGCCCGGTGCCCCTGCGGTCACGGTGCATGGCGGGCGTGTAAGCGTTGCAACAACCAGCGCTACCAAGAGCGGTGTGCGTGTAGGGATGACGCGCACACTCGCCCTCTATCACTGCCCTGAGCTGATTGTTCTAAAAGCAGATAGGGATCGGGAGAGCGCTGCGTTTGAAACCATTCTGGAGATTTTTGATACTCATGCTTCAGCAGTCAGCATCATCAGACCTGGCCTAGCATTTGCTCCCGCACAGTCCGCTTCCCGGTGGGCAGGGGGTGAAGAGTTCTTGGCTCGGCGCCTGGTTGAAGACGTAGCGCTAGAAACAGGAGCGGAGATCCAGGTAGGGATAGGAAGTGGGTTGCGGACTGCTCCTGCTGCTGCCCGTAAGGCACGCATCAGCGCCTCGGAAACAACAGCAGAGTTCCTGCACTCTCTGCCGCTTTACGAACTCACTAGAAGCGTGCCTGCAACTAATGTGTCTGCACTAGAAGAAACGCTTCAGGTCCTGGCAGAGCTTGGGGTTCATGATGGTAAACAGCTTCTTGCGATTGGAAGACACGCGGTGGCCTCTCGCTTTGGGTCCGCAGGACAACTGTTGCTTCAAATGTTGGATGGTCAAGCGCCGCTGATGCCTACTGGCGAGCGCTTACAGGGCGCTATCGAAGCCTCTTTTGAGCTTGACCCACCGGCTGCGACGCTGCAGTTTGCGACCACTGCCATGGCCCGCGTCAGTGGGGATTTGGCTGAGAAACTGAGAGGAGCTGGGCTGAAAAGTTCAAGCGTGAAGGTTCTTCTAGAGTCAAGCTCGGGTAGTAGCCACGAAAGAACCTGGACCATGCTGGATGCGGGAGTCCCAGCACAAGTTGCTAAGCGGATCACCTGGCAGATACGCGGTTGGTTGAACTCAGCCGGGGAAAACCTTGAAGACCCAGACCCGCTGAAGAAGATTTCGCTCACGGCGCTCTTCCCTGGAAATCAGGCAGAAGATGACCCACTTTGGGGGTCTTTGAGAGCCTCCTGGAAGGTTGAACAGGCCGCAGAAGAAGTCCAGGACATGCTGGGAGAAAACGCTGTGCTGACGCCTAGTTTGCACGGTGGTTTTGACCCTAGAACCCGGGTGTCCCTAATCCCTTGGGGTTTGGTTGGTGGGGTTTTCCCTGAACTAGACGGACCCTGGGATGGGGGAGTCAGTGACCCGCCCATAATCCTCTACTCCAAGCCGCCCCCAGCGCTGCTGTTTGGTGTGCGTCTTCCTCGGGCGACAGCTGATGACTGGAAAGAAGACTCGCGCCTGTGGGTTGATCGCAGGGGGAGACTAAATGGGATTCCCACCCATGTGATCTTGGAGCAAGACCGGACTGAACTTCCCAGTGGGGACTACCCGGTAGAAAAAGTGGTTCGACTCTGGGTTGTCAGAGGCAGGTGGTGGAGCGGTCAAGACCTGCTTCATGGACGTCGCTGCTACCTCCGCATCAGCCGCTTAGGTGGGAGCGACCTATTGCTGGTTCAACGTAGAGGTGGGTGGGAAGTCGAAGGCGTCTACTCGGCTGAAGAATCGGTAAACTCACGCAGAGACCACTAGTGCGTGACTTGAAAGCAGAAAAATGGCGAAACTCTACTTCCGCTACGGAGCGATGAACTCAGGGAAGTCAACCGCCATCCTTCAAGTCGCCTACAACTACGAAGAACGTGGACAGAGGGTCTTGCTTGCAAAACCAGCGGTTGACACGAAGGGTGACCAGAACGTCGTTTCACGCCTTGGGGTGACGCGGGAAGTCGACTTCCTAATTGCACCGGAAGACAGCGTGCGCCACCTCATGCGCACCTCGGCTCGTGGTGAAGAACCCGGTGTGCTCATCAAGGGAGAAATTGGGAGGCGTCCCGTTGCTGCGCTTCTCATAGACGAAGCCCAGTTCCTCACAGCAGATCAGGTCGATGAGCTGATGGAGATCGCTGTTCTTGACAACATTCCTGTGCTGGCTTACGGGCTTCGCACCGACTTCCAAACGGTTGCTTTCCCGGGGTCCAGGCGTCTCCTTGAGATCGCACACAGCCTGGACGAACTGAAAACCATTTGCCGCTGTGGAAGGAAAGCGATCTTTAACGGACGCAAGGTTGCAGGCAAGTTTGTCTTTGATGGTCAACAAGTGTCGATCGATGGCGGGAACGTCACGTATGAGGCCTTGTGTGGACCCTGCTACCTCCAAGAGTCCGGGGCCCGCCCGGAACGCTAGTCGAACAAGTGTTCGATAGGCTGGGTGGGTGGTCACGCCTGCCAAGTACGCCGAACTGCACGCTCACAGTGCTTTTACCTTCATGGAAGCAGTCGACTTCCCTGAAAGGCTGGTTGAGCGTGCTGTGGAACTTGGGCTTTCAGGTCTTGCAGTACTCGACGTTGACGGGATGTATTCAGCAGTCCAAACGGCACGCGCCGGGAAGGTATTTGGTCTCCCGATTGTTCACGGGACTGAGCTGACCCTTCAGTCTGTGGGCTTCACGGAGGCCACGCCGCTTCGTTCCCCCGGCCCCGGGACCACCCGCACCCTAGAACGTGGGCAAGGACTTCCTGCTGGGAGCGTGGATCCTGGTATCCGCCTTCCTGTTTTAGCCACCTCTCAGGTGGGGTACCACGCACTGTGTTCCCTGCTCTCAACGCACTTTCTGAAAACACCTGGAAGGCGGAAAGCGGGATTGCAGCTCTCTGAGGTCTCAAAGTTGTCAAGCGAGTTCGGAAACCACGGTCTCCTTGCACTTACCGGCACCTCTCACGGCCCCCTCCAAAGAGCTATTCGTGAGCACGGTCTGGTGGCAGCCAGGGGAGTCCTTGAACACTTGAAAGAAATCTTCGGCCCGGATGGGGTTGCCGTTGAACTACCGGCAGTCCCACATGCCCCAAAGCTGGTTGCTGACCAGCTTGCCCTCCTAGCAAAAGAAGCGGACCTGCCACTGGTTGCAACAGGGGCAGTGAGAAGCTCAGACCCTTCACGCGCCCCGCTCAGCGATGTCCTAACTGCAACAAGGCTCGGGAAGCCTCTTGATCAGGTTGAAGGACACCTACAGGCTTTCCAATCCTTCCTGCGCACCCCAGACGAAATGGTGCAACTGTTCGCCCGCTACCCAGAGGCGGTTGAAAATGCTGCTTTTATCGCGGCTGAGGCTGCGTTTGACCTGCGGATCATTGATCCGGGGCTACCGCATTTTCCCCTTCCCGCTGGTGGAAGTGAAGCTGAGCATCTCCGCCAAGTGACCTACTTGGGGGCCCGCTACCACTACGGGACCCGCACCGAAAACCCTGCTGCCTGGAAGCTCATTGACCACGAACTAGAGATCATTGAGCAGCTAGGTTTCCCCGGCTACTTCCTCATCGTGAAAGACATCGTTGACTTCTGCGCGGAACAAAACATCCTCTGCCAAGGGAGGGGATCGGCTGCGAACTCAGCCGTCTGCTACGCACTGGGGATTACCGCAGTTGACGCAGTGAAACACAAGATGCTCTTTGAGAGGTTTTTGTCGCCGGATCGTAAAGAAGCCCCGGATATTGACCTTGACATTGAAGCTAGCGAACGCGAACAGGTCATCCAATACGTTTACGAAAAGTACGGGCGCCAGAACGCCGCGCAGGTTGCAAACGTAATCACCTACAGACCCAAGTCCGCAATCCGTGATGCTGGGAAAGCACTCGGCTATTCGGACGGGATTGTGCGTCGGTGGACGAAATTCACCCAGAGGGGCGGCCTCAAAGAGGGTGCGACTCACTCTGAAATTCCTGAGCAGGTGCTGCAGCTTGCCGCAAAAATGCAAAAACTCCCCAGGCACATGGGATTGCACCCCGGGGGGATGGTCCTGACGCGCAGGCCGATATCGCAGGTGTGTCCTGTCATGTGGGCGGCGAAAGAAAACCGCAGTGTTTTGCAGTGGGACAAGGAAGACTGCGCTGACGCAGGCCTAGTCAAGTTTGACCTTCTAGGGCTTGGGATGCTCACAGCACTTCGAAAGGCTTACACGTGGCTGGAAGCTGAAGGTGTCGGTCACCGGGGGCGCCCCATCAGCTTGCACAACACTCCAAGTGAGGACCCCCTGGTCTACGACCTACTGTGCGCTGCCGAAACGGTGGGTGTGTTCCAGGTGGAGTCCCGCGCCCAAATGAACACTCTTCCTCGTCTAAAACCACGCTGTTTCTACGACATCGTGATTGAGGTGGCGCTGATCAGGCCGGGACCCATCCAGGGGCGCGCCGTGAACCCTTACCTGAGGCGTAAAAATGGGCGGGAACCCGTTACCTACAGTCACGAACTGCTGAAACCAGCACTTGAAAAAACGCTGGGAGTCCCACTGTTTCAGGAACAGCTGATGCAGATCGCTGTGGATGGCGCGGGATTTTCGCCTGGGCTCGCGGACCAGCTCCGCCGCGCCATCGGGTCAAAAAGGAGTGAAGAGCGTATGGCTTCCCTGAAACCAGCGCTCTTTGAAGGCATGAAGAAAAACGGGATAGGACCCGCCGCTAGAGAAGAGATCTTCGAACAGTTGAAAGGCTTCGCCCAGTTTGGCTTCCCAGAGTCGCACGCCTTTTCTTTCGCATACCTTGTCTACGCCTCCGCCTGGCTCAAGGTGCACTACCCCGAACACTTCTACGCGGCTTTGCTCGCAAGCCAACCCATGGGTTTTTATTCGCCAGCGTCTCTTGTCGCGGACGCCAAGCGCCACAAGGTCGCGGTTTTTCCCCCTTCTGTTGCTGCATCGCAGGTAGGGGCTGTTCCAGTTCTAGTTGACCCGCACACTGGTTCTAGAAGGCACAGTGAAGCTTTGGTTCACGCAGATGAAAGCCGCGGTGTCCGCCTCGGTTTCGAAAGCATCAAAGGCCTTGGTAAAGGAGGGGAAAGGATTGTTACTGCAAGGGAAGAAGGACCCTTCAGTTCCTTATGCGACCTTGCATCACGCGCGAAACTGAGCAGCCGGCAACTTGAAAAACTAAGTGCAGTCGGAGCCTTAGAAGACCTGGGTTACTCAAGACGTGAAGGGCTTTGGGCTGCAGGGGCGCTCGGTCAAAGCGATTGGACCCAACCCTTCATTCCCGGCACTGAACCTGGCGGGGAGGCCAGCGGCCTGCCGCCTATGACGCGGGCTGAACAGTTGGTCGCTGACTACGGAGCCATGAACCTCAGCTTGGACCACCCGCTCGCAATGGTGAGAGAGTCCCTTACCGGGAGACGAATCATCCCCCTGGTTGAACTAGCTAGTGCCAGGCCTGGACAGACCGTGCAAATCGCGGGTCTTGTAACCCACCGCCAAAGACCTTCAACTGCCGGCGGGACAACGTTCCTTTCCCTTGAAGACGAAACCGGTCTTGGGAACGTGATTTGCTCAAAGGGAATCTGGTTGCGATTCAGGCAAGTTGCTTTGGAGTCCAAAGCAATGATCATCCGCGGACGGGTAGAAAAGGATGCAGGGTCTGTAGCGGTGGTCGCGGAGAGTCTTCGGCCCTTGTTGATCCCTGTTGCTGCGCGCTCGCGGGACTTCAGGTGACTAGCTTGCAGGTGCTGCGTCGGCCGAGTTCTCGGCGCTCTTCTTCTTACTCTGGTCCTTGTGGTGCTTGGAAAACAACTTCTTCAGGAAGGTCGGTTTTACAGGTGCGGGCGGCGGTTCAGAGTCGGGCAGGGGACCAACAATCGGTGGGTCTCTGTGGTACAGCGCGTTGAAGACAGCCCACGAAACGCCAACAATCGGGGTTGCGATGATCGCCCCCAGCAGTCCAGCCAGCAGGGTCCCGACAACGACGGCCAGGCCAACCACGACCGGGTGGAGCGAAACCTGCCTACCCATGATCAGTGGTTGCAGCACGTGACCCTCAAGCTGTCCAATAGCAGCGATCCCGATACCGACAACTAGTGCCGCCCCCACGCCGTCGGTGGCAAGGGCCACGATCATGGCAAGCAGCATTGCTGCCGGGGCGCCGATCATTGGGATCAAGGCGCCGATCATGACCATCACAGCCAGAGCAGCAGCAAGTGGTACTTGGACTATCTCCAGGAAAATCCAGGCCAGAACACCGTCGATCAGGGCGATGATCATGGTACCGCGCGCGTAGCCGGAGAAGCTCCACCAGCCGGCCTGGGCCGCGTGGTTCCACTTGCCCCGGCTGCGGGTCGGGAGCATATTTAGGAACCAACGCCACATCTGCGCACCCTGTAGCAAGAAGAACACAGCGAGGAAGACTGACAGCGCGAAAATGGTGAAGAAAATGAAGACCCCGCCAGCGTTGGACATCACTGTCCCTGCAAGTTTCTGCCAGTTGTCGGTGACGTAGTCCTGACCTCTCTGGATCAGCGTCTCGAACCATTCGTAGACCTCGTCCGACGTGAGGGCTAGGTGGAAGGGCGTGTTATTCAGGAAGTCGACGATCTTGTCGAGCCCGTCAGCGAGTTGCTGCAGGAGTTTCGTCCACTGGCCTGCGACCGAGGCGACAACGAACCCGACCAGGCCGCTGAACACCAACACGGACCCGAGGAGTGCGAGCAGGACAGAGAGTCCTCTCGGCATGTGTTTGGCGAGCTTTGCAACTATCGGGTTCAGCAGGGCCGTGAACACAAGTGCAACGAAAACGGCAATGAACACGGCCGAGATCCGGGCCGTTGCGAAAACAGTCCCGGCAACTACAAGGGCCAGGCCAATGATTGACCAGGAACCGATGCCGGCGCTTCGCAGCCATTGGGGAGGCCCACTAGATTTCTGTGCTTCCTCCTGGGAAACGTCAGTGTCAGGACCGGCTTGGGCCTTCTTGACTCTGTCATCGGCGGGGTCCGCCTCAAGCTCAGTTCCAGGGTCTGCTGATGGCATCACGCCTCCCTTGCCGGTCACCCTGAGCATAGTGTGCGCCTGCCCCGGACGCTAAGATGCAGGGTTTTTCTCCTCGGCGTGTTGGTTGTCGGCGAATCTTACGGTTCTCAGGGATCGGCGGTGGGCCCGCTACGATCAGTGCGGAGAAAGTTCTGACTCTCGGCTTGCAAAGGGGTGACCTGTCTTGTCCGTCCAAAACAGCATTGGGGACCGTAACAACCGCAGGTCCTTGGCGTGGCGCGTGTTTTTCGAGGCGAGCACCCGGTTGCAAGGGATCATCGAGTCCCGGTTGAAGGCTGCTGCGGGGATGTCTCTTTCGGACTACAACATTCTCTTGAGTCTGTATGAGGCACCAGACCACAGGATGAGGATGGGGGAGCTCTCTGAACACCTGGGGTTTTCCCCGTCCAGACTCACCTACCTAGTGAACCAGCTGGCCGGTCAGGACTGGGTGCGTCGCCTCCCCTCCGCGGATGACCGAAGAGGGTTCGAGGCGGAGTTGACCGACCAGGGGGCGAAGGTCACGGAGAAGGCCAGCGAAATCCACCAGGAAGCGGTTCGGGAGCTGCTCCTAGACGACCTGACCGACGCTCACATCGACATGATCGTTGAAGCCTTCGGGCACTTAGAGCAAAGTGGCCGTCGCCCAGAGCAGTAGGCGGGCGCAGTAGGGCTCGCCCCGACCGT
>CAYFUU010000024.1:12230-16030 GCA_964346595.1 uncultured Actinomyces sp.
AGGACATTCCAGGCGTTAGTCCAAGAGAAACCGTTGTCCACCGACGAGGCGCTTCCGAAGGTGACGCTCAGTGATGACATCTCCACTTGGCGTTCAAGCCACTGCAGCTGGGAGTTGAGGGAGTCAAGCTGAGACTGTCGCTCCGTAAGAATAGATTCAGCCTGCAGCAGCTCTTCTGTCGTGTCGGCCCCCGCCATTAGTTCCTGTAAGCGCTCTATCGACTGCTCCAGCGCATCCTTTCGGGCGGAAAGGTCAGCGACCTCCAGACCAACGTCTTCGCTCCACGTCGACTCATCGATCACTTTCCCGTAGCTTGAGAGGGAGGAACGAACCGCGTCAAACTCTCCTGGTGGGATGCGAACATCAAGGCTGACGGTGAGCTGCCCATTCCACTCGCTTTGCTGGCGGTTATCTATTCTTCCCCCGGCCGCAACAACGTCCTGTGCGAACTGAGCCGCGGTTTCTTCAGGCGTTGGGGTTCGCACTGTCGCGTAGCCACTCACAATGATCGCCGAGCTCGGATCGATGCCAGTTGAGTAGGGGCCCCCGCCATCAGCGGCTTCGGCTACGCCCTCCTCTGCTGCAGTCTCCTCTTCCCAAGTCGGGGCTGAATCCATCTCGCCGAAGTACTGGTCCTGGTACTTGGATCCGCTGCCGCACCCGGCCAGTGCAAGCCCGGCAACGAGCAGTCCCGCCGGCAACGCCAGTAGTCGCATTTTTCGGTGTCTTGGGCGGCGCTTAGCGCTAGTGGTAAGTCTCATGATCGAACACTAGCGCTAAGCCCCCTCAGCTGGGACCAGCACCACCTGGTTCATTTGGTAGTGCTCCCGAAACGTTACGCGCTGGTTGCCTCAGCCTCCGCAGCCTTCTTGTTACTGCCGGCAATGAAGGCCGTGCCCGTGAGCAGGACAGACAGGCCAGTGCCTACCACAAGTAGGGAGACCCCGAACGCCAGGATGGAAGTGAATATGGAAGCACGGAGGAAGGAAGCGTTCATCTGGAGGTCTCGCATTCCCTGTGCTTCTGCGGCTTCGGGGGAGTCGTCACCGTACTGTTCTTTGGCTTCGTTCACGACGGTTCCGAGGTCTGCGTAGCTGAGCCCGTCGGTCGCGGTGTCCGCGTGGTGAGCGATGGTCTCCTGCATGGACCAGGCAGTCAGGGGGCCGGTGACGGCCTTGCCCGCGTTGGAGGTAGCGTCTCCTGGGACCACCATGTTCTCAGCCTTCAGTTGGGAACCGACTGCAGTCCACGCCACCGCACCGGAAACCAGCATGACCGCACCGATTAGAGCGAGGACCCATCCGATGATCTTTCGGTATCCGCCTTTGGCGCTGCTCTGGGTGTTGGTCATCTTTCGCTTCTCCTGGGTTGAGGTTTCTAGTCGCGGGCGCCTTTGCCCCACAAACGCCTAGTCTAGGCCTTTAGGCCCAGATGCGCACCTTTTGTTGCTGCACGTCGGGGGACTGTGGTCCCAGAACCTCGCCACCACCGGGGACGCGCCTCCGTACTCCTGTTTTGGCCGCGCATCGTGCGCTCAGAACGCCGCTATAACACCGCATTGCTCGCACGATGCGCGGCCAAAACAGAAGGGGATGCGCGGCCAAAACGGGAGCGGAGGGAAACAAAAGTCGGGACACCTGCAGTCGATGTCCCGACACTTCACAAACGTGCGCGGAGGGGGACTTGAACCCCCACCCTCTATACGAGGACTAGCACCTCAAGCTAGCGCGTCTGCCTATTCCGCCACCCGCGCGCAACCTGTTTCCAGGCCGTCGCAGGCCTTTTCCGGCTTTGCGACCAGTCAAAATTAGCATGGTCAAGCGCCTTCGGAAAATCGGTAGACTTGATTAGTGGCTTATCCAACTCTGAGCCAGAGAGTCTTAGCCTCTGGGCTAGATGACGGTGAAGCCGCTTCGGAAGCTGAGTTCGAGCCAAGGAAAACGTTGAACCAAGGAAGCGCCAAGCTGACCGGGCCCCAGGGGGCCGAAACGCCGGAACCCGGCGAAAAGCAGGCGGAGGCCCCCAGCGGGGCGCCGGTTCGGACCCGTGGAGAGATTGATGGCTCCAGGCCCGCTGAGCTGGTCGGAGAGTTCCACTCCGTGTACGGGATGCCCGACCGGATCCGCGACGGGCTCCCGTCCAGCCTCGACACTAATCGCCTAGGAATGCGAATGGGGCTGATCGCGGAAGAAACCTCCGAACTCTTCGCCGCTGTCTACGGCCCTCTTGCTGGAACCGCAATCGCAAAAGCAGCCGCAAACCCACCCGACCAGGAAGAACGCGACATAGTCGAGACCGCGGATGCGCTAGCGGACCTGGTCTATGTGGTGTACGGGATGGCCCTAGAGATAGGGGTGGACCTGGATGCGGTCCTTAGTGAAGTTCACTCGTCAAATCTCTCAAAGCTGATGCCCGACGGTAGCGTCCGCCGCAGGGACGACGGAAAGATCTTGAAGGGACCGGACTTCAGGGAGCCCGACATCGGCTCAGTGATCAGCGGGCGCGACAAGCGACTCTCCAGCCACTAAGACCTGAAACCTGTCCCAGCGGGCTCAGCCGGCCGACGGAGCTAGAAAGAAAAATGAGGAAATGAGCGAAAAGAAGAAGCGGGAAAACCCGTTAATGAAAGCCTCAAAGGAGCCCTTCGGGGTTCCGGATTTCAAGTCCATCAAGTTTGAGGACTTGGAGCCGGCGATCATGGCGGGCCTAAAGGAGGAGTCGGAAGACTGGCACCGGATCGCTACGAACCCGGAGGCGCCGGGCGTTGAGAACACGGTTGCTGCTGTCGACCGCGCTGGGGCACTGTTGGACCGCGCAACCGCAACGTTCTGGACCCTGGCGTCCTCAATAGGTGGCCCCGAGCTTGACGCGCTTCAAGAGAAACTTGCCCCGCTCTACGCAGCCCACGCAGCCGATTTTTACACGAACACTCAAATGTATGAGCGCTACAAAGCGATCGCTGCGAGGGACGACCTCACTGACGAAACCCGCTATCTGGTGAACCAGACCGTGCGGGACTTCGAACGGCAGGGCGTGGGTCTAAATGACAAAGCCAAAGCGAAACTGCGCAAGCTGGACGCGAAGATCGCGGGGCTAGAAGCGCAAATCGACACCAAGATCTCTAAACAGCTAGCCCAGACGGTCAGCACCGGGGAAGATCTCGCCGAACTGGACGGGCTCTCCGACCAGGAACTTGCTGCCGCGGCAACAGGCGGGAACGGAAACGGGTGGCAACTGGGGGTAATGAACTACTCGGTGCCACCGAAGCTCAGTGTCCTGAAAGATCCGAAGACTAGGGCAGCGCTGCTGAAGGATTCACTTGAGCGCGGGTCAACCGGGGAAGACGCGACTGACACTCGGGACCTCATCACCCAGCTGGTTCGTGCTCGCGCAAAGAGGGCTCGCCTGCTTGGCTTCCCCTCGCACGCCGCGGTCGTGGTCGATGAGGAGACGGTGCCGAGCCCGGAGGCTGCCCGAGAACTGCTCATTAGTGTCGGCAAGGCCGCTAAGGAAGCGCTTGCTGAAGAAGCAGCCGAATACCGGGAGGCTGCGGCCGAAGACGGGGTTGAACTCGCTGTTTCCGACTGGCCGTACTACGAAGAGAAAGCGCGCGCCGCAGCCCTGGGGGTCGACTCAGCCAAGTTGAAGGAGTATTTCGAGCTAGACCGGGTGATCAACCAGGGAATCTTCCTGGCAGCAAACCGTCTTTACGGTCTGACTTTCGAGCCACGCCCCGACATCGCAGGCTGGTCTGATGACACCGTGTCCTGGGAGGTCGGGGCCGAATCGGGGGCGCCCAT
>CAYFUU010000024.1:16040-16774 GCA_964346595.1 uncultured Actinomyces sp.
GGTCGCAAAGGTCCAGGAAGCTCCCCGTCATCACGAACAACGCGAACTTCACGAAACCTGCCGAGGGCCAACCAACCCTGCTGAGTTGGGACGACGTGGAAACCGTTTTCCACGAGTTCGGGCACGCGCTCCACGGCCTGTTGACCGACACCTATTACGACGCGACAGCGGGCACAAACGTGCCGCGGGACTTCGTGGAACTTCCCAGCCAGCTGAATGAGATGTGGGCTTTTCACCCAGAGGTGCTTGGCAGCTACGCGAAGCATTGGAAGACCGGGGAGCCGCTTCCCAAGGACGTCCAAGAGGCTCTTGTCCAGTCGAAGTTCTTCGGCCAGCCGTACTCAACCCTGGAATACGTCCAGTCCGCGCTCATTGACCAGGGCTGGCACGATGACCCCAAAGCCCTCCCAGATTCGGCTGAAGAAGTCGATGACTTCGAGGCGGGCCTGCTGGCTGCTGTCGCGCTCGATGATCCGCTGGTTGTGCCTCGCTACCGCACGCCCTACTTCGCGCACTCCTTCGCGGGAGGGTACGACGCCGGCTACTACTCATACATGTGGGCTGAGGCAATGGTGGGAGAGCTTGAGGAGTGGCTCCGGAACGAACGCGCGAACGGTGACGGCGGCCTGAACCGTGAAGCTGGCAAAATCCTGCGCGGTGAACTGCTTAGCCGCGGGAGCTCAAGGGACCCTCTGGAGTCTTTCTTGGCGGTGCGTGGTCACGAACCGGAAGGG
>CAYFUU010000025.1:0-16705 GCA_964346595.1 uncultured Actinomyces sp.
GGCCAATGGTTGCCGCAGGAGTTTCCAACGATGACATCCGCTACGCTCGCGGGCTAGCCCCAACTTGGGATGGAGAAGAGTGAAATGGCTGAACAACTACACACACTCTCAATCCTGGTTGAGAACAAACCCGGTGTCCTGACGCGCGTTGCAGGTCTTTTTGCTCGCCGTGACTTCAACATCAAATCACTCACGGTTGGTGAAACAGAACGCGCCGACATTTCACGGATGACCATCATCGTTGACGCAGCTGACAACGCGCCACTTGAGCAAGTCACGAAGCAACTCAACAAACTCATCAACGTTTTGAAGGTTGTTGAGATCCCCGCGGACGACTCCGTCGAACGCAGGCTGCTCCTTCTGAAGGTCACCGCAAATGAGCTGACCCGCACCGCTGTGCTCCAGATCGTGGAGCTGTTCCGCGCCCACGTTGTCCACGTCGGCAAGGATTTCGTCATCATCGAATCTGTGGGAACACTAAGCAAGCTTGAGGCCCTTCTGGCCTCACTGGAACCCTACGGGGTTCGTGAAGTAGTCCAGTCTGGTGCTGTCGCCATTGGGCGGTCCGCCAGGTCTCTAACTGACCAGTTCAAGGAGAAGTAAACGTGGCAGAGATTTATTACGAGGACGACGCTGACCTGGACCTCATCCGGGGCAAGAAAGTCGCCGTTATTGGTTACGGCTCGCAGGGCCACGCCCACGCACTCAACCTGAAAGACTCCGGGGTTGACGTTGTGGTTGGTCTTCGCGAAGGCTCCCACTCTTGGAAGAAAGCCGAAGAGGCCGGGCTGGAAGTAGCCTCGGTCGAAGAGGCTGTTGCTCAGGGCGACGTTGTCATGGTCCTGGTGCCGGACCAGTACCAGCGCCACGTTTACAAGGACCAGATTGAGCCGAACCTGAAGGATGACGCTGCGCTGTTCTTCGCTCACGGTTTCAACATCCGCTTCGACTACATTGACCCAGATGACACCCACGACATCTGCATGGTTGCCCCCAAAGGTCCCGGTCACAAGGTTCGCGAATCCTACGTCGACGGTAAGGGCATTCCTGCGATCGTCGCCGTAGAACAGGACGCAAGTGGTGAGGCATGGGACCTAGCCCTGTCTTACGCGAAGGCCATCGGTGCAACGCGCGCTGGCGTCATCAAGACAACCTTCACCGAGGAAACAGAAACAGACCTCTTCGGTGAGCAGGCTGTCCTTTGCGGTGGCGTTTCCCAGCTGATCCAAAAGGGATTCGAGGTGCTGACGGAAGCCGGCTACCAGCCTGAAATCGCCTACTTTGAGGTCCTCCACGAACTGAAGTTGATCGTTGATCTCATCTATGAAGGTGGGATTACGAAGCAGCGCTGGTCTATTTCCGACACCGCCGAATACGGTGACTACGTGTCCGGCCCCCGCGTCATTGATGAGCGGGTTAAAGAGAACATGGAGGCTGTCCTGAAAGACATTCAGGACGGGACCTTCGCGACCCGATTCATCGCGGATCAGGATGCTGGCGCCCAAGAGTTCAAGGCACTGCGCGCTGAAGGCGAATCCCACCCGATCGAAGCGACAGGCCAGGGCCTTCGCAAGAAGTTCGGTTGGACTCAGCAAGACGCGGACTACACCGACGGCTCAGCCGCCAGGTAGAGCGAACTAGGCACGTCCGGTCAGGTAGGCACGGTAGAAGGGGAACCCTTGGCAGCGTTGAAGGTCGCCGTAATTGAAGGCGATGGGATAGGTCCCGAAGTCACGAAGCAGGCGGTCCGCGTGCTGAAGAAGGTCATGGCGGATTCAGGAACAGACCTGACTTTGGGTGACTTCAACCTGGGCGCGGCCCGCTACCTGTCGACCGGTCACATCCTTGATGACGCCGACCTAAGTGAGCTTGCTACGTATGACGCGATCCTGCTCGGTGCGGTAGGGGACCCTCGCATCGAGCCTGGCGTGATCGAACGAGGCCTGCTGCTGACGCTCCGGTTCGCGTTCGACCAGTACGTAAACCTGCGCCCCGCTATCCACTACCCAGGGGTGCCATCCCCACTTGCAAACCCCAAGGGAATCGACTTTGTGGTGGTGCGTGAGGGAACCGAGGGTCCCTACGTCGGGGTCGGGGGGACGCTGCGGACCGGGACACCTAACGAGGTCGCGACAGAAGTCTCCGTAAACACAGCTTTCGCGGTTGAGCGGGTTCTCCGGTTCGCGTTCCAGCTTGCAAACGCAAGGCCAAGGAAGAAGCTGACTGTCGTCCACAAGGTCAACGTTCTTACCTACGCTGGCAAGCTCTGGACCCGGCTCGCAAAAGAGGTCGGCCATGCTTTCCCGGAAGTCCAGGTTGAGTACCTGCACGTCGATGCAGCGACCATTCACCTCCTGACGCGCCCGCAAGAGTTCGACGTGATCGTCACCGACAACCTGTTTGGTGACATCTTGACGGACGAGGCGGCAGCGATCACCGGCGGGATTGGCCTAGCAGCGTCAGGCAACATCAACCCGGGCGGCCCCTACCCCTCAATGTTCGAACCCGTTCACGGCTCGGCACCGGACATCGCGGGCCTGGGGATCGCGGACCCAATCGCAGCGATCGCTTCTGTCCAACTTCTACTCCAAGCACAGGGGTTCGAAGCAGAAGCCAAGCGTGTTGGCAAGGCGATTGAAGCGGACATGGCGTGGCGGGCGCAGGCGTCAGAGCGGGCCCGCGCGACGGGCGGGGAAGTGCCAGAACGGAGCACGTCCGAAATTGCTGGCTTCGTGCTTGCAGCGCTACCGCCCGCCGAATAGTTGATAGTCAAGCGACTTCCCAAGGCAGGAAGCCGAAATTAGGGAGGCAAAAATGAGTGCAAAAGAAGACGAACTGACTCCACTTGCCAAGGAAGTAGCGGCAGCGGTCCTTCCGGACGCTGACCAGGCAGCGGAGCTGTTCCCCGTAACCGTGAACGACTCGCCGGCAACGCCGGATGAGCACGCAGCAGCGATGGAAACCCTCGCTTTCGGCGAGACCTTCGGGGACTACATGGCGGTTGCCGAGTGGTCTAAGGACAAGGGTTGGCATGACCGTCGGGTGGAGCCCTTTGGTCCACTCCAGCTGTCGCCAGCAGCATCGGTCCTGCACTACTCCCAAGAGATCTTTGAAGGCATGAAAGCGTTCAGGTGGGAAGACGATTCCATTTGGACGTTTAGGCCCGCATTCAATGCCGCCCGGCTCAACAACTCAGCTCGCCGCATGGCGATGCCCGAAATCGACTTAGATGACTTCGTTGGTGCCCTGGTTCAACTTGTCCGTGAAGATTTCCGCTGGGTTCCGGGAGTCGAAAACTCTAGCCTCTACCTGAGGCCTTTCATGTTTGCGGATGAGCCCTTCGTTGGGATCCGCCCTGCCCACCACTACAAGTTCATAGTGATCGGCTCGCCAGTCGGCCCTTACTTCAAGGGCGGGCTCAGCCCAGTGTCCATCTGGGTTGCCACCGACCACAACCGCGCGGCGCCCGGGGGAACAGGGGCAGCAAAGACCGGAGGAAACTACGCAGCCTCCCTGCTCCCGCAGCAGCTGGCCGCAGAGAAGGGGTTCGAACAGGTCTGCTACCTGGATCCGAAGACGGGTAAGAACCTGGAAGAGCTTGGTGGGATGAACGTCTTCGTCGTCAAACAGGACGGAACCGTTCGCACCCCGAAACTTTCCGGCTCCATCCTGGAAGGCGGGACCCGCACCGCGATCCTGCAGCTCCTAAACGACCACGATGTGGCGGTCGAGGAGACCACAATCCCCCTGGAATGGCTTGTGGAAGCTATCAAGACCGGCGAAGTCACCGAAATGTTCGCGTGTGGGACCGCAGCAATAGTGACGCCCATCGGCCGGTTTGCTGGCGAAGGTTTCGACGTCACGCTTCCCGAACAGAAGTTGACGCACCAGATCTTTGACGAACTCTCAGGTATTCAGAGAGGGCTTCTGCCTGATCGGCACGGCTGGATGTACCGACTCGCCTAACCGCGTCTTACGGGACGGCGCAGAGCGCCAACGTCCCGCGACCTTCCGCCACCGCGCTCCCGTCAGAATCTGCGAGGAACGCGGCCTCACCGCGGCTTAGGGTGATTGCCCCACGCACCGTTCGCACTGTCACCGCACCGTCCAGACCGATAAGGATTCGTGGTCCTGAGCCGGGTAGGGGCAGTGGCGCTTCCACCCCCGGCGCGGACGGTTCGGCTGTGATCAGTTCGAAGTCCTCGACAGGTGAGCGGAAATGGTTGATCCCGGGAAGCGGGTGTTCCGGAGCGATTCTGGTTGGCGGCGTCCCGTCGAAGAACCCGAGTTCCAAGAAAAGGTCCCGGTCGACGTGTTTGCTGGTCAGTCCGCCTCGCACGACGTTGTCGGAGTTCGCCATGATCTCCAGGCCCAAGCCGTGCTGGTAAGAGTGCACCGTTCCTGTCGGCACAAACGCTGCTTCCCCAGGTTCTAGTCGCAAGTGGTTCATGAGGAACGCAATGAGGATTGCGGGGTCGGGACCAAAACGCTCATGCAAGTCCACAACGGCCTCGTCAATGAGTGGGACGGGAGAGTTGCCCGCTGCAAGGCGCGCTTCGCAGGCAGCAGCGAACTCCGTGACGTCTGCCGGGCTGGGGCCGTCCGACGGGTCGAGGATCCAGGAGACCACTGGCTTCACCCCGCGCCCCTTAGCAAGGAGCAGCCTGCGTGAGAGCCGCGAGGCAGTCTTGCTTGCGAGGTTTTCCAGGCGTTCGCGGGCCTGACGTCTCACCGCGAACCCAACTAGGCCGTCGAACTGGGTTAGTGCGTAAACCATTTCGGGCTTATGGGTTTCGTCCTGGAATGAGCGCGTCGGGCTCCCCACGGGAAGTCCCTGGTCTTCCTCTTCCAAGAAACCACTCTGAGCGCGCCGCCTCCCAGGGTGAACCTGGACCGACAGGGGAAATGCTGGCGCGATCAGCTTCACCAGGTAAGGGAGTTCGTCGCCCAGAGAAAAACGAGTTGAAGGTCCCAGCATCCCAGCGGGGTCTGCTTCGATGCGTTCGCGGAGAGTCCCTCCGCTTTCAAGGGAAGACGCACCAAGGGGGTGCGCTCCAAACCAGAGTTCCGCAACGGGCTTGGTGCCTTCAGCTTCTCCAGTGAACTCCGGGATGGCGCAGGTTGAACCCCAGTCGTGGTGTTTTGCTACGCCACCCAATCGCTCCAAGCGACCCTCCAAGAGCTACCCAAAAACCAGTCAACAGGAGAGAAAAGACAGCTCCTATCCCGCTACCAGAATAAATCAGCGGCTAGTAAGCGCCGACCAATCCTGCGACAGTGTCGGTTTCGAACGCTTCTTTGACCTTCTCCATTTCGGTCCAGTCAAGCAGGATGATCGACTGGCGGCCGTCCGGCGACCAGCCAACACCGGTCGTTGGGGCGGTGAAGAAGTGAATGTCGGAGGGGCGGATGCTTGTCATCTTCATCGCCTGCCCGGCGATGTAGCCGCCGTTGAGTCCCTCATCCCTTGCGATGAAGGGAGAGATTGCGTCGACCGTGGCCGTCAGTTTGGACGGGCTGGTGAGCGTATCGCGGCTGAGGATGGTTGACAGCAGGCCCTTCATGTAGGCCTGCTGGTTCCTAACCCTCTGGTAGTCACCGTCCCCAAAGCTCTTTCTTTCCCGAACGAAGCTAAGGGCTTCGTCCCCATTCAAGACCAGGTCGCCCTGGGGGAAGTTGAACCCGCCCGCGCTGAAGGTGTGAGCGTTGTAGACGGGAACGCCGCCAAGTGCATTCGTCAGGCCCTTGAAGCCCTCAAAGTCAATGACTGCGACGTGGTCAATGCGTGAGCCAATCAGGGACTCAATCGTTTCGATTGTGAGTGGGACCCCGCCGTAAGCCATGGCTGCGTTGACTTTAGCGTCGCCGTAGCCGGGGATATCGACCCAAGAGTCACGCATGATCGACATGATGTAGACGCCGGAATGGTCGGAGGGGATCCTAGCGACCATGATCGTGTCGGAGCGCCCGTCCTGCGGGCCCTCGACGTCATCAGTGTCGATGTGTCCGCGCGTGTCTGAACCGAGCAGCAGAATGGTCTGCGCGTCATCCTCGCGCTCAGGGAGTTGTGCTTCCGGGAAAACGTTTGGAAGGACTTCAGATTCTTCGTCGAAAGTGGAAGCGAGTCGCCAGCCGAACCAGCCCAGAACCGCTGCTGCCGCCAAGACAAGCGCGACGACGACTGCGAGGACAATGAGAACGGTCCGCAGGACCTTCCTCTTCTCCTTCTTCTGGACGGGTTTTGTAACCGTCCGTCCGCTCAAGATCGGTTGGTTGCCGGGTGCGCCATTCGGCGCCTGGGGCGTGTTGCTACTAGCCATAGATCTGGTGAATCCTTCGCGTCAGCGTGGTCGCAGCGGCTTCGAGCGATCACGAGCCCCATAGTAACGCCTAGATACAGCGCACCCCAGCTAAGCGCCGACCTTCGTGATGTCTCTGGCAGCCCCCTGGGACGCGGAAAGGGAGGTCGCTGCGTAGAGGCGGAGAGCTGGCGAGACGACTCGGTCGCGGTTCAGCGGAGTCCACGGATGCTCACGTTTTTCCTGCGCCAGTCTTCTGCGTTCGATTTCGGCGTCGTCGACGTCAAGCTCCAGCGTTCCCTTATTTATGTCGATGACAACCTTGTCGCCGTCCTCAACAAGCCCTATGAGCCCGCCCGAGGCCGCCTCGGGGGAGATGTGTCCGATGGAGATGCCCGAGGTCCCCCCTGAGAACCTTCCGTCGGTGATCAGGGCGACTTTGGTGCCCAGTCCTCGCCCCTTGATGAACGAGGTGGGGTAGAGCATTTCTTGCATGCCGGGTCCGCCCGAAGGGCCCTCGTACCTAATGACGACAACGTCGCCTTCTTTCACGGTCTTGTCGAGGATCCGGTCGATGGCTTCGTCCTGGGATTCCATGACGCGAGCACGGCCTTCAAAGTGGAAGAGGGACGGGTCAATGCCGGCCGACTTCACAATGGCGCCTTCCGGTGCCAAGTTGCCGTAGAGAACAGTGAGTCCCCCAGAGTCCGTGTACGCGTGTTCAACATCATGAATGCAACCGTTCACAGGATCCGCGTCTAGCTCAGCCCAGCGATTGGACGTTGAGAAGGGCTCCACGGTCCGAACGTTGCCCGGTGCCGCGCTGAATAGGGACAGGGCTTCTTCCGAGGGACTCTCTCCGCGGATATCCCACTTCTTTAGCCAGGAATCAAGGTCGGGAGAGTGGACGGAGCGCACGTTTTTCCGCAGGAGCCCCGCGCGGTCTAGTTCTCCAAGAAGCGCGGGGACACCGCCGGCGCGGTGGACGTCTTCCATGTGGAAGTCATTGTGGTTTGGTGCGACCTTTGAGATGCAGGGGATGGTGGCTCCCGCCTCATTGATGGTGTCCAAGTCGAAGTCGATGCCACCTTCGCGGGCCGTGGCGAGCGTGTGCAGGACGGTGTTCGAGGAGCCGCCCATCGCCATGTCAAGTGCAATCGCGTTCCAGAAAGCATCCTTGTTCGCAATGCTGCGAGGCAGCACGGAATCATCGTCGTCCTGATAGTAGGCGCGGCACAGCTTCACCGCTGTGCGCCCCGCTTCTTCAAACAGCTGCTTGCGGTCCGCGTGGGTTGCGAGGGTGGACCCGTTGCCGGGCAGTGACAGGCCAAGCGCTTCGGTTAGGCAGTTCATGGAGTTAGCAGTGAACATTCCCGAGCAGGAGCCGCAGGTGGGGCAGGCGAGTCGTTCTATCTGAGCCAGCAGGTCGTCACTGATTGAGTCGTCTGCGACGGCGTTCATGGCCGTCACCAGGTTGCCGTGCCCGGTCTTCGATTCGCCGATGATGGCTTCCTTCGGGATGCTCTTCCCGGCCTCCATGGGGCCGCCCGAAACGAAGACGGTGGGAATGTTCAGCCGCATTGCGGCGATCAGCATGCCCGGAGTGATCTTGTCGCAGTTAGAAACGCAGACCATCGCGTCTGCGCGGTGTGCCTCAACCATGTATTCGACCGAGTCAGCGATGAGTTCGCGTGAGGGCAGGGAGTAGAGCATCCCGGCGTGACCCATTGCAATGCCGTCATCAACCGCGATCGTGTTGAACTCTTTGGCGACGCCACCTTCTTCTTCGATGCCTTTTGCGACCAGCTTCCCAACGTCGCGGAGGTGGACGTGCCCCGGCACGAACTGGGTGAAAGAGTTCACGACGGCGATGATCGGCTTCCCAAAGTCGTCGTCTGTCATCCCGGTCGCGCGCCACAGGGCGCGCGCCCCGGCCATGTTTCGTCCAGATGTGGACGTTGCTGAACGTAGTGGTTTAGGCATGTGTCCTCTTTCAGCTCCTTGCGGGTCCCCTGGGGCGGCTCCGCCCGTTCATCCTAGTTCTCGGCTTGCAGCTGGACCGGGTAGGTCCCTATGGTGGCCGCCGGTAGTGGCCGACTCTTCAAAGTGTCGGAGGGGCGGGGCATACTGCGAGCATGCGTGGGGAATATAAAGAGTCAGGGCAGAAGCTAGTGTCGGTTGCCGTGGTCCGAAACGGCGACCTAGTCGATTCGGTGCAGATTGCTGGGGATTTCTTCGCGGAGCCTGACGGGGTGATTTCTCGTTTGAAGGGGAGCCTGCGTGGGATCCCCCTGGACTCCTCACTAGCCTTCGTCGAGCAAACTTTAGAGTCGGCGCTTGAACCTTCCGACGTCTTGTTCGGGGTGACTCCTAAGGGGATCGCAACAGCTTTCCGGCGGGCGGTAGGCGGCGCCGCAGACTGGGGTGACCTGGATCTTGAGGTCATTCACGGCCCAACGGTTTCGCCTGCAGTGAACGTCGCGCTGGACGAAACCCTGGTGGAAGCGGTGGCTTCAGGGGAACGGAAGCCGTTCCTGCGGTTTTGGGAGTGGGACAGCCCCCAGATTGTTATCGGATCCTTTCAGTCCTACGAAAACGAAGTGAACGCCCAGGGCATCGAAAAACACGGGATCACTGTGACCCGCAGGGTTTCAGGTGGTGGCGCCATGTTCATGGAGGCTGGCAACTGCGTCACTTACTCCCTGGTGGTGCCCACAGCTTTGGTTGAGGGCATGAGCTTCCAGGACTCATACGCCTACCTTGACCAGTGGGTGATGGAAGCGCTCCGTAAGGTCGGGATTGAAGCGACCTACGTGCCGCTCAATGACATTGCGTCCCCCGCAGGGAAAATCGGTGGCGCAGCGCAGAAGCGTTTCGCGAACGGCTACACGCTTCACCACGTCACCATGGCCTACGACATTGACGCTCAGAAAATGGGTGAATGCCTGCGGATCGGTCAAGAAAAGATCCGGGACAAGGGACTGCGGAGCGCGGTGAAGCGGGTTGATCCGATGCGTTCGCAGACAGGGTTGCCGCGTGAAGAGATCATCGAAGCGTTCAAGCAAAGCTTCATGGACAGGTACGGGGCAGCCCCAGGCGAACTCACGGAGGCGGACCTGGAGCTTGCAAAAAACAGGGTCGAAACGAAGTTCGCGACCCCTGAGTGGACCCATAGGGTCCCCTAGGCTCTAGACTTGTCGCCGGTCAGATTTTGGCGAACCTCAGAGTTTGCAGCACCGGCTTGTTTTGGGTGAGCGTTGCTTGCTTGTCAACAAGAAGGGTTAGCCGCCAGTCGCCGTGACCCTCCGGGTCCACAACCGTCTGTTCCGCTAGCATCCAACCCAGGTCCCCGGCCTCCGTTAGTGGTAGTTGCTCCGCGGAGCTTGCAGAGGCGGCTCTCACCAGGTCAGCTTCTTTAGGGTCGGCGGTGAGACTGAACAGTTCGTTTGCGCGAGCTTCCGGGCCAATCTCAATCTGGTCGTGCTCATCCCAGTACTGGCCCAGCAGGTCGTGCCAAACCCCGGGGGTCTCAAAGCCGTCTCCAGGAGCCGACTCTTGGCTGCGGAACAGAGGTTCGCGCGCCGCTAGACCCTCAAAGTTGTCGAACGCGAGAAGTTCGACGCGTTTGAAGGCCTCATTTCTGATAGCGCGCGCCAGTGCGTGGGGGTTCTTTGAAAACAAGACTTCCCCGTCTTCGCCGGCTCCGAACGCGGCTTCGCTTTCTGCCTCGGCCGGTGGGGCCGCTTGTGGGGAGGTCCCTCCTGCCATCATCCCCTCCCACTCCGAAAGGAGTGAGGAGTCGATTGAGCCGAGCAGCTGCTGCAACCACGCAGTCACTTCTTCAACCTGCTCCGAAACGAACCTCTCGGGCAGCACCTGACGCAAAGCGCGGTAGGTGTCGGACAGGTAGCGAAGCAGTAGTCCCTCCGAAGTCGCCAAGTCGTATTTGGCGACAAACTGAGAAAACGTCAGGCCCTCCTCGACCATTTCCCGCAGGATTCTCTTCGGGGACGGCTCCAGTGAACGAACCCAGGGGTTGCTGCTCGCAAAAACCTCAAACGCAGGGAGCAAGAGTTCCTCAAGGGGTTTTTGCCACGTCACTGCGTCGATGCGGTCTTTTCTCTCCTGGTAGTCAAGGCCTTCGTCACGCATTAGGGCGTAGGCGGCGTCCCGCTCTTTGCGTTGCTGCGCGAACAAGACCGCCTTTGGGTCTTCCATCACGGATTCGATAACAGAAATGACGTCCAGGCTGAACTCAGGAGACTCCGGGTCAAGTAGGTCCAATGCGGCAAGCGCGAAGGGCGTCAGGGGTTGGTTCAGCGCAAACTCGTCTGGCAGGTCAGCGACGGCGCGCAACTGGGTTCCTGTCGGGGTCTGGGTGCGTTCGACAAGCCCAGCCTCGAGCAGCGAGCGGTAGATGTCGCCAAGCTGACGCAGGTACCGGTTCGGGGACTCCTCGCTCTCTTCCAGCATCTGCGTTTCCCACGCGCGCTCGGCCAAACTGATCAGGCGCTCTTCGGCGTTTTCTCCCGAAGCCAGAACATTCAGGAACATGGAGTGGCTGGTTTGGAACCGCGGCACCAATGTTTCCGGCTCCGACTCAACCAGTCGGTCGAAGGTTGCGCGGTTCCAAGAGATTCCGTCCTTTTTTGTTTTCCGCACGGGGTTCTTGGCTTTAGCGGCGCGCCTGGCAAGCTTTCGTCTCTTTGCGTCGTCTCCGGCTTCCTGGGCGGCACTCATTTTTGCTTTCCGGGCTGCGGACTGCAGTTCTTCCTCGGTCGCAAGTGCTCGCACCGAACCAGAGTCATCGAATCCCGGGCGCCCAGCCCGGCCCGCGATCTGGTGGAACTCGCGGGCGCTCAAGTGGCGGACGCGGCGCCCGTCAAACTTCACCAGTGACGTGAAAAGGACAGTGCGGATGGGGACGTTGATCCCAACCCCAAGTGTGTCGGTGCCGCAGATGATGGAAAGCAATCCCTGCTGGGCTAGCTGCTCAACCAGCCGGCGGTAGCGGGGGAGCATGCCTGCGTGGTGGACCCCCACGCCTTTCAGCAAGAGTTCGCGGAGCTTCTTTCCAAACCCGCGACTCAGTTCTTGACCTGCTAAGGCGCGTTTTAGTTCTTCTTTCCGCTCAGGTTGTAAAGGGAGAGTGCGCGCCAGGTCAACCGCGGTTTTAACTGCGTCGGCCTGCGTGAAATGGACGATGTACACGGGAGAGAGCCCGTCTTCCATGAGGCGCTCAACGACGGTGGGCAGAGGGTCCACCAGGTAGTCGAACTCCAGTGGCACCGGCCGTTTTGCGTCGCTAATGACGGAGACAGCGCGGCCTGTCGATTCTTCGAGTTCTTCGGCGATTCTTGAAGTGTCGCCAAGGGTTGCCGAAAGCAACACGAACTGGGGCGTTGTCAGCTCCATGAGGGGAACCTGCCACGCCCAACCGCGTTGCGGGTCGGCGTAGAAGTGAAACTCGTCCATGACCACTGTGTCGGCGTCTAGGTCAGTGCCTTCGCGCAGGACTTGATTCGCCAGGATTTCTGCGGTGCAGCAAATGATGGGTGCGCCGGGGTTCAAGGACACGTCCCCGGTGATCAGCCCTACGTTGGCGGGTCCAAACAGCTCCACCAGGTCGAAGAACTTTTCTGACACGAGGGCTTTCAGGGGAGCGGAATAGTAGGAGCGTTCGCCGCGGGCCAGCGAAATGAAGTGCGCTGCCAGGGCGATCATGGATTTGCCTGAACCCGTTGGGGTCTGTGCGATCACGTGGCTACCGGAAGCAAGCTCTAAGAGTGCTTCTTCCTGGTGAGGGTAAAGGGGGCGCGCGGTGGAGGACGCCCAGGATTCGAACGCGTCGACAAGGCTGCCCGGGTCGTCTTCTCGCCCCGAGTCTTCAAGGTCATCGAGCAACTGGTTCAAGGCAGCGTCCATGTTCTGATCATCCCACGGGCCACTGCACTCCCTTAGACGGACGCGAGCCCTACGCAACTGCAAGCGTGATGGTTAGGATTGGGTCATGCGTATTGTGCGATTTTCTGACGGTGATCACCCCAAGTACGGCGTTGTCAAAGACGACTCAACCCGCATCTTCGTGTTGCGTGGCGACCCCCTATTTTCTCCCATCGAACCAAGCGGTGAAGTTTTTGAACTGGATGAAGTTCGGCTTTTGGCCCCCGTCATCCCTCGTTCAAAAGTGGTTGGGGTAGGGCGCAACTACGCTGACCACGTTGCTGAGATGGACGCTGAGATCCCCGAAGAGCCAGTGTTGTTCCTGGTGCCGAACACTGCGGTGACCGGGCCGGACGATCCGATCATCCTTCCCAGCTGGACCAACAAGGTTGAGCCTGAAGGGGAGCTTGCAGTTGTGATTAAGACGCTGTCGAAGAACGTTGCTCCCGAAGACGTCGACGACATCGTTTTCGGCTACACGATCACAAACGACGTCACCGCCCGCGACAAGCAGGCGCAAGACGGGCAGTGGGCGCGTGCTAAAGGTTTTGATTCGGCGTGCCCCATCGGCCCCTGGATTACGGTCAGCGACAGCCTTGACGTTGACAACCTTGAGATCACACTGAGTGTTGATGGGGAAGTGCGCCAAAAGGCTTCCACGGCGGACATGATCCACAAGGTGCGTGACCTGGTGTCGTTTGCTTCTCACGTGTTCACGCTGCTTCCAGGCGACGTGATTATGACGGGAACACCCGCCGGGGTCGCCCCGATCTATGCGGGCGACCGTGTCGACATCACGATCGAAGGAATCGGCACCCTGTCAAACCCTGTAGTGCGCCGGTAGCCCGGGGTCAGGCGGCTAGCAGCTCAGGCAGTCGCCGGGGTGGGTGTTGAGGGCGTTGCAATAGTCCTCGAACAACTCAACCCGGCTCTTCACTTGGGCCGGGTTGCCGCCGTCGCACTCCAAGGGCCCGTTGATGGTGCGGATGGTCTCCCCAAACCCGTGGCCACCCACAATCGCGTCGTGGCACGTGTAGTTGCCGGGCCCGACCTGGGTGTTCCAATACCAGAGCGCCGTGGCCCAAGAGACCGCCGGATCCTCTTCGACCAGAATCGGGTTCTCCAGTAGAGGGATCCCAAGAGCGTCACCAGCTGCCTTGTAGTTGAAGTTCCAAGACAGCTGCAGCGGGCCCCTCCCGTAGTACATGTTTGTTCCCGCGGGGCAGCCGTAGGGGAGGGAGGGGTCGCAGTAGTCGCCGTGAGCGGCCTCGTTGATTTCGGTCACGTACCTCAGGTGTAGGGTTTCGTGGCTGACGTTCGCCAGGAATGCTGCTAGTTCGCGAAGCGCGACCTCGGGATCATTGGACGCCGCGAAATGGGGGTAGTGGCGTGCAGCTTCCTTTAGGCCTTCCAGGGTGTAAAACGGGTTGCGCTGCGGGAAAAGGTGGTCGAACGTTTCCTGGTCCAATCCCGCCAGAACGTTCGTTTCAAGATGTTTCGGTTTCAGGGGAGCGGTCTTCGCGAAAGTAGCGATCGCCTCTACGACGCGCTCCCAGATTTCGGGGCTCATCGCGGCGTTGACTCTCACCCACTGTGAGTACTGGGCTCCCAGGGTTTCGCCCTCGTTCGTTGCGACCCCGAAGTCGTCAAGCAGGATCTGCCCGGGAGAGCGGTCCAGGTCGTAGGCTTCGAACCCTAGCCAAGCCAAGTACGTGCCCTGGGGTGGGTAGTAGTCGACGGCGGTCCCTTCCAGGGCTGCGCCCAGCAGGTCTAGGTTGCCGGCAATGAGTTCCAGGACTTCTCTCAGCCAGGCTTCTCCGTCTTCGTAGGCGGCGATCGCGGCGACGGTTCCTAGCGCGCATGGTGCGTTCCGTCCGCCGGGCTCATCCCATTCCTGCCGCAGTTTCTCATTTGGAATGATGACTTGGCAGGCGAGTAGGCCCGCGACGTTCCACGCTTTGGAGGCGCCGACCGCGGTGATCGTGTGGTCCGCAAAGTCTGGGCCCAGTGAGGCGTAAGAGACCATCTGGCTCCCGCCTCCGTAAACGATGGGCGCGTGGATCTCATCGGCGAAAATGAGGGCGTCGTATTTCTTGACGACGTTGTTTAGGGCGCGCAGCTCCGCGACGGAGAAGACGCGTCCCGTGGGGTTCCAAGGATCGCAAAGAATCACTAGGCCTGCGCCGGCGGCAAGGCCAGCTTCAATCCCTTCCAGGTCTAGAGACCACGCTTCTTCTGGGGTGTGGGCATTCGGTTCGTGCAGTGCCGGCACCGGGATCATTTCGCGCCCGTGCGTCTGCGGAATGCTGAGGAACGGCATGTAAGCGGGGGTTGGGACAACAACTGCGGAGCCGGGACGGGTCAGGTGATCAATCGTGTGGTGCAGGGCGCCGAGCACGGTTTGGAAAGTGCGGACCCAGCCGGCCTTCGGTGCCCAGCCGTAGCGTTTCTCCATGAAAGGCACTAGTGCCTGGGCTGTTGCCTCCGTTGCCCACGGAGGCGGGTACCCCAGCAGCCCCGACTTGATGGCTTTGATCAGCGCCGTCTGCACGGCGGGCGCCGTCCCAAAGTCCATTTCAGCCACCCAAGCGCCTAACGCCACCGCGTTCTCCTTGGGCTGCATCCCCGTCCATTTCAGGGAACCTGTTTCCACCAGTTCAGCTTCACTTGGCTGCCAAACGCTCACTTTGTACCTCTACTTGTCGGCGGTCGGGTGCTTCCCCAATCATGGCACTAGAGACTAGGAGCGCACGCCGGCGGCGCTAAGCTTGCGGGCATGAGTGAAACTGTTAGCCCGAAGGACGTTCGCGTCCGCTTTTGCCCATCCCCCACGGGGTCCCCTCACGTCGGCATGGTCCGCACCTGCCTGTTCAACTGGGCTTACGCCCGGCACGTCGGCGGAACCTTCGTTTTTCGGATAGAGGACACGGACGCGAAGAGGGACTCACAGGAGAGCTACCAGCAGATACTGGACTCCTTGCGCTGGCTCGGCTTGGACTGGGATGAAGGCGTTGGGGTCGGTGGTCCTCACGGCCCCTACTTGCAAAGCGAGCGCATGGACATCTACAAGGAGATTATCCCGAAGCTGCTTGATGGCGGCTACGCCTACGAGTCCTTCTCAACCCCTGAAGAGGTCGAGCAGAGGCACCTGGCAGCCGGGCGCTCACCGAAGCTTGGTTACGACGGTTTCGACCGCGACCTTACGGAGGAGCAGAAAGAGGCCTATCGGGCGGAAGGTCGCAAGCCTGTGATTCGGATGCGCATGCCTGATGAGCCCATTACGTTTGACGACCTGGTGCGCGGTGAGGTGACTTTCAAGCCGGGAACCATCCCCGATTACGTGATTGTTCGTGCTGACGGGGACCCCTTGTACACCCTCGTGAACCCTGTCGATGACGCGCTGATGCAGATTACCCACGTCCTTCGGGGCGAGGATCTGCTGAGTTCGACTCCCCGCCAGATCGTCCTCATGCGCGCCCTCGTTGACCTTGGGATCGCGGACCAGGTGCCCCTTTACGGTCACCTGCCCTACGTGATGGGTGAGGGGAACAAGAAGCTTTCGAAGCGTGACCCTGAATCGAACCTGTTGCTTCACAAGGCCAACGGGATGATTCCTGAGGGGCTGCTGAACTACTTGGCGCTGCTTGGCTGGGCGATTGGTCCTGATGAGGACATCTTCAGCATGGAGCAAATGGTGGAGGCGTTCGACATCAAAGATGTGAACCCGAACCCCGCCAGGTTCGACCAGAAGAAGGCTCTTGCAATCAACTCTGATCACATCCGCATGCTTGACCAGGATGACTTCATGCGCCGGATCGTCCCCTTTTTGCATCAGGATTCGCTGGTAAGCGCCGACGACTTTGACGCGTTGCTCCCAGAGGAGCAGCGGATTGTTCGCGCGGGTGCACCGCTGATCCAGACCCGCGTGCAGGTGCTGAGTGAGGCGAAGGGGATGCTGGGGTTCTTCTTCACTTTGGATGATGAGCTGGTGATTGAGGAAGACGCGCTGAAGACGCTCCGGCCCGGCTCGGATGAGGTCCTTGCGAAGACTATTGAAGTGGTTGGCGGCCTTGATGAGGCGAACTTCACGGCGGAGGTTTTGCAGGACTCACTGCGCTCGGCTTTGGTTGAGGAGATGGGGGTGAAGCCTCGGTTGGCGTTCACTCCTGCCCGCGTTGCGGTTAGTGGCAGGCGCGTCTCGCCACCGCTTTTTGAGTCGATGGAGATCCTGGGTAAGCCCGCGACGGTTGCCCGTCTGGAGCGTTTAGCCGCGCAGTTGCAGGCGAAACCCGCGCAGTAGGTTCTGGCCCGCCTGCAGTGGTGATCGCATTCACGCCCGAATCGTTTGGGCCTGCGGGTCTCTTCCGGTAGCCTATTTTCTTGGCTGGTTTCGCTCCGCGAAGGCGGCCAAACCCTTGGGGTATGGTGTAATTGGCAGCACGAGTGATTCTGGTTCATTTAGT
>CAYFUU010000026.1:0-1766 GCA_964346595.1 uncultured Actinomyces sp.
CCGACGCCCGGTTCACCGATTAGAACCGGGTTGTTTTTGGTGCGGCGGGAGAGGACCTGCATGACCCTTTCCATCTCATTGCTACGCCCGATGACGGGGTCAAGTTTGCCTTCGCGTGCCTGCTGCGTCAGGTTCCGGCCGAACTGTTCCAGCAGAGCTGAGTTTCCGCGTTCGCGGCCTTCCCGCATGGTCTGGCCACCCGTGCCAACGGATTCCTTGTCGCCTTGGGAGTGGTAGCCCTGCAGTAGGGACATGACGCCCTTGCGGACCTCATTCGGGTCAGCGTTTAGCTTGTGGAGGACCTGGGCTGCTACCCCATCGCCTTCTTTGAGTAGGCCAAGCAGCAGGTGCTCGGTGCCGATGTAGTTGTGGCCTAGCTGCAGAGCCTCGCGAAATGAGAGTTCGAAGACGCGCTTGGCGCGCGGGGTAAAGGGGATGTGTCCCTCAACGGGTTTTTCGCCTTCACCGATCAGTTCGATGACGGCACCCTGGGCTTCGTCCAGGCTGATTCCAGCCATCTCTAAGGCTTTAGCTGCAACCCCATCACCTTCGTGGATTAGGCCTAGCAGCAGGTGTTCGGTCCCGATGTAGTTGTGCTTGAGACCGCGCGCTTCTTCTTGCGCCAGCACGATCACGCGTCGTGCACGGTCTGTAAAACGTTCAAACATAAGGCCACTTCCAGGTTTGGCGACACTAGTTTCTAGCTCGTTTCAGCCTATTGTGCCGCCTGAACGGCCGCGGCAGTTTTCGCTAAAGGCGTTGGGCCCGGTCACCCGAACCTACTCCTTGGTGTCGACTATGACGGTGAACGGCCCGTCGTTCACCAGGGAGACCTTCATCATTTCCCCGAAGCGGCCGGTCACTACGCGAAGCCCGCTTTCCCGTAGGAGGTCTACGAGCTTGTCGACCATGGGTTCGGCAACAGGCGCCGGCGCCGCGTCCGACCAGGAGGGGCGGGAGCCTTTCCGGGTTCGCCCGTACAGGGTGAACTGGGAAACGACCATGACCGGCGCACCCTTTTGCAAGACGGACTCTTCGCCTTCCAGGATCCGCAAGTTCTGGATCCTGTTCGCCACCTTCGCGATATCGGCGTCCGTGTCGTCTTTGTGTGCGGCAACCAGTGCGACCAGGCCGGGGGCGTCAAGCCGGCTGACGATCTCTCCCCCGACTTCTACACTGGCTTCTTCGGCTCGCTGCAGAACAGCTCTCATTACCTCTGTCCCCTCAGTGCTCTATTTCCTCAGTGCTGGGTCCCAGGTCCGCGCGTGCGGATATCGCGTTTGCCCGGGTCCAACCTCTTCAATCCGGCCCCAGGGCGGGCAGTCGGTGCGTGGTCGCTACGCCCATCAACAGGGACGATTAGTTCTTGGAGGGCGTCGACGCCCCCAACCTGAAGCTGAGCAGCCGGGTCCAGGTTTCGCTTTAGGAGAGCGAGACCAATGGGTCCCATTTCGAAGTGGTTCGCGACCGAGGTAAGGACTCCAACCTGGCGCCCGTTCAGCTCCACTACAGCCCCTGGCTCAGGGAGTAGTTCACCCGAGCCGTCCAACTGAAGGAAGGTGAGGCGCCTTGGCGGCCTACCCAGATTGATAATGCGCGCAACCGATTCCTGACCCGAGTAGCAGCCTTTATTCAAGTGCACGGCGGTGCGCAGCCAATCCAGCTCAGCTGGGAGCGTGCGTTCATCCACTTCGCTGCCGGGCAGTGGCCGCCACGCAGCCACCCGCTCTGCGTTTGCTGCCAGCAACCCCACCAGCTGCACTGAA
>CAYFUU010000026.1:1866-9674 GCA_964346595.1 uncultured Actinomyces sp.
TCGTCAACTACGCCGGCCGCAAACCTGATACGCCCTTGCGCGTCTAGGAGCAAGAGCTCTTTCGAGTCCCCCGCTGCCAAATCGGTGAGAATCTGAGACGACATGGTCGTCAGCCAACTCAACCTGTCGGCGCCACCCACCACCACGACACCGATGGGTCCTAGGTAGACCAGGCCACGGCCTTCTTGAAGCGCCTCTTGTTCGTCAGCTGGCCACCCGTAGTGCAGTGGTCTGCCGGCAAGCAGTCCCTGCTCCCCGACTACTGCGCCAGCCGCGCGAATGCGTTCCGGCAAGCTCAGTTGAGGGTCAGTCACGAAGCCTCTTCCTTTTCAACCCGCTGCAAGCGCCCGGTGAACTCGGTTTCAAAGTCGGCGTCACCCAGTTTGTTGTCCGACGCCCACATGAGCTCTCCCCCAACCAGCCCGAACATTCGGGAAATGTAGTTCACGGGGTCAGCGAAAGGCTCGTAGGCGATCGCGTCAGAATCAAGCCGGATCCGTGGCCCAATAGCGACTCCCGCAAAAAGCGTTGCGTAGCCGCGGGAGCTGGCCGAGGTGACCCGCAGTTCTCGCGGTTCCTCACCCCCGCTAGGGACGACAGCAAGCGGGGAAGTGACGGACCAGTACTGGGTTTCCTCCCACAAAACGTCCCCAGCTTCCAGGTTGTCCAAGCCCTCTCCCGCCGACCACATTGGATCCACAGCCGTCTTCGGGACGGCAGCAAAGAAGGTGACTTTCAGCGCCATCTGGTCACCGAGCACCTCTGCGCTGAGCTGCTGGATGATTGGGCTGTCGACAGTTTTGGGTTCAGCAACGTCAGTTTCTAGTTGCACTTCGCCGTCTTCTGTTTCACCCAAACTGAGGGCCAGCGCGGGGGATGCAGGGGTGATCAGGGTGCCCCACCCTTGCCACTCGCCAAGCATCCAAGCAAGCGGGCCAAGGCGTAGGGGAAGGTTTTCAGGAATCTCAAACATGGGCCCAACACTACCTGGCAAGATGCGCCTTGCACCTGGGAAACCGCGTCGCGCACTCCCAGGAAAAGGGGCCCGCACCTCCCAAAAGAGCAGGTGGTGCGTTAGACTAAATGTGACGCCGGGCTTATGCCCCGGGCTCCAACTTGAGCCGCTACGAGCGGCATACGCGCCGACAGGCGCATTGGCCCGGCGTCACTAGATCCCTCCCCGAAACCCCACTAACAGAATCTTCTGCACCCAAAACAGGGACGTCGGTCCCAGAGACTGTTATGGTCCAAAATGCGCCACAAGCGAGAAAGCGGACCCGTAAGCAAAGATGCCGGGCCACGTAACCTTTTGGGGGATCAGTGAAACACGTACATCCGGAAGACCTCATGGCGGAGAGCGAACCCGTCGACCTTTACACGCTGGACGAAGCCGTTGCCGAATCAACGGAGATAGATCAGCAATCGCCTGGTGAGCGAGCGCCAGCCGAACCGAAAACCGTAAACCTACGCAAATGGGTTGGCCTTTTCCTTGGCATCGGACTCGCCTTCGGTATCTACTACATCCTTCCCTCCGACCTAGCTCACGCAGCCAAACTCACCGCTGCTGTCGCGGTGCTAATGGGGGTCTGGTGGATGACAGAAGCCCTCCCCATCCCCGCGACCGCTCTAGCCCCGCTGGTCCTGTTCCCAACCTTGGGGGACACGGGGATTAACGAGGTCGGTGCCTCTTACGGCAACAACGTCATCTTCTTGTTCATGGGCGGATTCATGCTGGCGCTTGCGATGCAACGCTGGAACCTCCACCGGCGCATGGCCCTCATAACCCTGAAAGCTATGGGACCGCGCCCCGGCGCAATGATTGCCGGGTTCATGATCGCCACAGGCTTCCTTTCAATGTGGGTGTCCAACACGGCGACAGCCGTAATGATGCTGCCCCTGGGAATGTCCGTTCTGCTCTTGGTCGCGAAGGTCGTCCCCGGCATGGGGACGAAAACCGTCACCGACGCCGGTGAAACAATTGTCAAGTCCAACTTCGGCACCGCACTGATGCTTGGTATCGCTTACTCAGCGAGTATTGGTTCGCTGGGAACCATCATCGGCACCCCTCCGAACACACTGCTAGTCGGATACCTTAACGAGAACTTTGGGATCAACATCGGTTTCGGCCAGTGGATGCTCGTCGGCGTCCCCCTTGCCATCGTCTTCATGTTCCTTGCCTGGCTGCTGCTAACCAGAGTCCTGTTCCGCCCCGAAATCAAGGAAATCCCGGGCGGGCGCCAGCTGATCAAGGATGAACTTGCACTTCTGGGCCCCGTCTCCAAGGGGGAAAAGCGTGTCCTAGCGATCTTCCTGCTGGCGGCGTTCCTGTGGATCTTCGTGCCGCTCATCTGGGAGAACCCACCAATCTCTGACGCCGGCATCGCGATTCTCATTGGCCTGCTGCTGTTCATAGTTCCGGGAGGTTCAGCAAAGGGAGTGCGCCTTCTCGACTGGGCCAGCGCCGTCCAACTGCCCTGGGGCGTCCTGTTGCTGTTCGGTGGAGGCCTGGCGCTTTCAGCGCAGTTCGGTTCTTCCGGGCTCACCGAGTGGATCGGAGACGTCGCGAGTGGTCTTGGCGACCTACCGACCTGGCTGATCGTCGCGATCATCGCCGCAGCCATCCTTGGGCTTACCGAGCTGACTTCTAACACGGCGACTGCCGCGACCTTCTTGCCCGTCGCAGGAGGGATTGCTCTTGGGATTGGCGCAGATCCTCTACTGCTCACGATTCCTGTCGCGCTCGCAGCAACCTGCGCGTTCATGTTGCCTGTTGCTACCCCACCGAACGCCGTCGCCTTCGGCACCGGTTACGTGAAGATCGGCGAGATGATCAAGGGTGGCCTGTGGCTCAACCTGATCGCAGTCGTCTTAGTGACCATCACGACGCTGACCCTTGCTGTCTGGGTCTTCGGGATCGTCTACTAGACCCGCTATCCACCTAAGACCCTAACCAGTCACCAGTTTGGCTGGTTAGGGTTCTTGCTGCTCGGCCCGCGCTTCGCAGTAAACACACCGGTAGAGTCCGCGTTCCGGGTCAACAAGGGTGAAGACTTGGTCCGCGTCTTCCTCGGCCGACGTGATGCAACGCGGGTTCATGCACTCGACAATGTTGCGCAGCGTCTTTGGCAACTCCAAATGTTTCTTTTGGAAGAGTGCACCGTCCTTCACCAGGTTCACGGTGATCCGCGGGTCAATGTAACCAAGCGCATCTAGGTCAACGTCGATCTCTTCATCGATCTTGATGATGTCCTTACGCCCGTACTTCTTTGAGTCAACGTTCTGGATGATCGCAACCGAGCACTTCAGGTTTCCAAGCCCCAACAAGTGGTAAAGACGCATGGAATCACCCGGCTGGATGTGGTCTATTACGATCCCGTTTTCAACGCCGTCAATGTTCATTTCGACTCCCCAAGTAGCTTCAGGATCAGAGCCATCCGCACAATCATCCCGTTTTTCACCTGTTTGAAATAGACCGCCCTGGGATCGTCATCAACCTTCGGTGAAATCTCATTCACCCTTGGAAGCGGGTGCAGGATCCGCATTTCCGGGGACGCGAACCTCATCTTTGCCCGGTCCAGTATGAACCGGTCTTTCAGGCGGATGTAGTCCGCTTCGTTGAAGAACCGTTCCTTCTGGACCCGCGTCATGTAGAGGACGTCGAGGTCGCCTAGGTTTTCTTCCATCTGGTCCGTCTCCACGTACGGGATAGCTTCGCGGTCCAACAGGTCCCGCAGGTAGTCGGGGATCCGCAGTTCCGGGGGTGACATGAGGACGAACGAGTTCCCCGCGTAGGGGATCAGTGCCGTGATCAGTGAGTGGACCGTGCGACCGAACTTCAGGTCGCCCGCCATCCCAACTTTCAAGTCTCCCAGGCGCCCCTTCTCACTCTTGATGGTGAGCAGGTCGGTGAGAGTCTGGGTGGGGTGATTGTGTCCCCCATCGCCCGCGTTGATGACTGGGACAGGTGAGCGCAGCGAAGCCAGGTGTGGCGCACCTTCTTTCGGGTGCCGCATCGCAATGATGTCCACGTAGCAGGCGACGGTTCGGACCGTGTCCGCAACTGACTCACCTTTAGCTGTGGAGCTGGAGTCTTGGCTCGCAAACCCGATTACATTCCCACCCAGAGCTTGCATTGCTGCTTCAAAGCTGAGGCGCGTCCTGGTTGAAGGTTCGAAAAACAAGGTTGCGAGGCGCTTGTGTTTGCACGCTTCCTGGTAAGCGGTGGGATCCGCCATGATCGCTTCAGCTTGCTGCAGGAGTTCTTCGATCTCGCCTGAGTCAAAGTCGCGGATGTCAATCAGATGGCGCATTAGCTTTGTTCCTTCCACCAAGCAGCAGGGTTGTCACGGAACTTCAGGATCTCGGGGCCCTGGGCGGGACTGAGGTAGCGCTGCTCCACAGCAACTTGAACCAGGGTGTCCAGGTTCGTCAGTGCCGCGTAGGGCAGGTTTGCGTCCAGGAATCTCGAAGCCGCCTTGTCCATTCCGTACGTGAAGATCGCCAGGACCCCCATCACATCCAGACCACCGTCTTGTAGAGCGTTCGCAGCGTCGAGCGAGGAACCGCCCGTTGAAATAAGGTCCTCAATCACGACCGTCTTCGCTCCGGGTTTCGGGCCGCCTTCAATCTGACTGCCGCGCCCGTGTTCTTTCGCGCCAGAGCGCACGTACCCCATCGGCAAACCGAGCAACTCGGCACTCAGGGCCGCGTGAGCTATCCCAGCGGTTGCTGTCCCCATCAGGAGCTCAGCGCCAGGAAAAACGTCTAGGACGGTGTCTGCCAGGGCCCGTTCAACCCGCGAGCGCACTGCCGGTTTTCCTAGGATCAGGCGGTTGTCGCAGTAGATGGGGCTCTTGATCCCGCTTGCCCATGTGAAGGGTTCGTCGGGGCGTAGGAAGACCGCCCCTATTTCCAACAGGTCCCCCGCAACTTGGCGGGCTACTTGTTCACGGTTTTCTTTACTCACCGCTTCCTCCTAAATCGTCTTCCCTGCCAAGAAATCTTGTTTGGCACGCCTGTAGGCTGCCGCAGGGTCTTCTGCTTGGGTTATGGGCCGGCCAACCACGATGTAGTTTGAACCTGCGGCGCCCGCAGCCTTCGGGGTCATCACCCGCACTTGGTCATCGTTCGATGAGTCCGCGAACCGCACCCCAGGCGTAATGGTCAGGAAGTCTTCCCCGCACACTTCTTTGACGGCGGCTGCTTCCCTTGGTGAGCAAACCACCCCGTCAAGCCCAGCTTCTTTCGCTAGCTTGGCAAAACTTGCAACGGAGGCTTCAACTGTTCCGGGGATCCCTAGCTCCTGGTTCATCATTTCCGAAGATGTTGAGGTCAGCTGGGTGACGGCAATCAGCAGAGGACGTGAGCCGTCTGAGCGAGTCAGGCCAGCAACGGCAGCCTCCATCATTTTCTTCCCACCGCTCGCGTGTAGGTTCACCATGTCTACTCCCAGGTCGGAGAGGACTGACATGGCTGAGCCAACAGTGTTTGGGATGTCGTGCAGCTTGAGGTCCAGGAACACTTGGTAGCCGCGGTCTTTCAGGCTTCGGGCCAGGTCCGGTCCTGCCCCGTAGAACAGTTCCATGCCCACTTTCAGGTAGGGCTTTTCATCCCCCAAGGAGACGAGGAAGTTTTCCAGTGCCTCCCTGTTCGGGAAGTCCGCTGCAACAATCACGTCCATTGGCCCGCCGGCCGCCCCCGGGTCCTTCTCGTCAGACACGCGCGTTCCTTTCGCCAGTCACGGCAGGGCTACCCCAACTATTTCTTGCAGGTTTTGAATCCCCAGGTCTTCCATGAGACCCGGGAGAGCATCCAGGATCTGCGGGAACACCAGTGGGTTCCGAAGGCTTTCTGCGCCGATCTGCGTGGCGCTAGCCCCGGCCATCATCATTTCGATCACGTCTTCCGCGCTGGCTATGCCGCCGCTTCCCATTATCGGGACTCCGCCTAGGTCGCGGCCGACCTGATAGATCATTCGAAGCGCAATCGGCAGGATCGCTGGTCCCGACAGGCCGCCCATCTGCTCAGCAATCACTGGACGCGCGGTCTTGACGTTGATACGCATCCCCTGGAGGGTGTTGATAAGGGTCAGCCCGTCGGCGCCCGCTTCCATGCAGGCTGCAGCAATCCCCGTGATGTCGGTGACGTTGGGGCTCAGCTTGATGAACAGCTTGGAGCGTTCCACAACCTTCCGGACTTCACGGGTCACTTCCGCGGCTGCTTCGGCCGATGCTCCAAAACTCATCCCGCCCCCGTGCACGTTTGGGCAGGACACGTTGACTTCGATGATTTCGCAGGTCCCATCCGTCTTCGCACAAGAGGAGACGTATTCGTCGACCGCGAAGCCTGAGATGTTCATGATGACCGGCTGGTTGTAGAAGTCCGCTAGTGCGGGCAACCGCTCTGCAAGCACTGCGTCGATGCCAGGGTTTTGCAGGCCAATCGAGTTGATCATCCCCGCTGGAGCTTCAGCGATCCGCGGCGTAGGGTTCCCATCCCGCGGCTCCCCTGTCGTTCCTTTGAGAGCCGCGGCCCCCAAAATGTTGGGGTCGAAGTAGTCCAGGAACTCTTCCCCAAACCCAAAACAACCGGACGCGGGGATCAGCGGGTTCTGCAGGCGCACCCCCGCCACCGAAACACTCAGATCAACACCATTGGGGTCAAAGTTCGGGGTCACCATGGCAGCTCCGAACTCTCAAACACCGGGCCTTCTTTACAGATCCGCTGGAGCCCTGAATCCGTTTCGGTCACGCACCCCATGCAAGCACCAAAACCGCAGGCCATCCGTTCTTCCATCGAATACTGGCCAGGCGAGTCCGCGGCGGCGAACACAGCTTTGAGCATCGGGGTTGGCCCGCAAGCGTAGAGGTAGTCCCAAGACGCCCCTTCACCTTGCAAAGCGCTCATCGCGTCCGTGACAAACCCAGGAACACCTTCGCTGCCGTCAACGGTTGAGATGGTGACCGCAAGCCCCAGCTCCCGCAGCTCTTCCGCAAGCGCGACCTCATCAGCACTCCCGAACCCCAAGATCACGTGTGGCGTTACCCCTTCGGACACCAGGGTTTCTGCCAGGCCTAGCATTGGTGCAACCCCGATTCCGCCCCCAACCAGCAGTGGATTGTTCACGCGTGCTGGCAGCCAGAACCCATTTCCCAAGCCTGACAGGACGTTCAAAGTGTCGCCAGCCGAAACGTGAGTGAGTTCTTCAGTGCCCGAACCAAGCACTTTGTAAAGCAAAGTGAGCCGGCCAGGCTCCCACGAACAAACCGAGAAAGGCCTGCGCAGATAAAAACCTGGAACCTCAACGTTCACGAATTGGCCGGGACGATCAATACCAGTGGTGTCACCGTCCAGCTCTAACAAATACGTCGCCCGCGCCACCTGCTGGTTGGCGCGAACTTTGAAAAGCTGAACGCTCCCCATACCTACCCGTCGTCCTCGGCTCCCAAAAGTGCTTCCGGGTCCCAGACGGGTTTCCCGTCTGCAACGGTCACGTCAACCCGGCCGTAAAGGTCGTGACCTTCAAACGGCGTCGCTTTACCCTTCGACGCGAACTTCGAGGGATCAACAGGTTCATGGAACTCCGGGTCAAGAACAATCAGGTCTGCCGGGATCCCTTCCTTGATCTCCCCGCCACCCAGCTTGAAACGCTCGCGACCCGCAGTCGACATGACTCGCACGAAGTCCGCGATGTCCATGCGACCCGGTCGCACAAAGTGCGTGTAAACCACGGGCACGGAAATCTCCAGCCCAACCACCCCGTTTGCGGCGTCAACCAGTGGAACGTCTTTTTCATGCGACGCGTGGGG
>CAYFUU010000026.1:9774-12517 GCA_964346595.1 uncultured Actinomyces sp.
TCCGACGCCCCAGGTTTGCCGATGTGACCGTGGGTGCGCGCGTATTCACCGTCGTTCACGTATCCATCGCCGGAGAGTTCCAGGTCTTCGCAGTGCTGGGCAACGATGCCCCCGGCTGCAGCGATCCCTGTCATCACTTCACGCATTAGGTCATCCGACTGAACCCCGAAACCATCGTCAGAGAACCCAACGGCTTTCGTCGCAAGAGCGCTGTAGTCAAGCAGCTCCCCGCGCCCCGTCCCGCCCTTTGTCAGGCAGGCGTAGGGGAAAACCTCAACAACCGAGTTGGCGTCGTAAGCTTCAATCTGCTTTTCAAGCTCCGCCAGGTTATCCGGGGTTGGGTCCAGGTTCGGCATCGCACAAACGGTTGTGAAACCGCCGCGGGCCGCAGCAGCAGACCCCGTTGCGATTGTTTCCTTGTATTCGAAACCCGGCTCACGGAAGTGCACGTGAACATCCGCCAGCCCTGGCAGGATCAGCCTCCCCGAAACGTCAACGACCTTGCAGTCACCGGGAACAGGCTCAGCCTCAACCTCTGAGCCTTTATCAGCCGGAATGATCGACTCAACCAGATAGCTCGGCTCACCCCCAAGACCTTCACTGTCCGGCGCAAGCAAAACATCTGCGGGGCGAAGGTGCCCACCGTAGAAAACCTGAGCGCCTCGCAGCAAGACTCTCATGTGCTTCCCCCTTGGCCTACGTCCCAGGACAGGCTATCGCACCAAAGACAAGGCTAGACCAACCGGTGCCGCAGGATGGTCGCCTCGCGCCCCGGCCCAACCCCAATCGCTGAGATCCGGCACCCGGCCTGCTCTTCCAAGAACTTGACGTAGTGCTGTGCTTCCTTCGGCAGGTCCTCAAACTTCCGGGCCCCCGTAATATCGCTCTGCCAGCCAGGTAAGTACTGATAGACGGGGACAGCTTTGACGAAGTCCTGCTGAAGCACAGGCATTTCCGGAGTGAACTCCCCATCCACCTCATAGCCCACAGCAACCGGAATAGTCTCAAAGCTGTCCAGCACGTCCAACTTCGTTAGGACCAGGTCGGTGAGCCCGTTAATGCGGGTCGCGTAACGCAGGACGACTGCGTCTTCCCAACCAACGCGCCTGGGCCGCCCCGTCGTCACCCCGTATTCGCCACCCAGTTCGCGCAGGCGGTCAGCTTCTTCCCCAAAGAGCTCTGTTGGGTAGGGACCTTCGCCAACGCGGGTCGTGTAAGCCTTCGCAACCCCAATGACGCGGTCAATCTTGGTAGGTCCGACACCCACCCCAGTTAGTGCCCCGCCGGCGGTAGCGGACGAGGAGGTCACGTACGGGTAAGTCCCATGGTCCAAGTCCAGCATGACGGCCTGACCCGCCTCAAACAGAACCTTCTCACCAGCGTCCAGAGCGCGGTTCACCAGCAGGGAGGTGTCAACGATCATGGGAGCCAGGCGGTCCCGGTACTCCATCAGCTGTGCCACCACCTGGTCAGCGTCAACGCGCTCCGCGATCCCGGCTTCTTCCAGGGCGCGGTTCTTCTGCCACACGGAGCGGCGCACCCGCTCGCGGACAATCTCTGGATCAAGCAGGTCTTGAATACGGATCCCGACCCGGTTCGACTTGTCGGCATACGTCGGGCCGATCCCCCGACCGGTCGTCCCAATCTGCCCAGCTCCTAAGAGCTTTTCTGTTGCCTGGTCCACCAGACGGTTGAACGGCGGGATCACGTGAGCGTTCGCTGAAACAACCAGGCGGGAAGTGTCGACGCCCCGACTTTCCATCGCCTCAATCTCACTGAAGAGGGCCTCAGGGTCCACGACGACGCCGCTGCCGATAACGGGAATAGCGGTTTCAGAGAGGATTCCAGCAGGCAGCAGGTGAAGCGCGTAGGCTTCCCCGTCAATGACGACCGTGTGACCAGCGTTGTTGCCGCCGTTGAACTTCACGACAACGTCGACGTCTCCGCCCAACTGGTCTGTTGCTTTTCCTTTGCCTTCGTCGCCCCACTGAGCTCCGACAACAATGATGCCCGGCATTTTCTGCCCTTTGTTAGGCGACACTTACTGGCCGAGTCTACGACAGCCACCAAAGCAGCCCGTCCCAGCTCACTTCGCGGACACCGCGCCTCTACTGGCTAGAAACGCCTTCTTCTAAAACCCGTCAGCCTCTAGCACCCCTTCAAGTAGCGTCGATGGGTTCCCAAACCGGTGCATTGTCATTGACACAGCCTGCTCATGCACGAACGGCAGAATCTCCACCCTGGCTGCTTCCGTGACAGGCCCGTCCCAAACCGCAACCTCAATCAAGCCGCCCAGGCGCTCCTGGATTTCCTGCCTGCTCACCCCAATGCCGCGGACCCGCACTTCATCGCTCACCTTGTCAGCCTGCAGTGAGCGCGTGAACTCATCCTTATCTTCAATCGGGAACACGAACCCGTACCGGAGCCCAAGCATCTCAATCTCTTCAAGGACAGGACGGTCAACAGAGACAACAACCAGAGGTGGAACCGTCGCGTCAGGATCGCTTTGTCCTGGCGCAACCCGAACCATGGAGGGACCTGACGCTTCGTTCTCCAAGAACTCCCCGGTCGCAGCCGCATACGCCATGACCGTGAGCAGCTGAGCGACGCTCCAATCCCCTTCAGCGCGAATGAAAGACTCCATGGGGATGTAGCGCAGAACGTTTCGTTCCCCCTCAAGAGCGCTGGGGTCGTTCATAAGGTCGAACTCAGAAGCGGCAGCCCGGTCCGCGTTGTAGATGGC
>CAYFUU010000026.1:12617-13867 GCA_964346595.1 uncultured Actinomyces sp.
CCAGTGATTCCCCGGTTCACGTAAAGGTTCCCGGCCTGGACGCGGTCCAACCAGTACTTGATCTCCTCAGTGTTGAGCGAGTGGAGACCTGCAGTCAGCCCGTAGTCTGTCCCGTTTTGCATTTCGATTGCTTCTTCAAGCGTCTTAGCCCTCATGACGCCCAGAACCGGCCCGAAGTATTCGATCGTGTGGAACTCCGACCCGGTCTTAACGCCAGCACGCAGACCCGGGCTCCAAAGTCGACCACTGTCGTCCTTCTTCGCCGGCTTGACTGCCCAGCTCTGCCCAGGCTCAAGCTTGGTGAGCCCAGCAAATAGCTTCGCGCCGGGAAGCTCGGACAATGGCCCCATTTCAGTAACGGGGTTCTCCGGCCAACCCACCTCCATCGACTTGATTGCATCGATCAACTGGCGGTGGACGCGCTTGGAAGACCCAACCGAACCAACCAGGATGACCAGTGAAGCAGCCGAGCATTTCTGGCCCGCGTGACCGTAAGCGGAACGGACAACGTCCTTCACCGCCAAGTCCAAGTCGGCTGAAGGCGTGATGATGATTGCGTTCTTACCCGAGGTTTCACCGATTAGTCCAAGGCCCGGTCGCCAAGACAAGAACAGTTCAGCTGTCTGCGAGGACCCCGTCAGGACGACTCGGTCAACCAGGTCAGACTCAATCAGTGCCTGCCCAACCTCACGATCACCCGGGATAACCAGAGGGGCAAGCGCCTTCGGCACCCCAGCCTTCCAAAGAATCTCAGACAGCAGCGCCCCACAACGCTTCGCAGCACTTGCCGGTTTCAACACTGCTGCACTGCCGGCCGCGAGCGCCGCCGCCACCCCACCGAATGGGATAGCGATCGGGAAGTTCCACGGCGGAACCACCGCAGTCACCTTCACGGGCTCAAACGTCGCGTCAGCAATGCGATCCAGTTCCAGGCTCTGCTGCGCGTAGTAGTGCGCGAAGTCGATTGCTTCCGACACTTCAACGTCGGCTTCAGAGATGGTCTTCCCAAGTTCAGATGCCGCAACCTCAATCAGCTCGGCACGATGCAATGCCAGCTGGACACCTACTTCGTGCAGGATGTCCGCGCGTTCTTCACGGGGGCGCTCCACCCATTCGGCCTGCGCCCTCTGCGCTGCTTCCAGCACTCGATGCATCCCGTTCACCGTCTTGATGGTGCGGTCCGCCGCGGTCTTTTCACCAAGGACAGAGCCTTCAATGCGGGAGATGATCTTCCCCGCCCACTCCCTGTT
>CAYFUU010000026.1:13967-16647 GCA_964346595.1 uncultured Actinomyces sp.
ACGTCGAACTCGGAAGGATGCACTACGGGAACATAGAGCAGCACGTCCCCGATCTCATCCCTGATCGCCTGGGCTTGCGCGTCAGCCATCCCGACCAGCATTTCGAAGTCCACGCCCTCCGTACACTCCCTGATCTGAGCCAGATCCCACGCGAACGCCAACGTGAACAGGTTGTGTCCCGCAACCCCAAGCTTCACGTTTTCGGTTCGTTCTGGAGTAAGGGCCCAGTTCAGGATCCGCATGAAGTTAGCGTCCGTTGCCCGCTTGGATTCCCAGGTTGCTAGCGGCCATCCGTGAGATTCGGCTTCAACCTTTTCCATTGCAAGGTTCGCGCCCTTCACCAGTCGCACCTTGATCGGTGCGCCCCCGCGGGCCCTACGAGCCGCCGCCCATTCCTGTAGCCGCTTCATCGCGGGCAGTGAGTCTGGCAGGTAGGCCTGGATGACAATGCCGGCTTCTAGCCCCAGGAGTTCTTCGCGGTCCAAGAGCTTTTCGAAGACGTCCAGCGTCAGGTCTAGGTCCTTGTATTCCTCCATGTCCAAGTTGATGAACTTAGCATCGGGTGAGTTCGCGGCGTACTGGTACAGCGGCAGCAGTTCTTCAACAGCTTTGTCGACGACCTCATCGTGTCCCCAATCTGAGTGGGGTCCTACGACCGAGGAAACCTTCAGCGACACGTAGTCCACGTCATCCCGCCGTAGCAGGTCGAACGTTTTCTCCAGTCGGGCGTGAGCTTCTTCGTCACCAAGGACAGCTTCACCAAGCAGGTTTAGATTCAGCCTTGACCCGTCAGCCTTCAGCTTCTTGATTGCTTCATCCAGCTTTTCGCTTCGCGCGTCCAGCACCAGATCTTTCACAAGTGTCTGGAACACTTTTCGCGCCGCCATCACAGCGGTTTCGGGCGCGATCTTCGCCCCAAGACCGCCAGCGCGCGCTGGGAGCCGCAGCCACGACGGTAAGAACCCAGGGGAACGTTTGGTCAGCTTGGTGAGGTTCTCGGCAGCCACCTTCATGTCTTCAGGGCGAACCACCCCGTCAACAAACTCAACGGTGAACCCCAGGCCTGATGGGTCATCCAACACGTCGGCAAGCAGGCGTGCTGGGCGGCTGGTTGGGAACCTGGTGGCCAGCGTTGTCCACCTTCTTGCCGTTAGGGCTGCACGCTCTCCAGCCCGCTCAAGTTCTTCGTTTGGATGTGCTGCCTGCACCATAGAAATCCCCTTTGATTGCCCTCAATCAGCGTATCGGGACCGCACCCCAAGCGCCATAAACCCAGGGTGTCCCGAGCGAACAGGACACGCCAACAGCCCTGCTACTTCTGGTCTGTTACTTCTTTTCTGCGCTGGCTCTTACTTCGAAGATCTCGAACAACGCGATGCCTGTTGCGACCGCCGCATTCAAGGACTCAATGTCTCCGGTCGTGGGGATGGAGACGATCATGTCGCAGGTTTCCCGCACCAGCCTTGAGAGCCCCGCACCTTCCGCGCCGGTGACTAACACCAGCGGCTCTGTTGCAAGGCTGAGGCCCCGCACGGATGCGTCCGCGTCCCCGTCAAGACCGACTACAAAGAACCCGGCTTCCTTCGCCCGCTTCAATGCCTGCACCAGGTTCGTAACCCTGGCCGCCCGCACGCGCGCCGCAGCCCCCGCCGACACTTTCCAAACCGTCGGGTTAATCCCTGCGCTGCGCCGCTCCGGCAGGATGATCCCGTCGGCTCCGAACGCGGCACCCGAACGGATCACAGCACCCAGATTGTGCGGGTCGGTGACATGGTCCAGAGCAATCAATAACCCAGGTTTGACCTGCTGCAACGCGTCAACAAGCAGATCTTCTAGGTCTAGGTAGTTGTAGCCTTCAACCTCAATGGCAATGCCTTGGTGTGCTGCTCCGTCGGCGGCGCGTTCCAGGTCCCGCCTGGTGACCTCCATGAAAGGCGCTCCGGTCTCCGCAAGCACCTGCACGACTTCCGCCATCTTTCCCTGAGCTGGATCCGCTGCGATGAAAACCTGTTTCACCACGACGCCGGACTGAGCCGCTTCGATGACTGCGTTGCGTCCCAAGACCAGGTCGTTACCTTCCCGCGCCCGAACAGGAGTCCGCGTCTGAGCCTTGGCGCGCGCGGCAGCCTGCTTCTCCCGGTACTCACGTTCCTGCTTCTTCTTGTAAGCAGCGTGGTACGTGCGGTCTTCCGCCTTCGGGGTCGGCCCCTTACCCGCTAAAGCTTTCCGGTGCCTCCCACCCGAACCTACCTTCGGTCCAGCCTTCGACTGCGACGCCTTTGAGACAGCGCCTCGCCTGGCCTGGTTACCCTTCATTCGTCTCTCCCCCACCTTCAAGCTCTTTGACCGCTGGTCCCTCATCGCCAGGCTTAGGTTCGCTCAGGATCTCCCAAGCCTTCGCAAGCCTTTCCAAGTGCTCCCTTCGTTCCTTCGGCGTCCAAGTCACGCCGCCCGGCCGGTCCTCAACAACGATCCCGGCAGCAGCAAGCCTGTCTCTGATCCGGTCGGACTCTCCCCAGTCCCGTTGCCTTCGGACGGCTTCACGGATCCCCAAGATCACCTCAAGCAAGGTCGCGGCAACCGCCGCCTGCTCATCAGCCAGCTCGGTGGAATGGAACGGCTGCTCCGCCATCCACACCTTTGAAGCGGGGTCCAAGCCAAGGACGTCCATCATCGACCG
>CAYFUU010000027.1:0-2393 GCA_964346595.1 uncultured Actinomyces sp.
GCGTCCTGATCCGCTGCGAGCGGGGCCAGAAGAGCCTTGATGTTGTCAGTTACCTGGCCTGCGTCCATAGCGAATAGTCCCTTCCATTTGGGCTGCTGCCCACGGTTGAAGCAGCCCATCAGTTTCTGGAGCTGCCGTGTGCGTCCATATTAGCGGGCTGCCGTGGCATGATCGACACGTGCAAGATTCGGGGAGGCGAGGTAGCCGGCAACCACTTCAGGGCGCCGGAAAACGCGCTCTTCTGGCTGCGATCGCGGCGAGTCTCATTGCAATCTTACCTTTGGGTGTGTACGGCGTTGCGAACGAAAGTGGCGCCGACCAGCAGCAGAGCGAAGACGTTTTTCTTCTTCCAACTTTGTCCGAGCAGGAACAGGTAAGGGAGGCGCTCGCCACCACGGAGCTTGCGATTGGGGAGAGACTGGCCCTCTTTACCTCGCTTGCGACTGACTGCAGGGACTGCGCCGCTTCGCTCCTGGACGCGACAGCCGAATCCGCGCTCAGGTTGGAGGTCCTTGGCGGGTCCTGGCAGCCGTGGGGCGAAGCCGGCCTCACGGATTGGGCCGGCCTTGAGTTTGAATTGCCGACGCAGCCGGTTCCTCCACCGTTCACAGTCGCGGGCACGGCCGCCTACATGCTTGCTACGTCCAGGGATCAACTGAGCTTGCTCGCGGGTGCGACCACGGTCACTGGGGAAAGAGCCAGCGACTTCGGGAGGGTTGCCGCAGGCCGCATACTCTCCGCGCTGGCCTTAGCAGCAGGATTCGACTTCTCTGCAAAGTCGGCCCTAGCGGATTTATCCGAACAGGCGTTCCCCCAATTTGAGCTTGTTGCCGTCGGCTCCCCCACCTCGGATGTCGACTCCCCCGGCACGGACGGCACGCACGGCCCAGGTAAGGAAGGCGAAGAGCGGGAGGAAACACAGGCGGGAGCGGCGTCTGACGAGTTGGCGCTGGTCACCCTGGACTGCCTCTCTCAGTCCTTGGTGCGTGGACTTCGGGATGTGGAAAGTGAAGACCCTGAGTTCAAGGAACAGCTGGATTTTGCCGCTAGCCTGCAAAACCGCACCGTGTTGCTCGCCGCCTCTGGAGTTCCCGACCAGCGCGAACCACGCTGCCAAATCACAGAATCGGCCGACGTGTCGCAGGCGCGACTCTCTGTTTTGGAAGTGGACTTGGTGCTACTCGCCAGCGAGCGCGAGGCAGTGAAGGCAGCTGCCGCGCAGTGGACGTTTGACGACGCGTTTAAACTTGGCCTGAAGGACCCGAAAACCCGCCAAGCAGACATTGGACTAGAGCGCGAATCAGAATGAGCAACGAACCAAACCCAGACCTGGCCAGAAAACTGAACAATGCAGCAATAGTCGCCTTCGCAATCGTCGCTATCGCGTTGCTGATCGTGTTCTCTGTAAGTTCGCACCAGGGGCTGAGAGCCGCCCTTGGTATCCTCATGTTCGTCGCGGGGTTGGCGCTGATGATAACCACTTTCTGGGTCATGGTGCTCCAAGCAGAGCGCCGCCACCTCCGCAGAACAAGAACAAAACAAGACACCAGAGAGGTGCCCCAAGGTGAGCAACTCACCAAACCTAGCCCGTCAAATCGAAACCCTGAAAGCGATGATCGCTGAGCGAGGCCGAATCGTTTTCTTTGGGGGCGCCGGCGTCTCAACCGAATCCGGTATCCCCGACTTCAGAAGCGAATGGGTGACCGAAAGGACCCGAAAACGCTACGGACTCACCCCGGAAACGATCCTTTCAAGGGACTTCTTCTTCGACCAGCCGGAGGTCTTCTACGACTACGTTCGGTCCACCCTTTACTCGCCCGACGCCTTGCCCAACCCAGCCCACCTAGCACTTGCGCGTCTTGAGGAAGAGGGCAAACTCCTAGCGGTGATCACCCAGAACATTGATGGCTTGCACCAAAAAGCCGGGTCCAAACGAGTGTTCGAGCTGCACGGCACGTTGCAGACCTTCGTCTGCCCAAACTGTGGGAAGGTCTCAGACGCGGACGACGTGATCCCCACGGTTAGTGATGGAAACCCCGTGCCGCTCTGCGACTGCGGGAACGTCTTGAAACCGGAAGTGGTGCTTTATCAAGAGCCCCTGCCCGAAGCTGCGATTGCCGGCGCGGCCGAAGCAATCATGGAAGCGGACATGCTCATCGTGGCGGGGACATCGCTGGTGGTTCAACCAGCCGCATCGCTGATCTCCCTTTTCCAGGGCCGGGACCTTGTCATCATCAACAAGACCCCGACCCCGGCCGACCGGGTCGCTTCTCTGGTCATTCGCGCCCCGGTCGGTGAAGTGCTCCAACAGGCGGTCCTCACGCCCTAACCCAGGCTCCTGGCCCAGTCCTAGCCACGTTCTCTAGGCCTGTCCTGACTTCGTCTTCTAGCCC
>CAYFUU010000027.1:2493-9018 GCA_964346595.1 uncultured Actinomyces sp.
CGTTCTCTAGGCCTGTCCTGACTTCGTCTTCTAGCCCTGCTCCCTGACCTGCTTCGCCGCCGCGACCAGGTTGCGCAGCGAAGCTTCGGTCTCCTTGTAGCCGCGGGTTTTCAGCCCGCAGTCGGGGTTCGCCCACAGCAGGTCCGGATCAACGGAGGCCGAGGCTGCCTGCAACAGTTCCACCAGCTCTTCCGTGCTGGGCACGCGCGGAGAGTGGATGTCCCAGATGCCGGGTCCAAGATCGCGTTCAAGAATCCCCGTGTCAACATCGTCCAGTAGCTCCATGCGGGACCTGGCCGCCTCGATTGACGTGACGTCGGCATTTAGATCCAGAATGGCTTCCAGGATCTGCCCGAACTCTGAGTAGCAGAGATGTGTGTGGATCTGCGTTCCTGCATCAACACCGGAGGTTGAGAGTCGGAAAGCGCGAACAGATTCGTCCAGGTACTCCTGATGCTTCGCCTCATCCAGCGGCAGTAGTTCTCGAAGCGCCGGCTCGTCCACCTGGATGAAACGGATGCCGGCCGCCTCTAGGTCGTTCACTTCCTGACGCAACGCCAGCCCAATCTGAGCGGCCACTTCCCCGAAGGGTAGGTCGTCGCGCGGGAACGACCACGCGATCATGGTTGCCGGGCCGGTCAGCATGCCCTTCACGGGCTTGTCAGTCAGGGAGTCCGCATACGTTGTCCACTTCAGCGTCATGGGCTGCGGCCGGTCGACGTCGCCCCACAGAACCGAGGGTCTGGTGCAGCGGGTCCCGTAGGACTGCACCCAACCGTTCTTCGTTGCAGCGAAACCATCGAGCTGCTCGGCGAAGTACTGGACCATGTCGTTGCGTTCGGCTTCGCCGTGGACCAGCACGTCCAAACCAATGTCCTCCTGGAGGGCGATGACCGAGGCGATTTCAGCCTGCATGGCCTCCTGGTACTCCCCTTCCGTGATTTCCCCACGTGCGAACGCTGCCCGCGAGCGACGAATGTCCAGCGTCTGCGGGAAAGATCCGATGGTTGTTGTTGGAAGAAGTGGAAGACCTAGAGCTTTCTGGGCTTCCTTCCGTTCCTCGGTACTTTCACGGTCCGTGTCCTCTTCGGTCACCGCCTCTACCCGGGAGCGGACATCGGGACGCACAACGCCTGGGAAAGCCCTTCTTGAAGCGATTGCTGCATCAGAGTCAGCAACTGCCGACTCGATGGACTCCCAACCTTCACGCAGTCCTCGACCTAGCAGAACCACCTCGGTGACCTTCTGGTCAGCGAAGGCGAGCCATTCATGGAGGGCTGCGTCAAGTTCGGAGTCGTCCCATTTCTCCTCCTCGAGGTTGATAGGCACGTGCTGGAGGGAGGTGGCGGTGCAGGCTGACAGTGCCGTGGCACCCTTTTCCTGGAGACCTTGCAACACAGATTCGGCGTGGCGCAGGTCCGCGCGCCAGATGTTGCGCCCTTCGACAACCCCCGCAGCGAGGGTCTTGCCTTCCAGCTTCTGCACTAACGCAGCGCTCAGTTCCGGGGTGCGTCTCAGATCGACCTGGAGGGCTTCAATGTCTGTTTCTGCGAGTGCCGCGGCTGCGTCTGTCCCGTCACCATAAGGCAGGGTCACCAGGAGCGAGGGTCTCCCTTCCAACTCGGACAGCTCACTCCAAACCTGCTTTGCAAGCTCGACTAGTTCCTTGCGTGAGGCGTCTAGGTTGTCCGAGGTTAGTGCAGGTTCGTCGAACTGCACCCACTTCGCGCCGCTTTCGTGGAACGCTGCGAGCAGCTGGGCGTAGGCGGCGGTGAGGTCTTCAATCAGCGCGAGTGGGGTCCACCCCTTCCCCGCCTCGTCCGCTGCTTTTGCTAGGGCTAGGAAGGTCACGGGGCCAACGAAGGTCGGGCGAACCAGGTAGCCGGCTTCGCGCGCCCGCTGGAACTCCGCGAGTTTTTCTCCCCCAGAGAAAGCAAAGGCGGCTCCCGGTGCTAGTTCAGGGACCAGGTAGTGGTAGTTGGTGTCGAACCACTTGGTCATTTCCAACGCACCGAGATCGTCGTTGCCGCGCGCCAGCGCGAAGTACTGGTCTAGGCCGGACAGCTTTTCGTAACGAGGGGGGATGGCTCCGAAGGTGACCGCTGTGTCAAGCACTTGGTCGTAGAGGGAGGAGGTTTCTGGGATGGAGTAGTCGTCTTTGCCCAGGCCTAGTTCCACCAGTCGTGCGTAGGTCAGGTCCTTCAGATTTTCGGCGACACGTAGCAGCTCTGTCTCGGAGAGGGTGCCTTTCCAGTAGGCCTCTGTTGCGCGCTTGAGTTCGCGGTCTGGCCCTATTCGCGGGTAGCCAACAATCGTGGCGGTCGGAAACGCAGATGAGGGGTGAGTTTCGGTAATCAAGGGAAGCCTTTCAGTTGCTGTGGGTGCCTGGGTTTTAGGTTCTAGGGCCTGAGGATTACGGTCTGAGGACTGCGGTTTAAGGTTCGCGGTTTGCGGTCTGAGGTTTGAGCATGAGGTCATTGCTTCTCCCTGACAGGAGTGAGTAGGTCGGCACCGTTGGCCTCTGGCACATCAAGGTCGCGCACTAGGTCCAGTGCCGGTCCTGCCTGGTTGAATGTGTAGACGTGGATGCCTGGGGAGCCGGCGTCAAGCACTTCGCGAGCAATCTTTCTGCCTATTGCGATGCCTACGCTTGCGGCTTCTTCGGGTGTTTCGACGCGCTCAAGCGCATCAAGTAGCCACGCTGGTGGCTGCACTCCGGTCAGCTCTTGCATTCGGCGAACGCGCCTGGGGTCGGTTGGGGGCAGCAACCCGGCGACGATGGGGATGGTCACGCCGATCCGCCTGCACCGCTCGACGAAGCTCGCGTACTGTGCGGGGTCCCAGAACAGCTGCGTGACACCGAATGATGCGCCAGCTGCTTGTTTGGTGAGCAGCCTCTCAGCCTCTTGTTCGGGCGTCGTTCCTGCCACGGGGTTTCCTGCAGCAAACGCGGCAACGGCAACCGTGAGTGGTTTGAATGCGGACCTGAGTGCGTTCCCAGCGGAGCGCGCGGTGCGCTCAATTTCGATTTGTCGCATAAGGGTGACCAGGCAGCTGGCGCTGGGGACGTCTCCGGGGCCGGGCTGCCAGTCCGGCGCCCCCCGCGGGTTGTCCCCGCGAAGCGCCATGAATGTCCTCACCCCCAGGTCCAGGTAATGCTCGACTACCCCACGAACTTCTGCCCTCGTGGTAGCGACGCAGGTTAGGTGAGCAATCGGGCGGACCGGGGTGTCGCGGACCAGTTTTGCAACAACGTCGCCAGCGCTCTGGCGGTCAGTGCCACCAGCCCCGTAGGTGACGGAGATGAAGTCGGGTCTGCTCGCCACAAGCTGGTCAACGTTCGACCAAAACCTGGGCGCTAGTTCGGGGCGTCTGGGTGGGAGCACCTCGAAAGAAGTGGTGTGAGGGGCGCGCGTCAAAGACTCCATTAGTGTCCTTAGGTCGAAGATAGCTACGCACCAGAAGAGTCGTGGTTGGCGTGGCTGTGAGCTTCCGGCAAGTGCCGGGAGGCCGACCTCTCGAAGGAAGCTGAGAAGGAGGCTGAGCGGTCTTCTCTACTTCGAGAGGCCGCAGAACATTCGGCGCGCAAGAAGAACCAAAGCATGCCTGGTGGCAGGTGCCCAGGCTGGTCCTGGAAAGAATGCGTTCTTAGTCACGGTTCGCACCGTAGCATCGTCGCCGCGGACCGCCAGAAAACGGTCCAAAAGACGGTCGGACAGTGCGATCTGCGGGCTCATTCCGCACTTCCGGCTCCGTGACTTCGCACTTTCGGCTGCGCGACTTTGCACTTCCGGCTCCGCAGCTCAGCACTTTTGCCTTCTCACTGCTACATTTCGGCGAGTGACCCCTTCTCAGAGCGAACCATCAATCCTTGTCTCCGGCGTTGTAATGCGTCGAAGCAACGACGAGCGCGCCTTCCACCTCACCAAGCGCCTGCTAGGCGGCCTGACCCGGGGCGCTGAAGGTTGCTGGAACCCGGTAGTGAGCTGGGCTGAAGAGGACGGGGTCAGTGGAGCCCTCGCGAAGCTGGATGCCGCGGAGGCCCTGGTCTTGATGGGCGGGCCCGACGTTCACCCAAGTTTCTACGGAGGCAGCTCACAGTACAAGAACCAGGAAGTTCACTTCCCCACTAGCGACCAGGTGCAGATCGCACTAGTGAGGCATGCGATAGACCACCACATCCCAACCCTGGCTATCTGTCGCGGCCTGCAAATCACGAACGTTGCCTTGGGCGGAACACTGATCCAGGACATGTCGGAGCTGCCGGGTCACCGCAGCGAGCACTTGCTTGAGAACTTTCTTTTCGACCGGCACGAAGTCAGCATTGAGCCTGGCTCAAAGATTTCAGAACTCCTGGCGCCCCTGGACTTGGAAGGCAACGCTAAGGCTAAGCGCATCGAAGTTCATAGCGCTCACCACCAGGCGATTGGCCGTCTGGGCGAAGGTCTAGCTGTCACCGCCCATGCAGATGACGGCACCGTTGAAGCTATGGAACACGAAACTGCTCCCCTTGTTGCAGTGCAGTGGCACCCGGAAGACCCCGATGCAGACCCTCGGGGACTCCAGGGCCTCATGTCCAAGATGTGCAAGCTAAAGGGGTCACGCAGACTAGCCGCGTGACCCCTGCCGGCGATGCAAGCCCGCAACCCGCAAGCCCGCAAAGTGTCTAGGCCGCAGAGTACCCACCGTCCGAGGTCAGCACTGCACCCGTGATGTTCGGTGAGTCTGGCGACAGCAAGAACGCAATCGCTGCAGCGAGTTCTTCGGGCTCAGCTGTCCTTGCCCCAGCAACCCGCATCCTTGGCGCAAGCCGGTGCAGAGCGAGCTCAGAACCGAACTCGACGCCAATGTTCGTCCGCACCCCGCCCGGCGCGATGGCGTTCACGCGAATGTGGTACGGCGCGTACATGTGCGCCGTGTTCTTCGTCATTCCTACAACAGCCCACTTTGACGCGGTGTAGGCAGCGCCCGCCGCTGCTCCCGTGATACCAGCGAGGGACGCAACGTTAACGATGGTGCCGCCGCCTTCTTCCAGCATCAGCGGCAGAACAGCCTTCGTCATCTTCATGGTCCCACCAACGTTCACTTCGAACACGCGGTCCCAAAGCTCGTCGCTCACTTCACCGATGGGGCAGAACTTGTCCATGATCCCTGCAACGTTTGCTAGCGCCTGGCACTCACCATCGCAAGCGTCGACAATTCGCTCCACATCGTCATGTTTCGTGATGTCTGCCCTGACGGGCACTATGTCCAGGTCCGGGTACTCCGCAACCAGGGAGTCCAAGCCCTCTTGCGCGTAGTCGGCCGCAATGACCCGGCCGCCTTCTTTTCCAATCCGCACGGCCGTTGCCCGGCCAATACCTGATCCCGCGCCAGTCACGATTGCTGTCATCCCGTCGAATCTGCCCGGCACGGGCTTTTCAACGTAGGGGGCGAGTTCGGGGTACTGGGGTCCCGTAGCGATTTCTTCTACGACTTCTACTGTCTCTTCTTCTGCCATTTCTAGTGTCCTTTCGTTCGAGGAGGCGCCGCGCCGCGCTCACCTCGAATCCGGCGAACCCACGCCAATTGTGGGCCGTAAGTCCCATCATGCCCGAGGCGCGGCCCCGACGGCGAGTTCTGATCCCTCAGTTCGGTTCGGAAGCGCAGTTCGGTTCGGAAGCGGCGGTGGGCAACGGGCCTGTAGCGAAGAGCAATCCGTCCGGGTCCGAGAACAGGGGGCGACCAGCAACGACAGCAACAGGGTCCCCTTCAGGTTCCCCACTGTCGAACACTGCTGCGACAAAGCCGGGAGCGTCCCACTGCGGCTCCCGCGTCTGTAGCTCCACCTTGCGGAACTCAAAAAGCTCCAGGGTGGTGTCGTCGCCGCGCAGGTAGGCGATCTCAAAGCCCCGAGGGTCCGCGCTCTGGTGGATACCGCCCATCAGTTTGAAACCGTGACCCGCGTGGAAAGCACCTGAAGTGTCAAAGCTCTCCACAGTCTCCGCCACGTGATCAAACCGGGGTCGGGTCGGAGTTCCCAGTCCCCAATCCGCGTCGACCTCGCTCTGGTCCGCAACCCAGTGATACTGAAGGGCACCCTCCACCATCTCAACCAGGACGCCCGAGGGAGAGTAGAAGAACGTTATGCGCACTTCTCCTGCCGCATCGATCGGTTCGAGGTGGAACTGGACGCCGTCCTCCTGTAACTTCCGCACCCGCTCATCGAGGTCACTCACCTTAAAACCAATGTGCCGGGGCCCCGCTTGGATGTCGTCCGGGATCCACGTCGACTGCTTGCCCTCGTCTACTCGGTCCTCACCAAACGGGGCCTCACCGACACGTTCCCCACCGACCCGGTTGATCTCTACCAACGCCGTGCCTACGTCAAGCACCGCTCGGTCCTCGCTGACCTCTATGGAAGCAGCGTCCAAGTAGCGTTCAAAGAAGTCCGCTTCAGCAACGACGTCGATAGCGTTCAACAAAACGGAGCATATGGCCATTGGTTTCCCCTTCTAAAAGCGCCCCTGCAAAAACGCCTGGCAA
>CAYFUU010000027.1:9118-10762 GCA_964346595.1 uncultured Actinomyces sp.
CAGAACCCACAGAACCCACAAGACAGCCAGAACACACCGCCAAGGAAACGAGCATCACGCCTGCTCATCGGGCTCACCGTTGGAGCCGCAGCCGTGGTCGTGCTTGTACTGGCGCTTGCCTTAACGCTGGGAGACGCAAAGACCTGCGTCGGCACATGGAAGCTTGTGGACATGACCAGCGAAGGGGTGAGCGCACTAGAGGAGGGCGAGTTGGACCCCGACGCAAGACTGACCATGAACTCCGACGGGACGGGCACTATTGGCGGCGGCGGTGAGTTCCAGGACATTTCCTGGGAACCGGGACCCAGCGTCTGCGTGGTGACGGTGCTAGATCTAGATCTGGGCGAGTTCGAGGAAAAGGTGCCAGACGACTTCGAGTTTGCTCCCATGCGCTTTGAACTCGACGCAGACCGCCTAACGCTCCAGAACGTAACCTACTCGATGGTGCTCGAGCGGCAATAGTCAAGCACGCGGCAGCAAAGGAGGGTCGCACCCAACCGCCCCGAACCCCCAGGCGGCCCAGGGCAGTGCGGTCAAACCGGAACAGCAGGTCACACCGGGACGGTGAGGTTAGGCGGCGCGTTGGACGGGTCGACGCGGACCTGGACGGTGCTCCCGAGTCCGGTCCTTTCGGACCTGGCCCTGACGACTTGCGTGTCGCTGCAGCGCTGGCGACACAGGGTTCCGCGGCACTGAGTCAGGCAGCACCACGTCCGGCGGCACTGAGTCAGGCAGCACTGAGTTCCGTGGCACTGCACGTGGCTCCGACTCTTGCAACACCGCGCCTGGCCGCACCGGGCGCTGAGTCTCCGCTGAATGTAAGGCTGCCGCGGGCGGGCGGCTCTTTGGTCTTTTCGGCTCCGGTTTTCCGGGTGCCCTTTCGAGATCTCTTCCGGGCAATCTTTCGCCTAGCTTGCGAGATCTCCGCAGTTTGTCTCTGAGTTTCCTGTTTTGGTCCGCTGTCACTGAGTTCACCCAGGATTCGCGCGGGTCGCCAGGGAACAGGTTTTGCAGCCAGGCGGGCGGCTGCACGAACGGGACGCCGGCGCGCATGCTGATGCGCCAGCCGCTGGTGTCAATGCTGTGGTGGTGATAGTGGCACAGCAGCACCCCGTTGTCAGTGTGGGTGGCACCACCTTCTGAGTGGGGCTGCACATGGTGGACCTCGCACCACGCCGCGGGGACGGTGCACCCGGGGATCACACAGCCCCCGTCACGTAGTGCGATGGCTCGACGCTGGCTCGCGTTGAAGATGCGCGCCGGGGTTCCTAGCTTGGTGACGCGCCCAATGCTGTCTCTGACGACGGCTTGGATCTTCGCGCCGCAGGAGATGTGGCGCACCGAATCCAGGGGAATAGGTGCGTGGCTTCCTTCATGGTCTGTCAACCACGCGATCCCACCTTGCCCACGCAGGGTCTCTTCTTGGATCTCCACCACCACTGTTGCGGGCGCACCCTGCAGCACAGGGAGCTGCCTGCTCGCGAGGGCGACACCCAAAGCCGTCGCCAGCGCGTCGTGGCGCTTCTGGGCGGGCGTGCGCTCGTCAGCAATGTCCCCACCGCCACCCGCGCCTGTGGCTGGGCTGTCTGCGGCCAGATCGCCCGTCGATGAACTGCCTGCGACCGAACCGTCAGTGATTGGGTC
>CAYFUU010000027.1:10862-13292 GCA_964346595.1 uncultured Actinomyces sp.
TCAGTGATGTCGTCAGTGATTGGGCCGTCTATGGCTAGCTCGCTACTTCTGGCGCGCGGGTTGCTCATGGCGTCGCAGACGGCACCCAGGCTTGCCGCGACTTCTGCTGTCACTAGACCATTCATCCGTGACAAGCCGTTGCGGACGGGCCCAATGGTAAGGAAACGCTGCTTCATGCGCAGCTCCTGGTCGGGCTCCGCACCGTCAGGATCTAGGGCTTCCTCCCATTTCAAACACAGAAGGCGCACGTCATCCGCGTGCAGTGCCATGCCTGGGGAATCTCCAGTCTGAAAGTCGTGTCCCGTAGCTGCCTGAGCCAAGCAGCGCTCGGCCATATCCAGGTCTTCCGCGTTTCCTGGCCGCCTCGCCCGAACCAGCATCCGGGAAATGTGGTTTGCGCTCTCCGCGCACATAGCGCCGGAGTCAAGGGCAGTCGCGAGATGTTCCTGTCTTGGTGCTAGCTGTTCTCCCAGCATGGACAGTTCTGACCTGGTCTGACGCCCCAACTTAACGCGAGCGGAAACAGTCCTGGCGGAAGCGCCGGTGAGCCGCTGGATCAGCTCAACCGAGTTACGGCACCCGTGCTGTTTAGCCAGGGAATCGGGGCCGCCAGCACCCTCAGACTGCGACCAAATCTGCGCCGCGACCCGCGTCTGCAACGCCTCAAGCCGGTTCGCTGCCAACGCCAGTTCCCGGCACGCGTTCAGCAGCGCCGCCCCCTCAAGGGAGCCCACCTCCTGTGGTGTGAGAGTCACTACGTCCATACCCAACCATAACAAACCTAGAACACCTGTTCGATGCCACCCGGTGACGAAACGGTAACAATCCCCAGACAACCCGCGGGGCGGCACGCGGCAAGCCCTGTCACTGCGAACAGCGTGCGACAGTGACAGGGCAGCGTTGGAGCCTTCACAGAGAGCCGGCTTCCGCGCCCCGTAGCGCGGCGCCCAGCCTGATTGTTCGTTTTTCGTCCAGCTTTTTGTCGCTACAACGCTTCTCGACGCTACAAGTAGGAAAGTGCCTGCCGCGTCGGCGGCACTCGCGCGGCTCTGGGGCTGACCAGAAGCCCTTTTCATGTGCCAGCGAGCTCCGACCGCTCGCCTTGCCGGGAATCCCCAGCGGTTCTGCATCCCAGAGACTTCAGCACCTAGAGCAACAGGGGTTCGACACTGGTGCCCCCGCTGGGGCTCGAACCCAGGACAAACGGATTATGAGTCCGCTGCTCTAACCGACTGAGCTACGGGGGCATGCCTCGCCATTTTATCGTGACCGGGCCGCCCCTCCAACCTCGGTAGTGCGCGATCCCTGGCACTCCAATAGGTGGAGGACCATAATTGGAGCATGGAAATCAAAGCTTGCCCCAAGTGTGGGAAGAAAAACCGCGTCCCCCTTTCAGCCGCAGGAACCCCAAAGTGCGGGCACTGCAGCTCACCGCTGCCCTGGCTGGTGAACGCAACCGACGCTGACTTCGCGGAAGCAACAGCCACGAAGCTCCCGGTGATTGTCGACCTGTGGGCGCCGTGGTGTGGGCCCTGCCGAATGGTCGCGCCCATCCTCGAAAAAGTCGCAGCGAAGTACGCGGGTGCCTTGAAAGTTGTCAAGGTGAACGTTGATGAAAACCGCAAGTTGCAAACCCAGTTCCAAGCGCAGAGCATCCCAACGATGCTCCTACTCAAAGACGGCAAGGTGGCCGCCCGCCAGGTCGGCGCAATGCCGCAGCCGAAACTTGAAAGCTGGCTTGCCTCAAACGGAGTGAAACCGCTTTAGAAACCCGGGGAAACCGGGAAAAGGAGCCCCAATGTCTAGAGTCCACCGCCCGGCTGTTGCCGGCATGTTCTACCCTGCAAACCCCAGTGTCCTGGCGGCCGAGGTTGACTCGCTGCTGGCGGCCGCGCCCGACCCGGGTTTTGTTGCCCCCGTTGTGATGGCTCCTCACGCCGGCTACATCTACTCTGGCTCCACTGCAGCCGAGGCCTACCGAGCCTTGGATCCTAAGACCAAACGGGTCGTGGTTCTGGGGCCAACGCACCGGGTTCCGGTACGAGGAATGGCATTGGTTGGCGCCGACGCTGTCCAAACTCCTCTCGGTGACATCCCGGTTGACGCGGAAATCACGGAAGCCCTTGAGGTGCTGCCGGAGGTTGGCACGCTCCCCCAAGCTCACGCGCAGGAGCACTCGATCGAGGTGCACCTGCCTTTCATGCAGCGTTACCTGGAAGAACCGTTCACGGTCGTCCCGATCGCTGTGGGACACGCGAACCACGAAGCCGTCGCCCAGGTAATCGAAACGGCGCTGAGTTTCCCGGACACTTCCGTGATCATCTCCTCGGACCTCTCCCACTACCTCCCCTACCAGGTGGCACAGTTGGCGGACCAGGAAACCCTGGAGCAGGTCCTCGACGGCGAACCGCTACTTGAGGGCGGGCAGGC
>CAYFUU010000027.1:13392-16545 GCA_964346595.1 uncultured Actinomyces sp.
CGCGGCTGCATCGGGAGTCTGCAAGCCTATCGCAGCCTCGGTGAGGATCTCATTGAAAACGCCAAGGCAGCGGCGTTCGAGGACCCGCGGTTTCAGCCCCTCACGCCAGCAGAGTTCGACAAGGTGAGCGTTGAGGTCTCCGTCCTCTCCGAACCCAAGCCACTGTTTGACAGGGCAACTACAGAGGACGAGGTGCTCGAAGCACTTGTCCCGGGCCGCGACGGGGTGATCTTGTCGTGGGGGCCTCGCCGCGCGACCTTCCTCCCGCAGGTGTGGGACTCTCTCCCTAATGAGCGTGACTTCTTGGCCGCACTCAAGCAGAAAGCGGGGTTGCCAAGAGGATATTGGGATCCACAGGTGCGGATCTCCACCTACCAGGTGAGTTCTTCTGAACTGCCAGCAAGCCCGACGCCGTGACAGATCACGTTGCGAACTGGTGGACTTCGCTGCCGGATGGGCGAGTCCGCTGCGAAGTGTGCCCAAGGTTTTGCACCCTGAGGGACGGGCAACGGGGCTTTTGTTTCGTGCGGATGAACCGGGGCGGCAAGCTGGTCTTGGACACGTACGGGCGGTCCTCCGGGTTTGCTGTCGATCCGGTTGAAAAGAAGCCACTAAACCACTTCCTGCCCGGCTCTGACGTCCTGTCTTTCGGGACGGCCGGGTGCAATCTGGGATGCAAGTTCTGCCAGAACTGGACCATGTCAACTTCCAGGGAGTTTGACGATCTTGCGGTCGAGGCGAGTCCTGAACAGATAGCGAAAGCCGCGCGGCAGACCGGGTCGGAGTCGGTTGCATTCACCTACAACGACCCCGTCATCTTTGCCGAGTACGCAATCGACACCGCGAACGCTTGCCGGGCCGCCGGCATCCACCCGATTGCGGTAAGCGCGGGCTACATCTGTGAGGAGCCTGGCCGGGCTCTCTACGGGGCCATGGACGCCGCGAACATTGACCTGAAGGGGTTCACGGACCGGTTCTACCGGAAGGTGACGGGCGGACACCTTGAGACCGTCCTGGAAACCCTGAAACAGGTGAATGATTCTGACTGCTGGCTTGAGATCACCACGCTGCTGATCCCGGGCGAAAACGACGATCCCGGCGAGCTGCGGGAGATGTCGCAGTGGATCGTTGAGAATCTGGGGCCCGATGTCCCCCACCATTTCAGTGCCTTCCACCCGGCTCACCGGATGCTGGACACCCCACCAACCCCGCCGCAGACCCTGCAGGTGGCGCGGGAAATCGCGATGGACGAGGGCGAGCACTACGTCTACACCGGCAACACCTTCGACCCCGAAGGCCAGTCAACCTACTGCCCGACCTGTGGGGAGCCGCTGATCTCGCGCGACCGCTACTTCGTCCGCTCCAACAACCTGGTCATCGACGAAGAGGGGCGAGGCTTCTGCCCGGCGTGCAACACCCAAATCCCAGGAGTTTGGTTGTGACGGGGACCGTCGGCGACTACCGGGTCCTTTACACCATTCAAGACGCCGCCCTCGTGGTCTTGACTGCAGTCCTCGGCCACTGCCGTGACGTCTTCCGCTAGGCCGCGCAGCGAGCTCGCTCGCAGTTTTGCGCCACGTCATCGAAGAGATCGCCATACCTTGCGACCACCTCCTTCCGGCGAGCGCGCTGATCTAAGGTTCCGACGCATACGGGGTCGCGGACACCGCCGCGACCGAGGTGTTCCCGTCTACGTCTACACCCCCGACACCTGGCGGGAGTCGGCTAAGAGGAGAGTCGCATGCGCAAGCCTCGAAGTGAGCTAATCGATTACAAAAACCGGGCTCATATAAACCTGATCCCCACGACTCGTGGAATCATCCACTACTCAAGACACGGGGCCCACGTAGTGCCTGCACAACCTAAGACTAAGAGAGGGAAATAGCCGTGAGCTACTGGTATCACCCCGAACTAGAAGAACCGACTGTCGGTCTTGTGATGGACTACAACACCAGAAACCCGGAAGCACGATGGAAAATCGAGTTTCCGGAAGGAGATGTCTACATCTGCGACTACCTCACCTCTTATCAGTCGGACAATAGCGGCGACCTGACGCGGAGTGCTTCGACAACGACCCTCGTTATGACGAATTCTACGAGGTCGGTTTCGTTGTCACAGAAGTGGTGGAAGAAGGTCCACGCCTACCTGGCCCACGCGAATACTTCGGCATCAACTACCGCGACTTCCCCACCCGCATAACCGACGCCGACACCGGCCACGTCATCTACCAAGGCGAGTAGGCAAGCAGGGTGCAAGACTGCGAGGCCAAGCGCCTGCACCAGCCGAGCGTCCCTACGCTAACTGCCCACCGCCCGAATAGGATCGAAGGCCGCAAACCCAAGTTCCGCGGCCACCTCTGCCATTCGCTTGTCGTGGGTGACGATCGTCGCGAACTGAGCACCGATCCTTTGTGCGCTAGCAAGGTGCATTGCGTCAAGGGTCTTGATGTGGGGCCTGATGTCGGCGGCTTCCCTCAACAAAGAATCATCGACACGCAGCAGCGTCAACGACTCTACAAACGCGCGTCCCAACTCTGTATCTACGGACTCGCGCCGCAGCACCCTTGCCACTTCGAGACCCAAAAGCGCAGACGACACAACCTGAGCCTGCTCCTCAGTGACCCTGTCGAACCAGTCCATCGCACCTGGCGAGTGACCCAGCAAGATCCGTAGCGCAACGGAGGAGTCCAGGTACCAGATGCGCCTAGCGTGTGACTCAGCTGCCCGAGTCGGCGCGTAGCTCATCGAGTAGCTCATCTAGATCTCCCGAAAGAGGGATCCGCGGCGTGCCCTTCCACGCCCGGCGCGGCTCGGTAGGCGGCGAAGCCAGCCCCGCGGCGAGCAGGGACGTAACGGGATCAGACTGCTCCGTACTCTCCGGGAACAGGCGCAAGACAGGTTGTCCGTGCCTAGTGATCTGAACCGGCACGCGCGTCTCAACTACCTTCCGAGTAATCGCTGAAACCCGCTGGTTAAACTCGGTCATCGTTACCGTATCCACAGAGCCGACTGTAGCATCTTTTGGTGTCTACATACTAGAAACCGATAGTGCGCCATTGCGGGAGCGGATTGGGTGGGGCGGGTGGACGTGACAAAGGCCCTGCTCCGGGATCGCCAGAGAAGGGCCTTTGTGGCTCCTGCGGTTGGATTCGAA
>CAYFUU010000028.1:0-16068 GCA_964346595.1 uncultured Actinomyces sp.
TAAGGAGGTAGGGGCTTTTCGTCCCTCGAGGGTTCAAATCCCTCCGTCTCCGCAGGTCACCCGGTGTTTCGGACGAAGCGCCGGGGGTTTTGCTTCCAGCGCCAGTACTCCCCTCCCCTAACCCGACCGTTCCCCCGAGTTTTCAGCGCGCACTGTGGGTCGAGCACAACGTGATTCGGGCTACCGGCCGAAACCGCCGACTGGCGCGATAAGCTCCCGGGCGCAGGGCTGGCCGGACCCCACCTGCGAGAGCCTAGACAACAAGGAGACACGCGAGTCTCCTTTAGACCCAAGCCTGGGTCAGTAGACCCAAACCTGGCTCTGCGACTCGTTCTGGGCGGTGCAAACGGACGTGGGCAGTGCAAACGGGTCAAAGAACGCTAGAAACGGGGGCATGGCGTCCGTTTGGACTGCTCACAACCGTAAGGACCGCCCACAACGCACTGTGGCGGCCTCACCTGCTCAACTTCGCCGACCTCAATGGGAGGTAGCGCTTCACCAGGAGGACAACGCGGAAGAACCGCAGTAGGAGCATTGTGGGGAGAGCGGCGTCCCGGGCGCTGGTAGCGGGTCGCAGAGAAACCTGGAATCGCCGAAAAGTCTGGGATGGAAGACAATGACAGTGCACTTGGGACCTGATCCCCTAACGGAAGGCAGCGGCAGTGACCCTCACATGGCGACCTCTTCGAACAGAAGACGCAAAGGCGTGGTCAGATCTCTCGACAGCAATGGCGGCTGCCGATGGGCACCAGTGGATCGTCAGCCCCGAAGCCGCAGTCCAAAGGCTCACCGCGTCTGGTTTCGACCCGGAACTTGACAGCTGGGCTGTCTGGGACGGCGACCATCTGGTCGCTTACGCGACGTGCGTGGTGGGTGAGGAGCCTCGCTTTGACGGGAAGGCCCACGCATACCTGTCAGGAGGAGTCCACCCGAACTGGCGGCTCCGAGGGATCGGGACGGAACTTATTGCGAGGGTCGAAGAGCGCGCCCGCGCAGCCCTACGGGAGAAACACCCGGACGTTACCCGCGTCCTGTTTATTGAGTCAGGCAACGACCAAGACCCCGCCATCACCCTCCTGAAGGACAACGGCTTCGTAGCCTCCCGACGTTTCCACGACATGGAACGGGAGCGGCCCTCCCAAGGGGAACTCCCCGACCGGTCGCAGCCTGCGCCAGGGATTGTGGTCCGCCCACCGACGGAAGCGGACGAGGAACAGACCCGCCTCGCACACAACGACGCGTTCCGAACCCACTGGGGATCCGCTCCTTCCACGCGTGAAGAGTGGGCCGAGGAGTTCCGCGACGAAAAAACAAACTTGGAGCTATCGCGGATCGCTGTAGACGGAACGGGCCGCGTACTCGCCTACTCCCTGGTCAGTAACAGGACCCCGGAGCGGCCCTACGTGGAGCTTGTTGGCAGCCGCGATGAAGCACGAGGAATGGGGCTTGGAAAAGCCACGCTGAGCGAGTCTCTTCGGGCCATGTCTGGCAATCCCACCGTCGCGCGTACCGCGCTGGACGTGGACGCCGACAACCCTTTCGGCGCAGCGCGAATCTACCAAGACCTGGGGTTCTTGATCACGAACACTTGGTCGGCAATGGAAAAACCCGTCGACTGAGCGCGGCCGAAAAAACTCGATGGCAGGTTCCAGGGAACCCGCCATCGGGCCCAAGAAGGCCTTAACGCACTAGCAGCGGGCTGCCACCAACCTCGGTCAAGGCCGGGGCAGAGCCCGCTGCTCAGCGAATTCTAAGGGCTAGACGCGATCCTCCAAGCGCTCAAAGTCTCGCTTCACATCCCGAATCTCTTGGGGAACATTGCTGTCTGGTGCGTTGGGCTCCATGTTTTCAGCAACGACCTCCTTGTACTGACGCAGGTTCGTGTAAAGCTGGTCCGTGAACGGGTTGAGGCGGTTCTTGGCGATCGTGTAGATCTGGAAGACCAGCACTGCAACGTTCGCAAGCAAAGAGATCAGCGAAACGGTGAACAGAGCAGTTGCGCTCCGCGACGTCTCAACCGCGAATATCGAGTCGCTAACGAACCAGGGCACAGCCATCGTGAACATCATCCAAAGCGCAAGGGTGTTGGCTCGGTGCTGCAACCACGCGCCACGCTTGATGAAGAACGCCGGGATAGTACAGGAGATGAGGAGTGCCAGGCCCGCGTAGAACGAGTGGTCGCCCACGCAGTTGTAGACGTAAGCAAAGTTCCACAGATCGTAGGCGATGATCCAGAACCAGAGCATGTCTGGCCAGATCATGTCCTTCGACTTGTCCCGGGAAATGAAGATTCCGAACCAACCACAGATGGTGATCATGTTTATCAGGCCGGCTATGCCGTTCATCCAGTTCCAGGAACCAGAAAGCATGTAAACACCGTCAACGATCCCGTCCGCCCCCATGGCACCAACCTGGAAATCACGGATGCAGGCCTCGAGGATATTGATCGCGAGGATCGCAGCAGGGAAGATCAGGACCCACTTGATCTTGGAGAGTTTTTCAAAGTACCGGATCGCCATGAAGCCAAGAGCGCCAGCAAGAGCGGAGTAGACCTTCACCCAGTGGAACCAGGTCCCGGTAGATGAGTCAGGGCCCGCCGTCGTCGGCCACACGAAGATGGTGAGGATGATGGGGAGGATGATGAAGAATGAGATGCCACCCCACTTCCATCTGCGAGTTACTTCATTGAGGCCGATGAGCGCGCCAAGAACGACGAACCACATCAGCCACGCTTGCCATGGAATGGAGTCGTAGAGGAACATGTCTCTCCTGCGAGGTCTGTCTCGAAGAATAATGGGGTCAGTAGCAGGCTAAAGGGCCCCTCTGCCAACCGGGATAGACAGTTTTGCCGATGTGTCGCAAAGCGGTGTTCCCGCGGGCCCAACACCAATCCTCTACGCTGGCTTTTGGGACCTGGGTCCCGGTGGGACAAGGAGGAGTCATCAGCAGCTCGACACGTTTGCAACTGGCCGCTGCCCTCAGGGAGAGATTGTCCAAGACACAGCTAAACAAGGTGACCGTCTCAAGCCTGGCTGCCGACGTGGGAATAACCCGCCAAGCGTTTTACTACCACTTCGCCGACACCTACGCCTTAGCTGTTTGGACCTTCGAACATGAGGTCGCGAACCACATCATGGATCACGCGTCCTACAAACACTGGGCGGACGGCTATCGCACCCTACTGCTCTACCTGGACCGAAACTTCGACCAAACCTGCGCTGTCCTCAACTGCCTAAACCACAAGGAGCGGGACATTTTCTTCCTGGACCTCTTCAGAGAAATGATGGAGGCTGTGGTCAGCGAACTTGAGGGAGACCTGGACGTGCCCAGCGATGACCGCACATTTGTGATTGACCACTACGCCTCAATAGTGCTTGGCCACTTCCTGCGCTGGATCGCGGAGCCAGTGCGTGAAAACCCAAATGACCTGGTCCCTCGGATCGAGCGGATTCTGAAGGGGACGGTGCGGAAGGCACTAGAAGAGTTCGCGGGTCAAAAGGAAGCGTGACCAGCGTGAGCTTCGGAACAGCTCCACTGCAGAGTTGTTTTCCTAGCAGTTCGCTCCATATACTCTTGCAGGTAGCAACCAAGCGCCTGTGGCTCAATGGATAGAGCATCTGACTACGGATCAGAAGGTTGGGGGTTCGAGTCCCTCCAGGCGCGCGGCGGTCCCCCTCGGTGCGATCCACCGGCGGGGACTTTGCACTTTAAGCCTGTTGCTTCTGCGAAACGACCAGGTCGCCCAGGTCGCCGGCAACCCAACCTCTGGTCAAAGCAACCAGCAACTCGTCAAAGACCTCATCGGTGTCGCCACCTTCTTCAGGGAGCAGCCCGGCGATCTCTAGCACCAGGTATCCGTGTAGCGCCGCCCAGAGAATCATGGACATTCTTGTTGGGCAAAGGTCTAAGACGTCTGAGGTCTCAGCGATTCGCTCGCAAACCGTTTTGATGGGAGCAAGCATCTGCTTGTCGATCTCCCTGACTGCAGGGTTGAGCCGCTCAGTCAGACTGTTAGATTCGCGGGCCTCAGCCATAGCGTCAAACGCGCCCTCGAACAGGTTTGGTTGACTGAGGGCGAAAGACCGCAAGCCGTGAGCGACATCCACCAGTGCCTTCAGCGGGTCCTGCTGCTCAGCAGCCTCATTGATCGGCTTGAGTGCTTCCTCGATCCTATTCAGGATTACTTCCGCCATCAGCGCCTCTTTAGACCCAAACAACGTGTAGACCGCGTTGGTGGAGGTCTCAGCCAGAGTCGTCAGAGTACGAAGAGAAACCGAAGAATAGCCCTCACTTGAGAGCATCTTGCCTGCTTCGTCTAGAAGACGATTCCTTAGGGCCTCGTCGTATGTTTTCGGCCTGCCCATTCCACACCTACATCCATGCCTTGCTTATTGCCTATACCACCGGGATGCCCTGCGACTGGGCCGAAACGTTCCCAGCGCCTTGAGGTGATTCCTAATGGCTTAGACGTCAGATCCTTGACCACTGAGCGAAAGTCGTCTCACTACCTGAAACCCAAGTTCAGGAGTCGACTCAACCCGGCTAAGTCAGGAGTCTACGCAGGTGTCAATTTCCTTTCTAGTCAATTGGGGGCAAACCCGAGCGGAGCAGAATAAGTGCATGGAGCCGTAAGAACGGTCTCAGAAGAGAACTTTTCTAGGAAGTCTGGTGTACCTTTGGCGCCCCTTATGCCCGTGGACGCGATGAGTTCAGCCACCACCTGGGAATCCTCGAAACCGAGCTCACGAAGCTCGCTGAGCGTCACCGACCCGTCCCTTTTGGCGAGCCGCGTTCCCTGCGGTCCTAGCACCAGTGGAACGTGAACGTAGGTCGGAGGCTCAAACCCCAGTGCTGTAGCAATGTAGGCCTGCGTGGGTGAGGAGGCGAGGAGGTCATCCCCCCGAACAACCTGATCCACGCCCATCTGGATGTCGTCCACAACGGCAGCTAAGTTGTAGGCGAACTCGCCGTCGCCTCGCTGCAGAACCACAGATTCCACGGGTCCCGTGTAGTCCCCGTGCAACTCATCCTTGACCGTCAACGTTGCAGACTTAGGGAGGAGGCGAAGTGCTGGCCGCGCCCCGCGTGCCGCGAGTTCGGCTCTCTTAAGTGCTTTTTCGTCCTCGCTTAGGGTCGCACAGGGGCCCCGGTAGGAGGCTGGAGGTGCATGGGCGGCACTGACCGCCTCCCGAACGTCTTTTCGGGAACAGAAACACTCAAAGACTTCGCCCTGAGCGGCAAGGCGGTCAAGTGCTTGTCTATACAAAGCTGTGCGCTCACTTTGGACAACTACAGGGCCATCCCAGTCAATCCCGATTGCCTTCAGGTCGGCGATTTGCCCGGACGGGTCACGAGAACGTCCCCGGTCCAGGTCTTCAAGTCGGAGGTAGAACTGCCTACCTGTCGAGCGAGCCCAGGCCCAAGCGAGTAGCGCCGTTCGCAAGTTGCCTAAGTGAAGGTCCCCCGTCGGCGAGGGGGCGTACCTGCCTGCTGCCACGACTCAAGACTACGCCGTGGCAGCGAGACAGCTATTTCTGTCTGATGGCAAGCAAGATAATGCCGGAAACGATAAGTCCGAACGCGCAGATAAGGGAGATGATCAGGCCAAACCCGACGCTAATGTCGGCGTAGGTGAAGATAGCAACCGCGGCGCGGACCGTGAAAAGCATGATCAAGGAAATGAGGCCAAAAACGATCGAGACGACGCCTGCCGCGATCCTAAGACCGTTGTTGAACATGAACAGCAACGGAACTGTCAGCCCACCGATGAGCAGCATAAAGAAGATCAGTGTGATGGCAGTGCCACTTCCAAGACCAGCGAAGTCGGCCTCATCCGTGAAGTACCCGATGGACTCTCCATACCCGCTTGCGATCGGCAGGAACAAAGAGATGAGTAGGACGGCTGCGAGGCCGGTCTGAACCATTGATGGCCAGTTGTACTTGGGTTGTGGCTTTCCTTGCGGGCGCGCAGACTGAGCACCTGCAGCGGGCTGAGCCATCGCATGCTGCGTCCCAGCGTAGACCGGCGTAGCCTGAGCTGCGGGCGCCTGCGCCGCGGGCATCTGGGCTGTGATCCAAGCCGTGAGTTCTGGGTACACATTTTGGTGGACCAGAATGGCCTGCCACTGCGTTGGGTCGGTCTGAGCAATTTGCGCCAGAGTGGCTGCGTCTAGGTTGGGATCGAGCGTGTTTGGCGGAGGGAACCCGCCGGGATTGTTGATGGTCACTGTTTCTCCCTATCTCGCGTGGCACCACCGATCTCGGGGGCCGCGTGCGGCCGGGAACCTCTCCCAGCACTCCGCCAAGAATACCCGGCAAACTTCAGCGCGTCCGGCGTCCCGAACACCCGTTCTTCTTGCCGCACAGCGAGCTGGTGTAGCTACTGCTGTCTGACGGAAAGTAAGACGATGCTCCAGAGCGCAATGAGTGTTGAGGCGACCAGACCCAGGACCGCGCCGGCCTGCAATCCCTGATCCCCCGGTTTTAGTCCCACTTCCACCCACGTAGCGACCACGATGAGGATGAAGAGCGCCGCGAGACCCGCCAGGATCCCTACTACCCCCGCAGCGATCCGCAAACCCCTATTGACGGTGAACAGCAAGGGGGTGGTGAGGCCAAGAACCAGAAGCGCCAGAAGAAGCAGCGTGATTCCCGCACCAAGCTCCAACCCAAGGTCCGCAGCTCCCTTACTGAAAAACCCGTAGTCGCGGCCATTCTCGTTGAACACGGGGAGAAACAAGGACAGCAAGAACACAGCTGCAAGTGAAACCTGGACCATCGCTGGCCAGTTCCGGCTCGGCTCAGGGCGTTCGTTTTCTTTCACGGGGCCTCCCGGCTCGACAGGTGACGTTGTGGACCTCTGGTCACCATACTGGCATTGCCCATCCTGCGCCGGCGAAGAAGGGTGGGTTGTTCGGTTGGCTAGACTGGCCAAGAAATAGCTACGAAGAGCTACTGTGGGGGACCTCGTGATCGACTTGAGCGACGTGCGGAAGGTTTATCCTCTGCCGTCCGGGGCCGTTACCGCTTTGGACAGCGTCACCCTCCACGTTGAACCCGGAGCTATCCACGGGATCGTTGGACAGTCCGGGGCAGGAAAATCCACCCTTATCCGTTGCCTTACAGCTTTGGAACGCCCCACCTCCGGAACGATCAGTGTAGATGGTGTCGACATGACGGCGCTGAGCGGCCCCAAGCTGCGCGACGCGCGGCGGAACATTGGGATGGTGTTCCAGAAACCGAACCTGCTTGACTCACGCACAGCGGCTGCGAACATCGCGTACCCGATCCAGCTGGCCGGAAACGGCAAAGAAGCGGATGCCCGGGTTGAAGAGCTACTCGATCTGGTGGGACTGGCGGGACGCGGATCCTCGTACCCCGTACAGCTATCGGGTGGACAGCAGCAAAGGATCGGCATCGCCAGGGGGATGGCAACAAACCCCCCGGTGTTGCTATGCGACGAACCAACGTCCGCTTTAGACGCGGGCTCCACGCGGCAGATCATGACCTTGCTACAGGAGCTCCGTGACAAGTCGGGGGTCACCATCGTCATAATCACGCATGAGATGGGTGTGGTCCGCGACATCTGCGACTCTGTCACTCTGCTTGAACACGGGAGGGTCGTTCAGAGCGGCACGCTTGAAGAAGTCCTGTCTAAAGTTGACTCAAAACTGGCTGAAGAGTTGGTTCCTAGGCCAAACATCGAGGGAGTGGAGCTGGGGGATAGCCAGGCACTACTGGACGTCAGCTTCACCTCTACCCCTGGCATCCCCACAGGAGCCAGCGTCCTTAACTTGGTTGCGTCTCTAGGAGGAGACATTGCGGCCGGACGCTTTGAATCCATAGGGACGCAGCAGGTCGGGCGTCTGGCCATCAGTGTTCCCGCGTACCACGCCCGGGCCATCGCAGGACAGCTCACCAAGGCGGGAGTTGAGGTGCGAGCATGGGAACGTTGAACACCGCACTAACCTCGCTCATCACGCAGCTGGCACCTGCGGCTTCAGCCGAAGGTCAGCAGTGGCTGAACAACCCGGTCCTAATCAAGAAGTTCTGGCCGGCGGTTTGGGAAACACTGGCGATGGTCGGGGCGTCAACCCTGATTACTGTTGCACTTGGTCTCCCTCTAGGCCTGCTCCTTGCATCGAGTGCCACTGGCGGCATCAAGCCTCGCCGGACTCTCAACCAAGTTGTTGGAGCAATCGTGAACGTGGTGCGTTCGTTCCCGTTCATGATCCTGATCATCGCCCTGATCCCATTCACCAGGCTCATTGCCGGAAAAGCCATTGGGTGGCAGGCTATGATCGTGCCTCTTGTGGTGGGGGCGGTGCCCTTCTTTGCGCGCCTGGTCGAAACGAACGTCAGCTCGGTTGACTCGGGCAAGATTGAGGCTGCCCAAATGATGGGCGCCTCCAATACCCAAATAGAGTGGGGAGTGCAGGTCCGCGAGTCCTTACCAGGCCTGGTCCAGTCCACAACACTCCTGTTCATTACACTCATCGGCTACTCCGCCATGGCTGGTGCTGTTGGTGGCGGCGGTCTTGGCGCTCTCGCTTTGAACTACGGCTACCAGCAATGGATGGACGACGTCATGGTTGTCACCGTGCTTGCGATTATCGTGATCGTTCAGGCCGCACAGATGATGGGTGACATGATCAGCCGGCTGGTGAACCACCGCTAAGGCAGCACCAGTCGGCATGCTCTAAGCCTCAGCTTTGCCGCGCCGCGGCAGTCAACTAAAACCAAAACCTGCGCCCACCTGGCGCCAAAAAAGGAGTCAACAATGCGTGCACTACGCTCAATCGCAGCCACAGCCATCGTGGCCACTTTCGCACTCGCCGGATGTTCTTCTGGTACTTCATCTTCTGGTGGGGAGACCCTACGGGTCGGGGCTAGCCCCAGCCCTCACGGGAAGGTGCTCACCTACGTGCAGGAGAACCTCGCAGAAGATGCGGGCCTCAACATTGAAATCGTCGAATACACCGATTACGTGGAACCCAACAAGGCTCTTGAGGCTGGCGACATTGACGCGAACTGGTTCCAGCACATCCCCTACCTGGAGGAATCTGCGGAGGCTAACAACTGGGACTTCGTCCACGGCGAGGGAACCCACTTAGAGCCGCTGGGCTTGTTCTCTGAGAAGTATTCGGCAGCGGACGAAAAGACAGAGGATGCGAGCATCGGCATCATCAACGACCCGACGAACCAGTCCAGGGCTCTTACCCTGCTTGCGGGATTGGGGTTTGTTGAGCTGCCAGCCTCGGGAGACATCAATGCCGCGACTGTGACCCCCCTGAACGGGACGGAACTGGTAGAGGTTGAGGGTCCCGCCCTGGTTCGCAACCTGCAGGACCTGGACTACGCAGTCATCAACGGTAACTTCGCACAGGAGGGCGGCCTCACGCCGGCTGACGCGATCGCGCTTGAAGAAACCAGCGACAATCCATACGTAAACGTGTTGGTTTGGAAGAGCGACGCTACGAACAAGGAAGCGATCAAGAAACTAGATGAGCTTCTGCACTCTGATGAGGTCCGCACGTACATTGAGCAGACCTGGCCGGACAAGTCCGTAATCCCCGCCTTCTAACCCTTCCGGGTTAGCTAATTCCGTTTTGGCTGCGCATCGTGTCGACAAGCCCCATGCGTCATGCCGGGGTCCCTACACGATGCGCAGCCAAAACCAGAGCGCGGCCAAAACAAAGGTGAGGGGTCAGTCAACTACGCCGTACAGGCGATCGCCCGCATCGCCCAGGCCAGGGACAATGTAGGCCTTATCATTCAGGCAGTCATCAACCGCAGCAACGAAAACATTGACGTTCGCGCGGTCTCCGATTTCACGCTCTAGCACCTCTAGCCCTTCAGGCGCTGCAAGGATGCACACGACGGTGACGTCTTTCGCCCCGTGCTCCAGCAGGTAGTTGACCGCCGCGACCAGGGTGTTTCCCGTCGCGAGCATTGGGTCAACGATGAAGCACTGCCTCCCCGAAAGATCATCCGGCAGCCGGCGGGCGTAGGTTTCGATTTCCAGCGAATCCTCGTCCCTCTTCATTCCCAAAAAACCCACTTCAGCCGTTGGCAGCAGACGGGTCATGCCGTCCAGCATGCCGAGCCCAGCTCGAAGAACCGGGACAACCATGGGGCGAGGCTCAGAAAGTTTCACGCCAGTGGCGGGCGCGACCGGGGTCTCAATCTCAACTTGTTCAACAGCGACACCCCGCGTGGCCTCGTACGCCAGCAGGGTCACTAGCTCGTCAACTAGCTGCCGGAAGGTGGGTGAGGGAGTGTTCTTGTCGCGAAGCACTGTCAGTTTGTGGTCTACAAGCGGATGATCCGCGACGTGAAGTTGCATGGCTCCAGGATATACGGATGAAGTTACGCTGGAGCCATGTCCAGACTGGAAGCCCTCAACGCCGCGATGGAAGAGGCGCTGACCTTGGCGAAGCAGGCCGGGCAAGACGGCGACGTCCCAGTTGGAGCGCTTGTCATTGCGCCAGACGGGCACATCGTTGGCCGGGGTTGGAACACTCGCGAAACCAGACATGACCCAACAGGGCATGCCGAAATCGCTGCTTTACGCGAGGCTGGCGAAAAACTCGGAACCTGGAACCTGTCCGGCTGCACACTGGTGGTCACGCTAGAACCCTGCACGATGTGCGCGGGGGCCGCCGTGAACAGCCGCGTTTCCACCATTGCGTTCGGGGCTTGGGAACCGAAGAGTGGCGCGTGTGGCTCTGTTCGGGACGTGGTGCGCGACGCCAGACTCGGCCAGCCTATCGAGGTGGTTGCGGGAGTCATGGAGCAGAAGGTGAAAGAGCAGCTCAGGACCTTTTTTGAAAAATCCGTGCGCGAAACGTAGTTGAATGGAGACATGGCAAAACCAAAGACTGCAGACAAAGGCACCGACCAGACCACCACAGTGGCCACTCACGCGGGGATCTTCACGATCCACTCCGCAGGCGCTCAGATCTCGCAGTGGGACTCCTCAAAGTTCGGTCCCCTAATCTTCAGTCCACGCAAAGCGGTGTACCAGGTCGGGCACAGCCCTCACGGCGGTATCCCCATTTGTTTCCCGTGGTTCGGCACCCCAACTCCGCTGCCAGATGATGACGTCTCGCCACTTGGAGGGCAGCGCGGAGCTTATCCGCACGGGTTTGCGCGTCTCCTTAACTGGACGAAGGTTGCGGACGACCGAACCGAGTCCACATGGAAAGTTGTCTTCCGCCTAACCAACAAGGACGTGCCCAAAAAAGTCGGTAAGACCCAGCCTTTCCGAGCCGACTACACAGCGATCTTCAGCAAGGACAGCCTCCGACTGAAGCTTGAGGTTGAAAACACTGGGCCCGCGCCGTTCTGCTACGAGTCGGCCTTCCACACCTACTTCAGGGTTGACGACATCAGGAATGTTGAAGTCTGCGGTCTTGAGGGAGCGACCTACGTTGACACCGCGCTGCCTGACCAACCAACTCGGGTGCAGGATGGTCCGATCACCTTCGGCGGCCTGGTTGACCGGGTTTACGACACGATCCTGACGCCCAAGATCATTGACCCCTCAATCGGCCGAGCCATCAGCGTGGAATCAGAGAACTCGGGCACCACAATTGTTTGGAACCCTGGGCCTGAAGGCGCTACAGATCTTGCTGACCTCGCTAAGTCGGAGTGGAAGCGCTTTGTATGCGTCGAAACCGGAAACGCCCGCGACAACTCGGTGACGCTCCTGCCCCGTCATTCCCACGCGATTGAAGCGACGTACCGGGTGGGACGCGTGTGAGCGAGAAGTCTCAGGCCCCCCGGGCTGAGCGAGCCTTGAAGGGGCGGCAACCAAAGCGCGTGCAGCCGAAGAAGGAGCACCAGGTTACAAAGGGGCAGGGGTCCTTCTATTTCCGCACTTCTGACCAGCGATGGATCGGGGTCATTGACCTGGGGCGCCTAGAGGATGGAAAACGCAACCGCATAACCGTCTCCGATAGGGACGAGGACACCGCGTGGGAAAAGCTGCTCGCGAAGCAAGCACAGGTGTTCACAGAGCTGCAGAAGGGGACGCTCCCCTCCCCCGGAGAGGTGATTGACTCAGCCAGGGCGTTGGGGCAGAACCCGGCGTGGGCGCTTGTGGACGCTGGCTACCTGCACGCCTCTGACATCACTCCTCGCTAACCCTCACTCCGGGCTGGCCTCACTACTCCCGGTGGAAGCTGCCTCCAGTTCCGCAAACTTGGCGGTCATGGTCGGATTGCCCCGCGTCAGTTTCTTGATAGTGAGATCCTGTGCCTTGTCGTTGGCCAGTCTTAGGTTCCGAGCTGAACTGAGGAGGGAGTCCTTCACTTTCTGCATCTGCGCAATCGACTTGTCTATCTGGTCGATGGCGTCCTGGAACTGCCGTTGCGCCAGGTCGTAGTTGCGGTCGAACCCCTTCTTGAACTGGTTCAAATGATCCTCGAAATGCGTGACGTCAACGTTTTGGGCGCGCATCGCCACTAGTTCGCGCTTGTAGTCAAGCGATCCAAGAGAGGCATTGCGAAGCAACGTGATTATTGGAATGAAGAACTGGGGACGGACCACGTACATCTTTGGGTAGCGGTGTGAAACGTCGACAATGCCTGTGTTGTAGAGTTCGCTGTCTGCTTCGAGCATTGAGACCAGGACCGCGTACTCACACCCTTTCGCCTGCCTGTCCTTGTCGAGTTCTTTCAGGAAGTCCTCGTTCTTCTTTTTCGTCGCCGTGGTGTCGGATTCGTTCTTCATCTCAAACATGATTGAGAGGATCTCGGCACCCGAGGGATCAGTCTCCCGGAAGACGAAGTCACCCTTGGAGCCTGAGCTGGCGTCGTTGTCCTTTTCGAAGTAGGCGTTAGGGAAAGCGGTCGCACGAATCTTGTTGAACTCTGTTTCGCAGTGCTGCTCCAAGGTTTCCCCAACCATCTTTGTTGAGAGACGAGCCTTGAACTCCTTGAGACGCTCGATTTCTTGATCTCGATCGCTGAGCCGAAGCGCGTAGCGTTGCTCGAGTGCTTTTTGGGAAAGAACCTTCTCAAGCTCGGCTCTTTCAAGCTGTGATTTCAGAGCGTCCCGCTCCTTTTCGGTTGCGGCCACTGCCTCATTGAGTGCAAGCTGTGCCCGCACATCAGCTGCTTCCAGTTTTGCTTGGAGCCTCAAAAGCTCCAACTCTCTTTCTGCGATTTTCGCCTCGCTCGCGGCGCGCTCTTCGCTCTGAACCACGCTGATGGCTGAGAGCTTCTCTTGTTCCGCCACCCGCAAGCGCTCGCGGATCTGGGAGTCAAACTCCTTATCCCGGATCTGCGACACGATATCCGCGTAAGCTCCCGCATCGATCGTGAACGGCTTCCCGCAGTGCGGGCAAACTATCTGTCCCACCACTCCCCCAAACTCAAAAGTCCCCCGGCGCGACTTGCAGGCAGGTCAGCCCGTGGGCGCGCCACATGTCGACTACCTTTTGCCGGTCATCAAGGACGCCGCGGATGTCGTACTTCGGCAGGAGGTCGCGTTCGAGGATTTCTGCCTTCACCACCTGGTCTGGGCGGAAGTCTCTGTCTCTGCGCATGTAGAGCGCGTCGAACGGGACGTCCCAGCGTTCCATCCACGCCTCGGTCGCCTCGCGGGCACGTTCATCTCTGCCTGAAACCAGAATGATTTTGGAGTTTCTAGCGAGCCCTTGGACAACCTCTATCACCGGTTCGTTGGGTTTGTCAGCGTGCACCATTTTCATGTTGAACGGGCTCCGATCTCCGAGCAACGCCAGCGTCCCGTCAATGTCGACAATCCATGCTCTGGGTTTCATTGACCCTCCGTTCTCTCTTCTACCCGGTGGTGCCCAACTGCAAGGGCAATCCCGGTAACCCCTGCTGCGACCAGTAGGCCAACACCAAACTGGGTGTAGTGCTGCAGCAGCGCGCCTGTCATTGCTCCTAACCCAAGTGCGATCACCGCAAGGGTCGCGCGGATGAACCCTTCCGGAATCTCGCCTTCCTCACGCTTTGTACCGGGGGCTAAGAAGAGTGCGGAGCTGACCCCAAAGATCGCGGCCGTGACAGCGACCGTGTTGACATAAGGCACCGACAAGCGGTTAGCCGCGTTCCCTTGGACTCCCATAGCAAAAGCCAGGGCAGCCATGACCACCCAGGCCAGATTGGGGTGCTCATCGGGAGGCCAAACGAGTGTCACTATGCCGACGGTGGCGAGGACTGAGACAACCAGGCCGAACGTCCAAGTCGTCGCCTTTCCCCAAACGGCCGGCTCGTTTCGCGTCGCAAACCCGTGCACAACCCCGCCGACAATAAACGCAGCGAGCGCAGCAGCAGCGCCCGCCAAGTTCGTGTCTGCCGCTTTCCCGAGTCCCATTCCGATGATGATGACGTTACCGGACATGTTCGCAACGAAGAGGTGGCCCAACCCTAGCCAGGCAAGAGCGTCGGAGATCCCAGCAGCGAACGTGAAGCCAAGGAGCACCCTGATCCGAATGCGGGCAACGTCCACGGCTTCATTAGCGAAGCTTGGGCGGGACTGCATAGCTACCAGCGTAGCGGGAGGCGCCCCGTGCGGTGATAGGCTCCTTTCGCACCCCACCCACCAGATTTCGACGGAGGTGGCCCGTGAGCGCCCAACAAATCGGTAGTGTCTTTGAGCTGCAGAGCGCCGTCGAACCCCTCATTGAAGAGAGCAACTTTCCTGCTCTCGCAAAGGTGGTTGAGGCGGCTTCTCCTGAACAGGTAGCGTCTCTGCTTGGCCGTCTCCCTACAAAGGAGCAGGCAATCGTTTATCGCCTGCTCCAAAAGGATCAGGCGATCCAGGTCTTTGAGCTGATCAGTCCCGCCATGCAAGGCGACCTGATCCACGGTCTGCAAGACGCTCATGTCGCCCAGATTTTTGCGGACCTAGACCCGGACGACCGCGTTTGGCTCCTTGACGAGCTACCTGCGGGCCTTGCGCCTCGTCTTCTTCACGGCCTGACTCCTAAAGAGCGGCAGCTGACGGCCGAGGTTTTGGGCTACCCGAAGGGGTCTGTCGGCCGGCGCATGACGCCCGAATACGTGACTGCCAAGGTAGGAGCCACAGTACAGAAGACACTGAAGCGGGTCCGCGAGCGCCTTGACGAGGCGGAAACCATTTACACGCTCCCCGTCGTCGACTCAGCCCGCTACGTCGTTGGCGTGGTAAGCCTGCGTGATCTGCTCCGGGCTGAACCCGACGACGCGATCTCCGACATCATGCAAGAACCGGAAGTCGCGACCGCCTACCAAGACGCTGACGTGGCCGCCCGCAAGTGCGTCAACTTGGGTTACATTGCACTTCCGATTGTGGACCGGGAGTCTCGCCTAGTCGGGGTCCTGACACTGGACGACGCCGCAAAGATTTTGGAGCACGAGGAAACTGAGCAGTCCGCTCACCAAGGTGGTGTCGCACCGCTACGGCGCCCCTATCTGGCGACCCCCATCAAGTCACTGGTCACCTCACGAATCGTTTGGCTGCTAGTGCTTGCCGTCGGCGCGACGCTCACCGTCCAGGTGCTGTCAGTCTTTGAAACGACCCTTGAGCAAGTGACCGTTCTAGCCCTGTTTGTGCCTCTCCTGATCGGTACCGGTGGCAACACAGGCAACCAGGCTGCAACCACGGTGACCAGAGCCATTGCGCTTGGGGACGTGCGACCTCACGACGTCGGGAAAGTGCTGACTAGAGAAATGGCTACGGGCCTCTCTCTGGGTTTGCTGCTGGGGGCACTCGGGGGAGGCATCACGGCCCTTGTCTTTGAACCGGAAGTCGGGCTTGTCATTGGCCTCACTCTTGTTGCCGTCTGCACGGTTGCTGCCAGCTTCGGTGGGATCATGCCGATCGTTGCCCGCAAACTGAACGTGGACCCGGCCGTCTTCTCAAACCCGTTCATCAGCACATTCGTCGACGCCACGGGTCTGGTCATCTACTTCCTGATAGCCCGCGCGGTCTTGGGGATTTAGAGTTCAGGGCTAGCGGCCTCTCGTTCCCCAGCGCCCTGGTAGACATCAAGGTAACCCTGGTAGACATCAAGGTAACCTTGGTAGACTTCTACCATGAGCTTGAACATCA
>CAYFUU010000029.1:0-15939 GCA_964346595.1 uncultured Actinomyces sp.
TGCGACGCATTGCACTGTTTAGCTCGCGAACCAATGTGGCGGCTGGCCTGGATGTTTCGTAGGGTTTCCACGTAGCCACGCTTGTGGCTAACGAACTTGTAATCGAGATAAGGACACAAACGTATGGCGATCAACCGCAGCGAACTGGTTAGTGCGATTGCTGAAGAAGCAGGACTCACCAAGGGACAGGCTGACTCGGCTCTGGCAGCATTCCAGTCGGTTGTCATCAACGCCCTGAGCAAAGGTGAGTCGGTTCGACTCACCGGGCTGATGACGATTGAGCGCGTCGAGCGTGCAGCGCGCACCGGCCGCAATCCCCGCACCGGTGAAGAAATCCAGATCCCGGCCCGCTACGGCGTCAAGATGACTCCGGGCCTCACCCTGAAGAACGCTGTCCAGAAGTAGTCTTTAGACCAAACAGAGGGCGGGCGACCAGAGATCTGGCGCCCGCCTTTCTGCATCCTTCCACGCGTATAGTTAGTGGTGCTAACATATTGCTGTGAGGTTGGGTTTCCGACCGCTAAAACCTACCGCGGTAGACTCGCCAAGGGACTACCCGCCTAATCCTCCAGGAGTTGCCAGTGAGAATTGCCGTCCTTTCCTCTACCTCAGACATCGCGTCGGTTGCGGCCGACATGTACACGGACCTCCTGAGCAAAAAGCCGGACGCAGTCATCGGACTTGCCACCGGTTCCTCGCCCCTTCCCGTCTATGACGAGCTGGTGAAGAGGTACGAAGCAGGCCAGGTTTCCTTCGCGGGCGCCACGGCCTTCCTACTTGATGAGTACGTTGGGCTGCCTAGCGACCACCCAGAGACGTACCGCAACTTCATTGATCGCGTCTTCGTCTCACGCGTCAACTTCGCTCCCGGCGCGGTGAACGGCCCCGACGGCAGCGCCAAAGACCCACTTGCTGCCGCTGCGGCGTACGAACAGGCTATCCGCGACTCCGGCGGCATCGACCTGCAGATCCTTGGGATCGGCACCGACGGCCACATCGCTTTCAACGAGCCCGGCGGATCCCTGTCCTCGCTCACCCACACGCAGGTTCTCACCGAACAGACGCGGATCGACAACGCCCGCTTCTTCGACAACGACATCAACAAGGTCCCGACGCTCTGCCTGACCCAGGGCTTAGGCACCATCGGGCGCGCCAAGAAAGTTGTCCTGGTTGCGCAGGGCGAACAGAAGGCCGAAGCCGTCGCACAAATGGTAGAAGGTTCCGTGTCAGCCTTCTGGCCCGCGACAGTGCTGCAGTTCCACAACGACGCAACCATCCTGGTTGACGAAGCCGCAGCGGCCGGCCTGGTCCTGCAGGACCACTACAAAGCTGAATGGGACGCGCTGTGAGTCAGACTGCACCAGCGGGAGCATCTAACGTTCTTGAACTCCCGAAAGTTCGCCCCAGCTTCACAGGCGGCGACCAGGACCGCTTCGCGCACTACGTCCGCCGCGACCGCGCCAACAGCTCTGCCATCACAGGGCAAGCTGTTGTCGCGCTCTGCGGCAAAGTTTGGGTGCCGACCAGGGACGCTAAGAACTTTCCGGTTTGCCCCCGCTGCAAGGCTTTGAAAGACGAAGCCGGAAACCAGGGTGAGAACTACCCGTTCGCAGACTAGTTCTGCTCTGCCCCCAAGGGGTTCGTGGGGGAGTAGTAGCGGGTTGGGATCCCCGGGTCCCCTTCTGACAGTCGCCAGGCCGCGTACGGTAGCTCGTTGCGCGTGACGCGCTGGTGCTCCTGAGCGATCGCGGTTTGGGGTGCGTCCCACAGGTCACTCACGATCTGCCCGTCTACGATCAGTGGGACCTGCAGAGGACGAGCCCCCGCCTGCTCCAGCAGCTCTTGGCCTTCCTTCATGGTGTAGCCCGTCAGTAAGGCCTCCTGTGAGGCGTGACCGTCGGGCCCGTAAAGTCTGCCAGCAACCTTCAAGCCCCCAACGGTCCCCTTGGACTGGGACTTCTTCTCAACGGGGACCATCACTCCGTCTTTGTCTTCGCGCGACACCAGCTTGTAGACCAATGCGGCAGTCGGTACGCCGGAGCCCGTAACCAACCGGGTTCCAACCCCGTAGCTGTCCACGGGCGCCGCGCCCAGGGCCGCGATTGCGTACTCGTCTAGGTCCGAGGTGACGGTGATCTTGGTGCTGGTAGCGCCAAGAGCGTCCAGTTGGTCGCGAACCCGGAACGCCTCAGCCACCAGGTCGCCTGAATCCAGGCGCACCGCCCCCAGCTCTCCACCAGCCGCACGGGCAGCCTCGACAGCCCTCGCGACACCGTCCCTGACGTTGTACGTGTCAACCAGTAGCGTCGTTTCGGGCCCAAGACTTGCGATCTGAGCGGCAAAGGCTTCTTCCTCAGTGTCATGCACCAGGGTGAAGGAGTGCGCCGAGGTCCCGACGGTCGGCAACCCGTAACGTTTCCCTGCTTCCAGGTCGGAAGTTGCTTCGAAACCGCCGATGTAGGCGGCTCGGGCAGCAGAAACAGCGGCTCGTTCGTGTGCGCGCCTGGCCCCCATGTCTATGCAGGGGCGCCCGTGCGCGGCGATGGTCATCCGGGAGGCAGCCGAAGCCACGGCGCAGTCGTAGTTGAGGATTGAGAGCAGTAGCGTCTCAAGAAGTGTTCCCTCAGCAAACGTGGACTCAACCGTCAGTAGGGGAGAGCCCGGGAAGTAGCATTCGCCCTCTTGGTAACCGTGAATGTCTCCACTGAAGCGGAAGTTGGACAAGAACTCGAGAGCCTGATCCGAAAGGAAGTTCTGGGAGTCCAGCCAGGCAACCTGCTCGGGAGAAAACTGGAAGCGTTCAAGCGCCTCCAGGATGCGTCCCGTTCCGGCGACAACGCCGAATCTTCTTGTCGGGGGCAGGCCCCTTCCAAACAGTTCAAAGACGCTACGACGACCCGCAGTCCCAGACTGCAGTGCGGCGTCCAGCATGGTTAGTTCGTACTTGTCGGTGAGTAGCGCGGTTGACTGTGAAGCAGGCATATGCAAACCGTAGCCCTCTGCCCTTAACGCTGTGTCTATTGCCCGCCTAGCAGCGTGACCAAGTCCGCACGCGGGTGGCTGTGGGATAAGACCAACGGCGCGGTTTGGGGGAGCCCAATGCGATAGCGTCAAGTCCGTGAATGACGCACCCATTGGGATCTTTGACTCTGGACTGGGCGGCCTAACCGTCGCCCGCGCCATCATTGACCAGCTCCCGAACGAGGACGTCGTGTACCTGGGCGACACCGCTCACACCCCTTACGGCCCGCGGCCCATTGCAGAGATCCGCGAGCTGACTCTGGCAGGGCTGGACACGCTGGTGCAGCAGGGAGCCAAGGTACTGGTCATTGCCTGCAATACCGCAACCGCCGCCGCACTTGCCGACGCGCGCGAACGGTACTGGACCGGAATGGGCATCCCCGTCATCGAAGTGATCAGCCCGGCAGCGCGCGAGGCCGCGTTTACGACCCGTAGCGGCAAAGTCGGAGTCATCGGCACGGCTGCCACCATCGCCTCCAACTCCTACCCGAACGCCCTGGCAGCAGTTCCCGGCGTCGAGGTCGTCCAGAATGCGACCCCTCGCCTTGTCGACTTCGTTGAGTCCGGGGTGACGGCGGGTAAGGAGTTGACTGCAGCGACCGCGGAGTACATGGCGCCCCTCAAGGAAGCCGGCGTCGACACGGTCGTCCTTGGCTGCACCCACTACCCGCTCCTCACTTCCGTTTTAGCGCGCGAACTTGGAGTAGGTGTCTCACTTGTGACGTCGTCCGAGGGTGCGGCGCGCGCAACGTATTCCGTCCTGGTTGACCAGGACCTACTCCATTCCCCGCGCCCGTTCGGGTCCGCGCACCACAGGTTCCTAGTGACGGAGCCCAGTGAACGCTTCGCTGTTCTAGCGCGGCGGTTCCTGGGTCCGGAAGCTGAACGTCTTGAGACTGTCCCCGCCGGCAAAAGCCAAGAAGGTCAATCATGAAGCTCACCATTGTCGGATCTAGTGGGTCCATGTCTGGTCCGACTAGTGCTGCGTCGTGCTATCTGGTTCAAGCTCCCGGAATCGACCCGGAGACGGGGGAGAGCCGGCTCTGGTCGTTAGTGATGGACATTGGCCCGGGAGGCTTCGGTCAGCTGTGGACCTACCTGGAACCCCGCGATCTTGACGCGCTCCTGATCACCCACGGGCACGCCGATCACATGGCAGACGTCATCTCATTCCAGGTGTACCTGCGTTGGAACCCGGGCGGCACTCTGGAAGGCATGCCGCTTTACGGCCCTTCCCAGATCCGCGACCGGGTCCACCAGATCGATGGCTACATGACCCACAAGGAAAAGTGCACTTTCGACCACAGGACAGTGGAGGCAGGTAGCACTTTTCAGGTGGGACCAATGACGGTCACCGCGTTTCCTGGCAACCACCCGGTCGAGTCCTACGGGTTCCGGATTGAAGGTCCGTCGGTAAACGGGGACGGGCCGGCCACGATTGCTTACACCGGGGACACCGACATGTGTGAAGGCATGAAGTCGATGGCAGCTGGTGTGGATCTGCTTCTTGCCGAGTGCGGTTTCACCGAAGACGTGAAGACGCGCGGCATCCACCTGACAGGGAAGCGAGCGGGGGAGCTAGCGCTTGAAAGCGGCGCAAGAGTTACTGTGCTCACCCACATCCAACCTTGGACAGACCCGGAGGTTCCCGCCGGTGAGTTCGAAGCCGTCACGGGAGAGTTCCCGCAGGTTGCGGCTCCCGGCATGACCTGGGAGCTCTAAAGCACCACCTCACGGATTGCTGGCGCAAGGGCCGCAAGGGCCCGCCCCCGGTGAGAAATCGCGTTCTTCTCCTCCGCGCTCATCTCTGCCGTTGTCTGGGAAAACCCGTCAGGAACAAACGCCGGGTCGTACCCGAAACCGCCGGTGCCCCGCAACTCCCTAAGGAGCTTGCCGCGAACTTCCCCCAGCTCGGTGAAAACCTGGCCGTCCGGAAGGGCGAGCGCCGCCGCACACGTGAACTGAGCGCCACGCTGAGCTTCCGGCACGTCACTGAGCTGCGCCAGCAGCAGACGCAAGTTGGCGCGGTCGTCCCCGTGCCCTCCAGCCCACCGGGCGGAGAAGATGCCTGGCGCCCCGCCCATAATGTCTACCTGCAACCCGGAATCATCAGCGAGCGCTGGCAACCCGGTTGCTTCAGCAACTGCGCGGGCTTTCAGAACTGCGTTCGCTTCGAACGTTTGCCCGTCCTCTAGAGGTGACACGACCTGGAAATCAGTCATTGGCACGATCCGCTCTGCCGGCAGCTCGGGAAGCAGCGGCACCAAGATTGCCCTTATTTCTTCAACCTTGTGATTGTTACCGGTCGCAATGACAAGCGCCGGACCGACCTTTCCGCTCCCTGTCTCCTTATTCACAGGCCCACCGACTCATTCTGCAGCTCCACCAGCTGTGCAATACCCAGCTGTGCTAGGTCCAAGAGTTCATCCAGGTCCGCCCTTGAAAACGGCTTGCCTTCTGCGGTCCCCTGAACTTCAACCAGCGCCCCACTTCCGGTCCCGACCACGTTCATGTCCGTGTCGGCCGCTACGTCTTCCACGTACGGAAGGTCTAGGAGAGCCGTGTTTTTCAGCATCCCAACAGAGATTGCCGCCACGTTGTCCAGGATGACTTTGCGGGGATCCTTCACTTTGATAGCCCCGTTCCGGATCCCCCAAGCCACCGCGTCGTAAAGCGCAACCCAAGCCCCCGTGATTGCCGCTGTTCGCGTGCCGCCGTCGGCCTGTAAAACGTCACAGTCGATAGTGATCGTGTTTTCGCCAAGCGCTTTCGTGGAGACGACCCCGCGGAGGGAACGTCCAATCAGTCGGGAGATCTCGTGAGTTCGGCCCCCTATCTTCCCCCTCACAGATTCACGAGGAGAACGCTGCGAAGTCGCCCGCGGGAGCATTGCGTATTCGGCGGTCACCCATCCTTCCCCGCCACCTTTTCGCCAACGAGGCACGCCTTCTTCGAAACTAGCGACGCAAAGAACGCGAGTTTCCCCGAACTCGATGAGGACCGATCCCTCACCCGTCTTGCCCCACTCTCTTGTGATCTTCACGGGCCGGGTCTGATCCACGGCCCTTCCATCCGCGCGTTCGAAAGGTTTGCCTGCAGGTTCGCTTTTAGTCATGACCAAACGATAGCCGCACCCGGCGACTCCAGTTGAGCCCCTATCCACAGGTAACGCAGAAGCGCGCGAAAAGTCGGAGCGGGTGAGTACCGTGGGGAGCATGGTCGAAGGTCGGTTCGGTGTCTTTGGGTCTGGTCCAGGAAAACTCAGCCCAGAAGAGCTCCTGGGCGCGCTGGACCCGCAGCAAGCGCAGGTTGCGCTTCAAGTACGCGGGCCGCTTTGCGTGCGGGCCGGCGCGGGGACGGGCAAGACCCGCGCTATCACCTACCGGATTGCGTACGGGGCGGCAACAGGCGAAGTTGACCCCGGCTCCGTCCTCGCTGTCACTTTCACGAACAAGGCCGCGGCTGAGATGGCTACTCGCTTGCGGGCTCTTGGAGCAGGCGCCGCAACCGCCCGCACGTTTCACTCGGCCGCTCTTGCTCAGCTCTCCTTTTTTTGGCCGGACGCTTACGGGGGACAGAAACCGACTCTCCAGTCGAACAAGGCCTCACTAGTGGCTGCGGCTGCGACGCAGGTGGGGCTGACTGTCGACAAGGTTCTGATCCGCGACTTAGCAGCTGAAATCGAGTGGTCTAAGGTCTCGGTTTCGAACGCCTCTACCTACGCGGACAGGATCCTTTTAGAAGGGCGGACGCCACCGGGCGGGTTGGAGGCAGACGAAGTTGCCCGCGTGATCGACGCTTACGAGCGGGCGAAGGACAGGCAAGGCGTCATCGACTTTGAAGACATCCTGTTGCTCACGGCTGCAATGCTTCAGCAGCGCAGCGACATTGCCTCAGCCGTCAGGGCACGCTACTCAAACTTCGTGGTGGACGAATACCAAGACGTTTCCCCGGTCCAGCAAAAGCTTCTAGACCTTTGGCTCGGGTCCAGACGCGACCTGTGCGTTGTCGGCGACGTTGCCCAAACCATTTACTCTTTCACCGGTGCTAGTGCCCACTATTTAGAGTCCTTCCCAAAGCGGATGCCCGGTGCCCGCGTGGTAGAGCTGGTGCGTGACTACCGCTCAACCCCCCAGGTGGTTGCCGTTGCCAACCAGGTTGTTGGTAGCGCTAAGGGAATGCACGGGCGCTCACGGAAGACCGGGTTGCCAGGGGCGGTGCAGCTGGTTGCTCAACAGCCGTCCGGGCCCGCCGTCCAGTTCAAGACGTTTGACACGGAACAGGAAGAGGCCGTGGGAGTCGCGCGGCGAGCCAAGGAACTGGGCGAAAGCGGGATCCCCCTGGGCCAAATCGCGATCCTGTACCGAACCAACAGTCAGTCCCGCCCCCTAGAAGATGCGCTGGGGGACCTTGGTGTCAACTATCAGGTGCACGGCGGCGCGCGCTTCTTTGAACGTGAAGAAATCCGGCGGGCGGTGATGTTGCTCCGCCGGCAAGCAAGGATTGATGAACTTGGCGGCAACACTGAGGGAGCGCCTCTAGCTGACGCGGTCAAGGAGGTCGCACGGGGCCTGGGGTGGACGCCGGATGCTCCCGGGGCTGAAGGTGCGGTGCGGGAACGCTGGTCCAACCTTGATGCACTAGTTTCTATGGCCGCTCAGCGGCCCGGCCTTAGTCTGCCGGAGTTCGTTCAAGAGCTGCAGGAACGCAGCGAAAGCAAAGCGGCCCCCGAAGTGAATGGCGTTGTCTTATCGACTCTGCACGCAGCGAAAGGGTTGGAGTGGGAAGCCGTGTTCCTGGTAGGCGTCAGTGAGGGCTTACTCCCTATCTCCCTTGCCACGACTCCTGAAGCGGTTGAGGAAGAACGACGACTTCTCTACGTGGGGATCACCCGCGCGAAACGCAATCTGCAGATTTCCTGGGCCCGCTCGCAGTCAGCGGGAAGGGGACGGGCCAGGAAGGTCTCGCGTTTCCTGGAGACCTTGTGGCCTGGCGCAGAAGACGCGAAAAAGACCCGCCGGCTCGCTTCCGGGGCGAAGCGGAAAACTGAAGAGAAAGCGTTCGAAGACTCCTCGGACGCCGAAACGCTCGCCCTCTACGAACGTCTGCGTGTCTGGCGCTTGGAGGTAGCACGCGAAATGGGGCGTGCCCCCTACCAGGTCCTTCCCAACACGACGCTTCGGGATGTCGCGACGGTGAAACCCAAGACGCTACGCCAACTAGGTGTGCTGCGGGGGATTGGGGACGTGAAGCTTAGCCAGTTCGGGGCAGCGATCCTTGAGCAGGTTCGTAGCGCTTCCTAACTGGCTTTCGCAAGGGCTAGGCACCCGCAGTCCGGGTGGGGGAAGCAAGCCCTGGTCTCCACGCCATAGGACGTCACGTGGTAGACGGGTGATGCGCCGCCTGCCAGGTCTTTCTGCTCCGCTAGTGCCGGGAGCGCAGCGCTCACAGCCATCCACACGCCCTCTGTGCCCCGGTTTGCGAGCAAATCGATGAGTCCCACAATGATCCCCGCCGCGGTTGCCGCGATGTGGGGGACAGGTGCGGCCGGCTCACTTTGTTGCAGAGCCCCGCACTGTTTCACCCAGCCGGGCGCGTTGTCGCGTCGGTGCAGGTCAAGGCAGAGGCTGCAAGCGGTTCGTCCCGGGATCACTACGGGTCCCACGGTCACGGAGCGGTCGTCCGAGACAGCAGGGATGTGGGCCGTGTCGCAGCTGAGGAGCCGGCCGAGCACCCCGTGGTCGAACACTCGGTCCGAACAGACAACGGCTACGTCCGGCAGCGCAATCTTCCCCGTGCAAGTGGAAGGCGAGATTGCTTTGATCACCCTGCGAACACTCGTTTTCGTTGGCAGCCCCCTGTATTCGCGCGGAAACAAAGATTCTGTCCGAGCATCCACGTTTCCTCCGTCTTTAATCTCGACTCCTCCAGCTCTTGATTCGGCCAAGAGTTTCGCGACCCTAACCCCGACCTCATCCATTTGCCCTATGCGAACTTTCACCTTGTGCATTGGGTTCACTGAGCGCACAAGCAAACCCGCGGTGTCTAGCAGCGCCAGGGCTTCTGTTTGCCGCTCCGACAGGGAGCCTGCCCTAGGTCTCCCGTGGGGTGGCCGGTCCGCAAGGGAGCGCAGCCAACCCACTTCTATGGGGCTTAGCCCGGAGAAAACTACGGAGTGGGCCGGGTTCGAACCGACCTGTACCATCCCTTTTTCGAACTCGTGGATGAGTGTTCCTTGAACCAACCTTGCGCCGATCATCGCCTCGCCTTTGCTGCTTTCACTGACGGACCAAGATTGGGATAAGGAGGGGACCAGAGCTATTCCGGCGTTGCGCACTGTGGAAAGCCACATTTATGCCCTAGAGAAACCCGCCCCGTCTACGCACGTCAGAGTTAGTTACTACAGCGGCTTGTGGATTGCACCCTGCAACGGGCAACATGAATGTTGCCTTTGGGTTTCCGGCAGGCGGACTGGGGCGGCGCGCCTAGTCTTGTTGGTCCTCAGGCCCTTCCGGCGGGGTTCCTCTCTGGTCCTTAGGCACTGATTCATCCCAACCCAAAGTGCCGTCAAGGAGCTTTTGGATCTCCCGGTCAAAGTCCTCGGTGTCTTCCTCAGCGGCTGACTTGGATCCGTACTGTTCAGGGTTCTCCAAGTCCTCGAACGTTGGCACCGTATCTGGGTGCCGCCAAAGCGCGTCCCGCGCGTCTGGGCCCCCATCGATTTCCAGGTCTCGGAAAATCCTGGCGGCGGCCCGAGCCATCCGGGGACGCAGTCTGAGGCCCACTAGGTCTCCCAGTGCCGCCTCCGCAGAGGACCCGGTGACCCTGCGCCTGCGAAGCATCTCTCGCAGCCTGTCGGAGCCGGGAAGGTAGGGGACAACAGCGTCTGTCGTGACAGTTTCAACCCAGCCTTCAATCAGCGAAAGCAGAGTTTCAAGGCGATCCAACGCCTTCTGCTGCGATTCGCTGGGCTCAGCAGCAAATATCCCCCCGCTCATCATCTGGTTCAGGGACTCCGGGTTGCCCGGATCGAAAGAACGCGCGGCATCCGTCAGCGCATCCGTGTCCAAAGCAATCTCACGCGCGTACCGGGTAATCGCAAGTTCTAGGTCGTGCCTGAGCCACGGGACAGACGCAAAAAGGCGGACGTGCGCCATCTCGCGGACCGCAATGTACTGTTCAACGACCTCGTAGCTTTCATCCAGTCCGTCAGCGAAAGCCTCAATGTTTGTCGGCACCAGCGCCGCTATGCCTGGCTCGGTTAGCGGGAACCCACTGTCGGATGTCCCAAAGCTCTCCTTCGCCATCCCCGCGAGCGCCTGCCCAATCTGCGTCCCAAACGACATCGCAGACATTTTTGGGATCATCTGTTGAAGGCCTCCCAGAAGGTTCCCCATCTCTTCGGGGAGCCCGTATTCGGAAGCAGCCTGGTCCTCCAGGACCTCGCTCATAGCACGCGACACGTTTTCTGCGACCGGGTTGAAGATGTTCTTCCACGCCGGGAGCGTGTTTTCCACCCATTGCGAACGCGTCCACGCTTCGCGTCTCCCGCCCCTCACGTTGAGGTCGGTGATGGGGTCCAGCCACAGGTCGGCAACAGCAAGTGCCTGCCGCGCTCTAGCGCCCTGGGCTGCGCTGAGCCTGGGGTCCCCCGCCTGATACGCCATTTGGCGGCTGATGTCACGCACCATGGACCAGTTGACGGGCCCGTCCGTGGATTTCATCAGATGGCGGAACTGCCCCATAGCCTGGGCCATTGCGCCGGGGGAGGCGAAGCTTCCCAGCGCAGACATGTCAAACCCGTGCGAACGCATGGCGTCTGCAGCGTCTTTCGCACCCTGGGCGCCGAGGAAGCCGGAGAGCAACTGTTCAAGGAAGTCCTCGGGTCCTCCCTGGGGGCTCATGTCCTGGTTGTCGTCCATGTTCCCAGACTACATTCCACTACCCCCGCTGCCTGGGCGAGGTGCACAATAGGGGGGTGAAAAGACGCGTCTGGTTGAAGCTCGGCATTTTTGTTGCCTTTGCCGTGGCGCTGACGGCTCTCCTCGCAATGCCAACGGGGTACCTCATCTACCGGCCGGGCCCAACGGTGAACGTTCTTGGCTCCCAGGGCGAAACCGTTGTCCTGGAGTTCGCGCCTGCCTCGGACGACCCCGACCTTCCCACTCAGCGTGAGGTGTTCGAGGGCGACGGGGAACTGCGCATGGTCACCGTTTCTGAGAGCGGCGGACCTGGAAACGGAGAAGTTCGGGTGGTCGAACTGGTCCGCGCCTGGTTCGAAAAGGGCTCCAGCATCAAGCGCTACTCAGACGTTTACGACGATTCGATGACTGCGGAGGAGATCGAGCAGGCCAGCAACGCACAAATGACCTCCTCGCACTCTGTCGCTGCGATCGCCGCAATGGACTACCTGGGTCTGCCCATGGAAACCAAACTGACGATTGTTGGGGTCGCGCCCGGAAGTGGGGCCGAGGGCAAGGTTCAAGAGGGCGACATCTTGCTCTCCATCGAGGATCCGGAGGGAACGGTTCACGTCGTTGATCGCCCGTCTGTGCCGTTCGTCCTGGTGAAGACGATAGAGCCCGACTCTGAAGTGATCGTCACAGTGTTGAGGGACGGCAAGGAAGTGAGTGTCCCCATCACCACGACAGGTCCTGCAGAGGGCGAGGACTTCGAGGGCTCAAAGATGGGTGTCTACCTGGACGCAGACACGGACCTCCCAATAGATGTCACCATTCACTTGGAGAGGATCGGCGGTCCCTCAGCCGGCCTGGTGTTCGCTCTTGGCATCATCGACGAACTCACCGAAGGGGGAACTACCGGGGGTGAGTCCATCGCAGCGACCGGAGCACTAAGTTTCGCGGGAGACGTGATCCCGATTGGCGGGGTCAAGCAAAAGATGTATGGCGCGCTCCGTGACGGCGCTGAGTGGTTCTTGGTTCCTGAGTCCAACTGCGACTCAGTCTTAGGCAACGAACCTAAGGGGCTTAGGGTCGTTCCGGTCGCCACTTTGAGTGAGGCCGTGGGCGTGCTCAGCGCGATCTCAGCGGGGGACAGCGCGAATCTACCCGTCTGCCAGCCCCAGTCTTAGACCCTCCACCAAGGCCGGCACCAGCATCTTCCCCTGCCCAACCTTGTCGCGGTCATCAAAGGTGCGTGCCCGAACCTCACACCAGGATTCACCGTCTCGGGTCACCCCAACAACCACGCGAATGTCGGTGCGTGCCGGATGGTTTTCTGCGAACACCGCGGCCTCATCGGGGTCCTCTGGCGCTTCGTCATCTGCTTCCGGTGGCAGGATGATCCTCTCCACAGTGAGTGCCGCCCCCGCAACCGTCTTCGGCCACGCGATTTCCGCGAGCAGTTGCTCTAGCTCATCAATGGGAAGCGTTTCTTGAGCAACCGCTGACAGGTGCAGAGGGTCCCCATCCCAGTTTTCTTTGAGGGTCTCAGCCACGTCGGCAGGAAGCCCTTCGGCCTCCAAGAGTTCTCCCGTTGGCACCAGTGCGTAAAGGGCAGGGGGCCTATCCCAACCGGCCAGTGAGGATCCCATCTCAAGTTCGTCCACGACTCTGCGTAGCGCCTTCAAAGAAGCGCTTTCACTGAAGCCTTCGGGTTCGCTTTTTCCGCTTTTTTCTTCCGTTTTTCCACCCATGAATGCAATGCTCCCACGAAAGCAGTCCAGCTCTCAATGTGGTTAGACTGGGCGAAGTCAAGCTACCGGGTCATCCCCGCGCCAAGGAGGTACATCGAGGTGTCTTTCCCCGATAACTGGTTCAAGCCTAGGCCCGCACCGACGGGTTCCCAGAGGGCAACCGATTCCAGGGAGGGAGGACCAACGAAACCTCCGAACCCGTTCGCGGATGGTAAGTGGAAGAAGAGCCCCTGGTTCTGGACCCTTGCGATCATCGCGGCAATCGTCATTATTGTTGTCATTTCTTCATCCCTTTGGACCGAAGTCCTCTGGTTCAACCAGGTGAATGCCGCCCGGGTCCTGTGGACCCGCTGGGGTGCTGCTTCTGTCAGCTTCATGGTTGCCTTCCTAATCCAGTTCGCTTTCATTGTTTTCTGTGTTGAGTGGGCTTACCGGGGTCGCCCCGACCAAGGGAAGGGCTCAGCGAGCGCTAACCTGCGTCAGTACCAAAGCACAATCAAACCCTTCAGGAAGTTCCTGTTCTGGGGTGTGCCTGCCATAATCGCGGCGATCACTGCCTCAGGCGTTGCTTCCAACTGGCAAGCGTTCCTGGTTTGGCTTCACAGGGCACCGTTCGGTGAGGTGGACCCGCAGTTTGGCTTGGACCTGTCCTTCTACGTTTTCACCCTGCCTGTTCTGCAGATCCTTGCCGGTTTCTTGATGACGACCCTGGTCATGGGCCTAATAGGCGTGCTTGTCGTCAACTACCTCTACGGGGGCCTGTCTTTCACTCCGAAGTTCTCTAGCTCCAAGCAAGCGAGGCTTCAGTTTGGGATCTTGGCTGCGGCGATCTCCCTGGTGGTGGGCTTGCGCTATTGGCTGGGCATCTATGCCCTGTTGCTGGAGGATGGAGAGTTTGCCGACGGAGCCATGTACACGGCCATCAACGCGGCCCTGCCAGCCAAGCTGATCCTGGCGGTGATTTCTGTGCTGGTCGCTGTTCTGTTCCTGGTTGCGGCCTTCCGTGGGACTTGGAAGCTTCCGGCTGTTGGCCTTGCGGTCACGATTGTTTCCGCTCTAGTTATCGGCGGCGCTTACCCTGCTCTGATCCAACAGTTCAAAGTGACCCCTAACGAACGAAATCTGGAGCAGCCCTACATTCAGCGCAACATTGACGCGACCTTGAAGGCTTACGGGCTTGACGAAGTTGACTACCAGACGTATTCAGCAAGCACGGACGCATCCCCTGGTCAGCTTCGTCAGGACTCTCAATCCACGTCCCAGATCCGTCTGTTGGACCCGGGGATTGTCTCCCCGACGTTCCGCCAGCTGCAGCAGTCCAGGCCTTACTACACGTTTGAGAACCAGCTTGCTGTTGACAGGTACGTGATCGACGGGGAGCGCCGTGACACAGTGATCGCTGTCCGCGACATTAACCTTGAGGGTCTCCAACCGCAACAGCAGACCTGGGTCAACGAACATACCGTGTTCACGCACGGTATTGGCGTTGTCGCCGCTTTCGGTAACGTTGTGAAGTCCGACGGCACCCCTGCTTTTTGGGAGTCTTCGATTCCGTCCGAGGGCGACTTGGGAGAGTACGAACCCCGCGTCTACTTCTCTTCTAACTCCCCCCTCTACTCGATTGTGGGTGCGCCGGAGGGCTCAGTACCCCAGGAGCTCGATTACCCGGATGACAACGCTGCTTCCGGGCAGGTGATGACCGTGTTCACTGGCGACGGTGGGCCCAGCGTTGGGAACCTCTGGAACAAGCTGCTCTACGCGGTGAAGTTTGGTTCCACTGACATCCTGTTCTCTGAGCAGACGAACTCGGAGTCCCAGATCCTTTACGACCGCGATCCGCTAGTGCGTGCCTCCAAGGTTGCGCCGTTCCTGACTCTAGAGAAGCGCGCTTACCCCGCAGTTGTCGACGTTGACGATGACCCTGCAACCCCGAAGCGGCTCCTGTGGATCATCGATGCTTACACAACTTCGGACATGTACCCCTACTCAGAGCACCAGTCTTTGACGCAAGCAACGACTGACTCCCGCACAACTGAGATGGGGATCATGGCAGCTGACAACGTCAACTACATGCGCAACTCCGTGAAGGTGACTGTTGACGCTTACGACGGCAAAGTGAGCCTTTATGCGTGGGAGCCTGACGAACCGATTCTGCAGGCCTGGTCCGGGGTTTACCCGGGCATGGTTAAGGACATGTCAGAGATCTCTGGTGACCTCATGGCGCACATGCGTTACCCAGAAGACATGTTCAAGGTTCAGCGCAAGCTCCTTGAGACCTACCACGTGACGGAAGCTTCCGAGTTTTACACCGGTGGTGACCGCTGGCGTCTGTCAGAAGACCCCACGTCGGCTTCTGGTGAGGCCAGCACTTCGTCTCAGCAGACCCAGCCCCCTTACTACTTGACCATGCAGATGCCGACGCAGGACAGTGCCGAGTTCTCCTTGACCTCCGTGTACGTCCCAGCAGGTGTTGGTGAAACCCGTAGGGCTGCTATGGCCGGGTTCTTGGCGGTTGACTCTGAAACGGGGAACACGCCGGGTGAGGTTCGCGAGGACTACGGTCAGCTCAGGCTGATAGCCCTGCCGTCTTCAACGACGGTTCCTGGCCCTGGTCAGGTTCAGAACAACTTCAACACTGACCAGCAGGTTGCAATGGAGCTGAACCTTTTGAACCAACAGGGTTCGAAGGTCCGTCACGGGAACCTGCTGACGCTCCCTGTGGGTGGCGGGCTGCTTTACGTGCAACCGGTTTACGTTGAGTCGACTTCTTCGACGTCTTACCCCGTCCTGCGTTACGTGTTGACTGCGTTTGGCGACCAGGTTGGTTTCGGTCGCACGCTCGCCGAGTCCCTTGACCAGACGTTTGGTGGCGACGCCGGCGTTGAGACTGCGGACCAGGACTTGGTGCCGGAGGGCGGTGAAGAAGAGAACCTTACGCAGGAAGAGCAGATCAACGCTCTGCTTGTGAAGGCTCGGGACGCCATGCTCGCTTCGCAGCAGGCTATGGCCGACGGCGACTGGACGGCTTACGGCAAGGCTCAAGATGAGCTGAGCAAGGCTCTGGATCAGCTGGTTGAGATCTACGGGCTTGAACAGCCTGAAGTTGATGCCGATGCTGAAGGGACAGGTGACGCAGGCACGGGCACTGAGGGGGATGAGGACTTCGGTACCCTTGGTGAGGACGCCGAAGACGCCACCGACTAGTGGGCTCTGCGCATTAGCGCGACGGGCATAACCACCCCGTCGGTGGTGCGGGTGAGCTT
>CAYFUU010000030.1:0-4187 GCA_964346595.1 uncultured Actinomyces sp.
CCCTCCGCAGTGAGATGCAGGCTCTGGGTTCTGAGTTGCGCGGTGAGATGCAGGCGCTGGGTTCTGAGTTGCGCGGTGAGATGCAGGCGCTGGGTTCTGAGTTGCGCGGTGAGATGCAGGCGCTGGGTTCTGAGTCGCGCGTAGCGGACCAGAGCCTTGCAGGGCAGATCTTGGAACTCAGCCTTCAGGTGAAGGGGCTTTCCGCGCGCACTGACGTGCTCACCGACCGGGTGGAGGACTTGTCTTCCAGCGTTAATGCCCTGTCTGGCAGAGTCGACACGCTGTCCGGCAGAGTTGACGCGCTGTCTGGCAGAGTTGACACACTTTCCGCCCAGTTCGATGGCATGTCTAGCCGTATCGACACGCTTGAGATTCGAGTCGACGGCACCAACTCTCGCATCGACAGGCTCAGTGACTCATTGCGTGTCCCTGCTGCGCTAGTGAGCATGGCTCAGGTCCCCGAACCCGCCCAGTAGAAGCTCAGGGGAGCGTCATAGGCGGTCGATGGTTGACTGCAAAATATAATTCTAGTAGAACTAGAACTATGGAGACCGACGCCGCAAGTGGAACCGGAGTAGCTGAGTTGCGTCGTCCAGGCTTCTGGGTGCCTCTGGTGGGGCTTGGCATTCCGGCTCTGGTCGGCGCAGTCTCGGTCTGGCTGGTGGCTAGCGCTCTTCCGCTACTCCCAGACCCTGTTGCAATCCACTGGGGTTTATCCGGCCCGGACGGGTTCGCCCCACCCTCTTCCTATCTGTGGATGGTCGCGGGTTTCGTTTGGCTGCTTCCGTCGCTGATGGCCGCGTCCGTCTTGCCGGGCCTAGCCCACGGGAAGTACTCCGCAATGACCCGGTTCATGACCGCAACGGCTGTTTGGCTCAGTCTGTTCATCGCTGTCGCGCTGGTGGGCTCACTGCTTCCGCAACGTGGCCTAGCCGATGCCACGCAAGCTCCCAACGTCGGCGTGGTCATCCTGATCGGCCTTGGCGCTTCGTTCCCTGTTGCTGGTCTGGCCTACCTGGTACTTCCCCGCCTAGGTGAGAGTGAGGCTCTCAAGGGAACGAACGTCGCACCGCTACCTCTAGCAAAGGGTGAGGTCGTCGCCTGGAACTCCCGCGCCACGCAGCCCCTGTGGGCCACGTCGCTGATGGTCCTGTTGATCGTCTCCCTGCTGGTCGCAAGCTTTTTTGCACTCCCGTTCTACCTGGCGGGTCTAGCCGCGCTCTTAGCGCTCTTACTTGCCGCATTCGGATCATTCCGGGTTTCTGTCGGCATGCAGGGACTGCTTGTGATTGGCGGCCTCGGCCGGCCAAGGAAGAGGGTTCCGCTTGAGCAGGTAGTGCGCGCTTCCCTGGTTCAGGTTGATGGACTTGAGGAGTGGGGTGGCTGGGGCTGGCGTATGCGGCCCGGCGCCACCGGGATCATCACGCGCAACGGTCCCGCAATCCAAGTGGAACTGAGGCGGGGGGATGCCTTCGTGGTGACCGCCGAGGATTCTGAGGAGGGCGTTGCGGTCCTTACCGCGTTGATAGAGCGGAGGGGTGTCGGTGCTGATCAAGATCGACCCCTCTAGCGAGGAGCCCCTTTTCTCCCAGATTGCTGCCGCAATCAGAGAGCAGATCGCCGCCGGCAGCGCCACTGCAGGCACGAAGCTTCCCGCAGCAAAGCTGCTGGCCAGCCAGCTGGACGTCAACCTGCACACCGTTCTTCGCGCCTACCAAGAGCTGCGCGACCAGGGACTGATTGAGCTTCGCAGGGGGCGCGGCGCGACAGTTACCGGTCAAGCCGAAGGGCTTCAAGAGCTAACCGGCGCTGTCGATTCCCTCATTTCCGAAGCGCGGCAACTGGGGGTTGGGGCCGACGCATTAGTCTCGCTGGTAAAAGTCCGCTGGGCCGCCTAGGCCCAAGCGAGGCAGGCGGCTTGGGGGAAGTTTAGGATTCGGCTGTCTTTCGAGACCAAGCGCAGCCCTCCCACCTGGGCCTGGGCCACCAAAAGGCGGTCGAACGGGTCGCGGTGTACCCAATCGAGCCGGGCAGCTAGCAGCGCGTCCTTACTGGAGACAGGTAGTTCCTCAGCCATGAGCCGGTCGAGGAGACTATCCCAGCGTTCCAGAAGGCCTGCTGCACCGGGGAGCCGCCCATGCCGCACCTTCTGCCCGAGCTCATAGGCCGAAATCGCGGAGACAAACAATGCGTTAGCCCGCTCCAGTTCGGTGCGCAGGCCCTCAGGGATTTGCTGCGGGTCGGTGGCGAGCCAGAGGACGACGTGGGTGTCGAGCAGGTAGTCACCCATCGTCAGTTTTAGCTTCCCAGAGCTTCAAGTCTTCGTCATCCATCGGGTCAAACAAGCACTCCGCGTCCAGGCGGGGGAGGTTGGGGAACAGCGGTCTTGAAAAGTCTCGCTTGCGGGGGTCGATGGCAGCGAGTCGTGCGATCGGCTTGCCTGCCCTAGCGATCACGATGTCATCGCCCGCCTCGCTGCGCCGCAACAGTGCGGACAGGTCGGTCTTTGCTTGTTGCACGTTAACCAGGGTCGCCATGCGCCTAGCTTAGTCTGACCAGACCAACGTGACCAGGTCGCCGCGGTAGGCTCGGTCAGAGATGAGCGACTGACCAAAGGCCGAATCGAAGCGGCGGCTTGGGCCTGAGCCGAAGCATTGCTGCGCTCGCGAGCACGGCCTTGGACTCCAAATCCGCACAGTAACGGCTAGGAGTCAGAGGCCCAGGGCGATCTTCGCGGCTTCACGTGCGGCCCGCGGATCGTTCGCACGCATCGCAGCTTTCGCTGCTTTCTTGCACTGGGCGCGGGTCACCTGCCCCAGCTGCACCCCAACCTCCGGGATGGCCTTAGCGGCAAGCGACAAGCTAGTGACACCCATACCGACCATGACGCACGCCAGCAGTGGGTCGGCCGCAGCCTCCCCGCAAATCCCAATGGGTTTACCGGTCTTCTTCCCAGCTTTCGCGGTCTTCGCGATCAGAGCCAGCACGGCGGGCTGCCAGTGGTTCGCGTACTCACTGAGGTAAGAGGAAGTGCGGTCCGCAGCCATTGTGTACTGTGCCAAGTCATTCGTCCCGATCGACGCAAAGTCCACAATCTTCAAGAAACGTTCAATGAGGATTGCGGCCGAGGGCACCTCAATCATGATCCCCGGCTTCAGGTCCCTCTCGCGGCAAAGGTCCGCAAACCACTGCGCCTCAGGCAGTGTCGCTACCATCGGCGCCATCACCCAAACCTCGGTTTCTGGCGTGTCCTTCGAAGCAAGAGCGATCGCGTCCAGCTGGTTCACAAGCAGCTGGTCATTCACCGTTTTGATGCGGATCCCGCGAACCCCAAGTGCCGGGTTCGCCTCATCATCCAGCGTTGCAAACGGGACCGGCTTGTCTGAGCCCGCGTCGAGCGTGCGGACCACGACCTTTTCACCCGGAAAGGCAGCGAAAACCTCGGCGTAAACCTCAGCCTGCCTCTGGACACTGGGTTCCAAAGTGGTCCCCAGGAATAGGAGTTCGGTGCGGAACAATCCCACCCCGGTTCCCTGCGATCCCGCGGCCACCTTTGCCGAAGCGCGGTCTTGGATGTTTGACAGCAGTTCCACCGGCCCCCCGTCAGAAAGCGTGGCGGGTCCGCTCCACGCGGAGACTTGGTCGGCAAAAACCTGTTCCTGCCGGATTGCTTCAGCGACGTCCTCTTCCGCAAGCCCAATCGTGACAGCTCCGCGGCGCCCGTCGACAAGAACCTTGCGCCCATCGAGTAGACCCCCGACGTCGCGCGCCCCAACGACGCAGGGGATCCCAAGTTGACGCGCAATGATCGAGGTGTGCGAGGTCGCCCCTCCACCCTCCGTCACTATTGCCACGTAGTTCGTGGGGTCCAGGCCAGCGGTGTCGGCAGGGGAGAGGTCGTCGGCAAACAGCACGACGGGGACGTCCGTGTCGGGTATGCCCGGTTCCGGCTGGTCCAAAATGCGTGCAACGACGCGGTCCCTCACGTCCCTCAGGTCCGTGGTCCGCTCAGCGAGGCTCCCGCCGGCCTGCTCGAACAGCGTGATGAACCGTTCGGTTGCGATGGCTGTAGCCTGCGCGGCGGGAGTCCCCTCTTTGATGCCCTTCTCCACCTCGGCCACCCACCCCGGGTCGCGCACCAAACTTGCGGTCATCCACAGGACTTCAGCGGCGTCCCCCGTGGCTCG
>CAYFUU010000030.1:4287-13759 GCA_964346595.1 uncultured Actinomyces sp.
GGGGTCGTTCATGACCACAACCATAGTGGTTGCCATGTGCCCGGCGGCGGCAACCTTTTCGGGGTCAAAGGTGACCAGAGGCTGACCTGCGACCACCCGCTGGCCTTGCTCCGCCAAGACTGCGAACCCGTCGCCCTTCATGTGAACAGTGTCGATCCCAATGTGAACCATGAGTTGGGCGCCAAAGTCCGCTGTGATCACTAGTGCGTGGCCCGTCGGATACATGATGGTCAGCACCCCGCTGGCAGGAGCAACAACTGTGTTTCCGGTTGGCTCTACCGCGAGCCCCGGGCCCAACATCTCCTCTGCAAACACCGGGTCTGCCACCTGAGACAACGGGATCACTTTGCCCGGGACGGGTTGAACTACGACAAGCACCTCCGCCATTACTGCTCTTTCCCAGTTGCCACATTAAAGTGCGAGGCCACGTCATCCATCACCACTGTCGCCACCTCACCTTGAAAAGACCAGGCTAACGGCAAGCGCCGATAGTCCGCAGACGGGTAGCGCGCCCCGGTCTCTTCCGCCCACTTCGTGAACCCCGGGAGCTCCCTGGACCACAACAAATCCCCACCGGCCGCATCCACAGCAAACAGGGTGGCCGTCCCAGGCTCAATGGTTTCTACCAGCCCTTCAGGGAACGACCACCCCGGGACTGCCCGCGCGTTTTCGTCGCACACCTGCACCATCAAAATGGCGCCCTGATCCGTGACGATTGGGCCCGAGTCGGTAGTGGCGACGCGGCGAGCGCAGCCCGACCCGTCCCCCACGAACCACGTGGTCCCCTCTGTCATCAGCAGGCCGTGAACGCCGTCCGTTGACATGAGCGCTGCTGACTGCAGCTCCACGTAACCCGTCGGGGGTCCTGTGTCGTAGCGCTTCCCTTGAGCGGACACCCACTCTTTCGCGTTCCCCGCCCGCAGCAGGTAGTCATCAAACGTGAAAACCAGTCGGTCGTAGGCCGGGTCTTGTTTCAGGTTGATCCCGTAGAAATCCAGCGCACCCGGGGTCATTGCAGAAATCACGTCACCGCTAGCAACATCGAGCAGCGCCAGAGAGTCCCGCTTCAACGTCGCTTGAAGCAGCTGCACGCTTTGTGTCTTCCCCCCAAAAGCCTGGAATGCGACCGGCGCCCTAGCCCCTCTCCACAGCCGCTCCCACACCTGCTCTCCATCGGAGTCCAGTCCAACCAGGCCTGCCCCACCCCACGGCGGCGCCTCGACAGTCGCTTCAGCGAGGACAGCAGGCCCGCCCTCCGATTCAAACTTCACCTGCGTCTTTGTCACCAGCGTTCCAATGGGGATTGGCGCCACCACCGCCACCACAAAAGCCAAGATCGCAAGCAGGCTCGCTTTGCGCTGCCTCTCCCTCTCAACGAACCGATGCTCCCCCGCAAAAGGCGGCAGCAGCAACGCCCCCACCAAAACCAAAAGGCTCGCAAACAGCTCCCCCAGCCAACCGGGGAACAGCATCCACCACTGCGACAAGTACACGGTCAGCAGCACTACAATCCCAACAACTGCCGCAGCAGCAACGGTCACCGTGGTCCACCGAATCGCCGCTCCAATGGCGGGGAGGGCTCGCCACGTCCTTTTGCGACTGGCGCCCGTAAGCACCCAAACCACCAGAGCTAGCGCCCCAAGGACCAGGTACGCAAAAACGAGTGCGTTCTCTGCAGTCCGGGGCAGCAGGTCCCCCCACACCTGATCCGGGTAACTAGAGGGCGCGGGTGTCGCCAGCCACTCCCAGTGCAGCCAGTTCCCAACCAGCGCCAGGGCCGTCCCCGCGCCCCACAGCAACGAGGCGGCGGTGAGGCGCGCGTGCATGCGCCTACTGTCTTGTTCGCTCATGCCTTCTGCTGCAGCAAGGTGGGTAGCGAGATCCCTTTGGTCCCCGCAAGCTGCTCCGCCTGCGTCCGGCAGGAGTAGCCGTCCGCCAAGAAAATGGTTCCGTCCTCAGCTTCACGTAGTGCCGGCAGGAGCTGGTTCTCCGCCACCGCCACTGATACTTCGTAGTGTCCCTTTTCCATCCCGAAGTTCCCGGCAAGCCCGCAGCATCCCGCCAGTTCTTTCACCTTCGCCCCCAGGCGCGTCATCACTTCCATGTCCGGCCCGTAACCCATCACCGCGTACTGGTGGCAGTGCGGCTGGGTGATGATCTGCGTCCCAGCCAGCCGGTCGTCCCACCAGGATTCATCCGGGCCAAGCTCCGGGTCCGTCAGCAGTTCAGCAAGCGTCTTGGTCATTTTTGCAACCGCGGCGCTTCGTGGGTCATCTGGCAACAATTCCTCTAAGTCGCCTCGCAAAACGGCCGTGCACGAGGGTTCCACACCAATAATCGGGACCCCCTTCAGCGCGGCCGGCCCCAGCACGTCTAGCGTTCCCCGCAAGCGTTTCTTCGCGCCGTCCAGTTGGCCCGTAGAGATCCAGGTGAGCCCGCAGCACGCGTTCGAGGAGGGGATCCGCACCCGATATCCCGCGTCTTGCAGTAGCCGCACCATGTTTTCGGCGCCGGTCGGGTCCAGGTATTCGCTAAAGGAGTCGACCCACAAGATGACGTCACGCTGACCCGAAAGCGCCGCCCCCTCGCGCGCCTTACGAACCCCACCGCGCGACTTGAACCACCGACTAAACCGCTGTGTCGCAAACCCGGTCATTTGGCGCCTGCCGTCAAGGCCGGAGAAAGCGAAAACCAGCTTGCGCAGGGGAGTGAACGCCATTGCCGCGTTTGCGAGTGCCGCAACTGGGGGCAACGCCGTCACCATCGCTGCCCAACGCGGCAGCTGCCCAAGCACGTACTGGTTCATTGGGCGGACCTTCCCCTTGTACTTCCGGTAGAGGTATTCCGACTTGTACATGGTCATGTCAACGCCGGCGGGGCAGTCCTTCCCGCATGCCTTACAAGAAAGGCAAAGGTCCAAAGATTCCGCAACAGCGGGGCTGTCCCACGAACCTGGGAACGCGCCCGCCGTCATTTCTTGCAGGACGCGCGAGCGTCCCCGCGTCACGTTCTTTTCGTCCTTCGTCGCTTGGTACGAGGGACACATGAAAACCCCAATGCCGAAGTTGTCAGCTCGGCACTTCCCGACCCCAACGCAACGGTGGACTGCCTTCGTGAAGCTGCCACCGTCCCTCTCGAAAGAAAAGCCTTTGGCTTCAATGTTCTCGGCAGCGGGCCGGCGCAGCCCCGCCGTGATCGGGGCAGGCGCAACCAGCACCCCCGGGTTTAGCAGGTTCGCCGGGTCGAAGAGCCCCTTGAACTGTTCAAACAACAAGATCGCATCATCGGAATACATGTGGGGGAGCAGCGCCCCGCGGGCCCGCCCGTCTCCGTGTTCACCGGAAATAGACCCGCCGTAACTGCCAACCAAGGCCGCCGCGTCCTCCATGAAGGACTTGAATGCGGGAACGTCATTTTCTTCTTCCAAAGGCAGGTCAATGCGAACATGCACGCAGCCGTCCCCGAAGTGACCGTAGGGGAGCCCGAACAAGTCGTAGTCCGCCATGAGAGCTTCGAAGTCCTGCAGGTAGGCGCCCAGGTTTTCAGGAGGCACCGCAGCGTCTTCCCACCCCGGCCATGCCTGGTTTCCACTTGGCGTGCGGCCCGCAAGACCAACTCCGTCAGCCCTAATCCGCCACAGCGCAGCCGCTTCGCCCTGGTCCTCAACAATGCGTGAATCCAGAGCCCCTGAAACCGCGACCAGCTCTCTAGCTGCAGCCAAAGCACTAGCGCGGCGAACGGCTTCGTCCTTGTCCTCGTCCTCTCGCGCCGGCCCCACTTCGCAGAACAACCACCCATCCCCGTTAGGAAGGGCAGGCACCGACCCCTGATGCTTCCGCACCACGTCAACCAGCCGGGAGTCCATCCCCTCCACAGCAAGTGGGTGCAGTGGCAGAAGGGAGGGGACCGCGTCCGCAGCCCTGACCATGTCCGGGTAACCCAAAACCACCAGGACTCTGTTCGGCGGTACCGGATGCAGCTTTAAAGTGGCATCCAGGATGCTCACGCACGTTCCCTCAGACCCCACCAGCGCTTTTGCCAGGTCAGAGCCCTTTTCCGGCAACAGGTGCTCAAGCGAATACCCGGAGACTTGCCTCCCGAAACGGCCCAATTCCGTGCGGAGCAGCGCCAGGTTTTCCCCAACCAAACCCGCAAGGCCAGGAACATCCGCAAAACTAGGGTCGCCCTTCCCAGCCGTATAAGACCGGCCCGTGCCATCAATGACACGGAGAGCGGACACATTGTCTGACGTCTTCCCGTAGCGCAGGGCGTGCGGGCCGCAAGCGTTGTTGCCGATCATCCCTGCCAGCGTCGCCCTGTTTTTTGTGCTGGGGTCCGGACCAAACCAAAGACCGAAGGGCTCCACAGCGTCTTGGAGGTCGGTAAGGATCACCCCGGGCTCAACCCTCGCAGTGCGCGCTTCCGGGTCAACTTCCAGCACGCGGTTCATGTGACGGGAATAGTCAATGACCAGGCCCGGCCCTACCGCGTTTCCCGCAACCGACGTCCCCGCCCCACGGTTCGTCACGGGCAAAGAGAACTCGCGCGCAACCGCAAGCGCCGACTGAACCTCTTCGGCAGACTTCGGGAACGCAACCATCTGCGGGGGGATCCGGTAGTTGGACGCGTCCGAGGAATACTCAGCCCGCACCCTTGGTGAGTCCTCTACCTCTATTACTTCACGCAGGCGGGCAGTAACCTCCGCCTGATATGCAGATCCGCCCAGTTTGCTGGAATTTCTAGCCTTTTCACGCACGCGGTCATTGTCCCACCCGCGCACTCACCCGGCCAACCAGCGGGGGAACGAAGCGCAGACTCGCGTTGCGTAGCTCTCACCCGGGTGTGACAATGGACTCGGTAACTGTGCCAACAAACGGGGCCGAAGAGTGATGGCCAAAAGGAGAAACAAATGGGTGAAGACCAGAAGAAGTGGGCAGAAGAAGTAACTCACGCCGCTGAGGAAGCTGGCCGTGTCTACGACGACCAGGTAGCGGATCTTGAGCGCGACGTTGAAGGCGTACTCAAGGGTGACGAGCGCACTGCCAAGCACGTTGAGCATCAGGTAGAAGTCGATGGAGCACTTGCCGGCATGCACATCGACCACGCTGAGCACGTAGTTGAGCACCAGGTGGAGCGCGTTGAGAAGGCTGATGAGGCCGTTGCGAAGCGCGTCGCTGAAGGCAAGTCTGACGCCTCGATTGCGCGCGCTGAGAAGCACGCTGAAAGGGTTGAGGCCAGCGCTGAGAAGCGTGTTGAGGACATCCTGGAAGCCGAAGCGAAGCACCTTGAGCGCGACGCGGAAGCGGCAGTGAAGCACGTCGCCAAGGGCGTTGACCGCGCTGGTGATCGCGACGACGAGCTTTCGAAGAAGCTGGACGCGGCCGCTGACAAGGTTGCTGACGCTTTTGAGAACGTCGTCAAGAAGGCCGACGACTAACAGCTACGCCTAGCAACAAACAGCTGCGTGTAGCAACAAGCAGCTGTATCTAGCAACAAACTTTGGCCGCGGGCTGCGCGGACCCCGGGTGACTCACCCGGGGCCCGCGTGGCTCGCGGCTTAAGTTGTGCCCCCAAGAGCCCTACAGCTTGCGCTCGCCGTCGTGCACCTGTACCTGACGCGGCCAGCGACTATAGTTGGGATGTTCAAAGTTGGGTCACTCAAAGATGCGGGGTCCAACTGCGCAAGAAGCCAGCGGAAAAGAGCAGTGCAAGAGGGGATGGGACAGTGGCGTTTATTGGAGACTCAGACCTTGATGTTTACCCGCTTTGTTTGGGGACGAACACTTTCGGTTGGACTGCAAGCGAAGATGAGTCCTTCCAGATCCTGAACGAATACACGGAAGCCGGCGGTAACTTCGTTGACACCGCAGACGTGTATTCGGAGTGGAAGGAAGGGAACGAGGGTGGCGAATCTGAAACCATCATCGGGAAGTGGATGGAGGGCGTCCCCCGCGAGGAACTCGTGATTGCCACGAAGGTTGCGATGCATCCGAAGCACCGCGGGCTTTCCGAAAAGAACGTGCGCTATTGTGCGGACGCTTCTCTAACGCGGCTCCGCACAGATTACATCGACCTCTACTACGCTCACGAACCTGACGACGCCACCCCGGTTGCGGAGTCCGTTGCGGCTTTCGCAGCGCTTCAGCAGGCAGGGAAGATCCGTCAGGTCGGGCTCTCTAACTTCTCTCCCGACCAGACCCGCGCTTGGCTTGCAGAAGCCGACCGTCAGGACGTGCCTGCGCCCGTTGCTTTGCAGCCCCGCTACAACCTGGTTTGGCGCAGGAAGTTTGAAACGGAGCTGATGCCACTCGCCCTGAAGCACGGTCTTGGCGTGATGCCCTACTTCTCTTTGGCAGCAGGACTTCTAACCGGCAAGTACCACTCGGCGCAAGACGCGCGGGGCGAACGAGCCCTAGCCGTTACTTCCCACGCCACCCCTGAAGCGTTCGCCGCTGTTGACGCTCTTCGCGACATTGCCGACCAGCACAACGTGGAGCCGGCTTCCGTTGCGATCGCGTGGCTTCTCACAAGGCCAACCGTTGTTGCCCCAATCGCTTCCGCCAGTAGGGTAGGCCAGGTTCCGCCGCTTCTAGAGGGCGTCAGCATCACCCTCAGCGACAGTGAACTCGCGACCTTGGACCGCCTTTCCGCGGGCCTTGGCGAGATGGACATGTAGACAAGGATCCAGACCATGACTGATAGAGAAGGTCCCGTCATTATCCTTGGGGGACACGGACAAATCGGCCAGATCCTAACCAGGAAACTGGTGGCGAAAGGGATTCCGGTTCGCTCCGTGATCCGGAAGGGACGTCAGGTTCGTGCCGTCGAAGACCTTGGCGCTGAAGCCGTGATTTTCGATCTTGAGGCGATGAACTCTTCCGACCTGGCAAAAGTGTTCCGCGGCGGGTCAGCGATCGTGTTCGCTGCGGGCGCCGGCCCGGGTTCGGAAGCTCGCCGCAAACGCACCGTTGACTACGGCGCGTCCGTCCTCTCTCAACGGGCTGCAATGGAAGCTGGAGTTTCCCGCTTCATCCAGATTTCTGCCTACGGGTTGCAGCTAGCGCTCAGCAAGGATGAACCCGAAACCTGGCGTGAGTACGTGCGTGCGAAACGTGACGCAGACCTTGAGCTGACTGAGACAACCCTTAACTGGACCATCCTGCGCCCCACCCTGCTCACGAATGAGCCCGGAACGGGACGCATCTCAGCCGCGCTTGAGTGGCTGCCTGAAGAAAAAGCCTTCCCGATCCCCCGCGCCGATGTTGCTGACGCGATTATTGTTCTTCTTGAGCAAGGCATCTTGGTCCATAAGCTCGTTGACATCGCGGGAGGCGACATCCCCGTTGAAGAGGCTCTCGACGCGCTCACCACGGCTTCGTGAGCCCCGCCCGCCGCAGCAGTTTCAGCTGGGTGGTGCCCCGTGACCATTGATGTCGGCGCCATCCTGAACTGGATCTTCTTAGTCCTTTTGGTTGTGGTCCCAGCCTTGCTGATTTGGCGGGACCCAAGAACCATGCGGGCCGTGATTGCCAGTGGGTTCAGCGCCTCCGCCCTTGCGGTCCTATTTCTTTTCTGGTTCATTGGCAAAGTCGGCCCCGGCCTTGGGGATGACCTGCTTTACCTTCTGCTTGCCATGGTGGTGTTCGCGCTGCTGGTCCTGGCAGGGATAGTCCTTTTCCTGATTTGGGCTGGCCTAGTCCTGGTGAAACGCGAGCGGGCATCCCTCCCACACCTGCTTTCCCTTTTTCTGGGCCTTGGCATTCTGGCGTTCGCCGCCGCTCTTTTCTATTCGGATCGCAACGCCCAAGAGTGGGTTCCCATGCTCCTTGGGATTGGGTTCCCAATCTTTGTGTTTTCTTTCCTTCTGGCCAGCTACGTTCTCTACTCCGCCATTTACGGCTTCGTTGTGCTTCGCTGGGGCAAGGTTGGGCAAGCAGTCGTTGTGCTTGGCACCGGCCTGATCGGCGACCGGGTCCCACCCCTGCTTGCTCACCGCGTCGATCTGGGACTCAAAACCTTCACCAGAGCGCAAGAGAAGTGGAGCGAGCCCTTCCTGGTTTTTTCTGGCGGGCAAGGAAGCGACGAAGCGCTGAGCGAAGCAGAAGCCATGAACCGCTACGCCAAATCGCAGGGCTTGCAAGAGCCAGCCAGCCCTAACGGAGAGATTCTTTTGGAGGGCCAGTCGACCACGACCCTGCAGAACCTGCGATTCTCCCGAGAACTCTTGCAAGAAGCGGGGTGTGAGGGCCCCTGGACCACGGTCACTTCTAACTTCCACGCTTTCCGCGCCGCCAACCAGATGAGCCGCCTGAAAATCCCCGGCAACGCCATCGGTGCTAAAACCAAGTCTTACTTTTGGGCCAGCGCCAAGCTCAGAGAGTTCGCCGCAATCCTGGTGGAAAACCGTGATTGGACCATCGCCACAGTGGTCATAACCTTAATGCCGTTTGTCCTGACTGTTTTCCACACCTTCTTCAGCTAGCCCGGCCAACCGCGAAGCTAGAGCAGCGAGGCCCCGCAGCTAAACGCCACCGCATATGATTGAGGGGAGCAACCCAAACAACCACGCCGATCAGCTCGACCGCGAAGCCCAGTGGGCCCAGCCCGGGGTAGCGTCGAAGCACTACCGGCCAACCACAAAGAAAGCTGGACAATGACCTACAAGCTTGTATTGCTCCGTCACGGTGAGAGCGACTGGAACGCAAAGAACCTTTTCACCGGCTGGGTGGATGTTCCCCTGTCCGAAAAGGGTGTTGAAGAAGCAAAGCATGGCGGCGAACTCCTGAAAGAGAATGGCGTTCTCCCGGACCTCCTTTTCACCTCGATGCTGCAGCGCGCCATCACCACCGCGAACCTGGCGTTGGACTCAGCTGACCGCCAGTGGATCCCAGTTGAACGGAACTGGCGCCTCAACGAACGCCACTACGGTGCACTCCAGGGCCTGAACAAGAAGGAAACCCGTGACAAGTACGGGGACGAAAAGTTCATGGAGTGGCGCCGCTCTTACGACACCCCACCGCCCGCGATTGAGCCCGGCTCGGAGTTCAGCCAGGACGGCGACCCCCGTTACGCCGGCGTTGACGTTCCCGAAAGCGAATGCTTGAAAGACGTGTTAGAGCGCATGCTTCCCTACTGGGACGAAAGCATTGTTCCCGCACTCCAGACCGGTAAGACCGTCATGGTTGCAGCACACGGCAACTCCCTGCGCGCCATCGTGAAGCACCTGGACGACATTTCGGATGAGGATATTGCGGCCGTCAATATCCCGACCGGCATCCCGCTTGTTTACGAACTGGATGAGGAAACGTTGAAGCCCATCAAGAAGGGCGGCACCTACCTGGACCCAGAGGCGCAGGCGAAGATTGACGCTGTCGCCAACCAAGGCAAGTAGCACCCCAGTAACACGAACCCGTGCTTTGGGCGCGCAGCGGAGCTACGCGCCCAAAGCACGGGGGACTACGCGCCCAAAGCA
>CAYFUU010000030.1:13859-15569 GCA_964346595.1 uncultured Actinomyces sp.
CTACGCGCCCAAAGCACGGGGGACTACGCGCCCAAAGCAAGGGCTCTAACGTCAAGACGCCTTCGCGGACAGAGGAACAGAATCGGCAACAAAGTTGGTAGAATGCTGGAGCACAAAAATGCTTAAAGCCCGGCGCTACGACTGCCAGCAGCTGAATCCAGACAACTAAAACACCTGGCGTGAACAGGTGAGTAGGAGCCCCAAAGAATGACGTTCAAGGTCGGTGAGACGGTTGTCTACCCTCACCACGGAGCAGCCCTAATCGAAGAGATCATTATCCGCGAACTCGATGGCGAGAAAACCGAATATCTGGTGCTCCGCGTCGATGACGGTGATCTGACGATTCAGGTTCCCGCGATAAACGTCGACCTGGTTGGCGTCCGTGACGTTGTGGATGAAGCCGGTGTGAAGGTGGTCCTTGGGGTCCTCCAAGAACTGGATGTTGAAGAGCCCCCGAACTGGTCGCGCCGCTTCAAAGCGAACCAGGAGAAGATCGCGTCGGGCGACATTGTTCGCGTCTCTGAAGTGGTTCGTGACCTTTACCGCCGCGACCGCGACAAAGGCTTGTCCACGGGTGAGAAGCGCATGCTTGCGAAAGCCCGCCAGATCCTGACCTCTGAGATTGCGCTTGCTAGGGAAGAGGACGAGGATGCCGCGACGGAGTTCCTGAACGGCGTTCTTGATGAGGGCATTGAGATGGTTGCCGCTAAAGCAGCTAAGGAAGCCGAAGCTGAGGAAGCCGAGAAGGCGAAGAAGGCTGGTCCTGCTAAGAAGGAACCAGCTAAGAAAGCCCCTGCTAAAGCAGCTCCTGCCAAAGCAGCCCCAACCAAACCAGCTCCGGCTAAGAAAGCTCCAGCCAAGAAGGCTCCAGCAAAGAAAGCTGAGTAGCACGGGCGATGGCTGGCGCTTGGGTTGTTCTGACGGCCGCGGGCTCCGGCTCGCGTCTTGGTGCAAACAGGCCCAAAGCACTGGTCCGCGTTGGGAACCAAACCATCTTGGAACTTGCGTTAGAACGCGTCCTCCAATCGAAGGGTCTAGCGGGCGTTGTCATCACTTGCCCTGCGGGGGAAGAGACACGGTTCGAAGAAGCAGTTCGCGCCTCAGTGGAAGCAATGCCAACCTCAGCAGATGCGCCCAAGGTGAGCGTGGTTCCGGGCGGTGCTAGCCGTCAGGGATCGGTGCTTGCAGGCCTAAAGGAAGTTCAGCTAGCAGCAGGCGGCGCCCTGCAGGATTCAACCCCCGTCTTAGTTCACGACGCCGCGCGCTGTCTCACCCCACCGGGAGTGTTCGACAACCTGATTGAGCTCATTGAAGCTGGGGCACCCGCAGTGATCCCTGTCCTGCCAGTCACCGACACGATCGTGAGCATTGACCCCGGCGTGGGGCCAGCGGGACTAGTCGCAGAGGCTCTAGACCGCTCTACTTTGGCGGCTGTTCAAACCCCACAAGCTTTCCGGTGGGACGTTCTGTTCGACGCTCACGAACGCGCCGCAGAGCGCGCTGACAGTGAGGCCACGGCCGCCACCGACGACGCAACCCTGGTCCGGCAGGAAGGCCACCCGGTCCTGACGACTCCGGGCAGCGAACTCGCCTTCAAGGTGACCCTCCCTGCCGACCTGGAGCTTGCCCGCTCCCTTCTTGGTTAGCCCGCACTTAGCCCAACATCAACCGCATTTGGCCGAGCTTCTAGCCAAGCCTCTAGCCAAGCAT
>CAYFUU010000031.1:0-1272 GCA_964346595.1 uncultured Actinomyces sp.
TGCCTCGAGGAGATTAAGACGTGCCTCGGTGACTTTCTAGCGATCGGCTGAACGCCCAAAGGCGGACCTCCTAGTCCGTGGGCTTTGGTCGGCGTCGAACCTGGGGTCGGCGCCGGAGCCGTCGGCCCGACTTACAGGGGCTACATGCTCAGCGCGGTCTGGATGATGTTGTTCAGCATCTGCTTGACGCCGCCAGACTTGAGAACAGCAAGCAAGAGTCCTGCGAAAGCGGCGGTTGCGACAGCGCCGATGGCGTACTCGACCGTCGTCGACCCTTCCTCGCTGTCGTCCGTCGGGCTGGTTGGGGTAGCGGGCGCTGGCGGTTTTGCATGCTTCGCTGCAGAATCTTGCGCACGGACCTGGAGCTTCACGTAGGTGGCAAGGGCTGAATGCTTGAGTGTTTCCACGGGGACTTTCCTCTCACTGGGTTGGAATGTCCCCACATTCAAGCTGCCGCCGCGTGGCTTTGCCGGGTCCCCACAGAAACCTGTGGGAACCCACCAGTGAGCCCCCTTGGGGACAACGCAGTTGAGAGCAACTCCCCTGAGGGAGGAGCACCTCTAGTTAACGCTCAGAACGACGCGGCCTTCAACCTGCCCCTTTTCCAAACGGTCCAAGACGGCAACGGCTTCGTCAATGTTCTCGACGGAGACGCTCGGGTGGATCTTCCCAGCCGCGTAGAGGTCAATGGCCTCTTGCAGGTCCTGGCGCGTGCCGACAATAGAACCGCGGATAGTCAGGCCGCGAAGCACCACGTCGAAAATGTTGACCTCAAAAGTGCCAGGGGCAGACCCACCAGCACAATGGTCCCATCGCGGCGAGTCATACTGATCGCCTGGGAGAAAGCGGTCGGGTGAACGGCGGTAACCAGAACGCCGTGAGCGCCACCAATAGCGTCATGCACAGCGGTCACCGGGTCAACTTCCCTGGCGTTCACAGTCACCTCCGCGCCCTGCTTTGCAGCGAGCTCAAGCTTCGCGGGGTCAACGTCCACTGCCACGACCCGCATGCCCATTGCGATCGCGTATTGGACAGCGATGTGACCAAGCCCGCCAACACCTGAGATCACGACCCACTGGCCGGGCCTGACTTCGGTCTCTTTTAGGCCCTTGTAGACGGTGGCGCCGGCGCAAAGGATCGGAGCCATCTCATTCACGTCCACGCCGTCGGGGATGCGCCCCGCGAACTTCTCATCTACCAGCATGTATTCGGCGTAGGAACCATCAACGGAGTGACCGCTGTTCTGCTGGGCCTCACAGAGAGTTTCGCGTC
>CAYFUU010000031.1:1372-2958 GCA_964346595.1 uncultured Actinomyces sp.
GAACCATCAACGGAGTGACCGCTGTTCTGCTGGGCCTCACAGAGAGTTTCGCGTCGTAACCTAGCCTTGCAGGTGCAGCATTTCAGGGGCGACATCCGTGAAAGCCCCGGTCGCACCCCAGTTGAAGAGCTGGTTGATGCGGTCCTTAGCGTTCACGGTATAAACATTTACACCGAATCCCGCGTCCCTGAACTGTCGGACCCGCTCATGAGTCAGGCCTTCGTTCCCAAGGTGAGCGTAAGAAGCCCCGGTGAACTCCAACACCAACTTCCAGTCGTCTGGGATTTTCGATGTCTCCCAGAGCATCGCTGTCGTGAGCTGCGGGGCACGTTCGTGGAACCGTTGCAGCAAACTCGGTGAGAACGAGGAGACAATCAGCTCCCTCTCCGGGTTTAGCTCCGAAAGCTCCTCAATGACTGCGTCAACCATGCGCAGAGTGCCGGCACGCCCCGTTTCGTGGCTTTTAAGTTCCAGGTTGCAGTTCATTTCCCTGTCGTTCAAGAAAGCAACCAGCTCACGAAGCGTCGGGATCCGAGTCCCCTTGTACTCGGGGCTGAACCAGCTGCCGGCGTCAATGGCCGGCAGGTCCGCTTTCGTGAGGTCGTAGATGCTGCCAGTCCGGTTTGTGGTTCGGTCAAGAGTTGAGTCATGGATCAGGATCGCCGTGCCGTCCTTGATCACGTCGACATCCGTCTCTATCCAGCCCACGCCAGCACCGGCCGCAAGTTCGAACGCCGGCATGGTGTTCTCAGGCGCAACCCGGTTCAAACCACGGTGAGCAAAGATCACGCGATCTGTGGTCGGGGCGTGGGCGGATAGCTCGGCTGCCATTGCAGCTCCTCCCTAGCTTCTAGGCTGGGTTTGCAGCCATGCGGTAGTTGCCGCGGGCAGCAGGTCGCCTTCAAGAGGCTTACTAGAAACTAACACTTGGGCCGCCTGATCTGCCTTATCTGCCTGATCTGCCTGGTCGGTGATGGCGGTTAGATCGAAGGGTTCATCCCCGAAGTTGGTGACGACAGTCCAGCCGCCGGGCCGCTCAAATGCGAGGACATCGCTGCGCCCGGTGTCGACCCACACCATGTCCTCGTCCGTTTGCAGCTGCCTGCGCAAAGCGAGCGCGTCCTGGTAGGTGTGCAGAACACTGCCCTCGCCCTGTGCGTCGACAGCGTGATCGGCAAACCAGTCCGGCTGCGGCATGTGAGGGGCTGCGTTGCCAAACCCGAACGAGGGACCCTTGGGCGACCACGGCAACGGGACGCGGCAACCGTCACGGCCAACCTCGGTGCCAGCCGAGCGGAAGAAGGTGGGGTCCTGGCGGTCTTCGGCGGGGATGTCACCAACTTCGTGCAGGCCCAGCTCCTCGCCCTGGTAGACGTAGGTTGAGCCGGGCAGGCCCAGGATGAACAGGGTTGCGGCAAGGCCCCGGTCGGAGCCAGCACTGCGGTCCACTTCAGCGTCTTTACCGCCTGCCAGCAGCCACTCGTTCCCGTGCTTCTGGTCAGGTTCCACCCCGTCCTTATTGCGGGTTGGGACAGGCAGCCCGTAGCGGGTGGGGTGACGCACCACGTCGTGGTTAGAAAGGACCC
>CAYFUU010000031.1:3058-14121 GCA_964346595.1 uncultured Actinomyces sp.
ACAGGCAGCCCGTAGCGGGTGGGGTGACGCACCACGTCGTGGTTAGAAAGGACCCAGGTGCTGGAAGAGCCAGACTTCTTCGCCAAATCGACGTTGTGAGTCACGATTTTCTTGAACTGATCCGCGTCGAAGTCTGCCTTGAGTAGGTCGAAGTTGAAGGCTTGTCCCAGGCTGTTCGGGTTCGCGTAGCGGGGGACCCGGTCAGAGTCCACCCATGCCTCGGCTACAGCGGTGCGGGGCGGGTCGTATGAGTTGAAGACTTCCCGCCACTCGGCGTAAATATCTTGGACTTCGTCCCTATCAAAGATCGGGTGCTTACCGTCACCGGTGGGCAGAGCGTTCAGCTCTTCCCAGGAAGGCAGTGGTTCGCTTAGGTCCTTCGTCAGCGAGTTTGCAACATCGACCCGGAAACCGTCGACGCCCCGATCCGACCAGAACCGCAAAGTCTTCAAGAACTCGTCGTGAACCTCGCGGTTATCCCAGTTCAGGTCCGGCTGCTCGCTGGCGAACAGGTGCAGGTACCACTGGCCATCATCAACCTGAGTCCAGGCAGGTTCACCGAAGGCGGAAACCCAGTCGCTGGGCGGCTCAGAACCGTCTGGCCCTTTCCCTTCACGGAAGATGTAGCGCTCACGTTCTTTCGACCCGCGACCAGCGGCAAGAGCTTCCTGGAACCACACGTGCAGGTTCGAGGTGTGGTTTGGGACGATATCTACAACAACCTTGATTCCGCGGTCGTGAAGAGCTTCGACCATTGCGTCAAAGTCCTGAAGGGTCCCAAGACGGGGGTCGACGTCGCGGTAGTCGGCAACGTCGTACCCGCCGTCCGCGAGCGCCGAAGGATAAAAAGGACTGAGCCAGACAGCGTCGACACCCAGGTCCTCTAAATAGTCGGCCTTTGACGTGATCCCACGGATGTCCCCCAATCCGTCGCCGTTGGCATCCGCAAAACTACGCGGATAGATCTGGTAGACGACCGCCTGACGCCACCAAGGCGCATCGAAAGCTCCTTGCAACTCGGTCGTCGTCTGGGTCGTGTTCTCTTCCATGGTGCCAAGCGTATCTGAGCCGGTCAGCCGAAAAAGCCCGTGAACTGCCCCGCAACAAGTGAGAAGAAAACAGGGACCAAACCCAGGACTACGAATGCAGGGAGTAGCAGTCCTCCCAGCGGGAAAGAAAGCTTCACCCCTAGCTTTTCCGCCTGGCTGCGGGCGCGGGTGACGCTGGTGGCGCGGGATTGATCAGCGGAAGCGCGCAACAGCGAGATCGGGGAGATCCCGTCGACCCACGCGGGCTCAAGCGCGCCCTTCAAGAGCTCCGCGCTCAGCGGAGCCTCTTCCCACGCGTCCTTCCAGGAGGCACCGAGCTGTAGCTCCCGGGCAATGTGGACCAAACCTTCGGCCCCCGAAGCCGCCCCGAGGGCTTCCAGTGTTGAGGGAACGCTCAACCCACTTGTCACCCCAGCTGCGGCCAGATCACAGAAGACCGGTGCCAAACTGATTTGGCTCGCAGATTCAAGAGCACCCCTAATCATCTTCTGGCTAGCCAGGTAGCCGGCCGCAGTGAGTGCAAGCCCGACGCTGCCAAGCAGTAGCTGGCGCGGGCCGGAACTAAACCACAGCAAGGGCGCGGCGCCCAGCAGCTCGCCGCCCAGAAGCCCAATAAGGGGAAGGAAGGTGAGGACGCGGGCAGAAGCTTTAGGACCAGAAAAGGCAACCTTCACAGCGTCCTGGGTGCGCGTTCCGTCCGTCACGGACGCTGCGAGTCGCTCTAAGATCCCGGCAAGAGGGGCCCCTGTCTTGGCGCTGAACGCCATCCCCACCACCACGGTGTCCCCAACGGGCCCCGCGCTTGCCAGCAGGTCTTCGACCCGTCCGCCGCCATTCTCTACACCAGAAGTGTCCCACCCTGCGCGTTCTAGGGCAGCACCCCATGCGTCGAGGGGCGGGGCACCGGCGCGAAGACGCGCGGCGACCTCGGTGCACAGGCTCCCAACGTCCTCAGCCTGCAGCTGAGCCTCTTTCCGACGCCGCTTGAAGCGTCTTTGCCTGCCTAGGTTCGCAGTCGCCCGGGGGCCTAGCTCCTTCAGGAAAGCGTGGAACTGCGCGGCCTCTACACTTTTCTGCACTGCCCACAACCCCACGAGCGCCGCGGTCGCGACAGCGGCCAGAGTCAGCGCAGCGTCGGGACTCAAAGCAGATCCAGGGCTGTCCGGCCGGAGCGCTCCACCCTCAACTGTTCCGTCCCAACCAAGGCGCCATGTCGAGTTTCTAGAGTGCCCAGCGCGCTGACGTACCTGAGACCCTGCCGGTCCTGGGAAACGTGAACCAATCGGTCGAATGCGCTCGCTGCGAGCAAAGTGGTGGTTTGCGGTGACAGTCCCCCTAGAGACGCCAAAGCAACCAGCCTTGCCGGGACGTCCCTTATAGAGTTCGCATGAATAGTCGCCGCCCCACCGCGATGCCCCGTGTTCATGGCCGTCAAGACCTCACGAACCTCTGCCCCACGGCACTCTCCCAGCACCAGCCGGTCGGGCCTCATCCGCATTGCTGCCCGCACAAGCTCCGCGAGCCCCAAGCCTCCACTTCCCTCAACATTCGTATCCCGACTTTGCAGGTGAACAACGTGAGGGTGGTCGATCACCAACTCGCTCGCCTCCTCAATGCAGACAATCCGTTGATTGGCTTGCACCAACCCAAGTAGCGACGCGAGTAAGGTGGTCTTCCCAGCCCCCGTTCCCCCACTTATCAAGACCGCACGGCCCTCTTGCACGTCTTGCCGCAAGACCCGCGCCACGCGGGGATGAAGGCTACCGCTTTCCACCAAGGACTCAAGAGAAAAGGGTTTGGATGCGACGACACGCAGTGAGATTGCGGCTCCTGTCTTACTGATGGGCGGGAGAACGGCGTGAAGCCGGTAGCGTCCCCCAAGGACCGCGTCAACCATCGGGCTTGCGTCATCCAAACGTCTCCCTGCCGCAGCCGCCATCCGCACAGCAACCTGGCGCACTTGGTCTGGCGGACCCAACGCCACGTCGGCTCGCTCAAGACCAGTGCCACGCGCAACCCAAACCGTTCCGTCATTCACAAGCAGGTCCGTGACCTCTCCGCTTTCCAGGTAATCCAGCAAATCGGCAGGAATCCCCGTGGCAGCGGCCGAGAGTTCCCTCCACTGCAAAGCCCGGGACCCTGCACCCACGTAGCCCGGAGTGGCTGCAGCGATCGCTTCGGCCGTCCCCATTCCACGTGCTGCCAGCTTCCTTGGGTCTTTCTTAGTTTCCTCACGCCGGCGCCTAGAGCGTTGCAACAACTTTCTTCCACCTCCGCTTACCGCGCGTTGCTGGCGCACGCTTCCAGGAGACGGGGAAGCGGTCTTGGGCAATCCTGAAGAGCCCAGATTCGCGGCCAATACTGAGCGCGGTGAGAGAAGGCCCCCCTTCTTCAGGAGAAAGGAGAGCTAAGGCTCTGGCACACGCGCGTGCGTGGCTGTCCGTGGCTCGCCCTACCAGCAGGGCTTGCGTGTTTTGACCCGACTGAAGCAAGCGATCCCAGAGAGCCGCCATCCCAGCAAGGTCGGTCCCACAGTCAATCACCGCGGGGCAGGGAAGAACCTCAACTGCTGCAGCAACCCGCTGGTCGTCCGGACGAGGAGAACTCCCAAGCCTAGCTGTCAGCACCGGAACCCCTCGCGCATTCGGCAAAGCAGACGCGAGCGCACCCCCGGAAGGCATGTCGGCAACTTCAACCTGGTCCCAGTCCAAGCCGTCTTGCTCCTGGTCAGCAGGAAAGCTTGGTGAAGCTGAAGCGTCCAGCACAGCGCCATCAAGTGCTCCTGCAACCGCGAGCGCAGTGGAACTGGATCCACCGCCACCGTGCCACGAGCCAACCAGGATGGTCCGTGGAAGAGACTCATGTGAGCGTTCAATGTGGTCCCGAACTAGCGCTATCAGCTCTGCCCCGTCTCCAGGCAACCAAACATCGGCAGCTTCCGGTGAACCCGGAATCCTTGTGTCACCGACGCGCACCAGTCTCTTAGGCCTGCACCCCGCAGGGAGACGCAGCCCGGCCTGGGCAAGCAGCAAAATGTCCGAGGCTAGGTTCGCTTGGCCGTTGCTGGCCAGAGCAGTCGCATTCGCGCCAGCTAACGTTGCCAGGTCGTGCACCATCCGCCGAGTTCTCGCGTCTTCGAAATGTAGCGCTACGACCGCATTCGTTGTTTCCATGTGCCCATCGAAACAATTCGGGTGCCATCCTTGCGCGACAGGGGCGCCGCCCTGTGGATAAGTGCTTTAGGCGATCAATGTGAGTTCAGGTCCCTGAGACGTGTCTAGAGGCCCAGAGGCTTCCCAGCTTGGACGCTGCGGGCAACTATCATCCCGGCCCGGGCCCCCTGACCAACCGAAGCGAGAGCGAAGGCCCTCCACTGTTCTTCAGTGCCGGCTTCTCTCAGAGCCGCGAACTGGTTCGGGTTCTGCGAGGCGTAATGAGAGAGCAGCGCAACCCCGGTTGGCTCCACCCCACTGCTCATGAGCAACCACCTAGCAAACAGGAAGGCCGTCGCCACATTCCCGTGCGGGAAAACGGGTTGAGTCAGTAGCAGACGGAGCACCGTCGCGGTCCGGGTCAGGACAGAGCCGCCCGTGCCGGATGCCAGCTGAAGCACGCGCGTCATCGTGGCAGGGTCCTGCGGAATCGCTACCTGTTCCAAAGGGATCGAGCCGCTGCGAACCAGCGGCGACAAGACATCGCGATTCAATGTGGCAAGCACCGCAGGCGCGGACCTGCCTTGCGAGAAAGTGGCGACCCCCTCGTTCAGCGGCGGAAGTTCCGACTGCAGTCGCCACGCTGCCTGCCAGGTCCCTAAGGCCACCGCCATGGCGGGGTCGCTCGCGGCTACTTCAAACTCCTTTGCGGGCCTCATCGAAAGTTCACGGAGTTCGCTGGCACTGCCGCGCGCTCCTTCTAACCAAGCAAGAAGAGCTGCTTCTTGAACGCTCGCCTCAGTGCGGGCTTCCTCAGAGCGGCGCCTTAGCGCTTCCGCAAACCTCAGTTCGGCGCAGGCTCGGTGCACGGACTCCTCGTCCACGAAATCTTGAAGGGCGGCCCCGGTTGCGTTGTTCATCCCAGCAACCGTATCTGGCAAGAAGGGCGGGAAGCGCACTGATTCTTAGTGAATGCCCGGAGCGCCGCGAAGGGGCGGCGCGCGCGGGCCAGTAGGTTTGAACCAAAGTGCAGGTGAGGGGGGCCAAGATGAACAGCAACGATGAGCGAGGCTATCCGGAGGATGAGGGCGCGTTCGATGAGATCGAAGAAGTGACCCAGTCGGAGCTAGTTGGCGGCATCCAGACAGCAACCGCAGAAGAGACGGCTGTGGTGCCGGACGGAGCGTTCATGGCAGCGGAGGAGACGGTTAGGCTTCCCACCTCACCCAGTGTTGGGGCGATGCCTGCGGACGTGCTGCAATCGCGGACAGAGACAATCCCCGTCCAGGTGGAAGATCCCGCAGTGGTTGCGAGACAGTCCGTGGTCGCTGCAAGCACGGTTGCCGAAACTCAAGCGGCCGGAGAGCCGTTCCCGCGCCGCTCCGGCAGGCCCCAACAGTCGTTCGACCAGTTGATGGCTTCCGACAACGTGATCTTGGCAGAAGCCTCGGTTCTCCCAACGCTCCCTTCCAGAGCGGGCGCACGCTGGCTGAGCGCTGTCGTGATCACGCTGCTCACACCCGTCGCGTGGTACTTGCTCAGCGATTCGGCCGCGCGTCTAGCGTTCGCCGTGGGAAACCCGTGGGAAACCGGGACGATCAACCCTGCAGCATTGATCGAACTGGGCGGTGGCCTGCTCATCCTGGTGCTAGCCGCAATAATCGCAGCGCATTCAAGTCTGGGCGTGATCATTTCGGGGAGCCTGTTGTTTTTGGTGGGACTACCCTTCCTTGCGGTTCCTGCTTACACGGACCAGTTCATTACTCAATACCTTGACGGCTTCCGCAATTTCAACGCTTTCGGTGGCAACGTTGTCGGCTGTCTGGAACTCACCGGGTTCACGGGCGTGCTAGTGATCACCGGAACCATGCTGCTTGGCCTTGGTATCAGCCTTGCTGCGGTTCGGCGTGCGGGTCGGCGAGAAGAAGCGACGCGCGTAATGGTGGCAGAGGTCAACCCTGCGGGTGTCAAGCCTCGCTGGGCCCAGAAAGCTGGGAACAACTAGTCCAGGACAACGAACCTAAAAGGCGCATAGGTCTTTCGAGTCCTGAAGGCACCGACAATAGGTGCATTCCCGCTTAGACTCTATGATTGAGTGAGGGAACTCGCATCTGCGTCCCCATCAGTTCTATTTCTCAAATCGCATCGGAGTAGGGATGAGCCTCGACAACCAGTTCATTAGCCGTGTACCCCTTTTCGCTGGCCTAAACGAACAGCAGTTCGCTGCGCTTGCCGCGCGCACCACCCAGACGTCGCTGCGTCGCGGGGAGGTCCTCTTCGAAGAAGGCGACCTTGGGGACCGCCTTTACATAATCACCGAAGGCAAGATCAAGCTAGGACACAGCTCTGAAGACGGGCGCGAATCGCTCCTGGCCATTCTTGGCCCAGGCGAAATCATCGGGGAACTGACGCTGTTTGATCCAGGCCCCCGTTCGACAACTGCGACCGCCGTGTCGTCGGCTTCGCTACTGTCCTTGGATCACGCGGATCTGGTGGCAGTGCTGGACAACAGCCCAGAGGTCGCCAAGCACATGCTTCGCGCCCTTGCGCAGCGCCTGCGCCGCACGAACGAATCGCTTTCGGACCTGGTCTTCTCAGATGTTCCCGGTCGCGTCGCCAAGTCCCTGCTGGATCTTGCTGACCGCTTCGGTACGCCTTCTGAGGGCGGCGTGCACGTCCCTCATGACCTGACGCAAGAAGAGCTGGCTCAGCTGGTCGGCGCCTCGCGCGAAACCGTAAACAAGTCGCTCGCTGACTTCGTGTCCCGCGGCTGGATCCGCCTGGAGGGCCGCGCCGTCACCCTGCTGGACGTTGACCGCCTCGCAAGGCGAGCCCGCTAGCTAACGTTTCTAGAACGCTCCCAAAGCCTAGGCTTTGGGGCGTTTTAGGTACGCAACCAAGTTTTCTGGGTTAGTTGGGCCCGGGACGACCTGGACCAGCTCCCAGCCGTCATCGCCCCAAGTGTCCAGGATCGCCTTCGTGTTGTGGATTAGCAGCGGTATTGTCGCGTATTCCCATCTAGTCATGGATTCAGCTTAGCGACCAACGCCGTGAGGTCGTCATGCAGGAACGGCGCGCGATTGTCTTCGCACCCTAGCGAGAACCTGGGGTGGCTGCTCCACCCGGATAGCTTCCGCTAACTCATCAGAAGACGTGAGCAGCCAGGTCAGCCAGTCCTCAACATGGGGGTAGCTGCGCCGCAGCGCCCTTCTCTCCCTTTCGGTGAGGCCACCCCAAACCCCGAACTCACTGTGCCACTGCAACGCTTCAGCAAGACACTCAAGACGAACTGGGCAGCCAATGCACCGCAGTCGCGCCTGCCGTTGGGCAGCGCCCTGCACAAACAACGCGTCCGGAGGGTCCGCTGCACAAAGTGCGCTCGCAACCCACTCGTTCGGTTCAACCCACCGCGCCATCGTGTGGAACCCCCGCATCTCGGCTATCACGCCCATGTGACCCGAAACTCTAAAGAGAACTAATACTGTTACGCCCCACCCTACTCAGTAGACTGGCGCCATGCCTAGCAAGACCAAGAAGCCTACCAGCAGGCGAACATCGTTTCTGCAGTTCGTGTCGCTAGTCGTCTCCGTCGGCCTGATCGGTTCAATGCTCGGTCTGCTTGGCGCGGGACTCGCGATCCCCGTAGTGGGCGCAGCGGGCGCGACGGTGCGGGCGCTGCCTGAGACCTTTAACCAAATGCCCGCGGAACTCCAGGTAGCGCAGCCCTCCGAAGGGTCGCGCATGCTGGATTCCGACGGCCGCGTCCTGGCGCAGTTCTTCACAGAACGGCGTATCTTGGTCACCTCCGAACAGATCGCCCCAGTCATGAAAGAAGCGATTGTCGCGGTCGAGGACTGGCGGTTCATGAACCACCACGGAGTCGACCCCGACGGCGTGGTTCGAGCCGTCGTCAACAACTTCACCGGCGGCGGTACCCAGGGTGCTTCAACCATCACGCAGCAATACGTGAAGAACATCCTGATGGACCAAGGCATCCAAGCAGGAGACCAGGATCTAATCGATGAGGCGCAAGAGATCTCCATCGCACGCAAGCTGAGGGAGGCTCGCTACGCTGTTGCGCTTGAGGCGCAGATGACGAAGGACGAAATCCTTACGGGCTACCTGAACCTGGCAACATTCGGCGTCAACATTTACGGGGTTGAAGCGGCATCACGCGCCTACTTCTCTAAGTCCGCTAGCGAACTGAACATCGGGGAGGCGGCCCTACTAGCAGGCGCCGTCAACTCTCCCTCGCTCTACGACCCGCTCATCAACCCTGAAGAGTCACAGGAACGCCGCGACCTGGTCCTTTACGAAATGGAAGAGCGCGGCTACATAACCTCTGTTGAACGCTACGAAGCCAAGTCAATCCCTGTGGTCGACATGCTGAACCCTGAGAACCTGGTGTCTGGCTGCTCAACCGCAGGTTCGGCAGCGTACTTCTGCGAGTACGCGCTTGCCGCGTTTCTCGACGACCCAGCATTCGGTGCGGAACGCAGTGATCGCGAACGCCTACTGAACACGGGGGGACTCACTATCCGCACGACGCTTCAGCAGCCCAAACAAGCTGCGGCGTACCAAGCAGTCACGGACCGGGTCCCCGTTGATGATCCTTCAGGCGTCAACACCCTGATAGTCTCTCTAGTTCCCAACACGGGAGAAATCGTTGCGATGGCGCAGAACACGCCGTTTGGGATCGCGTCGGAGTCGAACCCGCGCGCCACTCCCGTCAACTACTCCGTCGACGCAGCACACGGTGGTGGCACCGGCTTTCTGCCGGGTTCAACCTTCAAGATGTTTACGCTGGTGGAATGGTTCTATGAGGGACATTCTGCCTACGAAAAAGTGGGCGGAACCCGCACCTACCCGAACGGATCCTTCAAGTGCGATGGGAGGCCGATCGTTACAGAATCCTGGACCGTAGGTGACATCGACGGCAAGAACGGAACCTACGACATCGTCCAAGCCACGACCCTCTCGGTGAACCAGGCCTTCGCCAGCATGGCTTCTAAAGTTGACTTCTGCCAGATCTTTGAGCGGGCCGCAGCAATGGGTGTGAAGGACGAGTCCACTGGGGAGACGGTGGCAACCTACCCCTCGAACATCATCGGGACGACACCGGTGACGCCGCTTGCCATGGCCAGCGCTTACGCGACCCTCGCGAACAACGGGACGCGTTGCGAACCCAACGCCCTGATGGAAGTGGAAGCAGCTGACGGGAGCATCATCAAAACCTATTCCCCGAACTGTTCGCCGGCGATCGACCCGACCGTCGCACAGCAGGTGGCGACTGTCCTAGAGAAGACGGCTGCAACATACCCCTACCAGGTGGGGCGTCCATTTGCTGCCAAGTCAGGAACCACGGACTTCAACGACAACACGTGGATGGTTGGGTTCGTCCCGCAACTGGCCGCCGCAGCCTGGGCCGGCTACGCAGCCCACTCCTCCACGCCCGTGCAGGACGTGTGGATCAACGGACAGTTCTACAAGAACGTTTACGGTGGAACGTTCGTTGGGCCGATGTGGACGCAGTACATGACGCAGGCACTGGAAGACACTCCTGTGGAACCAATCCCAGAGGTGTTCATCGGTAACAAGCCTGTCCCGAAGCCAGCCCCGGCCCCCGCGCCAGAAGAGGCGGCGCCCGCCGACGACGCTGCCGCTGGGGAGGGATGATGCGCCGCAAAAGGTATCTCGAAGAACTCGGTGAGCAACGTTCGGTCTTCGGGTCCAGGTTTGTTGGTTTCATGCGCTCGGTCGCTGCAGCAGGCGGAGTTGCGACGCTTGGGGCCATTGGAACTCTGGCCCTTGGTCACCTAGAGTCGCGTTTCCCTAAAGTGAGGCATCTGAGGGTCCCGATCCCTGCCCGGTCGGGTTTTGCTGGCCTCCGCGTTCTCCACATTTCTGACCTTCACTTGTTTTCAGGACAGGACTTCATCATCCGTTTCCTTAAGAAGGTTGCAGAAGAAGAGCAATTCGACCTTGTTGTCTCTACAGGCGACAACCTGAGTGACCTGAGTGGAGTCCCACTGCTTTTGGATGCGCTTGCCCCGCTGACTAGTCGCCCGGGCGCTTTCGTGTTGGGGTCAAACGACTACTACCTTCCTGAACCGAAGTCGTGGGCTTCTTATCTTGACCCCAGGCACCACGAGAAAGCGGGGGAAAAAGCGGCTGTTACTACCCCGGACTTGCCTTGGGTTGAAGTGGTCAGGGACCTAGCGGGCCTTGGCTGGATTGACCTAACGAACCGCAGCGTCGAACTTGACGTGCCTTCGCCTTTCGGAGTTGTGCCTGTTGCTTTGTCGGGGGTGGATGACCCTCATATTCTGCGGGATCACATGCCGAAGCCTGTGGCGGCTTGGGGAGAAGAACCAACGGTCCGGCTTGCTTTGGCACATGCACCCTACCGTCGCGTGCTTGACGAGTTCACTAACCTTGGTGCCGACGTGATCTTCTCCGGTCACACCCACGGCGGACAGATCCGCCTGCCGTTCTTCGGGGCCCTGGTCAACAACACGGACATTGACATCAAGTACTCGCGTGGCCTCTACCGCTGGATGACTGCTAAGGCCCAGTCCTGGCTGCACATTTCTGCTGGCCTCGGTACCTCCCGCTTTGCGCGGGTGCGACTGTTCTGCAGGCCGGAAGTGTCGATCCTGCACCTGGTCCCCAGCTAGGGAGAGCCAGCCAGCACCCAGCTGCGCCACCGACTGTTGCCTATTCCCTCACTGTTTAGCCAGCGCGTCCCTTTGGGCTTGGCCATAGAGCGGCGCCGCTTCTATACTTGTGCAGTCTGATCACTCAGGCTCGGGGTGTGGCGCAGCTTGGTAGCGCGCTTCGTTCGGGACGAAGAGGTCGCAAG
>CAYFUU010000032.1:0-6029 GCA_964346595.1 uncultured Actinomyces sp.
GGAAAGCGTGTTGGGTGCAAGCCCTCGGGGGTTCGAATCCCCCATCCTCCGCGATTTAACCCCGGCAACCCAATGGTTACCGGGGTTTTTGTTGCAATCACGCGGGTTTAAAGTACATCTCCCTGGCTGATCCCCGCCTCTCTGATGCTGCGGAGTTCCCCGGCAATCGAGATGAGTGCCTGGATTTCAGCTGCGGCGAAAAGCTGTTCGACCGTAGGGTTGTCGCCAATCTGCTGGATGGCGGCGTCGAGATCTGCCGCAGCACGGTCCATCCGATCTTCGTCAGGCCCGAAATAGCCTGCCGCCATGCGGGGCGACACTGGGCGTTCTTCTTCCGCCCGCTCAGGCACGGGCTGGGCTTCTGGCTGAGGTTGCTCCTGCAATTGCTGAGGTCCGGGCACGTCGTTCATCTCCTGCATCGGTATCGGGCTGCTCACTATGACTCCTTATGAGTTCACTCCTTATGGTGGCTCAAGTCACCAGCTTAGCTGCCCTATTCGACAAACTGCGTCTCGATCAGGGACTCCCCAAAAAACTTCCGCGGATTCCAAGGGAAATAGCGCATAATCAAAATAGCCGAAGAACCCCGGTCTTCACCTTCAAGGAGCTAAAGATGGCCATTAGGACAATCCAAATCGCAACCGACAGTTTTGATGGAAAGGACCTCCCGGAATGGGAGACGGTCACCTTGTCACTTAACAAGGATGCATGGGAGCTTCACCTGAGTGAGGAGAACTTCAACAAACTTGTAGAAACGCTGCAGCCCTTCGTACAGAACGAACCCAAGAAAGCCGTTTCTGCCGTGCATGGAGCCCAGCCTCAGAGCAGACCCGGCGGACGGACAGCATCAAAGACAAACGCACAGAACCGTGCAGCCATCGCAACCTTCGTCGAAGAACATGGCCTGGGCCACGTGGGGCCCCGCGGGCGCATCAGGCAGGACTTCGTAGATGCCTGGGTTGAAGCGGGCAGCCCAGGCAGCGTCAGCTAGCAGCACAACCCTACTTCTGGTAGGCCTCCAGCAACTCCATGTAGGAATCGTTAAAGGCCTCAGTGGCGTCAAGGGCCTCTTCGAACCCAACTGTTGTGTCGCCCTCAACGTGGTCCTCCTATCGAAGTCCACACTGATGACGCCTAGCTCATAGGTCTTGAGCGCCAGAGCGCGGAACTCCGGGGAGCACGCCGGTGTGCCTCACCCAGGACTGACCGGTTTGTTAAGAAGTGTCCAACCGCCGGACTTCCCGCGCGCAGTTTTGTTGGAGCATCCCAACTGGTGGCCACGCGCTTTCGAACCGCGCGGCACGGGCGTTGGGGGCACGATAATCACGGTTCGGTAACAGGCGTTGATTGCGCAAACATTTCAATGTAGCGTCGGCATCACAGCCCTACCAAGGCGCTGCAAACAAGGAACCATGCGTCCACGTTAGAGGAGAGCAAACTTGTCCAACTCACGAAAGTCCTTCCGCAAGGTCGCTCTTGCGACCATGGCGGCCGCGTCCATGGTTGCTCTTGCAGCCTGTAGCGGTGGCACCAAGGACGCCGCGACCAATGAAGAGTCCGGCGAAGAGAACAAGCCTGAAGAATCCACCAGCGAGCCCGTAACCATCGAGTACATGCACCGTCTCCCTGACGGTGAAGGCATGACCTCGGTTGAGGACATTGTCGCGGTGTGGAACGACGAACACCCAGACATCCAGGTCAAGACCGTTAAGTTTGACGGCGCAGCTTCCGACATGATCATGAAGCTTGAGACCGACATCAAAGCTGGCGAAGGCCCCTGCTTGGCGCAGACCGGCTACGCCGAAGTCCCCGAACTGTTCGTGAAGGACCTGTTCGAAGACGTCACTGAAGAAGCCAAGAAGTACGAAGATCACTTCTCCTCCGGCGCATTCGCAATGATGCGCGTTGGCGAAACCATTGTCGGCCTGCCGCAGGACGTTGGCCCGCTGGTTTACTTCTACAACGAAGCTGAGTTCGAAGCCCTTGGCATCGAAGTCCCCAAGCACATCGACGACCTGACCGCTGCGTCTGAGAAGGCTGCTGAAGCTGGCAAGTACCTCACCGCGTTCACACCGGACGAAGCAACCTACTGGCTGTCCGCCCAGGCTGCTGCTGCTGGCGACGAATGGTTCAAGGCTGAAAACGACGAATGGGTCGTTGACACCGTTGGTAAGGGCTCCGAGGTCGTTGCCGAGTTCTGGCAGAACCTGCTGGACAAGGACCTGACACTGGTTGAACAGCGCTGGGGCGACGGCTTCGAAGCTGCACTTGTTGACGGCTCCCTCATCGGCCACATTGGCGCCGCATGGGAAACCGGCTTCCTGCTTGACGGCCTTGACGGCACTGACGCAGAAGGCCAGTGGCGCGTCGCCCTGCTGCCCGAATACGGCGCAGGCAAGATGACCGGCCCGGACGGCGGCTCAGGCGTTTCAGTCATGAAGGGCTGCGAATACCCGGCACAGGCCATGGAGTTCAACGACTGGTTCAACACCCAGATCGAACCCCTCACCAGCCAGGGCCTGGTTGTTGCCGCAAAGGGCGACCCCCAGACCTCCGAGAAGGCTCTTGCACAGTTCGGTGGCCAGGACGTTTCCAAGGTTCTCGCTGAAGCGACCGAGTCGCTGAACCCGAAGTTCGTCTACATGCCTGGCTTCTCCGCCCTGTCCGCGATGACAGCAACCGCTGACAACGCAGCAGCTGGCTCCACCCCCGTCTTCTCCATCTTTGAGACGGCACAGAGCACGGCAGTTGAAACACTGACCAACCTCGGTCTCCCGGTTGCCGAATAGCGCCGGACAATAGCTAGCGCGCGGCCCGGTAGGGAAACCTGCCGGGCCGCTTGCACAACAAGGGGTGAGCAATGACGCAAGCAGTGGCCGTGGTCGGCAAAGCGCCCAAAGAAAGGCGCGCTTCGGCTTGGAGCCGCAAGCAAAAAATAGTGGGTTGGGGATTCCTGGCCCCGTTCTTCTTAGCTTTTATTCTGGTCTTCCTAGTCCCAGTGATCGTCTCTATAAAGAGTGCACTGTTCTCTCAGGTCCCTAAAGGCGAGGGCCTTTACGGAGGCGGTGGGACAGTCGACACGTTTGTGGGACTAGACAACCTTTCCGCAGCCGCGCAGAACCCTGTTTTCTGGCAGGGCGTTGGGCGAGTAATGCTCTTCGGCGCAATCCAAATCCCGGTCATGATCGGTGGAGCACTCCTGCTGGCGCTGCTCCTGGACTCAATGCTGGTAAAGCGAGTGGCGTTCTTCCGACTCGGGTACTTCCTGCCCTACGCCATTCCCGGTATCATCGCCGCGATGGTGTGGGTGTACATGTACACCCCGCAGATTTCGCCGTTCCAAGACATTCTCCCTGCGGGCACTAACCTGATGGCTCCAAACATCATCTTGTTTTCAATGGCGAACATGACGACTTGGACCTACATGGGCTACAACATGCTCATCTTCCTGGCCGCGCTCCAGGCGATCCCTCACGACCTTTACGAGGCCGCGCGGATTGACGGCGCTAGCGGCTGGCAGGTTGCCACCAAGATCAAGATTCCCTTGGTCCGTGGAGCTGCGCTCCTTGCTGTCCTCCTGTCGATCATCGGCACGATCCAGCTGTTCAACGAGCCAACAGTCATGAAGACCATGAACCCGTGGATGGGCGATGCCTACACGCCCATGATGATGGCTTACAACTCTCTACTTGGGCAGATCACCCCGTCGGGTAGCGGACCTGCAAACGCGATCTCACTGCTCATGGCTGTTATCGCCGGCGCTCTGGCCGCGATCTACGCGCTGGTTCAGCGCAAGGGAGGCGACCTGGTATGACCACTGCAACTACACTCGCGGGCACGCTTAGGGAAGAAGCATTGGAGTCGGCGCCTTCTCGAAAGAAGCGTTCAAGAGCACCCAAGGGCGGGACTAGCGCACAGCCTTCAAAGGCGGCTCGCGTCCTTGGTGTCACCCTAGCGATCGTCGCGCTGGTGTACTTCCTGGCTCCGGTTTGGTGGCTGATTGTCTCTTCCACGAAGAGCAACACCGCCATGGTCACCCACCCCGGGTTCTGGTTTTCAGGGGACTCCCTTGGCGCGAACTACGACAGCCTTATGGCTTGGACGCAGGGACTGTTCTGGCGCTGGGTAGGGAACTCACTCCTGTACTCAACAGCTGCGGGCGCAATCGGAACTTTGCTTTCTGTCATGGCTGGCTACTCGCTAGCGAAGTTCAACATCCCTGGCAAGAAGATCGTCATGGCTCTGGTCATGAGTGGGCTCCTGCTCCCGATTGCTCTGCTGACGGTTCCCCTCTACCTGGAGTTCCACGCTCTCGGCTTGGTGAACACCATCTGGGCGATCATCATCCCCTCAATGGTTTCCCCATTCGGGGTGTTCTTGGGGATGGTCTACGCAGGTTCCTCGGTGCCTACGGAGCTGTTGGAAGCTGCGCGGATCGACGGGGCAGGCGAGGCCCGGATCTTCTTCACGATCGTTCTACGCCTGCTTGCGCCCCCGATGGTGACCATCTTCCTGTTCATCTTCGTGGCTACCTGGAACAACTTCCTTCTCCCGTTGCTGATGATCAGTTCGCCTGAACTGAAGCCCGTCACGCTGGGCCTCTACGGCATGATGAGCTACTTCTCCCCCGACAAGGGAGCAGTCATGCTCGGGGCTCTGATGGGTGTCATCCCGCTGATCATCTTGTTCTTTGCCCTGCAGCGTTTCTGGCAGTCGGGACTGGCCGCAGGATCGGTCAAGGGATAGTGGCTGCGGAATCCGGCAGGGGGCGACAGCCAAGCCAGGCTGACGTCGCCCGTGCAGCAGGGGTCTCCGCACAGACGGTGTCGCGGGTCGTTTCTGGGCATCCTAATGTCCGCCCGGAAACGGCTCGCCGCGTGCGCCAAGCGATGGAGGACCTGCGCTACCGCCTGAACTCGAGCGCCTCGGCCCTTGCGACCGCACGCACGCGCGTTATCGGAGTGATCAACGTTGCGACGAACAATTACTCAACCGGGGCGGTCGCCCTGGGAATTGAGGCAGCGGCGGCGGCCGAGGGGTACACGGTCACCACGGCGACTGTCCCCGAACACGCAACGCGCGATGACTACCTGGCCGTCTTCGACCGCCTGGAACGCCAGGGAGCTGAAGGGATCATTTTGGCGGCGCCCATTACGTTCGAGGATGATGCGCTCCGCCTGCGCATGGAACGCACCCCTACTGCTTACTCAGACCATTCGGGGGCCCCAGATGAGCGCATGGTCCCAAACCAACGCGAGATGGGTCGCCTGGCTACAGAGCACCTGCTGAGCCTGGGCCACAAGACGGTCTGGCATATCTCCGGAAACCCGGCATGGCCGGAGGCTCAAGAGCGGGAGAAGGGGTGGGAAAACGCGTTACAGGAGAAGGGCATTGTCCCACCTCCCGTTTTCCCTGGAGACTGGACGCCGGAATCCGGCTACCGCGCCGGAAAGACGCTCGCTAGCATCCCCGGGGTTACCGCGGTCTTTGTCTCCAGTGACGAAATGGCTTTTGGGCTCCTGAAGGCTCTCAATGAGTCCGGGCTTTCTGTCCCCGAAGACGTGTCTGTTGTAGGGGTGGACGACATTGCCCTTGCCGAATACGCGGCCCCTCCCCTAACCACCGTCCGTCAGCCTTTCGCCGCGCTGGGACGCACAACCGCCACAAGGCTTATCGACCAGATCGAACAGCGGGAGCCGCAGAGCACGCCGCCGGTTGAGGCAGAGCTGGTCATTCGTTCTTCAACCGGCGCGGCGCCAAGCTAGGCACAGGCCTTCCTCAAGCTACCGTCGCGTCAGTTCGAAGGAGTAACCGACGCCAACGGCTGAGGAGTAAACAGAGGCGTTGGCGCCCGTTGCTTTACCCGCACCAACAGCGCCAGCCCAAGTGAACGTTACGGTGGTCTCCAAACCCGCGGAAGTGTCCGTGGAGGTGAACACGCCTGTGGTCGGGTTTAGGGGCCCTGTCATGGTCCCAACCGAGGGGTCAGCGGGGGTAATAGTCATTGTGGTTCCCTGCAACGTCACCTG
>CAYFUU010000032.1:6129-13176 GCA_964346595.1 uncultured Actinomyces sp.
CCAGCCGGGGGCACCATGGTCGCGTCAACGACCTTTTCGCCCTCTTGGGGCCCGTCCGTAATGTCAACGTTCACCATGGATCCAGACACGGCTCCAGCCGCAACGTCCCCGATCGCGGTAGCAACACTGATCTTGTCCGGCGAGGGAAGCGACAGAACCAAGGCGGTTGCGGAAACCATCTTCTGGCCCTCTTCGATCCCTGCGTAAATCTTCCCGTCCATCCCCTGGACAACGGCGGCCCCGCCCTTCACGATTTCTAGGAGCATGTCACCGCCTTGAACGCAAAGCGCTACGCCCGCAACACCTGCGAGCACCGGTCCGGCCGTTGTCATGGTCGCGAAGGTGGCGGCCATACCAGCACCGATAAGGACCACCTTCAGACCGCTCTTGGCCCCCTCAACAACCCGCCACAGACCTTCCGCCTTCTGAACGTCACTTTGCGAGGCGTCTTGCACTATCCCCTGCGACGAATCCAGAAGCCGCTTCATGGTCTTGACGTCGCTGTTCATCATGGTTGCAAGGGTCCCAAGCTTCTTACCGTTCGGAGCTTTCTGGAACCCATCAGAGAAGTTTTCCGCCCAGTCGCCCGCCGCGGGGAGGATGGGACCGGGGGAAGAAACGTAGTTGGCGGGAGCGCCGGGGAACGAGTCCGCAAAAGACGCCGCCATGTCAGTGGTCGTGTTTTCAGCAGGCGAGGCGGTGGCCCAGTCGTCGTCCACTAGGTCTTCCTGGTCCAGCAGGGAGTTATCCCGCCAGTCACTCCCGAGTTCTTCCTGAACCGTCAGCGCAGCTCCCCGGATCAACTGCTCGGTTTCACCTAAAGAAACCTCTATCTGGTCCCCCAGAGCGCCGAGGGCATCGAAGTCCGGTTCTGGGGACTCCGCCATGTCCAGGTATTCGGCGTACATGATCTGGACTTCCAGGTAGGAAGTCAGCGCTACCACCGTCGCCTGTTGGCTGTCCTGCTCTTCCGGGGACGGGGCGGGCACGACGACTTCGACGTTTTGAACTTCCAGGTCCGCGGGCTCACTTGTCCCTTGCTTGAAGGCGAGCTTTTCCGGGTCAACAGCGTGCCCTGCCACGTCGTCCTTGGAGCTGCAAGCGGCCGTCGGCAACGCCAGGGCCACAGCTGCAAGAGACGCTAGAAGCGCCCTGGGCCCAGCATCTCTTGACCCTGCGAAACCAAACCTAATCGCCGACATCGCCTTCACCGTCCCGAAAGTCGACGGCCTCCGTACGAGGCCACCTGTTACCACCGCATCCTACCGTGAGCTACACCACAAAGAGCGAGTCTGAAGGCTCGTCTCAGAAACGCAGTCTAAAAGTCCGGCGCAGGCTGTGTTTGCCCCTCGATACGCAGCTTTCCAACTTCAACCTTGGCGTCGATCAGGTTCGGGGAGTCACGTCTTTCCTTCACCTTGCTGGTGATCTTCCCGAGCGCAGTTTCCCGCTCGACGCTGTAGGAGACGGGTGGAACTACGAGGTTTGCGGAGCCCGCGGCAACCTTCACGTTCAGCAGGGAGGGCGCCGTGCCCTTCAACCATGCGGATAGGCTCCCTGCATTGAGCAAGAAGTTGGCTACCGCGACACCCTCCAACTGGGCTCTGACTTTGCTCGCGGCGCAGACTATCCGAGCCTCAGTTGCCTGCACGGAAAAATCGGCCTTCGACGCATCGATTTCCGCGTCAACGGCTAGGAAGGGGCCGACTCCCCGGAAGTCGCAGGCAGCAAGGTGCAGCAGCAGCACGGGGGGCAGCTCTTCAAGAACTTTGGGGAGCAGAAGCGCAGCTTTAGTCTTCCGCGTCCACGCATTCCCGCGCTCGTTGGATCGGACCTTCAAGCTTTCACCTTCGCGCTCCATGGACCACTCGTCTTCGTGAGGCCCGTCCACCTCCAGTGTTGCAAACGGGACATCCGCGAAGGCAAGCTGAAACTCGGCAGCACCCATCTCTATGTCGACTTCGGCCAAATCGGTGACATCAACCTCGATGCGCATTCACCCTCCCAGGTCGCAGCGGGTTTGGCTCTCATGCCTCTGTCGTCAGCCTACCCGCCGGTCCCCGAGCCTGTAGCGAATAGTGAGACGGAATGCCGCTCGCCGGAGGGATTCATAGACTTGTGCGACCGTCAAGCTCAGTGACCAGAAGGACCTAGACCATTGAAAACAACCGAAGCTGCACCTCAAAGAGGTGAGTGGACAGGACAAATTGGGTTCATCCTGTCCGCCATCGGATCAGCCGTCGGGCTGGGAAACATCTGGCGTTTCCCCGGCGTCGCTTACGAAAGTGGCGGCGGAGCGTTCCTGATCCCCTACCTGATTGCACTACTCACTGCTGGCATCCCAATCCTGTTCCTTGACTACGCCATCGGCCACAGGTTCCGGGGGTCCCCTCCCTTGGCGCTGCGCCGCTTAGCGGGTGGGTTCGGCGAGGGCATCGGCTGGTTCCAGGTCATGATCTCCGTGTTCATTGCCCTTTACTACACAGCTGTGCTCGCATGGGCGTCCAGCTACTTCGTGTACTCCTGGGACTTGCGCTGGGGCGATGACCCCACGGGCTTCTTTGTTGGCGAGTACCTGGGGGTCCCGGACGACACGATGTTTTCCACCGCCTTCCAACCCAGTGTGTTGATCCCGCTAATCCTCATGTGGGTCGTAGCGCTGGCCGTCATGGGTGCGGGTGTTGCCAAGGGCGTTCAGCGCCTGAACGTGTTCGCCATCCCACTGCTGGTCGCCGGGTTCCTAATCCTGGTCGTTCGCTCGTTGTTCCTGCCTGGAGCAAGCGAGGGTCTGAACGCCTTGTTCACCCCCGACTTTGCTGCGCTCACTGACCCTGCCGTCTGGGTCGCCGCTTACAGCCAGATCTTCTTCTCACTGTCCGTGGGCTTCGGCATCATGATGACCTACGCCTCTTACCGCCGCCGGAAGTCGAACATGACCACGCCCGGCTTGGTGGTCGCGTTCGGCAACTCCTCGTTCGAAATGCTGGCTGGCATCGGCGTCTTTTCAACTCTCGGGTTCTTCGCTCACCAGCAAGGCGTTGCAGTTGCAGATCTGGAAGGTCTAAAGGGGGTCGGGCTCGCGTTCATGACGTTCCCGGCAATCATTTCTGAAATGCCAGGCGGACAGTACTTCGGAGCACTCTTCTTCGGCTCCCTGGTCCTAGCTGGGATGACGTCCCTCATCTCCATCCTGGAAGTCGTCTTCGCAGGCATCATGGACAAGTTCAACCTGACGCGCACGAAAGCCGTCTACGGCCTGGGAATTCCTCTAGCTGCCGTTTCCGTGTTCCTGTTCGGAACGGTGACGGGACTCTTTGCCCTGGACACCATTGACAAGTGGGTGAATGAGATCGGCATCGTTGGCTCCGCGGTCATCATGGTGATCACGGTTCTTTGGATTAGGCGTGCCGGGCCGGAGTTGTTCACGTCCCTCAGTTCGCTGTCGACCTTCAAGGTCCGCTGGATCTGGTGGACCATGGTCGCGGTCATTGCGCCACTAGTGCTGGGCTACATCCTTGTCAGCACCATTGTCATTCTGATCCAGAACCCCTACGAAGGCTACGACGCGACCTATCTGCTATTCATGGGCTGGGGGCCAATCGTTGTGATGGCTCTTTCGGCCGTCGGTTTCACCTTCACGGCTTGGAAGAACAACCCAATGGACTTCACGGTCTGGCCCGCTTACCCGAACTCGCATTCTGCCCTGGCAGAGGCGCAAGCAAAGCTCGACGTTTCTAGCCTGGCGACTGAAGGAGGCCGCAAGTGACCCCCATAGCAATCACGTTCCTGATCCTGGCCCTGACGGTTATCTGGGGCGGCCTGATCGCCAGCATCATCTTCCTGGCGATCCGCCCGCAGGTTAAGGAATATCCTCCGGGTGCTCCCGAGGAAACCGTGGTCAGCGAACGGCGGCTACGTCAGAACCGGCGTTTGACCCCTCGAGACTGAGCGGACCCTCAAAGCGGGCTCCGTCGAAGTCCGGGTTGTCCAGTCGGAAGAGCTTCTGAATAAGAGGTTCTCCGAACTGGGTGCCTGTGAAGTCGGCGGAGCCCTGAAAGCTTGCGTCCTCAAAATCAGCTAGCCCGCTGAACCTAGTGTCTGTGAAGCGGACGGCACCCCCGAAGCGGGCGTCCTCAAAGTCGACGGCACTGAAAAACCGGCAGTTCTTGAAATCCGCGGTCTTACCGAACTGCGCGCCTTCAAAGTCTGCTGGGCCGCCGAACCGGCTGCTGGTAAAACGCGCGGCCTCCCCAAAAGCCGCATCTTCGAAGTCAGCCCCACCCTGGAAGAAGGCGTGGCTGAAGTTCGTCCCCGCGGTGAACGTAGCGTCTTCAAGATCCAGACGTGCGCGGAACACGCAGCGAGAAAAATCTATGTCGGTCAGGAAGAGCGCTCCTTCAAGGTCGAAGGCGCAATCGTTCCAAAGGGAGGACGCCGGCAAAGAATCATCGAGTGGGACAAGGTCCGACACGTCCCCCTGCTTCACTTGCAGGTGCCTTGTGAAATGCTGCAAGATCACTGCGCTGACGGCTGGGTCTGGCTGGTCAATCTTGAGGTAGTCACAAAGGGCGTCCACAGCGCGCTGTCGTCTAATCCCCGAAGAGGAATCAGCAAGCGCAACCAGCGCCCGAACACCGGACAACGCAACACCAGGTGCAGGGTCAAGAAGTAGCGCTATGGCAGCACTGAGCTTTTCTATTGCGTCGGCCCGCTCAGCTTTGATGCAGTGCAGCTCTTCGGGCGGCGTAGGCAGAGTTTTTGCCCATTCCAAAACGTCGACAACGTCGATGTGCCTCAGCAGAAAATTCAGCAAGATCGCCCCTCAGGTTCCCGCCACCACCCTTGGCAGCTCGCTGCCAGTTTAGCGGGACCCTGAAGGCCTTGAACCCCGGTAGGGGCGTTAGCCCACCCCAAGCCGGATCGAATGCCCTGGCACCGCATCAATCAGTTCGCGCGTGTACGCCTGCTTCGGGTCCGCAAACAGCTCCTCGGACGACGCCGCCTCGACGAGCTTCCCATTTTCCATGACAACCACGTCGTCTGCGATGAGACGAACGACGGCAAGGTCGTGCGTAATGAAAAGGTACGTGAGACCCAACTCGGCTTGAAGGTCGTTCAGCAGGTGCAGAATCTGGTCCTGAACTAGAACGTCAAGCGCCGACACGGCCTCATCCAAAACCAGAACCTCCGGGTTCAGGGCAAGCGCGCGGGCGATCGCTACGCGTTGACGCTGACCACCAGAAAGTTCGTTCGGGTAGCGGCGCATGACAGAGCGCGGTAAAGAAACCAGGTCAAGCAACTCTGAAACTCGCTGGACGCGCTCCTTCTTGTTTCCTACCCCGTGGACCTTCAGAGGCTCCTCGATAATCCGGTAGATGGAGTACATGGGATCCAGCGACCCGTAAGGGTTCTGGAACACAACCTGCAGTGTCCGCCGCATCTGGAATAGTCCGCGCTCACTCAGCGTTGAAAGATCACGGCCGCGGAAGTAGACCTTGCCTGACGTGGGGTCAAGCAGGTTCAGGATTATGTTGGCGACCGTGGATTTTCCTGAGCCTGACTCTCCAACAATCGCCATGGTCGTCCCAGTGCGGACCGCGAATGTCACGTCGTCCACCGCCCGCAAGACCTTCTCTTTACCTTTGGCGCCGCGGACGTCGAACTCTTTCACCAGGTTCTCTACCCTGATGATTTCTTCTGTCGAAGTGGACCCCGCGCCAGAACCGATCAGTTCTTCTTCTGTCGTCTTGATGCCCTCTTCGTGAGCGGAGATGATCCGGTGGGAAGCAAGCGAAGGTGCTGCCGCCACCAGCCGCTGCGTGTAGGGGTGCCTTGGGTTCTGCAGGATTTCCAGTGCTGGCCCCGACTCAACAACACGCCCGCGGTGCATAACCACCAGCTGCTCGGCTCGTTCTGCTGCGAGCCCCAGGTCGTGAGTGATGAACAGGACTGCTGTCCCCATCTCAGAGGTCATGTCGGCGAGGTGGTTCAGGATCCTCTTTTGAACCGTAACGTCTAGTGCCGAGGTGGGTTCGTCTGCAATAAGTAGCTTCGGGTGAGCGGCAAGCCCAATCGCGATCAGTGCGCGCTGACGCATCCCGCCTGAAAACTCGTGTGGGTACTGCTTGGCGCGGCGCGGCGCGTCAGGCAACCCTGCTTCTTCAAGCAATTCTGCAACCCTGGCGCCGCGTTCCGAACGAGGAACAACGTTGTTGGCTTTCAGGGCCTCCTTAACCTGCGTGCCAATCCGCCACACGGGGTTGAGGTTCGTCATGGGGTCCTGCGGGACCATGCCGATCTCGCTGCCCCGATATTTGACCCACTCCTTCTTGTTCAGTTTCGCTAAGTCGCGACCTTCGAACTCGATAGTTCCACTGGTGACTTCGCCTGTACCAGGAAGAAGACCGATGATTGCGGCAGCGGTTGTGGACTTTCCGGAACCGGACTCGCCCACGATTGCAACGGTCTGCCCCGGGTAGATGGTGAGGTCCGCATCACGCACGGCCGGGACCATGCCGGTCGAAGACTTGAAAGCGACGTTCAGTCCCCTGATCTTCAAAAGCGGGACCACTGGGTCTAGGCCGGCCGCGGCAGCAGCCTCCTGTGCCTTGCGTTGGTCAGCAACAGTGGCCTGCCGGACAGTCAGGCCATCTCCAGGGTCTTCCTCGTCCGCCGTCGCCGCCCGCATCACCTGACGGTCAAGGTGGTCCGTCCAAACATCAGGCGCGTCAGTGTCGTCCTGATAGTCAGCCAGGGGTTCGGCGCCTGTAAAGAACTCCTCACCGTCCTCCGGAAGATTCGTGTCCTCATCCTTCTTCGGGCGGAAAGACCTGTTCAGGTCTTTGTCGTCCGGGATGTATCCCATGTCTGTCATCGCTTACGAGCCTTCGGGTCAAGGGCGTCGCGCACAACGTCGCCCATCATGATGAAGCTAAGAACTGTGAGAGCCAGTGCAATCGCGGGATAGAAGAGCACCATCGGCTGCGTCCGAAGCGCAGCCTGGGCCCTAGAGATGTCCCCGCCCCACGACACGATGTCCGGGGGTAG
>CAYFUU010000033.1:0-4554 GCA_964346595.1 uncultured Actinomyces sp.
GCGGTTCCTTCGAACCTGGCCAACTTCGGTGCCTTCGGTATGTCCAGTGTTCCGGCTGAGAACATTGGCTTCGTAAAGGCTGACTAGTTTCGTAGAGGCTGATTAGGCCTAAGCGACTGCAAGGGGCTCGGGAGCAATCCCGAGCCCCTTTGTCGTCCTCCACGTCCGTTTGGCCGCGTACTGCCCGTTTTGCCGGCGCACTGCCTCTTTTGGCTGCGTGTTGCCGAGACGGGCACCACGCAGCCAAAACGGGGATGGCGCCGCCCAAACGGGAGTGGGTCGGTTGGTTGAGTGAGGCAGGTACGCTGGCCAGCATGAACTACGAACTGGTCTTCCGCTCCCGCTACGGCTGGCTCACCGCCCTCACCGTAGGCCTACTCGGAGTCGTCTTCGTGGCGATGATCTGGTCCGCTGAAGGACCAGCCGCAGGACTTCCAGCCCTGGTCCTCCCAATCGCTCTCAGCTACATCACCTGGTGGCTCTGGGCCTATCCTTGCGTGATCGCAAACAGTGGGGGAGTCACCGTCCGAAACCAAGTTCGCACGACCTTCATCGGCTGGGAAGCTTTCGGAGAAGCAGAGTCCGACTACGGCCTTTACATCCAAACCAACGTGGTTCCCACCTCCCGGAAAGACCCCGCCGGCGAAACCTCGCTGGAAGCGGCAGGCACGGAGCTACTGGGCCGCCGCGTTTTCTGCGCCGGGGTTCCAGCCAAAGGCGGCTTCACAGCGGGCCGCCAGAAGCCACCCACAGAGCCGGTCCAGCTCTACTTCGAGCCCGGACCGAAAATCACCTTGCGCACCACACCCAGCGAAGCAGCCGCCCTTCTGAACGCAGAAGCCTCCTTTGAGCAGGGCGAGGAAAGACGCGACCCCACCCGGCACGCAAGCCCCCGCCAAGTCGAGGGCTGGGAAAGTCGGGGCGCGCTCAAGAAGTTCCTGCACGGAACCCCCAAAAACCCGGAGAAACTGGTGGGCGTCAGCTCCCGGACTAACTGGCTCAGCATCGCCGCTTTAGTGCTCCTGACTGCAGCCGCAGTGCTCTACGGAGTCTCCATGTAGTCCTGTGGGATCTCCCACCCACTGTCCGGAATCAGGCCCTGGGCGCTTGGCTTGCGCCGCTTGCCACGTACGCTGGAAGGCGATATTTGTTCTTGCGCCTACTGGCGCCCAGCGATCCTTGGAAGGGCAGGCACATGCCGGTTCGTCCCGACGTCCGCAACCTCGCGATTGTCGCCCACGTCGACCACGGGAAGACCACCCTGGTCGACGCGATGCTGTGGCAAGCAGGCGCTTTCGCTTCGCACGCGAACTCCCAAAAAGCCGGGGAGCGCGTCATGGACTCTGGTGACCTGGAGCGCGAAAAGGGAATCACGATCCTGGCGAAAAACACTTCCGTTTCTTACTCCGGTCCCTCTGCCAAAGAACTCACCGGTCAAGACGAGATCACCATCAACGTCATCGACACCCCCGGCCACGCTGATTTCGGGGGAGAAGTGGAACGCGGCCTGTCCATGGTCGACGGTGTCGTCCTTCTGGTTGATGCGTCCGAGGGCCCGCTGCCGCAGACCCGCTTCGTCCTTCGGAAAGCCCTTGTCGCTGACCTCCCTGTCGTTCTGGTCGTCAACAAAGTGGACCGTCCAGATTCACGTATCGAACAGGTCGAGGAGGAAGTCACCGAACTGCTCCTTTCCCTAGCGGACGACCTGATCAACGAAGGTCACGACGTTGACGTTGACGCCGTTCTCAACGTCCCCGTTGTTTACGCGGCTGCGAAGGCCGGGCTGTCTTCCCTGAACCGTCCCCTGGATGGCGACCTGCCCGACTCCGACATGGAGCCACTTTTCAGGGCCATCCTGGAGCACATCCCAGGACCCGCGTACCAGGAAGATGCGCCGCTACAGGCGCAGGTTACGAACCTTGACGCCTCCCCCTTCCTTGGCCGCCTGGCGTTGCTTCGCGTCCACAACGGGACCTTGAACCGCGGCGATCAGGTCGCCTGGGTACGGGCCGACGGCACTACCCAAAACGTGAAGGTCACCGAGCTTCTCCGCACCGATGGTCTTGAGCGAGTCTCAGCTCAAAGCGCGACCCACGGCGACATCGTGGCAGTCGCGGGGATTGACCAGATCACGATCGGGGATTCCCTAGTGGACCCAGAGCAACCGAAGCCCCTGGATCCCATCCACGTCGACGAGCCGGCGATCTCAATGACAATCGGAATTAACGACTCTCCTCTTGCTGGCAAGGAGAAGGGGACCAAGCTGACCGCCCGCCAAATCAAGGACCGCCTTGACCGCGAACTGGTCGGCAACGTCTCCATTCGCGTCTTGCCAACGGAACGCCCCGACACCTGGGAAGTCCAGGGGAGGGGTGAACTGGCTCTAGCCATCCTGGTTGAGCAGATGCGCCGTGAAGGATTTGAGCTCACGGTCGGGAAACCCCGCGTGGTCACAAAACTGGTGGACGGCAAGGTTCACGAGCCCATGGAACGCCTGACGGTTGACATTCCAGAGCAGTACCTGGGGGCCGTCACACAGCTGCTAGCCTCCCGTAAAGGGGTCTTGCAGTCGATGGCGAACCACGGTTCGGGTTGGGTTCGCCTGGAGTTTTTGGCGCCCGCTCGCGGGCTGATTGGGCTGCGCACCCGCTTCCTCACAGAAACGCACGGGACCGGCATCATGGCGTCTATCGGTGAGGGTTTTGCTCCCTGGCAAGGAGAGATTACTTCACGACCCAGCGGCTCCCTGGTTGCTGACCGCGCAGGGGCCGCAACCCCATACGCCATGGCTCAGCTCCAGGAACGTGCCTCACTCCTGGTTCCCCCGGGCTCAGAGGTCTACATGGGGCAGGTTGTCGGAGAGAATTCTCGCGGAGAAGACATGGACGTGAACGTCACCCGCGAAAAGAAGCAGACCAACATGCGTTCGGCCGCAGCGGACATTTTGGAAACGCTGACGCCGCCCCGCAAGCTCAGTCTTGAGGAAGCCCTCGAGTTCGCGTCCGAGGACGAGTTTGTGGAAGTCACGCCCTCATCTATCCGCATCCGAAAAATCCAGTTGGACCCGAAAGAACGCGCCAAGGTGGCGTCGCGTAAGAAGCGGGAGCGCGCTTAGGCTGGCGGCCAGAGGGGTGCCGGTGGGACTTTCTTGCCGGTGATCATGGTGGGCGCCTCAACCCGCACGCGTCCCCTCTTGGCTTCCACAACGACGTAGGAGGGTTCGACCTCAAGCAGCGTGCCTAAAGCGTCGTGCACGCCGTCTGGCGCCCTGTAGCGAACGACAACGCGGTCCCCAACTGACCAGCTCATCCACGGCAGAGCGGGCGGTTCTTCAAGGCTCATGACCTCACCGTAACCCAGGGTCCGCTCCCGGCGGAGCGGCTTTACGGGACCGGCCTGGCGGGCTTTAATAGGGGAGAGCCAGGAGGAAAAATGACCTACATAATCGCAGAGCCCTGCATCGACATCAAGGACCGCGCGTGCGTTGATGAGTGTCCGGTGGACTGCATTTATGAAGGCGCACGCATGCTCTACATCCACCCTGAAGAATGCGTTGACTGCGGTGCCTGTGAGCCCGTCTGTCCAGTGGAAGCCATTTTCTATGAGGATGATCTGCCGCCGCAGTGGTCCGACTACTACCAGGCAAACGTCGACTTCTTCGCTGAGATCGGTTCGCCCGGCGGAGCCGCAAAGACCGGTGTCATCGACTTCGACCACCCGGTGGTGAAGGCTCAGCCTGAAGACATCAACGACCACCTGAAGTAGCTTCAAGTCGACGCAGGCGGGGGACTGTCCCTGAACTTCGCTGCCAAAGTGATGCCGGAGCCGGTATTCTGCTTGGACACGTCACTTCCAACCTGCGGCGCAGAGGCCTTCTAGAATCGGAAGGGCCCGCGTTAGGAGCCAGAGCCCTATGACTGAAACCCACCGCCAAGAAGAAGCTGTAGCGGGAGACGCGCTTGTCGAAGATGCAGAACTGGTTATCCAAGAGACGGTAGATGAGCCCGGCCCGGAGCAAGCCGCCCCTGTTCTTGCAGACGGAGTGTTTTCAGTGGGCGACGTTCGCGTGGACACCCCGGCGGTCGCGGCAACTATTGGGTCCAACGGACAAAACATCGGTAAGCTCCTAGCGTCAACCGGCGACGTCACCTTGGATTACGGGTTCGGTAACACCGCCACTTGCACTTCCGAAATCACCTACATTGACGGCGATCAGGGAATTTTGCGTTACCGCGGCTACCCGATTGAGCAGCTCGCACGCAACTCCTCTTTCTTAGAAGTCGCGTGGTTGCTGATCTACGGCGAACTGCCGACAGCGGCCCAGCTTGAGAACTTTATGCGTCGCATTCAGCGCCACCGACTGCTGCATGAGGACTTCAAAGCTTTCTTCACTGCCTTCCCTCACGACGGACACCCCATGGCGATCCTTCAGGCCGGTGTTGCAGGGCTCGCGACGTACTACGAAGACACGCTGAACCCTCACGATGCTGAGCAGCTGGACCGGGCCCTGGTGCTTCTCATTGCGAAGATGCCCACCATGATCTCTTACATCGC
>CAYFUU010000033.1:4654-12884 GCA_964346595.1 uncultured Actinomyces sp.
TGAAGATGCTGAACGAAATCGTGGACTCCGGTGGGTCTGTGCACGACTACGTCGACAAGGTGAAGAACAAGGTCGACGGTGTCAGGCTCATGGGCTTCGGACACCGCGTCTACAAGAGCTACGACCCGCGTGCAGCCCTGGTCAAAGACAGCGCACACGACGTGCTTTCACGGCTCGGTAAAGTCGACCAAAAGCTTGACATCGCGATGGAGCTTGAAGAGATCGCTTTGAGCGATGAGTACTTCATCCAGCGCAAGCTTTACCCGAACGTGGACTTCTACACGGGCCTCATCTATTCGGCAATGGGCTTCCCAACGAAGATGTTCACTCCGCTCTTCGCGCTGGGACGCCTCCCCGGCTGGATCGCCCAGTACAGGGAAATGATCCAGGATCCCTACACCCGCATTGGGCGACCCCGTCAGGTCTACCAGGGGGTTGTGGAACGCGACTACGTGCCCCTGCGGGCCCGCAGCCGCCGCCAGGCAAGCTAGGAACGCTATACCAGGGTAGAGCCGTCCGGCATGATGATCGGGCGCTCACCCCTGGCCAGCGCTTCAACCGTGCCAGTCACGGAGTTACGTCGGAACAGCACGTTGGATGCGCCAGACAGCCTGGACGCTTGAATGGTCCTGGGGTCAATGAAGGACCCCTGGCTGCCGGGGACAACCCCACCGCCCGGCATCAGAGACACTTTGGTGTGAGCGGTGATGAACAGTCCCGCCTCCACCACGCAGTCATCCCCAAGGGGGAGCCCAAGACCAGAGTTGGAGCCCAGCACGCAGCGTTTCCCGATCCGCACGTGCTCGTGGGCTGCGTCGGCGACGCGACCCATTGTTGACGCACCGCCCCCAACGTAGGAGTCCCTTCCGACGGTGACTCCTTGGGCCAACCGGCCCTCTATCGTTGCGTTTCCCAGTGTGCCTGCGTTGTAGTTGACGAACCCTGCGTGCATCACCATGGTCCCGGGAGCCAGGTGCGCACCAAGCCTGACGCGAGCAGCTGAAGCGACCCGCACGTCTGGTGGGACCACGTAGTTCACCATTGCGGGGAACTTGTCGACGCCGGTGAGGGTGACCGGGTGCCCGAACTTTGCGCGCAGCCGGTACCGGGTTTCTTCGAAGTCCTCAACGTCGCAGGGCCCAGCTGACGTCCAGGCAACAACCGGGAGCCTTGAGCGAATCCCGTCCAGGTTGATGGCGTTCGGCTGGGCCAGCCGGTGGGACAACAGGTGGAGACGCAGGTATGCGTCGGCGGTCGAAGTGGGCTGGTCGCGCAGGTCAGAGACGCAGCGGACCACCGACGTGTGAACTCCACGGGCGTCATCCCTGTGTTCGAGTGCAGCGAGGCGCTCAAGCAGTGCAGGGGCGCCGCCTTCCGGGAAGTCCCCCAGGCGCGGATCCGGGTACCAAACGTCTAGTGTCTTCCCGCTTTCGGTTACGGTTGCGAGGCCGATGCCCCAAGCCATCATGCTTTCCATGCGTCCCACCCTACCTGCGGGCCCGCGAATGTAAGCTACGCAGACCAGAGGTCAGGCCAAAAAACGCCTGCCTTGTCGGTCAGCTGCTTCAGTAGAGGAAGGGAGATGCCAACTACCGAGTGCGGGTCGCCTGTTACCCCTTTGATGAAGGGGCCGCCCAGCCCGTCAATGGTGAAGGATCCGGCGACGTTCAGGGGCTCTCCCGTCGCGACGTAGGCGTCTATTTCTGCTGGGGAGATAGAGCCGAAGTGGACAGTGGTGGAGGCTGCGTCAACCAGGGGCTCGCCTTGAACCCAACCCGAGTCGGTGCGGCGCAGGGGGATGACGCAGTGTCCACTCCAGAGCACTCCGTCGCGGTCTTGCATCTCCAGGATGCGTTCCCGCGCAATCTCTGGAGTGCCGGGCTTCCCGACCACTTTCCCGCCGATTTCAAGCATGGAGTCCGCGCCAACCACCAGGTAGGTCTCAGGCTCTGCGTCCTCACCCTCAAGCGCAACGCCACTATCCAGTTCGGCCGCGCATTGGCGTGCAACAAAGTTAGCTTTCGCCTCCGCTTCAGCACACACGATCTGTGCTGGCGTGGGGTGTTCTCCGACGCTTTCGAGGAGCCGCGCCAACACCTCATCCTCGTCCACTCCCGAAACGCGGATTAGGGGAGTGACGCCCGCGGACTTCAGGGTCGCTGCCCGCGCTGGGGACGCGGAGGCAAGGACTAGGCGAGTGGACCCCATCAGGCAAGCACCACGCGTTCCAGCGTCTTCATCGGCAAAGCTCCTAGGTCCAGCGCTTTGGAGTGGAAGTGCTTCATCGCTTCCGGGTCGTCCCCGTGTTTTTCCGCATACTTGTCCGCCAGCTGCTGCCACAGACGCTGACCGATTTTGTACGAGGGTGCCTGTCCCGGCCAGCCCAAGTAGCGGTCCAGTTCGAAGCGGAGCATGGCGTCGCTCCCGGTCACGTTTTCGCGCAGGAACTCCCACGCGTAGTCAGCGTCCCAAGTCCCGTTCCCGTGAGGACGAGGCTTTTCTAGGTGCACACCAATGTCCAGGACCACGCGAGCGGCACGAAGACGTTGAGCGTCCAGCATCCCCAGCATGTCTGCGGGGTCACTCATGTAGCCCAGGTCCGCCATCAACTGTTCGGCGTAGAGAGCCCAGCCTTCCCCGTAACCGGAGAACCAGGACCCCAGTCTGCGCCAAAGGTTCAGTGTGTTCGCCTGGTAGATCGCTTGCCCCAGTTGCAGGTGGTGACCGGGGACGCCCTCATGGAAGACCGTTGTGCGTTCCTGCCAGACGTGGAAAACGTTGTCACCTTTCGGCACCGACCACCACATGCGGCCCGGCCTTGAAAAGTCAGCGGACGGGGCCGTGTACCAAATCCCACCCTCGTCAGTGGGGGCAATCATGCACTCGATTGTTCGGAGTGGGGGCGCAATGTCAAACTGGGTGCCGTTCAGGTTCTCAATTGCCTGGTCGGCTGTGGTCTGGAGCCATTCTTGAAGTGCTTCTTTTCCGTGGACTTGTCGCCCCGGGTCCGCTTCCAGCCTGTTGAAGCACTCCCTTACGGTTGTGCCCGGCCCGTAAAGTTCTTCAGCGATCTTTTGTTGGGCTGCCTTGATTCGGGCCAGCTCAGAAAGTCCCCACTTGTAGGTTTCGTCCAGGTCGACCTTCGCGCCCACAAACATTTCGGAGAAGAGCTTGTATCTCTTTTCCCCGACTCCGTCTTCGTGAGGTGCTTGCCTCAGCAGTTCATCTTCTAGCCAGTCCGCTAGGCGGCGGTAGGCACGCGCAGCTTCCCGGGTGCTGTGATGCAGCTTTTCGTGGCCGATCTTGGTTGCGATCTCTTCCGGGCAAGTTGCCACGAGTTCCGCAAAAAAGCCGCGTGAGTGGCCAAGCTTCATGCACTGCCCAATCCCAATACGCACTTGACGTTTCGCTGCCACGACGCCCATCTGGGCCCCCATCGCCAGGGACTCCGCGTAACCCTCTAGGGCCTTGGGGATCGCGTTTATCCTGCCCAGAATGTTCTGCCAGTCTTGCTCAGTCTTCGTGGGCATCAAAGAAAAGACGTCACGAACCTGTTGGATGGGGGAGGCCAGGTTGTTCAGCTCCGCGTACTTCTCACCGCTTTCAAACAGCTGGAGCTCCAGGCCCAGGCGGTCCTTGAGTGCCGCTGCGGTCACATGGTCGACCTCATCCTCTAGCTGAACGTGCCTAAGGGCGACCAACAGCCCCGCCTGTAGGTCGGCAAACTGTTCTAGACCGGCGGGAGAGAGGTCAGGGAGTGCTGCCTGGTCCCCGGGCAACCCCCAGTCGGTCGCTGCAACCGGATGAAGTTTTGCAACCTGCGACATATATTGGTCGCAAAGTTGGTCCAGGGCGGACCACTTGCGGACTGGCGGCTGGGCGTTTGAGGTGGGGTCATTTGTCATGGCCCAAGGATATTCCTTCGTCCATCCCCTTTGGTCCCTCCTCTCTTTTGACTGCTGCGGACGGGCACCGACAGCGCTCGGTCGTGGCCTTCCAACCAAAGTGCTCAGGTGAGGTGCTTCTTTGGATAAGACCAGCAAAGGGATAAGGTGGTCGGGTGACCCTCGCCACACCTTCCCAAAGCACCTCTGACTCAGACGCGCTCGCGGCCGAACTGGCTGCCGCGCCAGAGTCTGAGGTCCCCAGTGTGCAACCACAAACCCTGGACCGGTACCGCGACCTTCTGCTGGGGGGAACCCCAACGCTGACTGCGCGCGACGTGGCAGACAAGGCTGGGATTGATCTTCGCGAAGTGGAGCGCTACTGGCTGGAAATGGGGTTCGCGCCAGTAGGCGCCGACGAAATGCTCTTCACAGAGTGGGACGTTCATGCGCTGCAGTACTGGAGGGAGTCGCTTGAGAACCTAGGCGTTTCCGAATCGACAATCGCAGCGCTAACCAGAGCCCAATCGCACCTGGCAGATAGGCTGGCTCTTTGGGAGCTTGAGGCCCTGGTTGAGGACGCGGAGCGTCGCTACGGGATCGACGATTCCTCCGCGCGCGTAGTGGCAATCGATGAGATGCGGCATGTGGCCGACGCGCTAGAAGTCCAGATGATCTACGCCTGGCGCAGGCAGATGTTCGCACTCATTGAGAGAGTCACGAAGGAACTTGCTACCCGGGATGCCAGCCATTCCAAGCGCCGTTTCCCGCTGTCGCGTGCGCTGGGGTTCGTCGACATGGTTTCCTACACAGCCACGTCTTCTTGGCTTGGCGACCAGATGGTCGACTTGGTCGAACGCTTTGAGTACCTTTGCCGCAGCGTCGTCACGAAGAGCGGTGGGCGGGTCGTGAAAATGATTGGGGACTCCGTTTTCTTTATTGCGGACGACCTAGAGATTGGGCTGAACGTCGTCACTTCTCTTATCCAGACCCTGGATGACACTCCGGACATGTTGCCCGTGCGGGCGTCCATGATCTTAGGTGACGTCTTCTCAAGGTCGGGGGACGTTTTTGGGCCTCCCGTGAACCTTGCGGCGCGGCTAGTTGACGTTGCTCCAACTGGCAAGATTCTGACGGACGCGCCAACCGCAGCCGCGATTGCGTCGTCTCCACTTCGAAACCAGTACAGGGTGAATGATGCTCCGTCGGTGGAGCTGAGAGGTGTTGGCAGGGTGAGGCCTTTCGTGATCACACGGATCGACTGACACCCCCTAAGTTGCCAACACTTCGCAAAGAACAGTGCAAAAGAGTCTCTAGATAGCTACTGTTGGACCATGACTAAAGTACTGCTAATCGAAGATGACCCCGCTATCTCAGAGCCGCTTGCTAGGGCCTTTGGTAGAGAAGGGTATGAGGTCCGAAATCACGGGACTGCCCGCGGGGGCTTGAGTGAGGTCGCTGACGCAGACCTGGTTGTCTTGGACTTGGGGCTCCCGGACATGGACGGCTTGGATGTGGCCCGGGAAATCAGAAACCGCGGCCTGGACATCCCGATTCTGATCCTCACCGCGCGGACTGATGAGGCCGACATGGTGATTGGCCTTGATGCGGGCGCCGACGACTACGTCACCAAACCTTTCAGGCTCGCGGAGCTGCTTGCCAGGATCCGTGCGCTACTTCGCCGTGGCTCCGGTGACGGTGACGGGGAACTTCGCGCGCAAGACGTCGTGATTGACGTGCCTGCTCACAGGGTTTTTGTGGGTCAGAGAGAACTGTCATTGACCGCTCGCGAGTTCGACTTGCTGAAGACTCTGGTGAAGCAGGCCGGGCAGATGGTTCCACGCGAAGAGCTCATGCGTGAGGTGTGGGGGCAGGACCCGCAGGGTTCCACTAAGACACTGGACATGCACGTTTCTTGGCTCCGACGCAAACTCGGCGATAATGCGGCTGACCCCCGGTACATCAGCACCGTGCGTGGGCTCGGTTTCCGTTTCGAAGAATAGAGTCCGTCACGCCGCTGAAGGGACCGAGTGCAATCCCCGGCACTGCTAGGAGGTAGGTGATGCGCCGGCGAGCCACCAGAATGATCCTCACCGCCGTCGTCGCTGTGATCCTGGTGCTTGGTGTCCCCGCAGCTTTCATCACGGGCAGCTTCGTTTGGGCGACCGCTCAAACCCAGGTGGACACGCGAGCCACAACCGTTGCGCGTTCTGTTGACCGGCGCCTGGCTGAAACCCCTTACGTGACCCAGTCGTTGGTTAAGGCGTGGGCCAGGCCGATTAGGGACGAACCTGACGCTTACATCACGGTGCGTATCCCGGGTCGGTACTACCTTGTCGCGGGAAACGAGCCAAGCGGGCAGCTGATCACCAGCAGCTACGTGTCATCGAACGGGACCTCGGTGACTGTTGAGGTCTCTTCGGCCCAAACCATCCGCAAGCTGGTTCTTTCCGAAGCAGCGTTGCTGGCCGGGGTCCTATTTTCCTTGGGCCTGGGGTGGTTTCTAGCGAACCGGATGTCACGTAGGCTTTCAGCCCCGCTGATCTACCTGGCGGCTCAGGCGGAGCAGATCGGTAGCGGGCAAGTCCGCGCCCAAGTCAAGGCTTCTGGGATTGAAGAGATTGACCTGGTGCAGGACGAACTGGTTCGGACAGGTGAACGAATGGCTCGGCGCTTGGCGGCCGAACGTCAGCGTTCCGCGGATGCCAGTCACCAGCTCCGCACCCCACTCACTGCGCTGTCTATGCGGCTTGAAGAGATCGAGTACTTGGCGGATGATCCCGAGGTGAAGGCGGAAGCTGAAGCGGCATTAGGTCAGGTGGAACGGCTGACAACTGTCGTGAATGACTTGCTTGACGCCTCGCGGCGGGCGGGCAGTGACACCGAAGTCGTTCAGATCCTAGAGGTGTTCAACACCGAACTTGAAGAGTGGGAGCCCCAGTTCACCGCGGCCGGCCGATCCCTGATCTTTGTTGATGAGGCAGCCCAACTTGTTCTGGCTGAAGAAGGCAAGTTGACCCAGATTCTTGCGATCTTGCTTGAGAACTCGCTGCGTTACGGCGATGGTGACACGGTTGTGAAAGCACGCCGCGCCGGCTCCTCGCGCGCCATCCTGGTTGACGTTTCGGACCAGGGCAAGGGTGTTGATGCGGAGATTGAAGAGGACATCTTTGAGATGGGTTACTCAGGGCACGGGTCTTCCGGGATTGGTCTTGCCCTTGCGAAAGACTTGGCTGAGAGCATGGGGGCCCGACTGGAACTGTCGAAGGCTACGCCCCCTGTCTTCACACTGTCCCTTTCCGCGATCCCCGCGAACTTCAACCCCGACTTGGTGATGCCCCAAGCACCGCTGGTTTCCGTTGGGCGGCGCACCAACCGCCTCTGAGACTATTTGTTCACACCGGCACTCCTGGGCTTCGAAGCAGGCTCGGCTTTGCTCCCCGCGCGCGTAGTCTTAGACCATGAGCACATTGGTTACAGGTGGAGCCGGCTACATCGGCTCACACGTTGTCAGGTTGTTGCAAGAGCGCGGAGAAAAGGTCATCGTCGTTGACGACCTTTCTAGTGGCGACCCCAGCAGGATCGGGGACGCGAAGCTGGTCCAGGTGGACATCGCTTCGGACGAAGCCCTCCCGATCCTTTCCGAAACCATGATTGATCAGGATGTCGACGCGGTCATCCACTTTGCCGCGAAGAAGCAGGTTGGCGAGTCGGTTCAGCGCCCCGCGATGTACTACCACCAGAACATAAACGGAATGGCGAACCTGATGCGCGCCATGTATGACGCGGGCGTGCGGGACATTGTTTTCTCCTCGTCCGCCGCTGTCTACGGGATGCCGGACGTTGAGATCATTTCGGAAGACGATCCGAAGAACCCCATCAACCCGTACGGTCAGACGAAGCTGATTGGCGAGCAGATGTTGGCCGACGGCAACACGGCTTGGGACCTCAACTACATTGCGCTGCGCTACTTCAACGCTGCGGGGGCAGGCTGGCAGGATCTTGCTGACACGGCGACCATGAACCTGATTCCGATTGCGCTTTCCGCGCTTGCTTCAGGGCAGGAACCGGTGGTCTTTGGGGATGACTACGACACCCCTGACGGCAGCTGCATCCGCGACTACATCCACGTGATGGACCTGGCGAAGGCGCACCTTTACGCTCTTGATGGCCTCCGGGACGGCACTGTGAAGAATCAGGCGCTAAACGTTGGCACTGGTAAGGGCAGCTCGGTCTTTGAGGTCCTGGACGGGATCCGGGAAGTGTCCGGCTACGACTTTGACTCCAAGGTTGGGCCGCGCCGCGCCGGGGATCCTGCCGCGCTTGTTGCGAACTGCGATGAGATC
>CAYFUU010000034.1:0-12451 GCA_964346595.1 uncultured Actinomyces sp.
AGGTCCATGACATCCACGTAGTAGAAGTTAGGGATGTCCAGCAAAGGCTCTAGCATCTTGTCCGGTGCGAAATACTGGTTCCTGTCAAGCAGGCAGCCGCCGTACGGGGCACCTGGGTCCTGGGACGAAGCGCACTCAAATAGGTTTGTGTAAGAGCGGAGGTTGTCCCGGATCCCGATTACAGTTGCCCCGGTTGCCGTCAGCTCACCGATCAGTTCCTCAACGCCGTACCCCAACTGCTCTCCAGGGGTGTCCGCAGTGGTCGCGGTCACGATCAGGAGCACATAGTCGAAGTTGTTTTCTTTCACGTACTGCAGCACAGTCTGGTTGTGACCTTGGCAGTCGGAGCTGGTGTTCGGGTCAGGCATGGACCAGGGGCAGCCGGCCTTGAGGGACGCTTCGACGTAGCTCCCGTTCTGATCCGCAAAAATCCTTGCGGCCGGCATCAACACCTGCTCTGCGTGAGAGCTGCCTCCCACGAAAACTCTCTGCTGGGAAGCTGGGTCCCCGTGAGCGTGACAGCCTGTCTTGGGGTACTTGTAGAGCACTTGTCTAGCCGGGTCGGAGCACCTGCCGTCGTAGATGACCCACTCATCGTCCAGAGTTAGCGGTCCGGGGACAGCTTCACCTTCGAACGCGAAGTCGCCTGCGTAGGTCATCGCCGCAGCGCCAGGGTGCCCCTCTAGAGTCGGTAGCACTTCTGGTTCTGGCTCCGGTTCTGGCTTTGATGGGGGCGGCGCAGGAAGAGGGGGTTCTGGTTCCGGAACCGCGAGCATCTCTGTTTCGCTTGCTGCTGCGGCCTGCGCGGAAGCAGTCTGCCAGATCCCTGTTTGGACCGTGAACACTGCAGTCAAAGAGACCCAGAGGGTTACCCCGACTATCTGAGTTTTCCGCCAGGTGGTGTCTGCCCAAGCCAGCGTTCGGATGGGATCGTCCACAAAGCGGGTCAGCAGATACGACAACCCAATCGCTACCGCGATCAAGAGCATTCCTTCAAGAATGCTTAGGTTTTCCTGTTTCGTTGCTGCCAGATAGAAGACGAACAGTGGCCAGTGCACCAGGTAGACGGCGTAGGACATGTTGCCCAGGGCTACCAGAGGTTCAAAAGAGAGGAGTCGGCCGGCGCCCGAGTCACCTGTTGAGTAAAGCAGTAGAGCGCTGGTCGCAAGCAAAGGTACTGCAGCCATCGGTCCCGGGTAGGTTCCGATCGACACCAGGCAGTAGACGAGCAGCACGACTAGGGCGACGTCGGCAACTAGCCGCGCCCACTTGGGTCTTAGCGTCATCTTCGTTGCAAGCGCCGCAATAGCGGACCCAAGGGCGAACTCCCAGACACGGGCCCGGGTATCGAAGTAGATGGCATCGGTGAGCGGCGTCGTCATGACCCATGTCAAGGAAAGAGCCGTGATCCCCGCAAAGCCCAGGAAGATAGCTTTTCGGACTCCCCAGTCAAACTTGCGGGCGACCCAAGCTAGTAGAGCCATGACCACGGGCCAGATCAGGAACATCTGACCTTGCATTGACATGGACCAAAGGTGCTGCAGAGGGCTTGATAGTGCGTGGTTCTCCGCAAAGTAATCGGTGGAGACGTGGGCTAGGAGCCAGTTCTGCCAATACGTGAGTGAGGCAACCGACTGGTCGACAATTGACTGCCAGCGGTTCGCTGGAAGGAAGAAGATCGAAGCGAAGAGGGTGAGCACCACAACCAGTGCGAGCGGCGGGAGCAGCCGCTTGAAGGTTGTTGCCCAGCGGTCAAGCACGCTAGGCTGCCTCCCCGCTTCTGTGCGCCTGATGAAAGAGGCTGTCATTAGGTAGGCGGAGATCATGATGAACGCGTCAACGCCGATCGGTGATCCAACGAACCAGGCGTGGAAGAGCATTACCTGAATCATGAGTAAGGCCCGTAGGCCTTGGATCTCGGCGCGATGCTTAGTCTTGCTCGCAGCCTGGCTGGGTGGAGTGGACGCCGCCAGGACAGGGGACCTATCACCTGTCACTTAGATTCCTCCAACTTCCGTTCAGCCGCTCCATTTTAGGGGTCTTGCCTGCCCAGCTTCGCCTTTCGTGGCCGATCTCCCGATCCGCAGAAATTTGTTGCGCTAACCTTGAAATGAGCGGCATTGGCGCTGCTTCGAGGGGCAGAGAAAAATGGAAACCAGGACGGCAATGGACCCCGACTATCTCGCGGCCACGGACCCGACGACCACACCACAAGAGCTCTGGCGCATTGCGAACACCAGACCCGACCTGCACCAGACGGTCTTGGCCCACCCGAACATCTACCCTGATCTTGCGAACTGGATAGTCTCCCAGGGGGCGACTCCGCCCACGGTTGTTCCTCCGGCTACTTCTGCGACCGTGAAAAAACGCAAGACGGGACTGATTATCGGTCTCATTGCGGGTGCGTTAGTCCTGGTTGTGGGGGGCTTCCTGGGCTGGTGGTTCTTCCTGAGGGATGGCGAATCGGTTTCTTACTCTGAGGCCTATGACGCGCCCCCTCAGGTGCGTTCGGTGGTTGACGTTTCGACGTTCGGGCGCAACGTTGAAGTGCTTTCGATGGGCCCGACGTCTGCGGCGGCGCTCGATGCGGGCGACTTGACTCTGGTGGGTCTTCGTAGCGGAGGGGTGCGCGCCGTAGCAGGTATCCGGTCCGCGGGTAGCTTCGCTCTTCCGAACTGGATCGTTCCTACCCACGCTTCACTCGATGAGTGCGTAGTGGGGAACAGCCTGCTGGACTGTGGGGCGGACACCTACCGCGTGAAGGCGACCGCCGCTTTCCCAGTGGCAGAAACTACGGCTGGCGGGAAACCGGAATCAGCAAAACCTCAAAGTGTTCCGGTTGGCTCCACCGCTAGCGAGACTCTTGGCTATGCGATCGTAAACGGGAGCCTGGTAACTGCCGACGGCACAGCGGTCGTCTTAGTGCCTGACAACTCTTCTCCCTACTACGCCATTCCCTCTGAGAATAAGGGGATTCCGACCCTGGTTTCTGACGGTCGAAGCCTAATCGCCGTGGATGGTGGGGATGTTACGTGGAGTGCGATGCTCCCCGCTGGCTCGTCAGAGGTGAACGGGTTCGCTGACTCTTCCGAACCCTCTTGGAGACTAGAGGGTCAGGTGCTTTTGGTTGGCGAACCTGAAGGGATTGTTGCACTTGACGTAAGAACCGGAGAGGAGCTCTGGCAGGTTCAGACCCCGGTTGTGTCTTGGCGGGCGGACCAAGAGTTGCTTGTCGTTTCTCAGGGAGACGCGGTGGCCCTGCTACATTTCGGGGGCTCCCACCAGGAGACGCCCGGGACTGAGCTGTCGGACCCAGCGCCAAAGGTGTTGCAGGTTGGTGGGCCCCACGACTCGCCCACGCCCACCCCTTTTGAACAGTTGTTAGACGCGTCCCTGACACTCCCCTCCTCGTGCGGGCTGGAGTCCGGTTTTGGTGGCTCACCCGTCGCTTTCGAAGGTGGGGGTGTCACAGGGCCGGAGGGTGCCGCCCAGATGACGCACTTGTCCAGGGTCCTGGTCTCAGGGGAGCTAGCAACCGTGATTTCCTTTGAGTGCGCTTCGGCTAGCGGGATCCCCGTTTCTACGGTGGGAGCGTACGACGCGGACCTGGGAATCTTAGGTGAGCTGGATTTCACTGGAGAACTGGCCTTCGAGCCCTGGCAGGTTTGGGTTGAAGGGCTCAGGGGTGAAGGTTCTGCGATCCAAATCGTGGCGGAAACCGACGAAGGAAAACTCTGCCCGGAGTGTTCTTTCGAGGCTCAAGTGCAGATGCTCTGGGACGGCGACCAGTTTGTGACTGTGGAAGTTACGCAGCCGCCCGCGAACTGGTGGGAACTCGGTGGTTCGTTCACGGTAGAGGGGATTCCGGCTTGGGAGGCAGAGGTTCTCCCGACCTTAGAGCCGTCGGACTTAGCTGACGTGGAGCTGAGCCTGCCAGTCTTCCCGGGCAGTCCCGACTCGCCTTACGTCTCGCGGACCTTCAGCGGGTACGTCGCTGAGTTTCTAGACGACGGGGTTTTGATTGAGACGGGGATCGATCCGGGTGAGATCGTGAGTAGCGAGATAGGTGGCGAGACGTTCTTGTTTGCGTCCATCTGGAGCTACGCGGATCAAAGCGGGACGCTCATCGGGAGCGTCTGTGCGATCTCAGGGGACTTGGCGGTCACCTGTGCACCGATCCCTGATATTGGAACCGGATTCATTGCGGCCGCTGACGTCAGCGTTTCCGGCGACCAGGTTTCATACAACCTCTATGGGTCAGCTGAAGCCCCTTTGGCGCAGATCACGCAGTCTTTCGACGGCGAACAGTTCACTTTGCTGAGTGACGTTCGCTAAGGACGCGGGTTCTTAGCGGGGTGCTCTGAAAGGATCGAGACTCGGTTGTAGGCGTTCATCGCGACGGCCGCCCATTCGATGGCACCGAAGGCTGCGTCGCCCAGGATTTCGCGAGCCCAGGCGAGATTCGCCTTACGCTGGTCCACTGCGGGCAGCTCGGTTGCTGTTTCGCCAATGGTGAGTGCCGCGCGTTCCACGTCGGTGAAAGCTGCGGTGTCGCGCCAGGCAGGTAAGAAGGCCAATAGGTTCTGGGGAATCCCGGCGGCCACGGCTGCTCGTGAGTGCATGTCCAGGCAGTAAACGCAGCCGTTCAACTGTGAGATGCGGACGTACATGAGCTCCAGTAGGCCCCGGTCAACTCCAGCCTGCTCAGCGGCCTCGCTTACCGCGTGCCCGAAAGAGTTCAGTGCGCGCCAGGTGCGCGGTTCTGCCTTGTCCATAAAGAAACGACCAGTTGTTTTCGCCATAACTCCAGGCTAGCGCAGTAGTTGGACATATGCCACGAACGGCATATGCTCTGGATGATCGCCTTGGTTTCAGCCCGGGCCGCACCTGGGAGGAACAAAGTTGTGAGTGAGCGCGAGGACGCGGTTTGCAAGGCGCTGTCGCATCCGCTCCGCAGACAGATGCTGGAAGAGCTACTTGGAGGGGAGTGCGACGTCTCCGTTATGCAGCAGCGAGCCGGTGCGGACCAACCGACTGTCTCCAAACACTTGGCTGTGTTGCGTGACGCTGGCCTCGTGGCGGTTCGCACCTCGGGACGTCGAAGGTGCTACACGCTCGCCGAACCTGCGCTCATCCGCAACCTCCTGGCGGTTCTGTCCGAGCTTTCAGCGAAACAAACGCCCCACAGACCTGCCTAGGGGCGGTAGGAAGACGCGGGGTCTTGTAAGCAGCGGTGACGCTGCCCTGGCCGGTCGGACAAGGACCTGCCAAACTTAGGCTATGACTGACATCACTAGGGAGACGCCCGGTCCTTCTAGCGCCCGAAGTCGGCTAGCACGCAGCTACATCAGGTGGCTGCGGCGTCGAAATCCAGAAGCAAGCCCGGCGCAGATCGTGGCGCTGCTCGAAAAGCACTACCTCTCATCGGTGATGGCTGCGGGGGCGCTGGTGTCCGCAGGGACGCTGGCCGCCAGCGTTGGGGTGGCAATGATGCCCCTTCCTGGCTCCTCCAAAACGGTTTCGGCTGGGGCGCGAACGGGGAAGAGCGCCGCCAGGGTCGCGGTTCGACGAGCATCGAAAATAGTTGCGTTTCGCGGAGTCCGGAGAGGGGCAGAACGGGCCGCAATGATGTTGCCCGCAGGGGACCAACAGCTGCAGTTTGAACTAACGACGCTATTTGGCCTAGCCCTAGCAGAAATTCACGGGCTGGCTTTGGACAAGGAACAGTCGGACATTTTGGTGTACGGGCTTTCGAACCGGCGCCTAAGCCAGTCTCAGATCGCACAGCTGGCCGCCGAACTTGTGCGAAGCGACCCGGAGTACGCACTTGCAGTTGGGGGCTCTAGCCCCGACCAGTGGACGAGCCTGCTAGCCGGGGCACTACCCGAAGGGGCAGCTCAGCAGCTGCTCCTTTCTATCCAAGGCGAAGACATCTATCCTGTTGCGGATGCCCTCAGTGAAAAGCAGCAGGCAGGGGTCGAATACGGGATTGCTGCCGTGGCTGGCGGAGCATCGAAGTTCGCTTTCGGGAAGGATGTCGTCGCCGCCAGCAGGCACGCGTTCCCTGATCCTCCTGACCACTTCCCTAAGTCCTTAAATGACGAAGAAGCTGCGGAGGAAGAGGTGGGCGACCTTGAGAACGCAGAATCAGCGTTGGGTCCGAAAGAATCACGCCGCGCACTAAAAATGCTCAAGGAAGGCGCAACCGGTGCGGGTAGTTGGGTGAAGCGTGGCGCGGCCAAAGTCGTGAGGCGCAAGGGGTAGCAAAGAACCAGCGATCCAGATCATGGAACACTCGTGAGAGTGCCCACAGTCCATGCTAGCTTTCCGGCATGCGCGTAACCGAGATCGTGAATGCCAAGGGGACCACTGTCCACTCGCTTGACCCTGCCGCCACCGTTGCCGACCTGGTCGGTCAGCTTGCAGACAACAAGGTTGGCGCCATCCTGATTGTGGACGACGGCGAACTGCTCGGAATAGCGTCGGAGCGCGACGTTGTTCGGTTTGTTGCGGGTGGGGGAGACCTACAGGCTCCGGTTACCGCGATCATGACGGTCGATGTTGCGACCTGCGAACTCGAAGAGGATCTTGAGAGCCTCGCATCCGCCATGACTGACAAGCGCGTGCGACACCTGCCTGTTGTGGAGGACGGGAAAGTTGTGGCCATCGTTTCGATCGGCGACGTCGTTAAGGCCCGTTTGGATGATCTTCAGGCCGAAAGGGACCACCTGGCCGACTACGTCAGCAGCTAACCCAAAGTTCTCACGCGCTGAAACGCCTCCGCTGCCACTAGCGGAAGCGACTTACGATCCCAGGGTTGCTTGGGCCCTCGGCCTTAGATCAGACACAGAGCCGAAAGGTGCAACCATGAAGAAGAACATTTCCGCGCTAGGAGTGGTGGCGGTAGCAGCGCTGGCGCTAGCTGGCTGCTCAAGTGACGCGAAGACGGACACCGGGGGCGACTCCGCAGGGGCCGAAGCATCAAGCGACAAGGCCTACGTCATTGGGATCAGCGTGCAGGACCAGCACCCCTCCCTAGACGCTGCCGTCGACGGTTTCAAAGCGGCGGTCGAAGAGTCCGGGCTTGACGTCACGTTTGACGAGAAGAACGCATTCGGGGACGCTCAAATGCTTGCTTCGATTGCTGGGACCTTCAAAGAGGATGGGACTGACCTGGTCCTAGCTGTTGGCACCCAGGCGGCGCAGGCATGTGCCTCCGCCATGACCGACACTCCCATTCTCTTCACGGCAGTCACCGAGCCTGCTGACGCCCAGCTGGTTGAAAGCTGGGAGAACCCGGGCGGAAACGTAACGGGCACCTCGGACAAGAACCCCGTTGACGAACAGATCGAACTGATCGGTGAGATCGTGCCAGACGTGAAGACCGTGGGGGTCGTGTACTCCCCGGGCGAAGCAAACTCTGTCGTCCAGGTCGAATGGGTGAAGGACGCAGCGGACAAGATGGGAATTGAGATCGTTGAGTCGCCAGCAACAGCTGCCACCGAAGTGCAGCAGGCAGCACAGAGCCTGGCCTCTTCGGGAGTGGACGCGATCTACGTCCCCACAGACAACACGGTTGTCGCGTCCTTGGAGACCGTTTTGCAGGTTGGCGAAGACAACAAGATCCCAGTGTTCGGTGCGGAAGGTGACTCTGTTGCACGTGGCGCGGTCGCAACTTATGGCCTTGACTACTACCAGCTGGGTTACGAAACGGGCCTGATGGCGGTCCAGATCCTGCGGGACGGTGCGGAGCCTGGTGATTTGCCAGTTGCAACCGTCTCTGACCCCGCCCTCTACCTGAACCTGGGTGCTTCAGAACGCATGGGCATCGCTATCCCTGCCGAACTGGTGGAGCAGGCTGACCCGGAAAACGTAACCAACTAACAAACTAATCTAGGCCGGCCTAGCAGCCGGCCTGCAAGGGGGCACCCTCGTGATCACAGCGGTCGTGTTGGGATTGCTCTATTCCCTGATGGCACTTGGCGTATACCTGACGTTCCGAGTGCTGGAGTTTCCAGACCTCACGGTGGACGGCAGTTTCACGACAGGTGCGGCCGTCACTGCGGTGATGATCGTGAACGGCTACAACCCCGTCCTCTCAATGCTGGTGGCGTTCGCGGCTGGCATGGCGGCGGGATTTGTAACCGGACTATTGAACACCAAGGGCAACATCGATGGTCTGCTTGCGGGCATCCTCACGCAGATAGCCCTCTACTCGATCAACCTGGGCATTATGGGGAAGCCGAACATAGCGCTTCTACGGGAGCCGACGGTGTTCGACGCAGTGAAGAACCAGGGCCTACTGGACTCGTGGTGGGGGCCCGTCGTGTTGCTGCCCTTCGTGCTGCTGGCACTCAGTGCCCTGGTGTGGTTCCTTCACACCAACCTTGGCCTCGCGATGCGGGCCGCAGGGGATTCCCCAGAGATGTCGCGTTCGTTCGGCGTTTCTACCGACTTCCAGAAGATCTTGGGGCTTGGCCTTTCCAACGGGATGGTCGCACTTTCTGGCTCGCTCATTGCGCAGTACCAAAAGTACGCTGACGTGGCGATGGGTATCGGAATCATCGTTGCGGGGCTCGCCTCGGTCATCATCGGTCAAGCGATACTGGGGCGCCTCACCATCTGGAGGGCTGCAACCGCAGCTGTTCTTGGGGCAGTGATCTACCGAGTGGTCCTTCAGCTTGCGCTCATGCTGGGACTTAACCCGAACTACATGAAGCTGGTTTCTGCGGTCCTGGTCGTCCTGGCACTGCTGGTTCCGCAATGGAAGCTCTTGGCCCGTCTGAACAAGATCCTTGGGATCAGGAAGCGGACTCCGGATGAGCGCATGACGGACAGGTTGGTCATGGAAAACGCTGCCTTGGACGGGGAGGAGTGAGCCATGCTTACGCTGAATAACGTCTCAAAGACGTTCATGCGCGGAACAGTGAATGAACGTCGAGCGTTAGTCGACATCAACTTGGAGCTAGCTCCCAGCGAATTCGTGACGGTCATTGGCTCAAACGGAGCCGGCAAGTCCACTCTCCTGAACGTTGTTGCGGGATCCATCAAGCCGGACACAGGCACCGTTCTGATCGCGGGGAACGACGTTACGAAGCTGACTGACTACAAGCGCGCCAAGTACATCGGGAGAGTCTTCCAGAACCCCTCACTCGGCACTGCTCCCCACATGTCGATCGAGGAAAACCTCTCTATCGCCTGGGAACGCGGCAAACGGCGCACTCTAGGTCTTGGCGTCACCAAGCGGAAGCGCGCTGAGTACCGCCGCCAGCTGGAGACCCTGCACCAGGGTTTGGAAGACCGCCTAGGGGACTGGGTCGGTCTCCTATCCGGCGGACAACGGCAGTCCCTTTCGCTCCTGATGGCAACGTTCACAAAGCCGGACATCCTGTTGCTGGACGAACACACGGCGGCACTCGACCCGCAAAGAGCCGCGCTGGTCACAAAGCTAACCGATGAGCTCGTCACTGAGCATCAGCTGACAACGTTGATGGTCACCCACAACATGGAACAAGCACTGAGGCTTGGGACAAGACTGATCATGATGCACCAAGGTCGCATCATCCTAGATGTTAGGGGTCAGCAGAAAGCAGAGATGACGGTCCCGGACCTGCTTCAAGAATTCGAGAAGGTGAAGGGCGCAGAGCTCACCGACAGAGATCTATTGGTGTAGCTGAGGCGCCGTCAGTCCTCGCTCACTTTCGGCTGACAAACACGCGCGGTTTTGCCAGACTGGGGACGGCAGTGGGAAGGAGCGGTTTTGGGGAGCTTCAGCGCGCTTGCTCTGGCAGCCAGTGTTGTCTTACTACCCTCTCCGGTTGTCGACGGTGGGCTAGATGACCAACTGCGCAGGCCGGGTGGTTCAGTCCTTTCCTCGTCCACTTCTGCCTGGGACGGCGGCAACCTTGAAGTCGGTGTCGTCGCGGAGCCACCGCCCCCTGAACCAGAGCCCGAACCTATGCCTGAGCCCACGGATTTTGGTGCCGCAGGGCGCGCAGTAGCCGCGTCAGGCGACAACATTTCAATGCTCACGCGTCTAGCGGGAATGGGTGCTCCACTTCAGGGCATCACTAATGGTTCGATGCCTTCCGGTTTGCTCTGTCCCATCCCGTGGTCTCCGAGCTTTTCTCTCTACTGTCCCGCGATCGAGCCGCTTAGCGCTCTGAATGAGCAATACCGTCAGACTTTTGGAAGCAACCTGCAGTTCGCTTCCGCTTATCGCGCGGGGTTCCAAGGTCGCAGCTTCCACGGGTGGGGGATCGCGATCGACATTGCGGGCAGCAGCGGGACTTTGCGGTTTGACGAGCCCCAGTACCAGTGGCTGATGCAAAATGCGCCGAGCTACGGCTGGTACCACCCGTTTTGGGCCGGCAGGGGCGGAGACAATCCCGAAGCCTGGCACTGGGAGCTCGGATCCTACTACCGTGGAACGTCGGCGGACTTCGACTCCGCCATGACCCCAGTCCCGATCCACTGGGTGAAGTACTAGGTTCTCACCGGCGGGAGTGCCTTGCCCACTCTTCACCGCGTAACTTTTCTAGCTGACGTCGGTCTTTCTTAGTGGGTCGCCCAGAACCCGGCTCGCGTACCGGGAGGGACCCCCAAATGTTGACCCTTGGGGGTGAGTGGTCCACGTAGCATTCCCGGGCCAGAGGAGCCCCTAGCCGTTTCGGTGGAAGAGCCTTGACTTCCCAGACGCGTTCGTGTCCGCTTTCTCTGATCCTTACGGTGTCACCGATTGAGATTTTGAAGGATGGTTTGACCGGGGACCCGTTCACCCTCACGTGCCCTGCCCGAACGGCGGCCGTGGCGAGGGTGCGCGAACGGAACGCTCTTGTGGTCCAGAGCCAAACGTCCAGCCGCATAACCCTCCGTTCCCCTTATAGCTTACTGGGAGTTTCCTGTGCGCCCTCGGCTTGGAGGGTGGGTGCGCGTAGGCTTGAAAAAGGGGTTTCGTGCTTGAACTGAAAGACATCCGGAAGAGCTACACCGTGGGTGACTTCACCCAGGTCGCCTTAGATGATGTCTCCATTTCCTTCCGAGACAACGAGTTCGTGGCGGTGCTCGGCCCATCCGGTAGTGGTAAAACCACAATGCTCAACATTGTCGGCGGCCTGGATCGCTATGATTCTGGCGCGCTCATTATTGATGGGATCGACACCTCCAAGTACACCGATCGTGACTGGGACACCTACAGAAACAACCGGATCGGTTTTGTCTTCCAAAGCTACAACCTGATCCCGCACCAAAGCGTCCTTAGCAACGTTGAGCTGGCACTCACGCTTTCTGGAGTTTCGAAAGCTGAGCGCCGGGCCCGCGCGCTCGCGGCTCTGGATGAGGTTGGCCTGGCTGAACACGTTGACAAGAGACCCTCCCAGCTTTCCGGCGGGCAAATGCAACGTGTCGCCATCGCGCGGGCACTGATCAACGACCCGGAAATCCTGCTGGCTGACGAACCCACGGGTGCACTAGATTCCGTGACCTCCACCCAGATTATGGGGCTGCTGAGCGACATCGCCAAGGACCGTCTAGTGGTCATGGTGACGCACAACCCCGAGCTGGCCGACGCTTACGCCACCCGCACAGTCGACCTGCGGGACGGCCGGGTCGAAGCGGATTCGGACCCTTTCGATCCCAGCACTAAGAAGGATGACGCTAAGGCTCCCGTCAGGACCTCAATGTCGTTCTTCACCGCGATTGCGCTGTCGTTCAACAATCTGATGACGAAGAAGGGCCGCACGCTCATGACAGCGTTCGCAGGCTCTATCGGGATCATTGGGATCGCGGCGATTCTGTCGCTAGCGAACGGCGTCAACGACTACATCAGGGGCATTGAGGAAGACACGCTGTCGGTGTACCCACTGACTGTGCAGAGCACTGGCATGGACATGACCGTCCTTCTGTCTGCATCCGCTGAGATGGGGCAAGAGATCGGTGACTCTCCCACCAACATCCTGGGCGAGGGCGAGGTAGCCGAAGCCCAAATGATGTCCCGCATGTTCGGCTCTGTCGGTTCTAACGACCTCGCCGCACTGAAGCGTTTCTTTGACGCTGATGGTGGCAACATCAACGAATACACCAGCCTCATCCAGTATTCGTACAACGTGACCCCCCAGATTTTCACTGTGAACTCTGCGGACGAAACACGTCAGGTGAACCCGGACCCCACTTTCGCTGCACTTGGCATGGGGACTTCCAACCCTATGGCTTCCGCGATGCAAACTGATGCTTTCAACGAGATGGTTGACGACACGACCCTGGTGGAGCAGCAGTACGACGTCCTTGCGGGGGACTGGCCCAGAGCCTACAACGAGGTCGTTTTGGTCCTGACGCCAACCGGGAAGGTCTCCGACTACCTCCTGTTCACCATGGGGATTCGTGACGCAGACCAGCTGGACGCCATGGTGAAAGCGTTTATGAACGAGGAGGAGTCGGAAGTCGACATCGGCGG
>CAYFUU010000035.1:0-12285 GCA_964346595.1 uncultured Actinomyces sp.
ATGCGCCCGGTGGAGCTATCAGGCCGGTTGAGAAGCCTAAGTCCGCGGTCTTTGTTGCCGTCCGAACGCGGCGGGCGAGGAAGATCTGGGTGTGGTGGGGTGAGGAGAGATCCAATGGAGCGGGCGACGAGAATCGAACTCGCGTAATCTGCTTGGAAGGCAGAGGCTTTACCATTAAGCTACGCCCGCGATGTCCACTGGACACTTGGACACTATAGCGCTCGCGGATCCTGCTCGCACCTGTGCTGGGTCGTCGTTTCCGAGGCATTTCTTACAAAGCACAGGTGGTCGGTTCTTGCGTCAGTCCTGCCGTAACATTGAACAGACTGCTTCCGGCGCGGTAGCGCCGGCCCGATAGAAAAAGATACGGAAGAGAACTTCGCGTGAAAAGCACCGTTGAAACCCTAGAGCCCACCAAGGTCAAGATGGTCGTAGAGGTCGACTACGACGAACTGAAGCCCGCCATGGAAAAGGCGTACAAGGAGATCGGCTCTCAGGTCAACATTCCGGGTTTCCGGAAGGGCCACGTCCCTCCGCGGATCATCGACCAGCGTTTCGGGAGGGGCGTTGTCATTGAGCAGGTAGTGAACCAGGTGGTTCCCGACTACCTCACTCAAGCGATCGTCGAAAACGAGCTGCGCCCTCTTGCTGAACCTTCAATCGAAGTGAAGGGCGTCCCTAACACTGAAGGACCAGAGGGCGGAACACTCGAGTTCGTCTCGGAGATGGACGTCGTCCCAGACTTCGATCTCCCAGAACTTCAGGGCGTTGAAGTAGAGGTAGACCCGATTGAAGTCACCGATGAGGACGTGGATGCGGAACTGTTGGAGCTACGCGGCCGATTCGCGTCGTTGAAGAACCTGGATCGGGCAGCTGAAGACGGCGACTTCCTTACCCTCGATATTTCTGCCGTCGTTGACGGGGATGAGATCGACCAGCTGACGGACGTGTCCTACGAGCTCGGTTCGGAAACCATGCTCCCGGGCCAAGACGAAGCTCTACGTGGAGCCAGCGCAGGCGACGAAGTCCAGTTCACCTCCACCATCCTTGGAGGAGAACGCGCTGGACAAGAAGCGGACATCACCGCGGTTGTTCAGGGCGTCAAGGAACGCGAACTCCCAGACGTTGATGACGACTTCGCGATGATGGTCTCCGAGTTCGACACCGCAGAAGAGCTGGTGGAGGACATGAAGAAGGTGGTGCGTGAAGGTAAGCGGAGCCAGCAGGCACTGCAAGCTCGCGACCGACTGCTTGAACAACTCGTTGCAAGCACCGAAATTCTCATCCCGCAGCCCGTAGTGGATGCGGAGGTGGCGCGGCGCACCGACGACGACACCGACGAAGAAACCAAAGAGCAGCTGGCGGAAGCAATCGGTAAAGACATCCGCCAGCAGATCCTTCTTGACTCCCTGGTTAAGGAACGCCAGGTTCAGGTTGGGCAGCAAGAGCTGGTTGACTTCATGATGCAGACCGCCCGTAACTTTGGGATGGACATCAACCAGATGCTGTCTGACCAGCATCAGATCCAGAACATGTACGGCGAACTAGCACGCACCAAGGCCTTGGTTTCTGTCCTCGCAGACGCTGTCGTTACTGACACTGAAGGCGAAACGGTTGACCTAACTGAGTTCACCTTCGACAAGGCAAAGGCTGAAGCTGAAGCGGCTGCCAAGGCTGCACAAGCCGCTGCAGACGAAGCTGCTGCAGAAGAGACGCCCACTGAGTTCACTTTGAACATCGACGACCTGGAAGACTAGCCACTAGAAGCAGCCGTCTAGAAGCCGTCATCCGCCTTTGGCGTAAAGGCACCTTTTTTGAGGTGCCTTAGGGGCGCTTCGCGCTAACTTGAGTGCAGAGAAAAGGCTCCGCGGCACCGGGTCCAGGCACGGATCCCAGCGGGAGCCTGAGGGAAGGGAACGTTATGGAGATGGCACCCGGGCTGGCCTCTGACCCTGAAAAGGGCGGGGCTTTGGCGGATGGAGTTTACCGCCAGCTGATGAAGGAACGCATCATCTGGCTTGGTGGGGAAGTGCGTGACGAAAGCGCCAACGCGGTTTGTGCTCAGCTTCTGCTGCTCGCCGCGGAAAGCCCAGATGAGGACATTTACCTCTACATCAACAGCCCCGGCGGCTCCGTGACCGCAGGCATGGCCATCTACGACACCATGCAATACGTGATGCCGGACGTTGCAACCGTCGGTATGGGGCTGGCTGCGTCCATGGGCCAGTTCCTGCTGACCGCGGGCACGCCTGGCAAGCGTTTCATCACACCTCACACCCGCGTGCTCATGCACCAGCCGCTGGGCGGTGCGGGCGGAAGCGCGACCGACATTCGCATCAACGCCGACCTCATCTTGCAAATGAAACGCGAACTGGCGGAGATCATTGCGCAGAACACGGGCAAGAGCGTTGAGCAGATTGAGAAGGACTCTGACCGCGACAAGTGGTTCAACGCTGAAGAAGCCCTGGAGTACGGCTTTGTTGACCACATCGTGACTCACCCGCAGACCATCGGCCGCAAGACCGTCCCTGCTGAGTAGAAGGAAGATGCCATGACTTCGGTAACCCCCTACTTTGAGGCGCTGAAGCGCCAGCTTCCCGGTGGCGCAGTAAACCCCGGCGTCACGAACCGCTACGTTTTTCCGACGTTCGAGGAACGCACCGCCTACGGCTACAAACGCCAAGATCCCTACGCGAAGTTGTTCGAGGACAGGATCGTGTTCCTGGGCGTCCAGGTTGATGATGCCTCTGCGGATGACGTGATGGCCCAGCTGTTGGTCCTGGAATCAATGGACACTGATTCCCCGATCACCATGTACATCAACAGTCCCGGTGGCTCTTTCACCGCGATGACGGCGATCTACGACACCATGAACTTTGTTCGCCCGCACATTCAGACCGTGTGTCTGGGGCAGGCAGCTTCTGCCGCCGCTGTACTGCTTGGCGCGGGACAGAAGGGCAAGCGACTAGCGCTGCCCAACGCGCGGATCCTGATCCACCAGCCGGCAATGGAAGGCATCCAAGGCCAGGCGTCTGACATCCAGATCGTCGCTGATGAGATTGACCGCATGCGTGAATGGATGGAGAAGACCATCGCCGAGCAGACTGGGCAGCCTGAAGAGAAAGTCCGCAAAGACGTTGAGCGTGACAAGATCCTGACTGCTCAGCAGGCTTTGAAGTACGGGCTGATCGACCAGGTGCTGACGACCAGGAAGCTTAGCGACTAGGTCCTACCGCCCCCTGCCTGTCGCACTGGCACTACCCGGGCAATGTCTTAGGCTGAGCGCAGGGTTCAAGGAGGGATCTCATGGCAGAGATGCAGGACGGAGCAGGCCTTCTGAAATGCGCCTTCTGCTCAAAGTCACAGCGCCAGGTCAGGCGCCTGATCGGCGGAAGCGGCGTCTACATCTGCAACGAGTGCGTTGAACTGTGCAACGACATTCTGGAAGAGGAGTTGGAACCGGAAGAGGCCCCGCGCCATCTAGCCCTCCCCAAGCCAAAGGAAATCAACGCCTTCTTGGACACGTGGGTCGTTGGGCAACAAGACGCCAAGAAAGCTCTGTCTGTTGCCGTCTACAACCACTACAAGCGGGTGCGCTCCCGCGAGTCCGGGGCGCCCGAGGACCTGGCGGCAACAAAGTCCAACATTCTGCTGCTAGGCCCGACTGGAACTGGCAAGACGCACCTGGCTCGCTCGCTTGCGAACCTCCTTGACGTCCCCTTCTGCATTGTCGACGCCACCGCGCTCACCGAAGCAGGCTACGTCGGTGAAGACGTCGAAAACATCTTGCTCAAGCTGATTCAGGCGGCTGACGACGACATCAAGAAGGCCGAGCACGGCATCATCTACATTGACGAGATCGACAAGATTGGTCGCAAAGGCGAAAACGCCTCCATCACCCGCGATGTCTCCGGGGAAGGCGTGCAGCAGGCCCTCCTCAAAATCATTGAAGGGACCAAGGCTTCTGTTCCGCCGCAAGGGGGACGCAAGCACCCGCACCAGCAGTTCCTGGAGATCGACACGGCAGGGATCTTGTTCATTGCAGCTGGAGCATTCTCAGGCATTGACGAAATAGTGCGTGCGCGCATTGGCAAGCGCACCACCGGGTTCGGGTCAAACCTTCTGCCAGCTTCGGAAGTGGGGGACTACTACTCCCTGATTCAAGCGGATGACCTTCACAAGTACGGGATGATCCCGGAGTTCCTGGGGCGTCTTCCCGTGCTAACGTCGACGACCGAACTGTCGCGGGACGACCTAGTTCGCATCCTCACCGAGCCGACGAATTCCCTGGTTAGCCAGTACCAACACCTTTTTGAACTGGACGGGGTTCAACTCGAGTTCTCTCCCCAAGCGCTTCAGGCAATAGCTGAGAAGGCCATGGAGCGGGAGGCTGGGGCGCGAGGCCTGGCCTCCATCCTGGAGAAGACCCTGAGTGAGCTGATGTTTGAGATCCCCTCACGCGAAGACGTTGGGAGGGTACAGATTACAGAAGCCACGGTTGGTGGCGGACCTGCACTCATTTACGGTCTTGAGGACGAACAGCTCCCGCAAGCTTCGTGACTCTCAGGAATGATGCAGGTATGGAAACGCAGGACATACCTGGGGAGCTCGCTGACGAGCGCCGCACCATAGACAACATTGACGCCGCACTCATCCACATCCTGGCGGAACGCTTTCGCTGCACACAAAGGGTGGGGCACATCAAAGCGCGGAGCGGCTTACCGCCCGCAGACCCCGATCGTGAACGCGAACAGGTGCGAAGGCTACGCAAGCTAGCTGAAGAGTCCGGACTAGACCCTGACTTTGCAGAGACATTCCTGAACTTCATGGTGACGGAAGTTATCCGTCACCACGAAGTCATCAAGGACAGCTACGTTGTGGAGGAAAGCTAGGGTCCCTAAGCGCTTTGGACGGGCCCGCCGTAGAGAGCATCGACGTCCGCAGCGTGACGCTTCAGCACCTCGGCTCGCTTGACCTTCATGGAAGGTGTCATCAGCCCGTTCGCTTCGGTGAAGTCGGTCGGGAGGATCTCAAATTTCCTGATGGATTCAGCGCGCGACACTTCCTGGTTGGCGCGCTCGATGGCCTGCGCAAGCGAACCCCTAATGTCCGGGCTGTTGACTGCTTCGCTGATCGTCAGGGGAGCAAGTCCCTTGTTCGCGAGCCAAAGCGGCATCATTTCGTCATCCAGAGTGATCAGGGCCCCAACAAACGGGCGCTGGTCGCCAACAACAATGACCTGGCTGATAAGCGGGTGGGAGCGCAGGGAGTCCTCGAGGATCGCAGGGATCACATTCTTCCCGCCGGCAGTGACGATCACTTCCTTCTTCCGACCGGTGATCCGCACGTAGCCTTCGCGGTCGATGGAGCCTAGGTCGCCGGTCTTGAACCACCCGTCTTCCGTGAAAGCTTCTTTGGTGAGCTCAGGTAGGTTGTGGTACTCCTTGAAAATGGAGGCGCCGCGGACCAGCAGTTCGCCTTCGTCCGAAATCTTGGCGTGCAGAGGGGCCAGGGGAGGGCCAACTGTCCCGATCTTGGTCAGCTGAGGCGTGTTGACTGAGAAGGGCCCCGTGGTTTCCGTGAGGCCATAGCCTTCCTGGATGGGAAGACCCGCGCCCCTGTAGAAATGAGCAAGGCGTTCTGAGAGGGGCGCGCCACCGGAGATGATGATGTCTACGTTGCCGCCCACCAGGCCGGTTAGCTTCGAGTACACCAGCGCATCGCCGATCTTGCGTTGCGCTTGGAGCTTCTTTGAGGGGCCCTCGGGGGTGTCGAGGGCCCTGGAGTACTCGATAGCCACCTTCGCAGCCCAACGGAACAGCTTCTTCTTCGCGCCGGCGCCAGCCTTCGCATCGGCGGAGTTGTAGATCTTCTCCAGAACACGGGGCACCACAAGCAGGAACGTGGGCTTGAAGGTCTGCAGGTCTGGAAGCAGGTTCTTGATGCTGGACGTGTGTCCAATAGCTCCCTGACCGGTCATGATGTAGACCTGTAGGAAGCGCGCCAGGATGTGGGCAAGTGGCAAGAACATCAGCATGCGCGAGCGCGGGTAGTCGCAGACTTCCGGCATCCAGAGGTGAGAGTTCTTGTTGAGGTCCGTGAAGTTACCGTGGGTTAGAACCACACCTTTCGGTGTGCCGGTGGTTCCGGAGGTGTAGACGATCGTGGCGACAGAGTCCAGCGTCAACTGGTTGCGTCTGCCGGTTACTTCACGAGCGGGAACGGCTTCACCGCTTGTTTCAAGCAGGTCCATCGCCCCGTTGTCTAGGGAGAGGATTGTGACGCTATTCCCAATGTCCTCGGCAGCCGCTTCGACCAGGTTCGCCATGACGATCGACTCGGCGACGACGAAGTGGACGTCCGCGTCCTTCAGAATGTGCTCGATCTGAGCCTTCGAAGAAGTCTCATAGATTGGGATCGGAACAAGACCCGCAGACCAGCAGGCAAAGTCCAAAACTGCCCACTCGTAGCGGGTGCGGGACATGATCGCGACTGGGTCGCCAACCTGGAGACCCTGGGCGACAAGCCCGCGGGCAATCCGTGTTACGTATTCCCAGAACTGCCCGGCGGTCACCTGCTTCCACTGGCCCGTTATGGGTTCCTTAACTTCTGCGATAACGGAACGAGGATTGCGTTGGACGCGCTGAAGCAGCTGGTGAGGAATGGTTTCGTGTTCGTCAACGCGGGCCAGGACTGGCGCGTTCCATTCCAGCGCCTGCGTCACCACTTCACCGTCTGGGTCCATCACGTTCGACAGCAGACCTTCACCAAGTGGCCGGCCGTCTAGCGAAACGGACTCCTCTATGAAGGGTTCTCCGTCCGGCGTTTCACCTTCGACAGTGATGGACTCTATTTCGATGGGTTCGCCATCGGGTGCAAACCCCTCAGACTCTGATTCAGACAACGCGATCCTTTGTTTGACTTGTCGGGCAAATGAAAGTCTTGACGAAAAGCGGGCACTTCGCATTGCTGCCCGCTTTCTAGACGCAGGCTAGCGCCTGGGAGGCGCAACTCCTAACTCGAAGGAAGAGACCGCAATGGTCTCGCCGCCCGGCTGCACCTGCCAGGCTCCGCTCACCCGAGTTGCGGCTTTCAGGTCTTGTTCGACTGCCTGGATCGCTTCCGCATCTTTTTCAGGAACGCTCAGCGTCACCTGCAGGTAGGGAGTGCGAGGAGAGGCTTTCGCTTCCGACTTCACTCGTCGCAACTGGATCAGCGCTTCCGACACTGTCTCCAGGAGCGCAGTATCCCCGGGCACCCCAGTTTCAAGGTAGGGTGCGCCCGACGGCCAAGGAGCTGTGTGGACAGAGTCTTCCCGGTACCAAGACCAGACCTCCGCCGCTGTGAAAGGGAGGAACGGGGCGAACAGACGCACGACCGCGTCAATCACTAAGGCCAGGGTTGAGCGCGCTGATTCTGCTTCTGCGGCGCTCCACTTGCTGTCGGCGTTGTAGGCACGTTCTTTCACTAGTTCGATGTAGTCGTCGCAGAACGTCCAGAAGAATGTTTCTGTCTCTTCCAGGGCACTGGCGTGATCGTAGTCTTTAAGGGACTTCGTCGCACTTTCGATGACGTCGGACAAGGTCGCAAGAACTGCTGCATCCACGGGGACCGTGACCCTTGAGGGCTCCAGGTGCAGCTCGCCGGAGGCGCCGGCCATAGACAGTGCGAACTTAGAAGCGTTCAGTAGCTTGATCGCAAGCCTTCTGCCGATCTTGAACTGCCCGTCGTCGACGGTGGCGTCGGCACCGAGGCGGGCCGAGTCCGCCCAGTAGCGCACCGCGTCAGACCCGTACTTTTCCAGCAGGCCCATTGGAGTGACGACGTTGCCTTTGGACTTCGACATTTTCTTCCGGTCAGCGTCCAAGATCCACCCAGAGATCGCCGCGTTCTTCCAGGGCAAAGAATCAAACTGGAGGTTGGAACGCAAGATGGTGCTGAACAGCCACGTACGGATGATGTCTTGACCTTGCGCGCGCATGTCCATTGGGACCAGCTTGTTGTAAAGCTCCGGGTCCACTAGCCAGCCCGTTGGGATCTGAGGGGTGAGGGACGATGTCGCCCACGTGTCCATGATGTCAACTTCCCCGTGGAAGCCGCCCGGGGTGTCCCTCTGGTCTTCATTGAAGCCCTCAGGCACGTCCGATGTCGGGTCGATCGGGAGGGAATCCACACTGGGCGTAATGATGTTGTTGTAGTCGACCTCGCCGCTTTCATCCACGCCGTACCAGACGGGGATCGGAACCCCGAAGAAACGCTGGCGGGAGACCAGCCAGTCAGAGTTGAGGCCCTTTACCCAGTTGTCATAGCGGACCCGCATGAACGCTGGATGGAAGTTCAGTTCTTGGCCCCGCTCCAGCATTTCTTCCCGAAGGTTTTTGGTGGCGCCAGCCCGCGTGAAGTCGCGTCCGCCGTTGCGGATGTACCACTGGCGAGAGGTGACGATCTCCAGGGGCTTGTCGCCCTTTTCGAAGAAGTTCGTCATCCTAGTGGTTGGTTTGGGCTCTCCGGGAGCCTCACCCGTTTCGGCAAGGGTTTCAGAGATTATCTTGCGCGCAGTGAACGTAGTCTTGCCAGCGGTTTCCTCGAACAAATCGCGCCCTGACTGCGACGTTATCCACTCTGGGGTTTCCCGGCTGATGCGCCCATCGCGGTCCAGGATTCCGCGCAGCGGCAGGTCAAGCTCCCGCCACCACTGGATGTCCGTCTGGTCGCCGAAGGTACAGCACATGGCGATGCCCGCGCCCTTGTCCTTTTCGGCCAGGGGATGGGCTAGCACCGGAACCTCGACCCCGAACCCCGGGGTTGTTACCGTCGTTCCGAATAGGTGCTGGTAGCGCTCATCGTCAGGGTGTGCGACCAGGGCAACACAGGCGGCTAGAAGTTCCGGGCGCGTCGTTTCAATCGCGACGTCGGTTGGAGTCCCGCCCTCTTTCCCATGGAAGTTCAGGGTGTAGTAGTGGCCGGGGTACTCGCGGGCTTCAACCTCAGCTTGGGCCACAGCGGTCTGCAGCGTGACGTCCCAAAGGCCGGGGGCGCTGGCTAGGTACGCCTCTCCTCGTGCCAGGTTCTGTAAGAACGCTGCTTGGGTGACCCGCCGTGCGTCTGGGCCAATGGTCTGGTAGGTGGTGGACCAGTCAACGGAAAGGCCCAGGTAACGCCACAGGTGTTCGAACTGAGCTTCGTCTTCCCTTGACAGGGTCATGCAAAGCTCAATGAAGTTTTGCCTGGAGATGGGCTGCTGGTCGGCCGCGCGGATCGACTTGCCCTCGCCGCCCTGTTGTGGGGGCGTGAAGTCCGGGTCGTAGGGGAGTGAGGGGTCGCAGCGGACTCCGTAGTAGTTCTGTACGCGGCGCTCTGTCGGGAGTCCGTTGTCATCCCACCCCATTGGATAGAAGACGTCCTTGCCGAGCATGCGCTGGAACCTGGCCATCGTGTCCGTGTGGGTGTAACTGAAGCAGTGCCCAATGTGGAGCGACCCAGAAACTGTTGGGGGAGGGGTGTCGATGGAGAAAATGTTCTGCGCGGGAGCCGAGCGGTCAAACCTGTAGATGTCGGCTTCGCTCCAGATCCCATCCCACTTCGCTTCAAGACCGTCGGTCGTAACGCGGTCCGGCACTTTCGGTGCAGGGAGCACAGCTGGGACGCACGGAACTTGATTGGACATAGGTTTTCTCCAGTTGTTGATTCGTGTCAAAGCGAAAGCCGCCGGCAGCTGAATCCTTGCTGCCTAGGTTCCTACGCTAGCGAGCCGGGAGCCCGCGTACAAATACCGGCTACCCCAACTCACTATCACGCAGGATTGTTGCGTCAACGGCTGCGTCAAGGGCAGCAGAGAGTCCTGCATCTTCGGCAGCCAGCAGTCCGGCTATTGTGGTGCCGCCGGGGGAACACACCTGGTCCACCAGGGTTTCGGGGTGCCCGCCATCTTGCAGCGTACGGACCAGGAGTTCCCCGGAGCCTGCCATTGCTGAGGCTGCGGCCAAGCTTGCCTGTTCTTTGGTGAGCCCAGCGCGGACTCCCGCCAGCGCCAGTGCGTTGACGATCCGGAAGAACCAGGCGGGCGAGGAGCCAGCCATCGCCGTGAAAGCTCCGAAGAGCGGTTCGGGGATTTCCATTGTTTCCCCGATCGCTCCAAACAGGGAAGTCACTGCGCTCACTTGGGCCCGCGAGGCAACGTCGTTCCAGCAGATAGCGCTTGTGGCTTTCCCGACCATCGCGTTGACGTTCGGCATCACCCGGACGACTGCTGGTGAGACCCAGCCTGCCGCAAGCAGGTCTGCCGTGATGTCGGCAGTTGTTCTTCCGGCTGCAATCGAGACGATGCAAGCGTCTGTCTTCGGGAGCCGCGCGATTACCGCTGCCTGGACTTGGGGTTTCACTGCGAGGACGACAAGGTCAGCGCCTTCCATCGCAGTCTCCGCTGTGGGCATTGCGGTTCCGCTGCAGCCCTTCGCAGCCTGGTCTGCAGCTCCCGGTGCTGGATCGTAGAAGGCAAATGACCACTCGTTCGGGTCTGCCTTGCTGGCGCCTGCGGAGATGGCGCGAGCCATCGCTCCAGCCCCGATGAATGCAACGTTCATGCCACCCTCTTTTCATGCCCTCTCTCATTCTAGAGGCGCTGCAAAAGGCGCGTTTTCCCCAACCACTTCAGTCGGCGCCGATCCACAGGTCGGTTTCGGACGACGAGTGCTACCTTTCTGACTGCGGTACCCCTTGGGAATGGACAGTTTTGAGCCGGTCCCACTTAGTGAGGGAGCGAAGCACCGTGCACCCTCGCAGCAGAGCCGGATCCGCGTGTTGCTCAGTGGAAAAGCGGCGGCTGTCGTCGTTGCGGCGTCACTCTTTTTCAGCGTGATCGGGGTGCTCCGCATAGTGTTCCCCTTCCATTCCCAACCCAAGCAAAAAGAAATCGCTGCCCAGGAAGAAGCGTTACAGGCAGTCCAGTCCGGCGGGGCAGGCGAGCAGGAAAAAGAGCAAGCGGAGGCAGTCCACTGGGTCTATGTGACGGGTGCTGTGGGATCCCCGGGTGTTGTCGCGGTCCCCGCGGACTCGCGGCTCGATGCAGCGATCCAGGCTGCAGGCGGACTCACCTCTAGCGCGGACCCGACTTCAGTCAACCTGGCGCGGGAGGTGGAGGACGGCGAGCATGTCCATGTCCTTGCTGAAGGCGAAGCAGACACAGCGGAGCGACAAACCCCGCCTGATCAAGACGGAGCCGAAGAGCAAGCGCAGGGGATCGGCAGCGGCTGCGTCGACCTGAACACCGCAACGCTGCAAGACCTGGAAACCCTAGACGGGGTCGGACCAAAAATCGCCGCACGCATCGCTGACTACAGGGAAAACTCCGGCGGCTTCACCTCGAACGAGGAACTTTTGGCCGTGAGCGGCATCGGTCCCAAGCTCCTTCAGCGCATTAGCGTTGGTCTTTGCCCCGACTGACCGGCTTCAGGCCCGCTCTTAGCTGCCAGCAGCAGCTTTGGGTTTGTGGCCGCCTAGGTCGACCCACATCATCATCAGCATGGCAATCAGGAAAGCACACACTGAGATGCCCCAGACCAGCATGTAGCCGGAGAGGTCCGGCTTGCCCCACACGTCGCGGGAGGCAACCAGCACCTGTTTGAACACTGCGCCTCCAACCGCACCACCCATCGCGACAAGAGCTGAGTAGATGCCGTTTGCTGCGCCCGTCTGCCCTTCGGGGGCTGCGTGAGCGACCAGGGCAGGGAGGGCACCCATCAGCAATCCCAGCCCAATGCCGGTGATAATGCCGGACACCCAGATCATCCACAGCGTGTGGGGGAACGGAAGTAGCAGCGCTTGGCCAAGTGCACCAAGTAGCGCCCCGCCAATGAGGGTTCGCCTCATCCCCAGCTTTGCTGCGACAAAGGAGCTTGAGATACCGCCAAGCGTCGCAAAGATGAGGATTACAGCTACCAGCCCCGCCCTAAGCGTTGAGGTGGCGCTGAAGCCGTACGTGTAGATGGCGGGGTCTTTGCTGAGAAAGTCAACCAGGTTTGGCGAGGCGTTGATCGAGACTATGCCGATGAAGAAACCGGCAAGGTACAGCGGGCCCATGGCACGCGAGGTGGCCATCTTGAGGTTGACGGCGGGGGATGGGACTCTCTTTTCCCACATGACCCAAAGGAGCGACCCAATGAGCACCACGGCCAGAAGGACGAAGGGGAGCACTTGGTGTCTTGGTTTCAGGAACGCCGCAGCCAGGATCACGACCAGGATCAGGCCCCCGAAGCCAGCAAACCCAACCCAGTCGATGGAACCTCT
>CAYFUU010000036.1:0-8832 GCA_964346595.1 uncultured Actinomyces sp.
CGATTTTCAGTCGAACGCTCTACCAACTGAGCTACAGAGCCAAAAGTCGGCCCTAGGACCGACTTTTGCGACCCCGACGGGACTCGAACCCGCGACCTCCGCCGTGACAGGGCGGCGCGCTAACCAACTGCGCTACGGGGCCAAAACCTTGAGCGTTTCCGCCCGCGGTCATTGACCTGCACCTAGATTGCCCTATCCACGAAGCATCCGCAAAACCAGCGGAGCCTTTTTGCCCTGAGATCTTCAGCACCCCGGAGCAATACCCTGGATAGGTCTTCAGTTGTGCAGTACCCCCAACGGGATTCGAACCCGTGTCGCCGCCGTGAAAGGGCGGTGTCCTAGGCCTCTAGACGATGGGGGCCTGGCCTTCAAAGCTGATCCGCAAGGGACTCATCTCTTCAGGACTCAGAAAGTCTACAGTCCGAAGCGGCACTCCACAAACGAACAGTGAGCGGTTCAACTCCGTAGACTTACCCCATGGAAAACTCTGGTGGAGTCAGCGACGCAGCTGCCCAGGCGGGGCACCTGTTCCTAGGGACTTTGCTAGGAGCGGGCGCTGGGGCGCTTATCGCGGTAGTCGCCTTGGTTCTGATCCGCTATCGAGGACGCAAATCTCCGACAGCTACGCAGGTGTTCAGGAGAACCCGACTCCCGATGCTGGTAGCCACAGCGCTCCTTGGGGCGTGGATCGGGTTCGTTCTGAGCCAGCCTGACGTGCTTTCTATCCTGCAACAACACATGAAGCACGCGCTGCTCATCCTGCTTATAGTCAGCGCTGGCTGGCTTGTCTATGCGGCACTTGGGGTGCTTCGCGACGCGGCAATCCTGACCGATGTTAAGACGGGGAGGGACGCACGCCGTTTCCGCACTCAGGCGGCCGTCCTGCGGCGGGCCCTGCAGGCGCTCACCGTTTTCCTCACCATCGTCTTTGTGTTGCTTACCTTCCCGGAGGCACGCGCCCCGATGGCGTCACTCCTTGCCAGCGCCGGTGTCCTTTCCGTGATCCTTGGAATTGCCGCTCAGTCCAGCCTGGGCAACATGTTCGCCGGACTCCAACTGGCCTTCTCTGACGCGTTGCGTGTCGGCGACACCGTGGTTATCCCCGAGGAACCTCAGCCTGGAACAGTCGAGGAAGTGACACTCACCTACATTGTTGTCCGCACCTGGGATGAGCGCAGGCTGGTCATCCCCTCTACTCAGTTCACGACCCAGCCTTTCCAGAACTGGACCCGCAGAGCCTCAACAATCATGGGTGTCGTGGAAATCCAGCTGGACTGGTCCGCGCCCATCGCAGAGATTCGGGCAGAGGTAGAGCGACTATTATTCTCAACTGACCTTTGGGACAAGCGCTCCTGGGCTGTCCAGGTTGACTCCATCAACCAGGGGTACATCAACGTCCGCATTGTCATCTCCGCCCCGAACTGGCCGAAGCTCTGGGACCTGCGTTCCTACATTCGCGAAAACGTGCTTGCCTGGATCAGGGAAAACGCGCCGTGGTCCATCCCCAGGGAACGCCTGATCGGTGGCGGCCCTGAGACGGACGGAAAGGCGTGGCCAACAGATGAGCTTCACCCCGAATACTTGGCTGACCCCACCTACTCGGGTCTGGCTGGCGGAGGCTACGTCCGCGAAGCTCAGCAGAAAGCGGTAGAGAAGCAGTTGATGGAGGAACAGAAGGAATCCGGTGGCAAAGCGGCTGCAGCGAAGCCAATCCCGGAACTCCCCCCAGTCTCAACGCCGGTGGTAGTCCAGGATCCTTCTGACCCGAAAGAGATAGACAAGGCATTGCAAGTGCTCCCTGACCGCGCCGACCCCTACGACTACCCCGTGCCCAAAGTGTTCACGCAGCTCAACAAGGGGCACATGCTGTTCTCTGGCACCCCCGAGGCGGAGGAACGGGCCTCCAGGTACAACGGGCCGGGCGACGACGTCATCAAGCTCCGGGAGCAGCGAGCAGCCCAACGTGACCTGGACGGCAACGCAAAACTCCCACCGGATGTTGCTGCGCAAGCAAAAGAACTCCCTGACGTGGACATCCACACCGTCGCGACTGCCTCCCGGAACTCCAACAAAAGCTCGAATGCGAAAGGGCAGGAGAAGAAGTGACTGATGCGAACTTCCCGAAGACCGAGTCTGAGTGGAAGGAAAAGCTGGGGCCCCTTGAGTTTCAGGTGCTCCGCAAAGCCGCAACCGAGCGGCCAGGAACAGGGGCTCTTCTCCACGAAGAACGCCCCGGAACCTACAGCTGCAAAGGATGCGGGCAGGAACTGTTCCGCTCAAGTACCAAGTTTGACGCCGGTTGCGGCTGGCCTAGCTTCTTCCAAGCACTTCCAGGCGCAGTCACTGAAGACACCGACTACCTGCTCGGATACCCCAGGACAGAGATTCGCTGCTCCAACTGCGACTCACACCTGGGACACGTGTTCCCGGACGCCCCGAGCACCCCGACAGGCATGCGCTACTGCATGAACTCCGTGGCACTGGATTTTCAGCCAGGCCTATCCTCGCGGGAGGAATAACTACGGGGAAGTGAAGGTGGGCAGAAAAGCAGTACCGGTCCCCGCACTCTTCGTCACCTCCGGCACTCTCACCTACGTTGGCGCAGCACTCGCTGCTGGGCTCTTTGCGATCATGAGCCCAACAGGGGTGACCTGGTGGCGGGTGGCAGTCGGCGCCGCTGTGCTACTGGTGCTTTGGCGCCCGTGGAGGCAGCTCTGGACACCACGGAAGATCTTGGTCGCAACGGTCTTCGGAGTCGTCCTGGTCGGCATGAACACGTTGTTCTATGAAGCCATAGCGCGGATCCCAATGGGGGTCGCCGTCGCGGTGGAGTTTCTGGGACCAGTTGCCGTCGCCCTTTTTCGCGGACGAGGGTGGGCTCCCCGCGTCGCCGCACTGCTTGCCTTGGCGGGCCTTGTTGCCATCGGCGGTTGGGGCCTAGACCTGAGCGACCCTAACGCCGCCGCAGGGTTCTGGTTTGCTCTTGCTGCTGGTGGCTCTTGGGCTCTCTACATCCTGCTTGGCTCACGGATCTCGCAGAACGCCCAAACCGGACCCTCGCTAGCCCTGGGCCTTGCTATTGCTGCACTGCTCTACCTGCCCTTCATGCATCAGGCCGCGTTTGATGTCGACTTCTCCTGGCAGACTTTCCTAGCGCTCGCGGGTGTCGCGATCCTTTCGACGGCGCTGCCTTATTCCATTGACGCCATCGCGTTCGGGCGCATAAAGGAAAGCACATTCGCGCTGCTCACGGCCTTACTGCCGGCAACTTCAGTTGTTGTCGGGGCTCTCATGCTTGCTCAAATCCCAGGGGTTTTTGAAGTGCTGGGGGTCGCCTTGGTGTCGGTTGCTGTTTGGCTCGCCGGAAGAGGTGGGGCTGGGGAGGATCGCGGCGGGAGTCCTTCGAACTCAATGGTCTAAATTGAAGCCTGACGAACGGGAGCGGTAGTGAGTGTGAACATCATCTGGATGACTCTTGTGGGAGTTGTCATTGGGCTGATCACCAGCATGTTCGTCCGTGGTGGCAGACTGACTGGAATGGTCCAGGCGGTTGCGCTGGGCATCATCGGCTACGGGGTTTGCGGCTACTTCGCCGAACGCCGCGGTTTTTCGGTTCTTTCTCAATGGCTTGTTGGGATCGTCGTGACCCTGCTCCTGATAACCTCCTACGTCCTGGTTGCCAACGCCCTGTCTGCACGGAAGGCGAAGCGGTCTGCTAGCCCAGAGGCAGCAGAAGGTAGCCGGTCCTAAAGCGCTGTTTGAGACGGCGAGAGTCCGCCCTCACGTCTGAGAGACAATGCAGCCATGATTTCTCACCCGACCCCTGCCAGCCACGACCACGCGACGCTTGTGGTCCACGGCCCCGACTCCCCTGGCATCGTTCAGGCAGTTACTGCAATGGTGACGCGAAACGGTGGCAACATCGTTGCTCTGGACCAGTACGCAGATGATGAGCGAGGCGGCAAGTTCTTCCAGAGAATCGTCTTCCACAAACCCGATTTGGTCGCTGACGAACCTACTCTGCGTGAGGACATTGAGGAGACCTTGGCTCCGTTCGGGCTTGAGTGGGAGCTGCGCGACCGCAGCGTCCCGAAGCGCATGGCGATCCTCTCCAGCAAGCAGGACCACTGCCTTTTGGACCTGCTGTGGCGTCACAGGCGCGGTGAGCTGCCGGTCAGCATCCCAATGGTCATCTCAAACCACACAGTGTCTGCGGAGGACGTGCGTTCTTTCGGCATCCCGTTCTTCCACGTTCCCTCGGTCCCTGGCCCGGACAAGAGCAAGTCGGAAGCCGAGATTCTCGCCCTCCTCAAGGGCAACGTCGACTTCGTTGTGCTGGCCCGTTACATGCAGATCCTGTCCGACGATTTCTTGAAGGAGCTGGACGTCCCGGTCATCAACATCCACCACTCATTCCTTCCCGCCTTCATTGGCGCTAACCCCTATAAGAAGGCGAAGGAGCGCGGGGTCAAACTGATCGGTGCGACTTCGCATTACGTTACGGGGGAGTTGGACGAGGGTCCGATAATCGACCAGGCCACCATCCCCGTCACCCACAAGGACACGGTCCCTGAGCTGACGCGGCGCGGGGCGGACGTGGAGAGGCAAGTGTTGGCGCGTGCTGTCCTGTGGCATGCCGAGGACAAGGTGATCCGCGACGGCAACCAGACCATCGTCTTCTAGAACCAGCGTTTTTCAGCAGCGGTCCCGGAGCACCTATTTCTTTCGCAGGTCCGCGTCGATGAACCGCCACGGCTCATGTTTGGAGTCTGCGTAGTTGATCCCGATCCTTGGGGTGGCACGCAGATTCGGCTGGTGGGTCTTTTCGGTAATGAAGATCTCGGAGCCGGTCAGGTCTTTTCCGTAGTCATCCCCTGTGATCGCGAAGGCTTGGCAGAGTTTCCCGGGGCCGTCAGCGATCGCAGGTCGCCCGCCGCGCAACTCACGCATGATCTTTTCGCCCTCTATCGGAACGACGCCGCGGATCAGCACACCCTCGCCACGCCCCTCGCTTTGCGTCACCGCGTTCATGTTCCAGTACATCCCGTAAATGAAGTAGACGTAAGCGTGACCGGGCGGGCCGAACATGACCCGGTTGCGTTTCGTCATCCCCCGGTGCGTGTGAGCGGCGTCGTCAGCATCCCCCAAATAGCCCTCGGTCTCCGTGATCTGTCCAACCAGAAGGTGCCCACCAAGTTCTGGAGGCAGGCGCCGGTGCAGTTTTGCGCCGATCAGGTCGCGCGCCACCTCAAGAGTGTCCCGTTCATAGAAAGAACGAGGAAGAATCAGGCCCTCTGCGCTCACCTCGTCATCTTAAACAAAGCCAGCGCCTTGGGCAGGTCGGCGGGGCTCGCTGGGCGCTCGGTATGCTGGCGCGAGGTCCGGAACTGCCCGGCGGACGTTTACTAAGGCGATTTTGACGGAGGCAACCTTGACTCGAATAGTCCTGAACGGCGCTGGAAAACTAGGGCACGCGATCATGAACGCGGCGCTTGAACAGCAGGGGACCGTGGAGGTCGTTGCGGCTGTTGACAACTCTGAGATTGAGGGACTTCCGGTGCCGCTTTACGCCAACCTGGACCAGGTTTCGGAAGACTTTGACGTGGTTGTCGATGCCTCGCGCGCTGAGGGTTTAGAGACCGTCTTGGAGTTTGCTTCAAGAGAAGGAAAACCCCTGCTGATTGCAGCAACTGGGCACTCCGGTCCCCAGCTTGAGGCGTTGGAGAAGGTTGCGGAGCAAATCCCCATCTTGCTTTCTTCGAACCTTTCGGTTGGTGTTAACGTGCTCCGCGCGCTAACGGAAGCGGCAGGCACAATGCTTGGACCGGTTGACGCTGAGATTGTTGAGACGCACCACCGGATGAAAGTGGACGCACCTTCTGGCACAGCCCTCACCTTGGCCGAGACTCTGCGTGACGCGACTGACCCGGACCGCGAGTTCGTTTACGGACGCACCCCGGAAGACGATGAGCCTCGCGGCGGAGAGATCGGGATCCATGCTGTTCGTGGTGGGACCGTGGTTGGGGAGCACTCGGTGACATTCCTGCTTGACGGTGAAATTGTGGAGCTCCGCCACGTCGCCCAGTCGCGTGAGATTTTTGGTCACGGGGCACTGCGGGCCGCGGAGTTCATAGAGGACCAGCCAGCAGGTCTCTACGACATGGCCGATGTACTCACTGCAGGCTAGAGCACGCTTTCTAGAAGCGTGGACAAGGAAACAAGGAAACTAGAATGTCAAAGCTGAATGAGAACTTCGCAAAGATTCCGGCCTCGTACCTTTTTAGTGAGGTTGCGGGAAGGGTGGCGCGCTACCAGGAAGCTCACCCTGACGCCAAACTTCTGAGGCTTGGGATCGGGGACGTGACCCGACCACTGTCCAAGGCAAGCGTGACCGCGCTGAAGGAAGCAGCGGACGAGCAGCTGGTCAGCGACACGTTCCGTGGTTACGGCCCTGAACAGGGCTACGACTTCTTGCGTGAGGCGATCTCCAAGGGCGAGTACGCCTCAGTCGGTGTCGACATTCCCGCCAGCGACATCTTCATTAGTGACGGGGCGAAGTCGGATTCGGCGAACATCCAGGAACTCTTCTCTACCTCCGCAACCGTCGCGGTCGCCGACCCCGTCTACCCGGTTTACATCGACTCCAACGCAATGTCGGGGCGCCTTGGGGACTACACGGATGGAAAGTGGAGCAGACTCACCTACCTGCCATGCACTGAAGAAAACGACTACGTTCCGCCGCTGCCAGCGGAACCGGTGGACATGGTTTACCTCTGCTACCCGAACAACCCGACCGGAGCCACTTTGAGCAGGGCGGAACTGACTCGCTGGGTGGACTACGCGAAACAGAACGGCACGGTCCTTCTTTACGACTCGGCTTACCGCGCGTTCATCACGGACCCTGAGGTTCCCCGTAGCATCTACGAAATCCCCGGGGCGAAAGAAGTCGCAATAGAGTTCGGGTCCTTCTCCAAGACCGCAGGTTTCACGGGGTTGCGCTGCGCCTGGACCGTTGTTCCCGGTCAGCTCAAGATTGACGGGAAGTCTCTGCGCGATATGTGGAACCGCCGCCAGTCGACGAAGTTCAACGGGGTTCCCTACGTCGTGCAACGCGCTGCCGCCGCAACCTACACGCCGGAGGGTCGGGCAGAAAGTCAGGAGTCCATCAACTACTACCTGGGGAACGCCCGCATGATCCGGGACGCAACCTGGGAGGCGGGGCTGAACCCGTCGGGTGGGATCAACGCCCCCTACGTCTGGTTCAGGTGCCCCGGCGGGATGGACTCTTGGGAGTTCTTCGACTTGCTCTTGAACGATGCCCAAATAGTGGGGACCCCCGGCGTCGGGTTCGGACCTTCAGGGGCGGGCTGTTTCCGCCTCACAGCGTTTGGCTCCAGGGAAGACACGGCTGAGGCGGTCACGCGACTTAAGGCGCTCTTGGCCAAAACCAACTGAACGTTCTCTACAGCAACTGACAGGAGATGATCTGAATGCCTCGCACCGCACCAAGTGAAGCGAAGCTCCGCGAAATAGTCGCGGAGATCCCGACCCCCTTCCACCTTTACGACAAGCAGGGGATCCTGGACAACGTCAAGGAACTCCAAGATGCCTTCGCGTGGAACCCGGGATTCAAGGAGTACTTCGCGGTCAAGGCAACCCCTAACGCCGCGCTGCTGAAGCTCCTGAAAGAGGCGGGGTGCGGGGTCGACTGTTCCTCGTACACAGAACTCCTGCTAGCGGACGCTCTGGGGTTCAAGGGCAAGGACATCATGTTCTCCTCGAACGTCACCTCCGCCAAGGAATACCAGTTGGCACGAAAACTGGGCGCAATAATCAACCTGGACGACATCAGCCACATCGACTTCCTCGCGGAAAACGGGGGTATTCCCGAAGAAATCTGCTTGAGGTACAACCCGGGCGGCGACTTCCGTTTGGGGACGCGGGTGATGGGGGACCCGGGAGACGCCAAGTACGGGCTGACGCCGCAGCAGATGCCGTTTGCGATCAACCGCTTGAAAGAACTTGGGGTGAAGAAGTTTGGGGTCCACGCGTTCCTGGCTTCGAACACGACGGACAACACTTACTACCCGACTCTGGCGAAACTCCTATTCGAACTGGTTGTTGGGCTGGCAGAAGAATGCGATGCCGAGTTCTTCATGGTGAACCTGTCCGGGGGGATCGGGATTCCGTACGAACCAGGCCAAGAGCGGGCCAACCTGGCTGAAATCGGGGCGGCCGTCAAGGTCGCGTTTGACGAAACCTTGGCTAAGGCCGGGATGGGTGACGTTGCCGTTGTCGCCGAGCTGGGGCGCTTCATCACGGGGCCTAACGCATGGCTGGTTGCGACCGCCTTACACAAGAAGGACATTCATAAGCAGTACGTGGGATTGGACGCCTCGGCCGTGAACCTGCTTCGCCCCGCCATGTACGGCGCTTACCACCACATCACGATCTCTGGGAAAGAGGACGCGGAGGCAACCCACACCTACGACGTCACGGGTTCGCTTTGTGAAAACAACGACAAGTTCGCAATCGACAGGAAGCTACCCGAGGTAGAGATTGGCGACCTGGTGGTCATCCACGACACCGGCGCTCACGGGCATTCGATGGGCTACAACTACAACGGCAAGCTGCGTAGCGCCGAGGTGCTGCTGGAAGAGGACGGGTCGTTCAGAATGATTCGCCGGGCCGAAACCCCGCAGGATTACTTTGCGACGATCGCGGGGTTCGACGTTTCAGAGGACTTGGGTTCGCCGGATCTGGACCCGCTGCTTGCGGAAGAGGAAAAGCGATGAAGACTGTGAAGATAGCCCTGCTTGGTGCGGGGACGGT
>CAYFUU010000036.1:8932-12144 GCA_964346595.1 uncultured Actinomyces sp.
TCAACGCGATCGTTGTGGAAGGTGAATCGGCAGGCCAACTGATGTTCTACGGGCAAGGTGCGGGTGGCGCGCCGACTGCTACGGCGGTCTTGTCGGATGTGGTTGCTGCAGCGCACCACATTGCTCACGGCGGGAAAGCACCGCACGAACTGGTGTACGCGAACTTGCCGATCCTACCCGCGGATCAGGTTCGGACCCGCTACGTGATCCGGCTTGCTGTGCAGGACCGGGTGGGTGTCCTTTCTGAGGTGACCAGACTGTTCGCGGACCAGGGCGTGTCGATCCAGGCGGTGCAGCAAGGCGAACAACCCGATCCTGAGAAGCCTGAGGTCGTCCTTCTGATCACGACGCACAGTGCGCCCGAGGGTGCGTTGCAAGCTGTCGTTCGGGAGCTGAAGGACTGCCCGGACGTTGTGAGGGTTGAGTCAACTCTGCGAGTGCTGGACTAAAGGCCTTGAGCTTGGAGTCGCTCCCGCTGGACCGCGGAAACGTGGAGTCCATGGGGGACCAGCGCGCGGGCTTTGACTTTGGTGCACTGAGCGAGGGCTCGTGGCGGGGCTACCTGGTGGATAGGCAGGCTCGGGTGGCGGTGGAGGACTCTTTTAAGCCCGGTGCTCATGCCGCCTTATACACCGCGCCCAGTGCGGTGGACCCAGAGCCCATTCTGCTTGGCCGAACCGGCGACGGGCTGGTGCACGTGGCTTGGGTCGTTGATGAGGAGCCAAGTGGGGCCCAGTTCAGACCCCTGATTCAGGTCGCCGACCAGCTTAGTGATGACGAGTCGCTGCTGGCCGCGCAAGCGGTCGCTTTGGCGCGCTGGCACGCGCAGAACCGCTTCTGCGCCCGGTGCGGCGGAGTGGTGGAAAGTTCCGAGGCGGGCTGGGCGAACCTCTGCACTTCGTGTGGCGCCGTGGAGTACCCGCGCACAGACCCCGTGGTGATTGTGCGGGTCACGGATGATGCTGACCGGCTTCTTTTGGCGCACAACACTCTTTGGGAGCCCCGCCGAGTGTCGCTGCTCGCAGGGTTTGTTGAGGCGGGGGAGAGCCCGCGCCGCGCGGTTCAGCGGGAGGTGTTCGAGGAGGTGGGGCTGCGGGTCGATGGCATCACCTACTTGGGTTCGCAGTACTGGCCTGGGCCGCGGTCATTGATGCTGGCGTTTGAAGCCCACCCTGTCGGCCCTGACGCGCAGATTACGGTGGACGGCGAAGAGATCGACGAAGCACGTTTCTTCACACGCGCGGAGCTGACCAAGGCGCTGGCCGAGGGTGAGGTCCGCGGGCCCGGGCCTAGCTCCATTGCTGCCGCTGCAATTTCCCAGTGGCTGGGGCAGGACATTCAGGAGCTGATGGGCCTTGCCTCCGCCAGGATCGGTGCCCAGCAGGTCGAACGCCACATTTCCTAACTACCGCGCGGGCCGCTTCTTCTTTAGAATGGCTGCGGGCCTATAGCTCAGTTGGTAGAGCAACGGACTTTTAATCCGTGGGTCGCGGGTTCGATCCCCGCTGGGCCTACTGGAAACGCCCCGGCACCGCGCCGGGGCGTTCTGCGTTCCAGGTCTCTAGCTCTCTTTTTGTTGTTTCGGCCGCGCATGGTGTTCTCGCGCTCGTTCTTTTGCCCGCGCACTCGGCTCCCCCAGGCTCGCGATTCGGCTGCGGGTTGTAGTCCAGAAATCGCGCAAAAACGCCGTTTTTTCTCTGCAACCCGCAGCCGAACCAGAGTGTGTCTTGGGCGCGCACTGTGGGCTACCGCTCTTACGGGACTCACCCGGCGGGTGATCGAAGGGGTTCCGCAACTTCGCAGCCCGGAGGCGCTTAGAACACATGGATGTTCTCGTAGTCTTGAGACGTGAACTGGCATGAAGAACCGTAACTTGACCTGGGTTCTACTGTTTCTGACATCCTTAGTGGGCTGTCCCAGCTAGATGACGAGCGCGAGGTCCTGACTGCTGCAAGTGAGATAGCCTCTCTCACCCAACAGCACGGGAGCTACCTGGGCTTGAGCCCGGCCGTCACCGAAGTTAGTGAGGTCGAGGAAATCCTCTTCCAAGACGGAACCCTGGAAGCCGACGTGGCGCTGTTGGCCCTAGATGAACTGGTTGACGCACCTCTTTTTCAAAGTCTCGGCGCAGGCTCATTGAACGGCGAACCCGCGTCCCCAAGTGGGTGGGACAGCTTGGCGGTACCAAGGCGATCCGCGCGGTGCGTGTCGGCCCAGTCACCCGCGAGTTACAGACCGTGATGATCGAGGCAAGAGGCCCCGACGGGCCCCTAACAGTGGTGGTGGAAGTCCTTTACTCCGGGACAGCAATGATCACTGACGCCTACGTGTTCCCCGGGCCTCTTACGCACCTGATTACCGACGTGGAGAGAAACGAGGGCGCCAGCAAACGCGGATACGGTCGCGCGATCAGGCCTGACTTCCACGACTCTGCTTTCTATGAAGTCCCCGGGTTTGGCTGGGATTGGGAGATGGACATAGGTGGCTCAGCTGTTCTCGATGAAGTCGACACCGAGCCGCTGCCTACCGAGGGGTTCAGCAGTAAGGGCCTCTCTCGGAAGGTCGCGAAGCCCGCCCGCGCGGTTGCCAGGGAAATCGAGAGGGTCGCACCTGGCTTCTTCCATGACCCGGAGCTCACGACCGCTGCCCAGCGTGTTCCGAGGAAACTGTGCGAGGACGTCCCTGGGTACATCACGTCCAAGAGCGCGGCATCGAAGCCCAGCAAACCCCTTTGGGAGACCAGCGTTGCGGCGTCAATCTGTTGGCTGGTCGGCAAAGGAAACAATTGGTTCAACAGATGCGACCCAGACACAACCGTTAAGGCGCTCGCGGCCGCGTTCGGGTTAAAGAGCAGCCCTGGCTCGCGTGGGGAAACGCTTGGTTCTCGCATGTTGAGCGCTCAGCGGGGTGAGAACCGCTGGCACCTTGGTGATCCCGCACTACTTACCAGCGCAAGGCGCCGGAACGTCTTACACGAGGCCAAGACCAGCGAAGACGATCCCTGGCTGCGACTCTGACCCAGCCCCGCAAGGCTCTCGGCGCCCGCGCCGGTGCTGCCCCCGTCTTTCCGTTTCGGCTGCGTGTCCTTCTTGCGTGTTTTGGTTGCGTGTCGGCCTTTCCGTTTTGGGTGCGTGTTCCTGCGTGTGGTTGTGTGTGGTTGTGTGGGGTGTTGTTGGGTGTTGTTTGGGGGGTTGACACGCCCGGGTGGGGTG
>CAYFUU010000037.1:0-11861 GCA_964346595.1 uncultured Actinomyces sp.
GGCCCAGAGTGTTTCGCGACTGGGAGTAAAGACTGCTCCGCGTCCGCCGAAGAGCTTTTTCGCGTTGCTGATCGCGGATCCTCGTGTCAGTCGGCCAGCCATTTATCGATCTGGCCCTTCCACTCGGTTTTCTTTGAGTCAGAGGAGAGTGAAGCGTCCACGCTAGATTTCGCTAGTTCAGCAAGCTCCACGTCCGTGAACCCGTGAACGTTTCTTGCGAGTTCGTACTGGTCGACAATGCGTGAACGGAACAGTAGTGGGTCGTCAGCCCCAAGAGCTACGCGGGCCCCCGCGTCAACCAGTTGCCTCAGTGGGACTTCCTTCGGGTCGGCAAACACTCCCAGGGAAACGTTCGAGGTGGGGCAGATCTCAAACGAGATCTCATCATCCACTAACCGTTTCAGCAGTTCCGGATCCTCGGCCGCACGCACTCCGTGTCCAAGCCGGGCGGGAGCCAAGTGCCCAACAACTTCGCGGACCGATCCGGGACCAAGTAGCTCACCGCCGTGGGGGAGCGCCGCGAGCCCGGCGCGGCGAGCGATTTGGAAAGCGTTCGCGAACTCAGAAGTTTGCCCCATCCGTTCGTCGTTCGACAGCCCAAAACCAACCACCTCCCCGGGTCCGTCACCGACGTAATGCGACGCGAGACGTGCCAGGGTTCGCGCGTCCAACGGGTGACGCAGTCTGGACGCGGCAACCACGACTCCGACGTCAACACCCGTGTCGCGGCTCGCCAACTTCGCCTCGTCAAGCACAATTTCGAGCGCAGGGGTCAACCCGCCAACCCAGGGGGCGTACGAGGTGGGGTCCACTTGGATTTCCAGTCTCACCGAGCCCTCAGCCAGCTCGTCTTCCGCTGCCTCCCGGACAATCCGGCGCATAACCTGCTCCGAACGAACTAGTGCCCTCGCGGAATCGTACGAACGTTGAAAACGGAACCATCCGCGTGCATCGGGTGGAACGGTGAGTGGGTCTTGTTCAAGCAGGTGTTGGGGCAGTCGGACACCCTGGTCCTGGGCTAACTCCAGCATCGTGGCAGGACGCATGGAGCCGGTGAAGTGCAGGTGCAGGTGTGCTTTGGGTAGTTCTGCCAGATCCCTCTGCTTTACTGCTTCCGCCACTTATCAAACCACCGGACAATATTCGATTCGTAGGTTTTGTGGTCTGGCTCGTTCAGCAGTTCGTGGAACCCGCCAGGGATTAGTTCCAAGACGACGTCGTCCCCGGCCCTCTCAGTGAACTCGATGGAACCTTCTGGGTTCGCAAGACCATCTTCTTCACCGTGCATTATGAAGACGGGTCTGGCGAGAAGAGGAGCGTTCTGGATCACCTGTTCGCCCTGAACCACCATGGTCGTCCCCGTCAGCAACGGCACCTTGCCTTGGTAAACAAGCGGGTCGGCTCGGTAAGCCTCAGCTACAGCGGGGTCTTGGCTGAGCAGTGAGTCATCTAGTTCGACCGACTTCAAGAAGGGGAGCACTCGCGCTAGGGGAGCCGCGATCTTCGCGGCCCAAAGTGGAACTGAGGGGAGAGGCCGAAGAGCAGGGCCGGTAACCGCGACAGCGTCGATGTGTCCGGGTGACAGCAGAGTGGACGCCAGTGTGATCAGCCCACCCATCGAGTGCCCGAACAAGAACGTTTTTTCGGTGCGCGCCACGTCTTCTAGAGCCTTACGTGCCACCAGGTGCTCGCCGATCAGGGCACCAACGTCAACCGTGGCTTTTTCTCCCGGGCTGGTCCCGTGACCGGTGAAGTCGAAGAACCAGACGTCGTAGCCGGCCTCATTCAGTGCCCGTTTCAGCGAGGCATAGCGGCCGTGGTGCTCTCCAAAACCGTGAGCGATGAGAACCGAGCCTTTCGGGTTCTCACCCATTGCAAGTGAGCTTTTTAGTTCCATAGGCCTATTCTCCCACAGGCGTGGACCTAGCTTACCGAGCTGGTTTCCGGTCCCAGAAGCTTCTGTAGGCGCTCAATGCCTTCCACGATGTCCTCATCCGAAACCGCGTAGGCAAGCCGAATGTATCCAGGGGTGCCGAACGCTTCACCGGGGACCACCCCAACCTTGGCCTCTTCCAAGATGACGTCAGCAAGATCGGCTGAACTGGTGATCTTGCGGCCCGCGATTGTTTTCCCGATCAGCCCGCTCACGGACGGGTAGACGTAGAAGGCGCCCTGCGGTGTGGGCGTTTCAAGGTCCTCTATTTCCCCCAGCATTTCTAACACCAGTTTTCGGCGGCGGTCGAACGCACGGCGCATCTCTTCGACGGGCTCTTGGTCGCCCGTCAAAGCCTCTAGGGCTGCCATCTGGGCAATGTTGTTGACGTTCGAACACAGGTGCGACTGCAGGGCCCGAGCGACCTTCATGACGTCGGGTGGGCCGAAAAGCCAACCGACGCGCCACCCTGTCATCGAGTAGGACTTAGCGACGCCGTTCACGACAAGCGTCTGGTTTGCGACTTCGGGGTAGACGCGCCAGACCGGTTCTGACGTCGCGCCGTCGTAGGTGAGCTTGTCGTAAATCTCATCAGAGATAATCCAGATGCCCTTATCTACCGCCCACTTTCCGATCGCCTTTAGTTCAGCGGGTGAGTAGACGGCGCCCGTGGGGTTCGAGGGTGAGCAGAGAATCATCGCCACAGTCTTATCTGTGCGGGCGGCTTCAAGTTGGGGGACGGTGACTTTGTAACCAGTGTCAAGGCCGGCAACCACAGGGACTGGGATCCCACCCGCAAGCCCGATGGTTTCCGGGTAGCTAGTCCAGTAGGGGGCAGGAAGAAGGACTTCTTCCCCTGGGTCGATAACGGCGGCACAAGCCATGTAGACCGCTTGCTTGCCGCCGTTGGTGACAATGATGTCGGCCGGGCTCAGCGGGGCGTCCCCGAAGTCACCAACGCTCGCGGCGATGGCCTCGCGCAAAGCAAGCAGGCCTGCCGCCGGTGTGTACTTGTGATTCGCAGGATCCGCGGTGGCGGCGAGGGCAGCCTGGACAATTGGTTCCGGGGTCGGAAAGTCGGGTTCGCCAGGTGCGAAGTTGATTACAGGTTCACCACTCGCTTTGAGGGCTTTGCTCTTCGAGTCGATGGCTAGGGTAGCGGACGGGGCGATGGCACTAAGGCGGGCAGATGCCCGATGTTTCAAGGTTTTGCTCACAGGACAAGAGTGCCAGACTTCGACCATTTTCGTGAGAGATGCTGGAGTGTTACAAGTTTGGGGGAGGCCGCGTGCTAGACAGTTGTCTGCGCTCCGTTTACAATCGGCAGGGCGCGGCGCAGTGGTCGCCGACGCAAAAGTAGGGCAGTGGCGCAATTGGTAGCGCACCGGTCTCCAAAACCGGCGGTTGCGAGTTCGAGTCTCGCCTGCCCTGCCAGTGGGATCAAAGTTCGTTTGAACGGAGCAGCGCGTGAGCCAGACAACCAGCCTTCCGGGTGGGGACTCTCTGCCGAAGCTCCCAAAAACCCCCGTGGCGAAAGACCGTACAAAAAAGGAAGCAACACGTAGCCGTGACACGAAGGAACGCAACAAAGAACCGAACGTCTTTGAGCGGATCATCACCTTCGTAAGACAGGTTGTCGCTGAACTAAAGAAAGTTCACTACCCTTCACGCGAAGAACTCTGGATGTACTTCCTAGTCGTGATCGTCTTTGTCGCGGCGATGATGACCTTCACAGGTGTCGTTGACTTCGCATTCGGAGAGCTTTCTCAGTTAGTATTTGGCTAACGACCTAGTGCCCGCCAGCAGAGAACTGCTAGGCGGGTTTCTTTTACAAGGGTCCGAAGCGGAGGAAGACATGTCGAAGAAGAACGACAAGGCTGAAGAGTCAACTAGGACGCCCGTAAACCCCAAAGAGTTCATGGACATGGACGTGGACGTTGAAGCGATTGGTGGCATAGACGAATACCTGGAGGGCGGGCCTGCGGTGGATGCCGACGGAGCCCCCGATGACCAGGGCACCGACATGCTGGGTGACCGGTAGCAAAGCGTTGTGACTGAAGACAAATAGGAAGACTAAAGCATGGAAAACACAGAGGACACACCCTCGGGCGAAGAAGAGACCGTGACGGCGGCTCAGACCGAGGCCGCCCCTGCGGATGATGAAGTCGCAGAGGAGCTGGACCCGGTCCAGAAGCTCCGCGCTGAACTGCTTGATGACGGCGGGGAATGGTACGTCGTTCACACGTACTCTGGGCACGAACGCAAAGTTCGGCAGAACCTCAAGCAGCGGATTGAGAACCAGAACAAGACCCGACTGATCCCCCGTGTTGAGGTGCCTCTCGAAGAGGTCACTGAGATTAGGAACACGGTTCGGAAGAAGGTTCAACGTGTTCGCTTTCCCGGCTACGTCCTCGTCCAAATGCGCGGCACCGGCTTTGACGATGAGATGGATGGCGAACTGTGGCGCCTGGTCAAGGAGACACCGGCCGTAACAGGCTTCGTTGGAGACCAGTACAACCCCGTCCCACTGAAGGTCGACGAAGTCGTGGACATGCTTGCCCCCGGCCTGCTGATAGGTACAGACGCGAAGGCCGCTGCGCCCGCGAAGGCCACCCCGATCGTGGACTATGAAGTTGGCGAAATCGTCACCGTCACGGATGGCCCATTCGAGGACATGACGGCCCAGATCTCCGAGATCATGCCTGAGACCCAGAAACTCAAGGTGCTGGTAACAATCTTCGAGCGTGAAACCCCAATGGAACTTGGGTTTGACCAGGTTCGAAAGGTCGACAAGTAACACTCGTTGTAAGGGAGTGACGTCTAACACGACGGTAAAGGGCGCGCGTAGCCAGCAGGTAGGATTGCACCTTGCGTGCATCCGTTGCCCTCTACCGAGAGAGCAAGACGCAGGTAGGCGTGCCCAGGGCGCGCCACAGAAACACTGAGAAGGACCCACTAAATATGGCACCGAAGAAAAAGGTTGCTGGGCTAATCAAGCTCCAGATCGAAGCCGGTGCTGCCAACCCTGCTCCCCCCGTGGGGCCGGCGCTTGGTCAGCATGGCGTCAACATCATGGAGTTCTGCAAGGCCTACAACGCTGCGACCGAATCGCAGCGCGGCAACATCATCCCCGTTGAAATCACCGTCTACGAAGACCGCTCCTTCGATTTCATCACGAAGACACCTCCCGCGTCCCAGATGATTAAGAAGGCTGCAGGGGTCGCGAAGGGCTCTGGCGTTCCTCACACTGACAAGGTCGGTTCGCTGACTGACGCACAGGTGACTGAAATCGCTGAGACCAAGATGGCTGACCTTAACGCAAACGACCTGGAAGCCGCGAAGAAGATCATCGCCGGCACCGCCCGCTCCATGGGCATCACGGTCAAGGGCTGAACCCAAAACTAGCTGAAAAATGTGGAAGGGCCGCGCAGCCCGTTCACCACAACTGCAAGGAGAAAAGCAGAATGGCAAAGCGCTCAAAGAAGTACCGGGCAGCTGCTGAGAAGATCGTTCCAGGTACGCTCTACACGCCCGCAGAAGCAATGAAACTGGCGAAGGAGACCTCCACAACCAGTTTCCCCAGCACCGTTGAAGGTGCTTTCAGGCTTGGGGTCGATCCCCGCAAGGCCGACCAAATGGTCCGTGGGACCGTCTCTCTTCCAAACGGCACAGGTAAGACCGCTAGGGTCCTGGTCTTCGCCGTCGGAGACAAGGCAGTCCAGGCTGAAGAGGCCGGCGCCGACATCGTCGGAGGCGACGAGCTGATCGCGCAGGTCGCTGACGGTTTCACCGATTTCGATGTTGCTGTCGCAACCCCGGACATGATGGGTAAAGTTGGCCGACTGGGTCGCATCCTGGGTCCTCGTGGCCTGATGCCGAACCCGAAGACCGGCACCGTCACCATGGACGTCGCGAAGGCTGTCACTGACATCAAGGGTGGCCGCATTGAGTTCCGCGTTGACAAGCACGCCAACGTCCACGTCGTTCTTGGGAACACGGATTTCACTGCAAAGCAACTGACCGAGAACTACGCGGCGCTGCTAGAGGAGCTCCTTCGCTTGCGCCCCTCTTCTTCTAAGGGCCGCTACATCCTGAAGGCCAACGTGTCGACCACGATGGGTCCGGGCATCCCGATTGACCCAGCCAAGGTCCGCGACCTCCTTGAAGAAGAGGAAGAAGCCTAACCTATTTCCGCAAAACTGAAAGCGCCCCACTGGTTCCTAGGAGTCAGTGGGGTGCTTCGCTGTGAAGGACCCTTAGGCGCCGGCTTCGAGGTCGGACTTCATCTGGGCCAGCCGTTTCCGGTCGGCGTCACTGACCTTCGGGTACTGGGGGTCACTGCGGCGCATAGTCTCTAGCAGGACTGAGACCGCGGACAGGCGCAGGAACCACTTGTTGTCGGCAGGCAGAACGTGCCACGGCGCGTACGCCGTGGAGGTGTTGTTGAGCATGTCAGTGAAAGCTTCAATGTACTGGTCCCAGTAGGCGCGCTCGGCCATGTCGGTTAGCGACACCTTCCAGTTTTTCTCCGGGACGTCGACACGGGCTAGGAAGCGTCTTGCCTGCTCCTCCTTGGAAAGGTTCAGGAACAGCTTCACGACGATGGTCCCCTGGTTGGTCAGCCTCCGCTCCCAGTCGTTGATTTCCTGGAAGCGCTGTTCCCAAATGTCCTTCGGCGCAGGGACTGAAGTTACGGGCCAGAGATACTCCGGGTGGACGCGGGTGACCAACACGTTTTCGTAATGGGAGCGGTTGAAGACCCCGATCATCCCCAGGGGTGGTGTCGCGATCTCGTGGCGCCACAGGAAGTCATGGGCTCGATCTAGGGTCGTGGGAGCTTTGAACGAGTGGACATCGATCCCCTGAGGGTTCACGCCTTCAAGGACGTGCTTGATGGTGCCGTCTTTTCCGGCGGCGTCCATCCCTTGCAGGACGACCAGTAGCGAGCGGGAACCATCTGCGTAGAAGACGTCCTGCAGGTCAAAGAGCTCTGCCTTAGCGGCGGCCAGGGCTCGGGCCCCTTCCTTCTTCGTGAGGTCTCCCGGCAACCAGTTCGGCCGGTACTGCTTCTGCAGGTCAGTGATCCCCGCATTCGGGGGGACCAGTGTCGATTCCTCGAACGCCTTGTAATTGACGTTCGGTGCGCTACCCAGGTTCTTTCTGCTGTTCGGCATTGTTTCCTCCTCCCCCAATTATCCCGAAACCGGACTACGTGCGCGCGAGGTCACCCTGAAACGGTGTTTGAGTGTCCTGAAAGTGGGGGTGTGGGCAGCTTCACCAGTGCCAGGCCAACTTGGCGTCGGACCCGGCGGTAGCAGCTGCTACTGTTGTTGCTGGCCGAAGACCATCGGTACTGGGAGCCCTCGCGGGCCCTGGTCGAAGTATCCGATGCAGGTGCGAATAGAGATTTTGGGTCTCCCATTTTCCCGGTGCGCAGCTGCGTACCGGGTTTTTTGCTTTACGTCCAAGTAGTTATCGAAATCGAACGGAGGTGGAAGATGGCGAAAAAGGACAAGGCAGTAGTTATTGAACAGCTCAGCGAGTCGTTCCGTGGCTCCGGAGCAGTAGTTCTTACCGAGTACCGCGGGCTATCCGTGGAACAGATGAAGGAACTGCGTCGCGAGCTCGGTGATGACGTTGAGTACAAGGTTGTGAAGAACACGCTTGCGCGCATAGCGGCGAAAAACGCGGGTTTTGATTTCCTTGAAGAGGATCTTGTGGGTCCGACGGCAGTCGCGTTTGTGGGTGGCGAACCCGTTGATGCAGCCAAGGTCCTGAAGGGGTTCGCGAAAGCGCACCCGGAACTAGTCCTGAAATCCGGCATTATGGATGGCGTTGCTCTTAGCCAAGAGGCCGTCCTCAAGCTTGCCGATCTTGAGTCCCGCGAGGTCCTGCTGGCGAAGGCTGCAGGGGCTATGAAGGGGAAGATCTCTCAGGCTGCATACGCGTTCCAGGCCCTGCCTGTGAAGCTTGCTCGCGTCGTCGACGCGTTGCGTGAAAAGCAAGAGGCGGCCTAACCGGGTAGGTCAGCCGACATAGACCAAAATAGTTTTCGTTTCTGGGAGGAAAAAACATGGCGAAGATGACCAACGAAGAACTGATTGCAGTCTTCAAAGAAATGACCTTGATCGAGCTGTCCGACTTCGTGAAGCTTTTCGAGGAAGAGTTTGACGTGACCGCCGCGGCCCCCGCCGCTGTTGCGGTCGCCGCTGCCCCTGCCGAAGCTGAAGAGGCTGAAGAGAAGACGGAGTTTGACGTCGTTCTTGAGTCCTTCGGTCAGGAAAAGATCCAGGTTATCAAGGCGGTTCGCGCCCTGACCGGCCTGGGCCTGAAGGAAGCCAAGGCGAAGGTTGACGAAGCTCCTTCAGTCATTCTTGAAGGTGTCAAGAAGGACGAAGCTGACAAGGCTAAGGCCGACATCGAAGCAGTCGGCGGTACTGTCGAGATCAAGTAGTTTCTTAGATCGAGCGAAAGGCGCCCACCCGGTTTTTCGGGTGGGCGCCTTAGCGTCCTTACATTTCCGTTTTGGCCGCGCATCGGGCTCCTAAAGCTTGATGCGCGGCCAAAACGAACGAGTGCGGGGCACGGCGCCGGCACTCGCCAGTGCCGGCGCGCAGCTATTTCATCTGGCGCGGGCCAAAGACAGCGCTGCCGATGCGGACCATGGTTGCGCCCTCCTCGATCGCGATCTCAAAATCATGACTCATGCCCATTGAAAGCTCCGGGAGCGGTGCTGCTCTCCCGAACTCTTTAGCTAGGCTGTCGCGAACTTCGCGCAGGTCAGCAAAGGTTTGGCGCACCAGGCCTTGGTCGCTTGAGAACGGGGCCATCGTCATCAGTCCCGCGACGTGCAGTCCCTTCAGTCCCAGAATCTGTTCTAGGGCAGGTGTGACTGTCTCGGTGCTGAAGCCTGTTTTCGATTCTTCGCCCGAGGTGTTCACCTGCAGCAGCACTGTGAGCTCTCGATCTGCTGCTGTTGCTCCGCGCGACAGAGCTTCGGCTAACCGAATCGAATCCACCGACTGGACCACGTCAGCGACGCGGGCGATTTGCCCAGCTTTGTTGGTCTGCATCCGCCCGATCATCTGCCAGGAGATGGGGAAGCCTTCAAGTTCCTTAGCTTTCCCTTGGATCTCTTGGACGCGGTTCTCACCGAAGGCTGTGTAGCCCATGTCCACCAGCGGGATTAGGCGCTCCGCGGGAATCGTCTTCGTCACGGGAAGTAGGGATACAGCTCCTGGCACCCTCCCGGACTTCGCTACTGCTTGTTCGATCCGGCTGTTCACCGAGAGAAGGTTCTGTGCCAGCATTTCGGCCCAAGCAGACAGATCTGCTTCAGGCGTCTGGGCGTTTGGCGATGCTTGCTTTTCAGGTGCGGGACTAGGCCGCTGCTCGGAGTTGCTCATGTTCTAAGGGTAGCGAGCGCCCCAAGTGACCGCCGCTTCCAGAGTTTGGACGGTTCATTTCATCTGGTCTCGGCGGCGATCGCGCCTTGGTGCTCCACTTACGCAGACTCTTTCAGGAGGCCCGTCCCTCGGACTGCCTGTCCACTCTGGGATCATCTCGCCCAAAAGGGAAGGGTTTTTCGCCTGGCGGGGTTCAAGGTAGCGCGGGCAGGGCTGCGGTGGATCGCGCCGTTCCGTAGCCGGGTCCACTTTTCCCCAGGCGCGCTTTCTTGTGTCTTTCCCACAGGCGCCAGGGTTTGGGCTGTCGCGATCGCGGGGCCTGATGCAACGTGGTCCCATGCTTGACGTGTTGGAACACATGGTGTTCTCGTCCAGAGAACAGCGGGTTCGCGCTTCAGAAGTCCAGCGTCGCGGTCTACAAAAGGTCGCGACTGGTGCCTACCTCTCACCCGAGGCGGCGCGTGGACCCGCGAAGCCTTGGGAAATCCGACGCACCGTGGCTGCGGCCAGGCTGCTTGCTGTCGACCGTCTTCTCCAAAGCGGAGCTCCCGCGATGTTCACCGGCGAGGCAGCGATGGTAGCGCTGGGGCTAGAACCGTGGTGGAACAACCCCGACATCGAGTTTCGTAGCGCTGTGAGGTCCCGGGGCTCACCCGCTTTACCTGCGGTGCTGCTCCGTGGCAAAAGAGTGTCGGCCGCCGCGGCAAGACAGAACGAATCGGTTCAGTTGGGAGTGGGTCCCGAGAACCCCAGCACCGGCCTGGTGCGCATCGCTCCTCTTGCGGTGGTCGCCACCGACATCGCAAGGAGATCCCACCCTTTGCAGGGCGTGCATGACTGCTCGCTACTTCTCAGAAGAGCATCCGCCTTCGACAGGTTTGACTTGCCTGCATCGCGGGCTCGTGCGGAGAGGGTGCGGAGCCGGTGGCTTGCAGCGTTTGTGGGAGAAGATCGCACCCGAGGTAGCCGACGGGCATGCGCTGTTCTTCGTGCTGCCGACCCCGCTGTCGAGTCCCCGGCAGAGAGCATCGTGGGTTGGTGTCTTCGCCTGATTCTGAGAGATCCTGCATCCCTGGCCTCTCAGTTTGAGGTTGTGTCCCCGCAACGCTTTTTCCTGGATTTCGCGGTGCCCGAGGCGGGGATAGCGATCGAGGTGACAGGGTTTGGGAAGTTCGGTGAAACGCACGAACAGGGTCGTGCCGTGGGGGAGAGACTCCTGAGGAGACAACAGGTCCTCTCCGATCTGGGTTTCAGTGTCCTTAACGTCACCTATAAGGAAGCTCAGAACCCTCACACCCTCATCCGCGATCTGACGCGACGCCTTTCTGCGGTTGGGGTTCCAGTGCAAGCGCCTCGCGGCCCTCTCTGGGACCCTTCTATGACCAAGATCTTCTCCAGGGACAGACGTTACTGACCGATTGGCTGGGTCTTGGTCGAGTTCCTGCTTCAATCTGCGGTGTTCGGGTCTCCGTCAGGGTTTTCTTTGCCTCTCAGGTACAGGTGCGGGCGGCTGTGTTCGCCACTTTTCTAGGTTTGGGACCTCAGCGTTCTTCGTAGGGTCGTTCCCAACAGACCTGGTGCCTTAGACCAGACGTGGTGGCAGAAAAACAGTGCTTTCGCCTCTGAAACCTGCCACGAACCCTGGTCTAAGGCACCAGGTCTGTTGGGAACGCAGGAAGGGCCTGCCGGCTCGGGCTGAAGAAGTCGACAGTGGTGCTGGGGGTTGGAGCTGGCGTAGGGACAGAGCAGACACCTACGCGAGGGGGTGGGGGGTCGGTTCGTGGTTGGGTGGTTCCTTGTCGGTGTGCCTGGGAGTCAGTGGCTGGCGGATGGCCCCGGGGCAGGGTTCCGGTGGGAAGGGCGGGCGGGAACAGGGAGCGGGTGCGGGATATCACCCCCTTTTTCTTTGCTATACACCGAGGGGCCGCATAAACTCAAATCTTGCGCCCAAGTGTCCGAGGTGACCTGTATCCACACGCCAGTCAAGCGCCAAGCGTGCAGGAGCTGGTCAGTTAGGGGCCGGTGCGCAATCGCGCGACGCAAACCGATGCAATGCACTGACGTTCTGCGGGGGTCTGATCAGGATCCGGGAAGCTAACTGAGCTTTCCTGGGTTTTGAAGGAACTTGGGGAAGCTGAGCAGGCTGCCGGGAAGCCTTGAAAGGGCTGCTGGGAGCTGCGCGTGTCCCTGAGCTTGAGATCTCCTGAGGACGGGAGATGCAGCGCATCGAGCGCCCAAGTGGGCGCCGAAGAATTGCTGGGAAGGAACCCCTTTGGCTTCCAGTGCCTCCGCGGAACTAACCGCATTTGAACCAACCAAACGAATTTCTTTCGCAAAACTGCACCAGATCATGCAGCCGCCGAACCTGCTCGACGTCCAAGAGCAGAGCTTCGACTGGCTTCGCGGCAGCCCCGAATGGGAACAGCGCGTCGTAGAAGCCAAGAAGGCGGGCCGCACAGATTTCCCCGACAAGTCCGGGCTGGCTGAACTCTTCGAAGAAGTCTCACCCATCACCGACGTCG
>CAYFUU010000038.1:0-9954 GCA_964346595.1 uncultured Actinomyces sp.
CCAAAAACCACAGGCGGGAGGACACGCAACCAAAACACAAGTAAGGGGACACGCAACCAAAACACAACACCCAAGAAACGGACGCGAGGTGCGAGCTTACTTTGGGCGGGGCTAGAGACCCATCTCCTCAGCGGTCTGCAAAAACTCAGTCAGCCGGTTCGCTGCTGCAACCACCGCCGGGCCATACAAACGCCCTGGCTGGCGCCCCATCCGCTCAATCGGCCCCGAAATAGAAAGCGCCGCAATCACGCGCCCATCCACACCACGAACCGGGGCAGAGACCGAAGCCACCCCCGGCTCCCGCTCCGCCACCGACTGCGCCCAACCCCGCCGCCTCACCTGCGACAAAGTCGTGGCAGTAAAAGAAGAGTCGATAAGACCGCGGTGCAGCCGTTCGGGTTCCTCCCACGCCAACAGCACTTGCGCGGCTGACCCCGCCTTCAAACTGAGCGTCGCCCCAACGGGGATTGAGTCCCGCAGACCAACCTGGCGTTCCGCAGCCGCGACACACACCCGGTGTTCGCCCTGCCAGCGGAACAGCTGCGCTGATTCCTTCGTGTGATCACGAAGCGCAACCAAAATGGGGGTGGAGGAAGTGATGAGCCTGTCTTCCCCAGCAGAAGATGCCAACTCTTGAAGCCTGGGGCCAAGAACGAAACGGCCCTGCATGTCCCGCGTAACAAAGCGGTGGTGTTCCAGCGCCACCGCAAGGCGATGCGCTGTCGGTCTCGCTAGTTGCGTGGCTGACACTAGTTGGGCCAGCGTCGCAGGCCCAGCTTCCAGAGCGTTCAGAACCAAAGCGGCTTTGTCTAGTACACCAACCCCGCTTGACTCGGTCTTTGTGTCCATAACCGGATAATGCCATCTCAAAGCCTGGGATTCCAAATCGGAGTGCTAGAGCCAAAGCGTGCCACTGCCGGCCGCAAAGCCAGTTTTGGAGGAGCGCCGAGCTCGGATCGAAACAGAGCAGACATCGGCGACGAACGTCGAAAAGCTGACTGGTGCTTAGCGGGGTGTGGCGAAGTAGGCAGGGTACGCGTCGTAAAGGGCGGACAGCTTTCTCCAAGAAATCTGAAGGCCACTAGCCTGACTCCAGACTTGGGGCAGTGGCACCGAGCGCGGGAACTGCCTGCTGCGAGGGAGAAAGGAGGCTAGAGGTGGGGAAAACTCTGGCTGAAAAGGTTTGGGCTGACCATTTGGTTAAAGAAGGTGAAGGGGGCGCTCCGGACCTTCTATTCATTGACCTCCACCTGGTCCATGAAGTCACGAGTCCGCAGGCGTTCGAAGGTCTCAGACTAGCGGGCCGGCGGGTGCGCCGCCCAGACCTCACCATCGGTACCGAAGACCACAACACCCCTACCCAGGACATTTTCCTTCCTATCGCAGATAAGGTTTCTCGTCTTCAAATCGAGACCCTGCGCAAGAATGCTGAAGAGTTCGGGATCAGGTTGCATTCGCTCGGTGACCCGGAGCAAGGCATTGTCCACGTTGTTGGACCTCAGCTGGGCTTGACTCAGCCCGGCGCAACCATTGTTTGCGGCGACTCCCACACCTCAACCCACGGAGCCTTCGGGGCGCTCGCAATGGGTATTGGCACTTCCGAGGTTGAGCACGTGCTGGCGACTCAGACGCTTCCCCTGCAGCCTTTCAAAACCATGGCAATCACGGTGAACGGTTCCCTGCCGGAAGGGGTGACTGCGAAAGACATCATCCTGGCTGTGATCGCAAAAATAGGTACGAACGGAGGAGCAGGCTACGTCCTGGAATACCGCGGCCAAGCCATCGAAGAACTTTCGATGGAAGGCCGCATGACCATCTGCAACATGTCAATCGAGGCTGGCGCCCGTGCGGGCATGGTCGCACCGGACGAAACCACGTTCGAATACTTGAAGGGCCGCCCCCACGCGCCTACCGGAGCTGATTGGGACGCCGCCCTTGAGTACTGGAAGGGTCTGCGTACAGACGACGACGCCCAGTTCGACGCTGAAGTCATTCTGGAAGCCGCCGACCTAGAACCCTTCGTCACCTGGGGAACAAACCCCGGCCAGGGCGTGAAGCTCTCTGAAGAAGTCCCCGACCCTGAGCAAATGAGCGACGTCAATGAGCGGGCGGCAGCCGAGCGAGCCCTGGAGTACATGGACCTCGAGCCCGGCACGAAAATGAAAGACATTCCCGTTGACGTTGTATTCCTGGGGTCGTGCACGAACGCACGGATAGAAGATCTGCGGGAAGCTGCAGCAATCATCAAAGGCCAAAAGAAGGCCGAAGGCGTCGAAATGATGGTTGTTCCCGGCAGCGCCCAAGTGCGGCTGCAGGCCGAGCGAGAAGGACTAGACAAAGTCTTTAAAGACTTCGGGGCTGATTGGCGCCACGCAGGCTGTTCCATGTGCCTTGGGATGAACCCGGACCAGCTGGCACCCGGGCAACGCGCAGCTTCCACCTCAAACCGAAACTTCGAGGGTCGGCAGGGGAAGGGCGGACGCACCCACCTGGTCTCTCCAGTTGTTGCAGCCGCCACAGCCATCAAGGGCACGCTCGCAAGCCCTGCCGACCTGTAAGGAGGAACCCTTGGAAAAGTTCACTGAGCACACCGGTATAGGCGTGCCTCTACGCCGGTCTGCGGTAGACACCGACCAGATCATTCCTGCCGTCTTCCTGAAGAGGATTACCCGCACCGGGTTTGAAGACGCGCTGTTTTCCGCGTGGCGGAGGCAGAAAGACTTTGTTCTGAACGATCCGAACTACGCCGAAGGTTCAATCCTTGTAGCGGGTCCCGACTTTGGGACCGGGTCGTCGCGCGAACACGCCGTCTGGGCCCTGAATGACTACGGCTTCAAAGTGGTTCTTTCTTCCCGGTTCGCCGACATCTTCAGGGGAAACGCAGGCAAGCAAGGCCTGGTCGCCGGTGTCTTAGCGCAAGAGGACATTGAATCGCTCTGGAAGCTTCTTGAGTCCCAGCCGGGAACGGAACTCACCGTGTCGCTCAAGGAACAGACGGTCAGCGGCGGGGGAGCCACCTACCCGTTCCAGATTGACGAATACACGAAGTGGCGTCTGATGGAGGGCCTGGACGACGTCGGGTTGACGCTCAGACACGAGGACGACATCAGTGCGTTCGAGTCCAAACGCCCCAGTTGGAAACCGGAGACCCTGCCGGCGCGCTACTCCCCGCTTGGGTGACCCTGCAACGCGCCTCTCAGCAGCAGCGGCGGTTTGCTAAGAGGTGAAAGGGAGACGCGCCACTGCGCCAAGAAAAGCAGTGGGGCGCGGATACAATCAGGCAAGGAAGCGCCGCAGGCGACTTTTGAGAGGGCGGGTGTCGGGTATGTCGGAAGTTCTTCGTGTCAGGGGAGGAAAACCCCTCTACGGGACCATCCAGGTCCGCGGCGCTAAGAACTTTGTTCCGAAAGCCATGGTCGCTTCGATCCTCGGTAACTCTCCTTCGCAGATGCGAAACGTGCCTCTGATCCGCGATGTTGATGTCGTAAAAGACATGATGGAAGCGCATGGCGTCCACGTCGAGCAGGACCAGGAAGAAGGTGTCCTGCTCCTGGACCCCGCCAGCGTCGAAACCGCGGCCTCAGGTGATATTGACGCGCTTTCCGGGTCTTCCAGAATCCCGATCCTTTTCTGCGGCCCCTTGCTCCACCAGATCGGGGAAGCGTTCATTCCACAGTTGGGCGGGTGCGCTATTGGTGACCGCCCCATCGACTTCCACCTAGAGATCCTGCGACGTTTCGGCGCGGAAGTCGTGAAGGGCCCGGACGGGGTGCGACTGATCGCGCCCGCTTCGGGGCTTAAGGGCACCTCCATGGAGCTGCCCTACCCCTCGGTTGGTGCCACGGAACAAACGCTACTGACTGCGGTGAAGGCTGACGGCATCACGACGCTTCGCGGCGCAGCTGTCGAACCGGAAATCATGGACCTCATCAACGTCCTGCAGAAGATGGGGGCGATCATCTCTGTTGACACGGACCGCACTATCCGTGTTGAGGGTGTCGATGAGCTCCAGGGCTACTCCCACACGGCGCTGCCGGACCGCATTGAGGCAGCCTCTTGGGGAGCCGCCGCGCTAGCGACACGCGGCGATGTCTTTGTCCGCGGCGCGCACCAACCCGACATGACGACCTTCTTGAACACGTTCCGGAAGGTCGGTGGGGGTTTTGACGTGGAAGAGGATGGGATCCGCTTCTACCACCCGGGCGGCCAGCTGAAACCCATCATGCTTGAAACCAACGTTCACCCCGGCTACATGACGGACTGGCAGCAGCCCCTTGTCGTTGCTCTGACGCAGGCTGACGGCCTTTCGATTGTTCACGAGACGGTTTATGAGAACAGGTTTGGATTCGTGCACGCTCTTCGCGAGATGGGCGCGAACATCCAGCTTTACAAGGAGTGCGTCGGTGGGGCGCCTTGCCGCTTTGCTTCAGCGAACTTCGTGCATTCCGCAGTGATCTCTGGCCCCACTCCCCTCCACGCTGCAGACATCGTTGTCCCGGACCTGCGCGGCGGGTTTTCTCACCTGATCGCTGCTTTGGCGGCCGAGGGCACCTCGCACGTCGCCGGTATCGGCGTCATCTCTCGGGGCTACGAACACTTCATCCAGAAACTTCGCGCACTGCACGCGGACATTGAATACGTATGACCGTTGCAGGACCGGAGGGTTCTCGCCTTGGAGCAGGCTCCGTCCCTGAGCGTGCTCTAACACTACTGGTGTCTTCCGCGTCCGCCCGGGGGCGGGCCTTGCTGCAGGGCCGCGAAATCACCAGGATTCTGCGCGCTGGCGGTTGGGCCGTCCACGTCAAAGTTACGACCGGGGACAGCGACGTGGTGTTCGAAGCCGCCAACTGCAAAGGGCCGCTGCTAGGCGCCATTGGCGGCGACGGCTACCTGACTGCAGCGGCGCGGGGCTGCATGGAAAGTGGTGCGGCTCTTCTTCCGTTTCCTGGCGGACGAGGAAACGATCTTTGCCGCTCCCTTGGGATTGGCACGAGCGCTGTCGGTTGGGCGAAAACTCTGGCTGAGACACCCACGGACGAAGTGCTTGGCTGGACCGGTCCGCTGGACGCGATGGAGGTCGCTTCAAAGGAGGGCACCCAGAGGGTCTTGGGGATCCTTTCCCTTGGGATTGACGCGACCGCTTGCGTGGTAGCGAATGATTCGCATTTCCGCTCGGGGTCGCTTGCCTACGCCTGGGGGACTGTGGCCGGCTATTTGGGGAAGTTCAAGCCGGTGCACGTCAAGGGAAGCATTGAGCCTCCCCCGTCCGATCCGACCCAGCAGGAGATCCCCTTGGACGAATACGCCTGGCTGTGCTCCGTCTCAAACACAGGATGGTTCGGTGGGGGCGTCAACATTCTCCCGCAGTCCCGCACAGACGACGGCATTCTAGAAATCATTTCAGTGAGTGACCTCAGCCGCCTCCGCGCGCTCCCGAAGCTAGCCAGTGTGTTACTCAAACGCGAGTTTGATGATCCGTCGGTCAGCGTTTACACGGGAGTGAGAGTAGATCTTCAAGAGCCGCGGGGTCTTGTGGCAATGGCAGATGGCGATTTTGTTGGCACGCTACCCTTGTCTTTGACCGTGGTGCCTGGCGCGCTTTCCGTGATCCGGCCGCCAAGCGCTTCCGCCGAAGACTAGACGAGCCCAACCGGCTTGGAGGGGGAGTTGTGGGACAGAAAAGACCCGACATCGACTTATCTGGGATGTACAAGGCGCTGCGCTATATCTTGTGGCCGGTGATCCACGGGACCGCGAAGACGCACTTCCAGGGCATGGAGAACGTCCCGAAGAAGGGCCCCATGATCCTGGCACCCAACCACATTTCCGAATATGACCCATTGGTTATGGGCTACGCGTTCGGGCTTTTGGGTTACCAGGTCCGGTTTCTCACCAAAGACTCGATGTTCAAGGTCCCTGTGCTTAGAGCATTCGTGAAGAAAGCACGCATGATCCCAGTGTCACGCGGCGGGGGAGACACTGACTCGCTCGCTCACGCCCGCAAGGCACTTCGCGAAGGTGCTGCCGTCGGTATCTATTACGAGGGCACGCTGACCCGCGACCCAGCTTTTTGGCCCATGAAAGGGAAGACGGGTCTTGCCCGGTTGGCCCTGGATGAACGCGTGCCCGTGATCCCTGTTGTCCAGTGGGGAGCCCAAGACGTGCTCGACCGCTACGGTCGTTTCCACCTTTTCAAGAAGCGCCCGAACCTTTACATTAGGGCGCTGCCCCCGCTGGATTATTCAGATATCCCCGGGGACTCCTCTAACCACGACGGCGTTCGCGAGCTGACCAATCGAGTTCAAGAGACGCTCACAGCAGGGCTTGCTGAACTGCGCGAGCAAGTGGCCCCCACCCAGGTTTGGAACATGAAAGAGATGGGGCCAGACAAGCGAAGTCTAAAGAACCTGGCGAAGTGGCGTTCGGGGCTTCGCAAGGCAACTGGTCGCCAAGACGTTTTGCCAGCAACCCCGGGCGCTGACGTCACGATTATCGAGGTTGCCCGCTAGGGCCACGAGCGCCGATCAGCAGGCCCGTACAGGCCCGTACAGGCCCGTCAGTCGGTCTTCAGGTCGATGACTACGCGGAGCGGGTCACTGAGTGAGAAGATCCTGTACTCGGTCTTCGTCTTCATCCCGATCGCCAGGTGGCTACGCCCTTCGAAGGTCCCGTCGTAGACCCATTCGAACGGGCCAACCTGGTGCGGGTCGAAGCTATCGAAATAATCCTTGTAGTCCTGGTCGCTTTCCGGGATCCGGGTGCCAACGATGGTGATGTCCAGGAACTCGTTTCCTGCGACTGGCAGGCGTTCGCCGCGCCCCATTTCAACGGGGTTCTTGGTCCACTGCGCTTCCCAGCCAACCAACCCGTTCCCTGACAGGTCGACGACGATCCGGTCGTAGCCGTCGTGGGTGGCGCTTCGCACACCGGTTACCATCGCGTCCCCTCTGCGTTCCGCGACCACCGTGGTGTCTTCTAGCGTCCACGGGTGGATAGCGGTGATGGTTTCTCCGCCTTCCCCGCCCGAGCCTTCCTCGCCCAGAATGGACTCATCAGCAGGCTCTAGTGTGTCCTCGCTATTTTCTGCGGTGTCTTCTTCGACTTCGTTCTGGGTGGTTTCTTCGCCACTGGGAAGCGTTTCTTCTATTGAGTCCCCAGAGTTTCCAGAGTCCCCAGTGCAGGCGGCGAGGCTTAGGGTGAGGCTCACTGTTGCCAGAAGACCCACGGCTGACTTGCGCGTTCTTTTCACGCTCCAAAGCAGGGAAGCTGATCGCATCTTGCCCTCCAAGTGCCTATTCGTAGACGGTGCGTTCCCCTTACGCTAACGCGACTACCCTTGAGCCTTGGGAGCCGCGCGGGCCATGCCCGCCACCTACAGAAAGCAGGGAAGTTCGTGGCAGGGAAGAAAGTCGCAGTCTTAGGGACAGGCTCTTGGGGAACAACCTTCGCGCAGGTGCTTGCTGACGCAGGCCACGACGTTTCCATGTGGGGGAGGCGGGACGTGGTTGTCGACATGATCAACTCTGGCGAGAACTCCACTTACCTGCCCGGCATTGACCTGTCTGACCGCATCAGCGCCTCGACGTCGATGGAAGAGGTTCTGGGCGGCGCTGAACTAGTTGTCCTTGCGGTTCCTGTGCAGGTCACTGCCGACGTGGTTCAGAAGGCGACCGCAATCAACCCCGACGCCACGTATCTTTCCCTTTCGAAGGGGATTGAGATTGGCACGAACCGGACGGTCAGCCAGATCATGCGTGAGGCGGGCGGCCTCCCTGCAAGCCAGGTCGCTGTGGTTTCCGGCCCGAACCTGTCCATGGAGATCGCCATGAAGCAGGCTGCTGCCTCTGTCATTGCTAGTGAGGACGCGGACACCGCAAAAGAGCTTGCGAAGGCCTGCCACAACGCTTACTTCCGCCCTTACGCTTCAACCGACGTGACGGGTGCCGAGGTTGCGGGCGCCGCGAAGAACGTTATCGCGATAGCGATCGGTGCTTCAGAAGGCCAAGGTTACGGTGCTAACACCCGCGCGACCCTGATCACTCGCGGGCTTGCTGAGATGACGCGCCTTGGTGAAGCTCTTGGTGCCGATCCGCAGACTTTTGCTGGACTCGCCGGCATAGGAGACCTGATCGCCACCTGCTCATCGAGACTTTCCCGCAACTACTCCCTTGGCTACCGCCTCGGCAAGGGAAAGAGCCTGGAGGAAGCCCTAGCCCTGTCGCCGGGCATTGCTGAGGGTGCGAAGACCGCCGGTCCCCTCCTTGAAATCGCAGACTCCCTTGACGTTGACATGCCAATCTCCCGCGGAGTCGTCGCAGCCCTCACGGGGCAGGCAACCGTGAAGGAGATGGGAGAGATGCTGCTTGGTCGCCCCCAGAAGATGGATGGCTGGCAGATAGAACTCCTTGACTAGGATCGACCCATGCAAAAAGTAAAGACGTGGGAACCCGCAAAGCCCCTGGTTGTGCTCCTTTTTGGAGGACGCAGCGGCGAACACCAGATCAGTTGCGCCACTGCCGGTGGAGTCCTGGAAGCAATTGACCGGGAGCGTTGGGACGTGAAAGCCGTCGGGATCACTCCGGATGGCCAGTGGGTTCCCGCATCCTCAAACCCTGAAACCTATGCGCTTGGTGAAGAGGGCGGTTACACCGTCCAAGCCAGCACCCACAGAGTCGCTTTCCTCCCCGGTTCGGCCGAACTCGTTGAGTACAAAGTGGACGAGCATGGGCTCCCCATTGACGGCACGCTGAAGACAGTCGGGAACGTTTCCGTCGTCTTCCCACTGCTTCACGGCCCCTTTGGTGAGGACGGCACGGTCCAGGGGCTTCTTGAGTTTTCTGACGTGAACTATGTCGGCTGCGGCGTAGCGTCTTCCGCAATCTGCCAGGACAAGGCCCTGACCAAAGTGGTGCTTCAAGCGGCAGGGATTGACGTTGGCCGCTGGGTGTCCTTCTCTAAACGCCAGTGGGATCATCGCCGTAGCGAGTTTGAACGGAAGATCCAGGAGTTGGGTTACCCGGTCTTCGTGAAACCGAACCGTGCCGGTTCTTCCCTTGGTGTTGCAAAGGTTGATTCGCCAGAAGAACTGGAAGAGGCGATCAACGAGGCTCACCGTCACGACTCCCGCCTGATCGTTGAGCGTGCCGTGAAAGGTCGCGAGGTGGAGTGCGGCGTCCTTACCGACGCTTCCGGCACCATCCACACCTCCGAACTTGGCGAGATCAAGGTTCAAGGCCCTGAGTTCTACGACTTTGACACCAAGTACTTCGACCCTGACGCTGTAGCCCTGCAGTGCCCAACGGACCTGGACATGGACGTCAGCGACCGGATCCGGGAGACAGCGAAGCGTGCGTTCGAGTCGGTGTTGGGGGAGGGCATTTCCCGCGTCGACTTCTTCTACGACGACGACACCGGGAACCTGGTCTTGAACGAGATCAACACGATGCCCGGTTTCACCCCGTTTTCTATGTACCCCACCATGTTCGCCAAGTCTGGCCTTGCCTACGTGGAACTTGTCCAGATCCTTCTTGAGGAAGCAAGAGCGCGCCCAAAGGGCCTGCGCTAACTAGACATGATTCCCAGAGCCATTCCGCTCATTCGGGTAACGTGGGGGCATGACTAAGCCGAAGGTGACCCTAGCCACCGCAGCCTCCATGCCTGACCTGTATCCGGACGAAGCAGGATTGCCGGACGCGCTCGCGGACCGCGGCATGGACCCGCAAATCAAGGTGTGGAACGAACCGGGCATCAATTGGGATGAGCAGGGGATGGTCGTCGTCCGTTCAGTCATCGACTACGCCGAAAATAGGCGTGGGTTCCTGCGTTGGGCGGCTGGAGTTCCACGCATTCTGAACAGCTATGACGTGCTTGAGTGGAACTCTGACAAGCACTACCTGACGGAGCTTGCGAAGCGGGGGCTCCCCACTATTCCCACCTCGTGGTTGAAGGCTGAAG
>CAYFUU010000038.1:10054-11193 GCA_964346595.1 uncultured Actinomyces sp.
GAGCTTGCGAAGCGGGGGCTCCCCACTATTCCCACCTCGTGGTTGAAGGCTGAAGAGAAATATGAGAAGCGTCAGGTGCACGCCCGTTTCCCAGCCTTCGGTGACTTTGTTCTGAAGCCGACGGTGTCTTCCGGTGTCCGCGACATTGGCCGTTACGACGCAGAGGACCTCCGCTCAAGGCAGGCCGCAATCACACAGGCGATGGACCTGCTTGGCGATGACCGCGACATCATGATTCAGCGGTACCAAGAAGAGATCGACACCCAGGGCGAAATGTCATTGATCTTCCTAAATGGCTTGCTCTCGCACGCTGTGCGGAAAGAGGCCCTCCTAAGCCCTTCCCAGGTCACCGATCAGGAGATTGCTGAGGTCCGCGTGCAGCCGATTGAGGTGACTGCTGAACAGCTCCGTTGGGGTGAGCAGATCCGCCACGCTATCCACCAGTACGTGCGCCACCGCATTGGCCGCGACGACTTGTTCCTGTTCAACCGCGTCGATGTCGTTCCTGACGGGCAGGGCTCGTTCCTGGTAATGGAGATCGCTTTGGTTGACGCTGACCTCTACTTGGATTCCACCCCTGACGCCCTGGGGAACTTCGCAGACGCAATCTCTGTCCGCGCGTTTTGGTGATCCCTAAGAAGGTCTGGGGGAAAGACCCGTGGGAGCACAGGCCCACGCCAAGCAGGACTGTGCGCAAGCCGCAGGCGCCGAAGCCACAAGCACCGAAGCCACAAACCCCCGAACCTAAAGCTCCGGAACCCAAAACCCCGGAACCTAAAGCTCCGGAACCTAAAGCTCCGGAACCCCCGCAGCGGGACGTCATCACGGATGCGGAGTTCGAGGAGATGGTTGAGCGCGCCATCGAGCGCATTCCCGAAGAGTTCTCAGAGGCGGTAGAAAACTGCGCTTTCATAGTTGAAGCCGAACCGCCCAAGGGTCAGCCCGGCCTACTTGGTCTCTACCGCGGTCACCCACTCACCAGCCGCTCCTACTACGCGGGCACCCTTCCGGACACGATCACCATTTATCAGGGCTCTCTAATGCGCTTGTTCCCTGGAAGAAAAAGGTTGGAGCAGCAGGTCTACCGCACGGTGGTCCACGAGATTGGGCATTATTTCGGCCTTGAGGAGCACGAACTG
>CAYFUU010000039.1:0-11150 GCA_964346595.1 uncultured Actinomyces sp.
ATTCATGCAGATTCCTAACCTAGTCATGATGAACGGCGTTCAAATCCCGCAGCTGGGGTTTGGGACCTACAAACTAGGCGAGGCCGCAAGAGAAATTGTTGAAAGCGCTCTACAGGTTGGCTACCGCCTGCTAGATGGCGCCCAAATGTACAGAAACGAAGCAGACGTGGGACAGGCAATCCGAAACTCAGGGGTGCCTAGGGAGGACCTCTTCCTAACGTCAAAACTCGACAACCCCAACCACAACCCGGACGCTGCTAAATGGTCTCTAGACAAGACGCTTGATGAGCTGGGCACCGACTACGTCGACCTTTTTCTGATCCACTGGCCGCTTCCCATGTACTACGACGGCAACCTGGGGAAGACGTGGGCGGTCATGGAAGAGTTCTACGAACAGGGGCTGGCACGTTCCATCGGCGTGTCCAATTTTGAGCCCCACCACATTGAGCAGGTGGAAGCGGCAGCCAACATCCGCCCAATGGTGAACCAGATCGAGTCCCACCCCTACTTCCCGAATGAAGCCCTTCACAGGTTCGACCGGAACCATGGGATCATTACCGAGGCCTGGTCTCCGCTTGCCCGGGGCCGCGCCGCCACCTCACCGGTCCTCGCTCAGGTTGGGGCTCAATATGGAAAGACCGCCGCACAAGTAGCGATCCGCTGGGGGCTGCAACGAGGCGATGTGCTCTTCCCAAAGTCCTCTACCAGGGCCGGCCAGCTTGAGAACCTAGATGTCTTTGACTTCAACTTGTCGCCGGCCCAGATGGAGCTAATCTCCTCCTTAGGCGAGGGCGAAAAGGGGCGGACAGGCATGCACCCGGACACCATGGAGCGGCTCGAACCTTTCGAGCCTCGCCCCTAGTCTCCTGCCAAGTGCGGCACATAGCGGCGTTTTTGGTTGGAATAGCCGGGGCCCCTGGCTAGCCTAGCTAGGTAAAGATAGCTGTGTAGGCGGGAAGCCGGGACCGGAAATGAAACACCCATCAAGACAAACTGGATCGCCACGGCGAGCTTCTTTCGCCCTTACTGTCGTAGGCACTCTAGCCCTGGCTCTCGCGGGATGCTCGTCCAACCAGGGGGCCGCTCAGAGCGGGAGCACCTCCAAACCCAAGGAACCCGCAAAGATCACTATTGGGGAAGCCTTCGAATACCCGACTGATCTTGAAGTTCCGGGCCTTACAGGGCAGCTAGAACTCTCTTCCACCGGCTCGGAAGCCAGGTGGTCGTATCTGCCAGGGGAGCAGGCGTTCAACCCAGTGCTTGCCGCCTTGGTCTCCGACCAACTCGACGCACAGGCAGCCTCGCGTGACGCAGTGTATTTTCCGGAAGCGCACGACCGTTCCGCAGAACTACTCAACAGAGGCTGCGTGGCGGGCTCAACTGCCCTTTCAGCTAGAGAAATCCTGGATGACCCTACCCTGTCTCTGCCACTTGATTCCCAAGTTCAGCTCACGCTCACCTGCGAACCCGTCCTAGCCGCGGGAACAACCTTTGCCGAGCGCATTCGCGTTGTCCGCGGAAACATCTCCGACGTAGTTTCCGACTACGTCGAAGTCCTCTACACGGATACGGCAACCGGGGACGTTGCGCGGGGCAAAGATCTGTTCACAGAAGCGTCCCTACCTGTGCTGCTAGACGCGCTCTATACCGGACTCAAGCTTCCTGCGCCTATGAGCGGCGACGAAGTCCTTGCCCCCTCGGTCGACACGCTCTCAGACCTTCACTCCTCCTTGTACAACGTCGGCTTCAGCGACAAAGGTGACATCCATGTGACGGTAGCCGGCGACTTCTTGTCGGTAATCGCTGCTGGGAACCCCAACTACCAACCCAAGGCTGAAACACTAGTAGTCCCAGCTGAAAGAGCAGAGGAGCTGCTAACCCCTCTAGGGCAGGCGATCTCCAAAGCAAAATCGGAAGGTCTTGAGTGGGCGGGCCCCGCACCACTGCCCTCGGGCCAAGAGTTCGTTGACTGCGATCTGGTCCCCTGCGTTGCAGTAACCTACGACGACGGGCCCTCTTACCTGACGCCGACCGTCCTTGACGCCTACGCAGGCAAGGACTACGCGGCGACTACTTTCTTCGTCCTGGGGCAGAACATCGCTGGGAACGAAGAAATTCTGAAGCGCGCCGTAGCGGAAGGTCACGAAATCGCGAACCACTCGTGGAGCCACCCTGCTTTCACGACCCTGGAGGACGGCCAAATCGCCACGCAGGTAGGCGACACCAGTGCACTAATTGAGGAAGTCACGGGGCAGAGCGTCAGCTACATGCGCCCACCCTACGGAGACATGAACGAACGGACTCGCCTTGCTGGCGGGATGCCAGCAATCCTCTGGACGGTCGACACAAACGACTGGCAACAACCCGGGGTTGAATCAGTAGTGAGCCAGGCCATCTGGAACGCCGTTCCCGATGGCATCGTGCTCATGCACGACATCCATGATGACACCGTGGCCGGAGCAGCTCAGATAGTGGATGGGCTGCTAGAACGCGGGTTCACCCTGGTGACCACCAGCCAGCTGTTCGGAACCCCGCCGCCCGTTGGAAGCTACTTCTGGGACGCCGAAGACGTGCGTGAAGCACGCAGCTGATCCTTTGGGACGCCCTGCCGGGTAGGCTGAGACCATGAGCGTCGCTTCACCGTACTTGGATGAACCGATCCTGCGGCTAGCGGACGGGACGGTCAAACAGACCAACATGCTGACCGGCACAGAGGTGTGGACCGTGCCGGGACGTGGCAACCGTCCACTCCCTTCAGCACTCCCCGACCCACAGCCTATTGATTGGGGGAACGCCGGAAAGTTCTGCGCGTTCTGCGACAAGAGGTACCTTGAGACTCCACCCGAGAAGTCTCGGAGGATCATCGAGGACGGCCACTGGAAAACCCTTCAAAATCTGCAGGCCGACGAACTGTCCGACTCTGTTGCACAGTTTCGTCGAATCCCGAACCTCTTCGAAATCGTCTCCTACAACTACTGGCACCTGAACCACGGACATACCCCGTCCGAAGCTCAGCACCGGCGCATGGCACAGTACCTGGCTTCTGATGCGGGCTACGAACACGTCATGTCCGTCGTCAAAGCGCGGGCTCTCGCAACGGGGACGACCGAGTCAGAATTTGCTGAAATGAGCGACTCACAGCGACTGCAGCAAGCAAACGGGTTCTTCTCCGGCGGCCACGACCTGATCGTTGCACGCAGGCATTTCGAAAGCGGAGCCACCTCCTCCTCGCAGCTGGCCAGTTCCGGAACGCTCACTCCTGAAGAGCACTACCAGTACATGCGAATGACGGTCCGGGCGATGGCGGACCTTTTCCACTTGGACCCTGCCGTTCGCTACGTGGCGGCTTTTCAGAACTGGTTGAAACCTGCAGGGGCTTCCTTCGACCACCTGCATAAGCAGCTGGTGGCCATCGACCAGCTCTCGGTTCAATCGCAGTCTGAGCTAGAGCGCTTGCAGAAGCATCCTGACATCTACGAGCGGATCCTAAAGGTCGGGGTGACCCGGAAGCTGATCATTGCCCAGAACGAACACGCGATCGCGCTTGCCGGCTTCGGACACAGGTACCCGTCAATTGCGATCTGGCCGCTTGGCAAGCCCCAGAACCCCTGGGAGGTTTCGCGAGAGAAGCTGCGGGGAGTTTCCGACATTCTTCATGCCGCACACGCTGCAACTGGGGCAGAGATCCCAAGCAACGAAGAGTGGTACTACCGCCCACCTTCAGTGGAGACTCCGATGCGGTGGCGGATGCTGCTGAAGTGGCGGATCAGCACCCTGGCTGGGTTTGAGGGTGGGACCAGGATCTACCTGAACACGATCGACCCGTGGCAAGTCCAAGAACGCACGACCAAAAGACTCCTTGAACTGCGCGAGTCCGGGCAGATCGCCCCGATGCGAATCGGTAACGAATGCCGGGTCAAAACCAAGCTCCTGGACTAGCAGGGACGGCAGCAAGCGAACACAGCCTGACACCAAGGACTCAGCCAGAAACCGGACGAGTGATCGTGATTTCTCTTCCGGTGGTTGAAGACACCAGGATGGTCTGTCCGGTTCTTGTGCCGAGTGGGAATGCGAGACCGTGAGCACCCACAGCCTCCTGACCCTCGGGTGAGAGCAGGTACTGCTCCAGGTCTTCGAACCTTTCCCGCGTCTTGGAGCCCGCTCCTTCACCGTCCAACAGAAGAAGATAGACACCAACGGCCCTGCAGGAGCCCGAAAGGATTTCGAAGCGACTGTCAGTTCCAGCGACGCCAGCTGGACGGACGGTTAGGAACGCGGAACCCTCCCTGATCCCAGGGGATTCCCCATCCAGGGTTTTGGGGATCTCCAGGTTGTTCGCCGAGTACCAGGCAGAGTCGACGAGCGTGCAGATGTCGTCTTCCCCAAACCGGGTCCCCTCGCTGCCCACGTCCGTCGCGTCGGGTCCGACAGTGATCAGCCCTTCCGCTTGCTCAGGGAGCTCGATGTCTTCAGCTCCGGAAACCAGCTCTTGTGCGGCCTCCTGGGAGACTGGTATCTGCACAATCCGGATTCCCGTTTCGGTTTCTACCAGCCTCACAAAGGCCGCTGGGAGCTCTGCGTCCTCGGCGACCGCTAAACGGAGCGCAGGCTTCCCGCCGGACGGCCAAACTGCGAGGGGACCAGTCGCTGGAACGGAAGCAGAGCATCCCCCGATTAGTAGCGCCACCGCCACAAACGCTGGAAGAAGACGCCTTGTGGGCACACTCAGAGACTTTCTGCTGCCGTAGTTCACGGCAAAAGGCTACCCTGGTTAAGGATTGAGAGGGGACCGTCGGTCCCAGTGAACGCACGGAGGCCCAATGAAGTTAGTTGCAAAGCTCGCAACCTTGGCCGCGACAGCTGTGGCCAGTTTCCTCGCGCCCAGACTTGTCACGTCCGGCTGGAAAGCCATCACAGGACACGAGCCACCCGGAGACGACCCAACCCAGGACCGCACTATGCAGATCGTGGTGTTCGCGGCCGTTTCAGCCGTTGTCACGACAATGCTCCGGCAGCTGGCTCTGAAGGGCGCGGACCGCGCGGTTGCTCGCGCCGAAGGCGAAGAGAAAAAGGCCCGCTCCAAGCAGGCTTAGCACAGGGGGAGATAGTCGGAGAGATCCGACTTCTCCCCTGTGGCATCAACTGCGCCCGACTGTTCCGCGTCTTGCCAAGAAAGTCTCCCAGTCGCGAGTGCTAACCAGGTCGCAGCGTCCATCTCAACAACGGCGGGCGGTGTGCCTCGCCTGTGCTTAGCGCCGGCAAGGACGGAGACTGCAGCGAACGGCACCACTCGCACCTCAACTGCGCGCCCAGGGTTAGCCTCCTCAAAGAGCCTGAGCGAGTGGCGCACCGCTTCTGCTACCTCTTCGCTACTACTCAGTGAAGCTCTTCCTCCCCGCCTGTACCTCTCCCACGCTGCTGCGCTCACCGCCACGAGTCTCCTATCTCCACAGTTTTCTCCACAAGGCCTGTGGGTTGTCATCCGCCCTGTGAGAACCCGGCACGCCGAGGTCCAAGGACTCACCAGCCGCCCCCGCTTCCAAACCCAGAAGACTCTTCCTGTTCCCGTTGCTGCTCGTCATGCCGCCGGTTCCGCTCTTCCAGTTCTTCTCGCCGCTCGCGTTCTTCGGGCGTCTCTGACGCAAATGGGTCGAAGTCCTGCGGCTCATTTTGACTCTGGGAATCCCCGCTGTTGTTCTGCGCTCCGCCACCATGCGACTCGTCCGTCTCCTCAGTTTCTCGCAACTTGTCCCGCAGGCGGTCTCCCGCTTCATTTCCCTGCCGCAGCTGCTCTTCTTCGCGGATTTGCTCTTGCGCATCCTCGGTTCCATCATCCCCCTGATCTGCGCTTTCACCTGCAGACGACCCGCTTTGGAGCTCGCAGGGACTCACCCATTCCAAGGCTTCCTTATAAAAGGCCGCCCCTTGTTCCGCCTCTCCCTTAGCGTCCAACAGGTCTCCTTGCATCTCCAACCCAGCCGAAAGATTGACCCTCACGGAGCACTCGTAAGCGAAGGGCTCAAGGCCCCCATCTTCGCGAGGCGCCGCTTTCGGCACCCCCTCAAAGGCCTGCCGGAGCAGTGCCGTCCCCTCCTGCAACTGCCCACCAGCGAGAAGGGCAGTACCCAGGTTGTAAGCTCCTAACCAGGGCTCGGGGAACCGGCTGGTCAGCGCAGCCTGGCGTGCGAAAGCGGACTCGGCCCGGTCTTGCTCACCGGCGAGGAACCGGGTTGTCGCGACGTTTGTCCACAGGAACAGTGCGATCATCCACAGGCCAGCAAGCCAGACTGCAATGACCAGGGGCATCGTTACCCTGAGGAGGGTGACGCGCCGCCGATCCCGGCGCCCCACGGGAAGCGCGGAGAGATCCATAGCGGCGAAAGGCTGTTTAGCTTCGGTGGGTGCTACCCCCTTAGATTGCACGTGTCCTCCGAAGCTGCCCTAGCTTCCGGGCGTCACTTGGAATCTCCCACGCGAGCAGCGCAAGGATTGCAAGAGCCGGGGCCCAGAGGACGTAGCTGTACGTGTACCGCTTCCCGGTCCGTGTAGGGAGCTGCTCAGCTTTCTCCATCAGAGCTTCCGAGAAGCTCCTAACCTCTGCTTCGCTCGGGTTTATCAAAAGTGGAACTCCCAGGGATTCGCTCACCGATGTGAGGGATGCTGTGTCGATCACTGAGACTGCAAGAGGCTCACCCTGTTCGTTCCGCGGTCCTCCTGGCCCGGCATCGGGATCCACTATGTACTGCCCATCTGGCACAGAGTCATCCCACCCTTGGCCCGGTTGGTACAGGCGCATCACGCCGCCTTCACTTGTGCCGTAACCGATGACGCCTCCGCCGTCAATCAGCGTGCGAAGGCTTTCGAATGCCGTGGCAGGTTCTTGGGTGGCGCTTCCCCCGCTTGCTTCACCGTCGCTGAAGAGGATCAGATAGCGAACGTTCTCAGGTCGTTGCTCGGCGGCCGACTCAAGTAGGTCCTCCAGCTCTGCTACGGGACGATCCAGTGAAGATCCCTTCGAATAGACGGTGATTTCCTGGTGAAGAACCTCCGCGAAGCTGAGCACCGCTGAGGCATCAGTCGTGAAGGGAAGCTCCACGCGCGCGGAAGAATCCCAAGTCAAGACCGCGTACCTGGCACCCGGGGAACCTTCAACGATGGCCGCAATGTCTGCGCGAACCCCGTCGAAACGAGGCGCACCGCCGGGGCCGTCTTCCGCTGCCATGGAACCCGTCCGATCAACTGCGAACACTATCTCAACGTTCGACGTGGTCTCTTCGCCAGCTTCACGAACTGCTGGCCCGGCCAAGGAGAAAACGACTAGCGCTGCGATAAGAGCGCGCCGCAGCCAGACCAGCCATGGGCGAGCCGCTCCCGGATGCGAATCCACAGCCGACTTCGCACGAAAACAGCCAACCAGGATCAGCGCCAAGAGCACAAGCCCGTAGAAGACGATGGCTCCCGGCTCCATAAGTGGCCTAAATGTCATAGTCTTCTCCACCCCGCGATCCCCAAAAAAGCGAGTAGAGACCATAGAGCCCACTTCATCGCCGTCTGGGGAGTGTCGGTGGTGATCGTCACCGGGGTCCCACCGAGTTCCAGAGCCTGTGACTCCTCGATCAAAGCGATGATGCCGGCTGCGGCCCCAGGGTCGCTGAGATTGTAGAAGCTCCCGCCGGACTCTTCCGCGACGTACTTCAGCTGCTCAGCCTCCGCGGTAAGGGGTCCGCCGCCGCCGGGGTTCAAAGCGATTAGCGTCACGCCCTGATCTTCAGCAAACTGCGCGGCTTCTGGGAAGGTGTAAACCTGCTCTCCCATTACCTCGTTATCAGTAGCCAAGATGACCGTGCGGGACCGTTCAGTGTCACGGTGATCAAACCCCAGCACGCAGGTTGCGAGCCCATCGCCGATCAGTGAGGAATCCGTCGAAACGGCAGCCTCCACGCCGGAGAGGTACTCGTGAAGCTCTTGGCTCACCAGGACGTAGTCACCCTCGGGCCCCAAATAGCCCCTGTCGATCAGATCAGCGGCCTCACGCAAGACTTCGCTGACAAGTTCGTAGTCGTCGGTGAGTGGAAACTTCACGACGGTTTGCGCCGACCACAGGTGCAAAGAGATCCTCTCCCCTTCGAACCGCTCAACCATCTGGTCAAACTCACGCAAGATTTTGCCGTCGTAGGGAAGCATCGAACCTGAAGCGTCAAGGCACAACACTATGTCGCGGCTTGCCATCCTTGGGTGGTCCGCGCGCCGTTCAACGGGAGCACCCGCAAGCACCCCCACCGCGACGGTGAAGACTGCACCTGCCACCACGAAGAGAACAGCGCCGGTTCGGCTAGCTCGGAAGCTCCTTTGGTATTCCGGCAGCAACCGCAAATCCTCGGTGCCCGCGAGCCACGCCACACCGTCAGTTCCTTCTCGAAGAGCCCTTCGGTAGGCGAAAAATGCCGCGAGCGCAAAGGCCAGCACGACCACAGGAGGAAGCCAGGGATACCTCACGCACCGATCACCTCCCGCGCAAGAGTCACCCCGCGGGTGATGTCCGCATCTTCGACGTCAGTAGGGAACGAGCTGTCTGCACACCACTGGAGCGCCTCTGCGAACGCTGGCCACTGCGGTAGCAGCATCCCTGCCTCCGTGGCCGTCACCGACTCGAAGTTCTCGCCAGTCCGCTCACTTCCGCAGGCACGAATGACAGCAGCAAGCGCCAAGTGAGCCTCCCTACCGCTGATCTCAGCAGCAGCATAGGCCCCCTCAATAGAGCTCACCTGGGACAAGTAACGCTCTTTTTGGACCCTGTCAAGGGAGTGCAACCGAAACTCGGGCCTCACAAGTGATTTCCGGTAGGAGACCCACACGCCGGCAACCCAAAGGGTTCCCAGCACGAGGAGAACGGCGCCCAGAATCAGGACCCAGTTAGAGTGATTAAGTGGGTCACGAAGCGGGGGCATGAGGACCTCCGAACAGTTCAACTAGTCCTCGCGGGACTTCTGCGCGGCTCCCTATCCGCACGGACTTCACCCCGAGCTTCTTCAGTTTGGCAGCGACGCGCCTGGACCGTGTTTCGCGGCTCAACTGCCACTCCTCTGACACCTTCTCCGCCCCCGCGAAGTACGGGAGAGGCCCCGCCGCAACGTCTTCCATCGCCCGACCCTGAAGGTCGGCGGGGTTCGCGTCTTTCACCAGCACGACCAGCAGCTCGTGTTTTGTGGCCACCTGCTTCAGGACCCCGGGCTCAATTGCGTCGGCCTGAGTTTCGTCCGTTATCGCGACAACCAGTGCCTTGCCTCGCCGCGTGGCGTTCAAGCGACGTAACACGGCAGTAAAGTCACCTGGCGGGCCGCTGGGGGAACCCGAGGTTGCAAGACGCTCAAGTGTCTGCGCATGTGAGAAGCCGCTTCGCGCTGGCAGCGTAGTCATGCTCTCCTTGTTCCCAGCAACCAAGCCAAGGTGGTCGCCACGCTGCGCGGTAAGCCAAGCAAGCGCAAGCACGACCTCTGCGGAGACGTCTTCTTTGTACTCGTCTGAAGCTGCGCCCCCCGCCGCAAGAGCCCCCATACCTGAACCGGTGTCGACCGCTAGGACCACGTTCAGAACGGCGGTCTGCTCGAATCGTTTGACGATTGGGGTCCGAAACCGGGCCGTGGACTTCCAGTCAATGTCCGCTATCGCGTCCCCCGGCCTGTATTCGGCCATATCCAGGAACTCGTGCGAAGCACCAGCACCGGTCCCCCCGTGGTGCCCCTGCAGCAATGAGAGCAGCTTCTTTTGCACCGGGAGCTGGATAAGCTTCCCGTAGTCTTGAACCGAGACCCTACCCACGGTCAAGGCACGGGAACGGCGTCGAACACAGCATCGATAATCCCCGTGACCGGCACCCGTTCAGCAACAGCATCCCAAGAACGAATGATCCTGTGCTGAAGGACCGGGTATCTCATCGCTTTGACGTCTTCTGGGGTGACGTAGTTTCGCCCCTCTATCAACGCGTTGGCCTGCGCTGCCTTCATCAGGGCAATGCCACCGCGGGGTGAGGACCCGACCCTAACGTGACTGTCGAGCCCAACAAGAGGTTTCGGTCCGGAGCCGCGCGTCGTGTTGATGATGTCCACGATGTAGGCCTTGATGACGGGGTGCACGTAAACCCTTGATGCGTAGCCCTGCAAACGCTCAAGCTGTTCAAGTGTGATCGGCTGACCCACAGTGTCCTGGTCAAAAGAACCAGAGTCGATCATTTCTAGAACTTGTAGTTCCTGGTCCCGGGCAGGATAGGTGATGACGACTTTCAGCAAGAAACGGTCCATTTGAGCCTCAGGAAGAACGTAGGTTCCCTCTTGCTCAATAGGGTTTTGGGTTGCCATCACCATGAACGGAGCGGGGAGTGGGTAGTTCTTCCCACCTATCGTCGTCTGCTGCTCCTGCATCGCCTCAAGCATCGCGGACTGAGTTTTTGCTGAAGAGCGGTTGATTTCGTCTAGAAGTACGAAGTTGGCGTGGACGGGTCCCAGGACGGTGGTGAACTCGTTTGTTTGGGCATTGAAAATCTGGGTACCTACGATGTCATTCGGCATCAGGTCTGGCGTGCATTGGATGCGATGGAAGGAGCCGGACACTGCCTGAGCCAGGGTCTGCGCAGCGGTTGTCTTCGCCAACCCGGGGACGGACTCGATCAGAACGTGCCCCTGGGCTAAGAGCGATGCGAGCAGAGCTCTGTTGAGACCGGCTTGTCCAACGACCCTTTGCCCGTAGAGTCCATCAATGCGATCCAGAAGCTCCTCAGCCTGCGCGAGCTCCAGGTCACTCAAAGCCGTCTTGTTCGAAGGCTGCGTCCCCGCATTTTCGCTCATGAGGGCCCCTCTCCATTGCAACGCCCGTCCAGTCTGCCACGCAGCGTTCAGATGAAGAAAGTGCGGGCCAGTCCGGTCTTCCGGACTGGCCCGCACCCTTCGGTCCCAGCCGCAGCTGGGAACACGTGGTCTGAGAAGACTGAGCTTACTTGTCTTCTTCAGCCTTCTTCTTCGCCCAACCTTCCTTGGAGCCCTTCGAAGCATCCTCACGGATCTCGGCGAGCTTGGCAACGGCAGCGGGGTCGCCCGCGGCAGCGTTAGCCTTCAGCTCTTCCCAGTACTTCTTCATGGCTACGGATTCGTCCAGGC
>CAYFUU010000040.1:0-4311 GCA_964346595.1 uncultured Actinomyces sp.
GTCAGATTCGAGCAGCGTGTCCGCATGAACAATCTCTTCACCGACGCACGCGAAAGCGCCAGCGGAGGTCACGTGCCCGTCGAAGCCAGCGTCCCACGCTTCTTTGGGCACCTCCCTGAAGCTGCGTCCTGTGTTCAAAAAGACCAGGTGGCCCTGGTCCTGCGCAGCTGCAATGGCTTTCTTTGGTCCCGATAGAAGCACCCCGCCTTCGGCTATGGTGCCGTCAAAGTCCAAGAAGACTAGGAACCTCTTGTTGGAGGCGGGAGTCTTACGATGCGGTTCCCCCATTGCGTCACTCATTTCTGTTTCTGCGGCCTCAGAGCGCCCGGCTATGCCTTCTATAGTTCTAGAGTCAGAACTATTGCCGGTTCGCATACTTGTCTAAACTCAAGTTGACCACAGCAATCTCGGCAATGACTTTCTTCTTGACGAGTATTGTCTACTTCAACGGGCCGCGATTCGCTTGAGTTTTCAGTGCGATAGCCTAAATGAGTCGGGCCGAATGATAGACGACTCAAACCGCCCTAACCCTTTGTGAACCGACTTTGTCCCCCCTTTTTGTCCCCCATATCCTTTTGGATGGATAGGTGGACCACAATACTTCTGACCATGCGCAGGCCAATCTAAAGCCGCGCTCTTCTGCCGAGTGAGACGTCGGAGCCCGCAGCTACAGCCTGATCTCTGCCCTCAACCCCCAGTTTTCGGTAAAGCGATTTGAGCTGGTTGCGCACGGTCCCGACCGTCACGAAGCGGTGCGCTGCTATCTGGGCGTTTGTGAGACCGGCTTGTAGCAACTCCAGCGTTTCCTTCTCTGCAGAAGTTAGGTACGCCCGCCTTTCCCATTTCACGGGGCGCGGGTCGTCCGCTAAGGCTTGCGCGGCGCGGTTCAGGTCCCCGTCCTCTTGCTTAGCTATCCGAATCAGCGCGTCCGCGACGTCCGCAGGGATAAGCCGAAATGCAAAGCGCAGTAGCCCAGCGTCACGGTGAGACGCCCACGCCGCCTTGAGTGCAGCATAGGCTGGGGCGCGATTGTCTAACGCCACCAGTGATGCAGCGCGAAGGACCCTCACAATGACTTCAAACCTTGGCAGCAAGGGCTGTCCCAGAAGGACGTCGGTAAGGCCAACCGCCTCACGATGTCGACCTGCTCCTTGTAGGCACGCAAGTCGGGCCAAACCGGTGAGTGGCTCGGCTCCTTCTAGCTCGCCTCCTTCTAGGAGGTCACCGCAAACGCGCGACGCCGCCACGTCACCCCAAGTGGAGCACCCGACCAGCGCAGCCCAGGCAACGAAGCCGCTGGGCTTGCCGCCCCACAAGAACTTGCTACGGTCCACGACCTCCCTGACGTCAACCTCACGGAGGTCCTGGGGCGCAGCAAGAGCTCGCACAAGTAGCACTAGCCCATCGAACGCGGATCTGGATGGAAGCGGGCCAGGAAGCGACAGAAGCGGTCCGAACCGTTCCAGTGCGCGTGCATCATCGCCACGTTCCAGGTCTCTCAAGGACGCTGCGTGACTCAGAGCGGGGGTGGATGAGCGATCCCCTGTCTGCTTAGTTGATGGAGAACCGGCGAAATCAGACTGTGTTGCTTGCGTAACACGTTCCATCTCTGCAATGCGGTCAAGCGGGTCAGCGATTTCTACCAGCAGGTCCGCCAACTCCCCGGCCGCCCCATGGTCGTCAAGCTGCGTCGCAGCCCAGTAAGCCAGGTAAAGGCACCCGCTGACCCTACGTCGTGTTTCCTTCGGGCAGTGGCGGACTTCCCCGCGGGCGGGTACAGCAAGCTCCAGACTGTGGTCCAGGAACCGTCTCGCAAGCACCCGGTCACCAGCTGAAACTGCCGCATAGGCCGCCAAGGATGCGCGGTTGAGCTCACCCTGTAGATCCTGAGCAGTCCTTTCCGCAAGCGCCAAAGCTGAGATCCCAGCTGCCTCTTTGACGTTTTTTGTGTTTCCCTGACCGCGGGTGGTGAGCTCACCGTTTAGCAAACTCAAGGCAGGGTGCTTCGCGGGATCGACGCTTGAGGGGATTTGGTCTTCCATAAGACTTCCTGACGCGAACATCAGGAACCTTCTAAAGTCCTTCAGGACTACCTGTTCGGCTTCATCAACGTCGCCCATAAGCAGCAGTGTCCTTGCCTGCCCCACCACTGACTCCCGGTCCCTCTCAACACCTAGGGCATCTTGCAGAACCCGGCGATCAGCAGGGTGTTCCTGGGTCATGGCCATCCACGCCGGGCGCGTCCAAAGCAGGGCTCTCTGACCAGTTTCGTCGTCCACCCCGACTGTGAAGAGCGGCCACGACGCGAGCCTGCGGAAGACTTGTTTTGCGTCGAGGTCCGGGAAAAGGAGTCTCAGGCTAGCTTCGGTGAAGATCGGCAACGCGCGTAGCGCCAGAAATGCGCGGCCGATCCCGGATTCTAAGAAGCTCTCGGATTCTTCGAGCTCTCGATAAAAAACGACTTCTGGGTTTGGCTCTCCCGTAACCCAAGCACGCCCCGATCTGCCCGCGGATTGTCGTAGTGCCTCGCGTCCCACTAGCCAGGGACAACCGCGCATCCTGCCACCAAACGTGGAGACATCTGCCGACGTGGTTTGTGATCTTACCGCGTCCGCGACTCGCTCGACCTCGTCCTGGTCAAACGCCAGGTCCTGTTCGTCTAGAACGTTCACCGTTAGATGCTCCGCTGTGCTCGCGTCGGACCCTGGCGGCTCGTGTGCCGCAACGATGACCTTGGCGGCGCTGGTTTCAGCCAACGCAGCAACGGTTCCCCAAAGCGCCGGATCTTCAGCCAAGTAACTTTCAAGGCCGTCCACCAGGAACAGTTTTGGTGGTCTCGCTGCCGCGTCTCCGGCAGCGTCTGTTTCGACCAGCGAGCGAAGCTCAGCGGGCGTCTTAACCCACACGGCGTCCCTGTCTGCCCTCAGGTGTTCTGAGCACTGTTTCAACCACGCGGATTTACCCCAACCAGGGGCCGCCGCAAGAACTGTCAGCTGAGGCAGGCTCTGCCACGTGCTCTGAAATCTGGAGCGGGCCACCAGCAGATCTTCTGGACCCTGTTGCTTTTGCTGCGCGCTCCAGCTTTGGACGCTGTCGCCACGAACTAGGTCACGTCGATGCTGCAGCACAGGTAAACCTCCAGCACACTCCATCCCAATGATCCAGCTCTGCAAGATGCGGGCTGGAGCCCTGTGGGCTGACCCCAGACTACCCAGTTTCATAACCAGCGAAACCACTGACTTTGGTCTCTGGCGCTCTCTAGTCTGGCACCGCGCGGAAGCGTTCGGCTTTGCCTAGAGGCGGACAACGCTTCGTGACACACTGGAGCTAGCACCTCAAGAAATCAGGAGAAGGCTTGGCAACGCAAACAGTGATCGCGCCTCCGTCGCGCGCAGGAATGTTCATCGTCATGACGGTCAAGGAAGGCTCCGAGCAAGCGATACTGGACTTCCTTTCCAACTTCTCCTCTCTCAACCGCGCGGTCGGCTTCCGCGTGGATGACAAGTTGGACGCCATAGTCGGCATTGGCTCCAAGCTGTGGGACCGCCTTTTTCCTTCGCTTCCCCGCCCGAAACGCCTCCGTGAGTTTCAGCCGATCAACGGGCCCAAGCATGTCGCCCCTAAGACTCCGGGCGACATCCTGCTACACCTGAGGGCCTCACACATCGACATCTGTTTCGAGATGGCTAAGCAGGTCGCAATCGCGCTGGAAGGCGAAGTCGACTACCAGTTCGAACTCCACGCGTTCAAGTTCTTTGATGAGCGGGACCTGCTTGGTTTCGTGGACGGGTCCCAGAACCCCGAAGGCCAAGACGCGACATCTGCCGTGCTCATCGGTGACGATGACCCCGCGTACGCCGGCGGCAGCTACGTCGTCACCCAGAAGTACCTTCACGACATGGTTGCGTGGGACGCGTTGACCGTCGAGGAACAAGAGAAAGTCATTGGGCGAACCAAGCTCGATGACATCCAGCTTGAGGACCTCCCCGTGAACTCCCACGTAAACGCAAACACCATTGTTCTTCCAGACGGAACGCAAAGGGAGATCTACCGGGAAAACATGCCGTTTGGCAACGTCTCCGAAAACGAGTTCGGAACGTTCTACATCGCCTATTCCAACGATCCTGCAGTCCAAGACATCATGCTCTACCGCATGTTCATCGGGGACCCACTAGGAAACACGGACAGAATCCTGGACTTCTCAACCGCTGTCACTGGAAACCTGTTCTTCGTTCCCCCGATTGACTTCCTCAATAACACGCCTGGTGTGCCAGCGGACCCCACGGTGACGAACGCTCAAATGGAGCAGTT
>CAYFUU010000040.1:4411-5971 GCA_964346595.1 uncultured Actinomyces sp.
GCTACCCGGTCTCCGCTCACCTGTCTAAGGCCTTGGGTAAGAAGGGCGTGGTTGCGTTTGCGCCCGCGCTGGACGGCGCGATTGTTGTCAGCATGCGCGGCGGCGACTACACCCTGACCCTTGGCGAGGACGTCCGTATCGGCTACCTCTCCCATGACGCTGAGACCGTGGAGCTTTACGTCCAAGAGACCGTGACGTTCCGGGTGAACACGGACGAAGCCAGCGTGGTGATCACGAACTAGGTTCGTCCTCTTCTGCGACCTCCCCGTCGGGGCTCTCCTGCGGACCTTCGACGAAGAAGTCGGGTTCCAGGGTCACCGTGGTTGACCGCGGGCCAACGGTGCCAAACGTTCCGCTGTGTCCTGCCACGATTCCGCGAGCCACCAACCTGGCTTTGCTTTCCTGCAGTTTTGCTTTCCCGCTTCGAAGCTTCGCCTTGCCGTCCTCCAGTTTTGCCTTACCGTCTTCTAGCGTCGCCTTGCCGTCCTCAACAATCTGCTTCTTGAGGTCTTTACGTTCAGCAAGAGCGTCCGGAGACACCTTGTCCTCGTCCGGGTAGTTGTCGGGCAACAGCGCCGCGTCGTACGGGAGCGGGTGGTTCTTGGTACGCAGGTAAGCCCCAAGTAGTACCAGCCCAACGCCAACGACCAACCAAATCAGCAGGACAGCTATTGTCTTCGGAATGATCCCCGGCGTGCCCCCGCCTGCGATCATGGCCCTAAAAGACAACTGCGTGTACGTCATTGGCAGCCACGGGTGGATCCAGTTGAAGAACGCGGGCATTGTCTCCACTGGGAAAGTGGCGCCCATCGAGGCGATCTGAAGCAGTAGCAGCACGATGGACACGAAGCGTCCGCGGTAACCCAGCATGGCGATGCACGCTTGGTTTGCAACTACGAAGGTGAGAGAGGCGAGGACTGCGATTCCCACCATCCCCCACAGGTGGACTGCGTGGATCTCTACAAGCCAGTTGGTCATTACGACCGCGACCACCGCTTGGATGACCCCGAACACGGCTGCGGTTCGTGCGGGGCGCACCGCTGCCATCCACCAGGTTTCACCGGGTCCTGGGCGGCGGTCAAGGGCGGGAAGGACCAGGAAGATCGCAATCCCACCGATCCACAGCGCCAGCGAAATGAACATTGGGCTGAAGCCAGCACCAGAGTTGTAGACTTCGTTGGCCCTTACCGGCTCCACCTGCACCAGGGTGGATGAGGTCTGGGCGATCCGCTCTGCTTCTTCAGGGCTGTAGTTCGGGATACGGTCTACGCCATCGCTGAGTCCGTCGGTGAGCTCTTCAGCGCCTTCAACCAGCGCGGGGCTGCCTTCTGCTGCGGAACTCATTCCCTCAGCTAGGGTCGCTAGCCCTTCGCTGAGGGCCCCGGCACCTGTTGCAAGCTGCCCGGCTCCGCTATTCAACTGGTTCACACCATCCACCAGAGCTGGAACCTTTGATTGTAGTTCTCCCGTACCGCTAGCGATTGCAGCGCTCCCGCTTGCGAGCTGGCTAGCGCCATCCCGCAGGTCGCCTGAGTTCGAGGAGAGGGTCGCGAGCCCGTC
>CAYFUU010000040.1:6071-11132 GCA_964346595.1 uncultured Actinomyces sp.
CGAAGCGTATGGGCGCCCGCAGCGACCTGTGACACGCCGTCGGTGTACTGCTTGATCCCTGTGTCTAGGGATGAAGCACCTGCAGCTAGCTGGGAGCTGCCATCGGCAAGCTGCTTTACCCCACCCTGGAGTGCGGGGACCTTAGAGGCGACTTCTCCAAGACCTGCAGCCAGCTGATCAGCACCGCTACTCAGGTCCACTGACCCATCGGCCGCTGAAGCCGCACCCTGGTCCAGCTCCTGCAAACCCTCAGACAGGGTGGCGCTACCCTCAGCCAACTGCGAAGCGCCGTCCGCGGCGTCCCCCATGCCTGTGCGGACTTCCCCCAAAGAGTCCAGCAGCGCCTCAGCGTAGATAGCAGAAGCTTCGGAGCTCACCCGGTCCTGCAAAGTCGCCGCGACCGAACGAGCCAGTGTTCCCGCGAGGTAGTTTATGCCGTCGTCAGTGACCAACTCTAAGCGCCCTGAAACCGCGTCTGCTGCGTCCGTCGTTCCGATTAAGGAAACCTCTTCGGAAAGACCTGCGGGGATATAAAGGACCGCGCGGATGGAAGCATCCGCCATGTCCTTCTCAGCTTGTTCGCGATCCATCTGGGTCCACGTGAACCCCGTGTCCTCACCGTCCTCTGGGTTGACCAGGGCGTCGGTAAGCATCTCACCGACATCAACCGTTTCGGTGACACCCGAGACGAGTTCGGCATCGTAAGGTTCGTCCTCGTTCACAACTGCGGCCTGAATGTGACCGATGCGTTCGACCGGGTCCTGGTAAGCGGAGGACAGAATCCCGCCGTACATAAGAGGGATGAAGATTATCGCCGCAACCACCAAGATGTTCGCGACCAAGCTAGCCGTCAGCTTGGGTTTGCCTAGGCTCTTGGCCTTCTTGGGTTCTACGCCCTTCCCCACCTTGACCTCCACAGCAGCGCTTACCGAGCGGACACTCAGAACGAACCTACCGCCCGAAGGCCCGCGGCCAAACTTTTTCAGGACCAGCGGTGCCGGAGGTCACCGAAAGAGCGCGTCCGAAGAGTTTTGGAGGCACTCGCGAGCTGACACCTGTCAAGGGGAGACCTCTCAGGAGGCTCACAGCCCGCGCATAGAAAGCGCGGCTAACCTGAGTGGCCGGGGTAGCGTTCGCGCCCCTCACAACAAACGACCGTACTTAGGGACCTATCGCATGAAACTGTCCGTCAAGTCAATCATCCCTCTGGGGCTCTGCGCAGCACTGGCCCTTTCAGGATGCAGCTCCACTTCGCCTGAAAGTCAAAGCAGTGAGGCTGCGGCAAGCTCAGCCTCGGACGGATCCGGCGGGCTTTGCGACGTCACCGTCATAGAGGATGCGCAATCCTTAGACACCAGCGCAGAGGATCTGGCCGGAAGCGAGGAAGCCCTCAACCAGGTCACCCTGAGTAGCGACGTGGCAGGCGCGCCCACCCTGACTTACAAGGCCCCCCTCCCTGTCACCGCGGAGTCGGTACTAGTCACTGATGAAGGGGACGGTGACGCGATCTCAGAGGGTCAAGTCATCACGTTCAACTACATGGTCTGCGACCTGGTCACCGGCGAGAAGGTCTTTTCGACGTGGGGTGAGACCCCGGACGCAGATAACCCCGCCGCTTTCGTACTCTCCGTAGCAAACTTTGGTGACGCTCTTGTCGATGCCTTGGACACTCAGTCTGTCGGCACCAGGCTGCTCTGGGGCCAGCCTGGCTACTCAGCCGAAGACAGTTACAGCGGCACCGCTTCAAACGGCTACCTTTACGTACTCAACATAATCGGCGCCAACGCTATCCCGGACTCCGCTTCGGGTAAGGAAGTGACGCCTTCTGACGCTAGCCTCCCCACCATCGGTTTTGAGGGCGGCGTCCCTGCGGTGGAGATCCCAGCTTCGTTCACTGAGCCGACTGAACTGATTGCCGAACCCCTGATCGAAGGTGACGGAAAAGAAGTCAAGGCGGGAGACACCATCGCCGTCAAGTATTCGGGCTGGCTCACGAGTGGCACCCTGTTCGACTCCTCTTGGGGCGAGGACGGGACTGGAGAACCGGCGGTCTTCCAGATCGGCGTCAGCCAGGTCATTGCCGGTTGGGACGACGGCCTAGTGGGACAAAAAGTCGGGAGTCGCGTGCTGCTGGTCATACCCTCAGACCTGGCCTACGGCGACAGTGACAGCGGCCCCATCCCCGGCGGCTCAACCCTGATCTTCGTGGTCGACATTCTGGCGGCCTTCTAGGTTCGCGAGATGTCCCGGCGCTGGTCGCCGAGAAACCCAAAGCGCTGCGTGAGCTGTAAAGTGGGCGGATGTCCCGGGTTTTCTGGGTGGTCACCCCACTTCTAGCTATTGCACTCGCTGGCTGCACGTCCTCCCTGCCCCCGAGCGACGACGCAGTGCAAGAGGCACAGAGCTCCGCGGACACCGAGGAAGAGCGGATCCCAGAAGTCGCGCAGTCGGCGACGCAGGAAGACCAAATAGAAGTCGCGGTGGTAGCGAAGCCGCCCCCAACCACAGCCGAAGAAGTTGCTGAACACTTCTTCGGTCTTGCACCGTCCGAATGGGGACTTGGGATTCCGGGAGTCTTAACAGAAATGGACTCCGACAGCGTTGCTTTGACACTAGATGCGTGCGGCGGTCCCTCAGGTAGCGGATACGACGCAGCTCTTATCGAGGGGCTCATCGAAAGGAACGTCCCTGCAACCCTGTTCCTGAACATGCGCTGGATCGACAGCAACCCCGAAGTTGCGTCCGAACTAGCGAGCAACCCTCTGTTCGAGATCGGCAACCACGGTTCTACGCACCGTCCGCTCACCGTGACCGGGCGGTCGGCCTACGGAATCGATGGCACCAGCTCGCCACTCGAAGCCGCAAACGAGGTTCGTGAGAACCATTTACGCATACTAGAACTCACTGGAAAACCACCCAGATTCTTCCGTTCCGGCACCGCTCACTACGACGACGTCGGCATCCAAATAGTGCAGACCTTCGGCGAAGAAGTCTTGGGGTTCAGTGTGAACGGTGACGCTGGTGCAACATTCGACGCTGCAACCGTCCGCGCCCAAGTGTCTGGGGCAGCACCCGGATCCGTCATCATTGCCCACATGAACAAACCCGGTAGCGGGACTGCTGAGGGCGTGCTGGCGGGCGTGGACGACCTGCTTTCCCGCGGCGTCAGGCTCACGCTTGTTGAAAATCCTCAGTGATCCCCAACCCTGCCGGCGTGAGGAAACCCGGTCGCTTGCGTTGCGGCACCCGGAATAGGGCAGGTCGCAAGCGCACTAGCGGAGCTAAACAATGTTGCGCTTCGCCGCCCACAAGGCAAGCTCCGCGCGGTTCGACAGCTGCAGCTTCCGCAAAACGCTAGACACGTGAGTTTCTATGGTCTTCACCGACAGATAGAGCTCGCCTGCAACCTCCTTGTAGGTGTAGCCGCGAGCGATCAGCCGCATCACCTCTTGCTCGCGTTTCGTGAGGAGCTCCAGCTCGTCAGTCTCTTCCGGGGCTGCCTCCGTCCCGAAAGCATCCAGCACGAACCCCGCCAGCCGTGGACTGAACGCAGCATCCCCCGCCGCCACCTGCTGGATCGCTGTGATTAGCGCCTGCGCTGAGACGGACTTTGTGACGTAGCCACGCGCGCCGGCCCTGATCGCCGCAACCACGTCCTGAGGCGAATCCGAAACTGAGAGCGAAAGGAAGTAGGTTCCGCCCGAGTCAGAGCAGCGCTTGGCGACCTCCGGCCCGCCTCCACCGGACCCGCCCGGCAAGTGAATGTCTAGGAGCGCAACGTCCGGCTGCAAGTCCCGTACTGCCTGAACGGCGCTGTCAACGTCTGCCGCCTCCCCGACCACCTGGACTTCGGGGTGCGGCTCCAAACTCGCCCTCACCCCGGCTCTCACCAGCGGGTGGTCATCGATCACCAACACCGAAATAGGCACTGGTCTCCTCCCCTCTAGATCCGCAAGACCGCCAACCCCAACCAAGCCCTCAGTTCGGTGGGCCTGGAATGAAAATGTGGATTTCCGTGCCCGCACCACTGCCCTCTGCGTCTGGTTGCCCGGGCATGCGCATGCCCGCGCTACCTCCGACCCGTTCAACGCGGTCGACGATCGAACCCCGGTACCCGTGCCGGTCAGGCGGGATCGCGTCCGGGTCGAACCCATCCCCTGCATCCTTCACGTAAATCTCCAAGTCCCCACCCCGGACCTCTTGGAACACAGTGATGGGCGGTTTCCCGTGTTTGATTGCATTGGTCACGGCCTCAGTAGCAGCCGCAACTCCAGCCTGCTGCGCGACGGTCGGCTGTGCGTCACCAACCGTAACAACCTCAACGGGGACCCCGTGCGAAGCCTCCAAGGCAGCAACCTGTTCCCGCAACAGCTCCGCTAGTGACCGGTCGGGTTGCGGTTGGTCTGCGTAGAGCCAAGACCGCAACTCCTTTTCTTGGGCAAGGGCTAACGCACGGGTCGCCCCCGGGTCCTCCGCCGCACCCCTAATCAGAGTGAGCGTCTGCAGCACCGAGTCATGCAGATGAGCCGCGATGTGCGCCCTTTCTGCTTCTCGGGCTTCCCGCTCGCGCGCCAAAGACAAGTCACCCAGCACCCGAACAACCAGTGGCACCAGAGCGGCCGCCAACCCTATAGCAACCAGGGCAACAACCAGGAAGGCGGACTGCTTCCCTTTCACCCAGCCCGCCTGAGCGAACAGCACCGCAGTACCCCCGAGAACCAATGCCAAGCCCGTGGCAGCGTAAGCGGCAGCTTCCTGCCTACGGCTCGCCGTGAACTTCGGGGCCTGGACCCAAGTGAGGAGCAAGCCAACCATCACAGCAATGACTGCAAGGACCACCTCCCAGCGCCAAGACCAGAGCGCGGTAGACAGCGCGACTGTGGCCCCAACCACCAAGAATGCGATGCCACCAAGAAGAAGTTGCCCCGCAACAGCCTGGTTCGGCGAGGACCTAGACAGTCGGCGCAGAGGCAGTGCCAGGAAGCGACCTTCAGCTCCCTCGTACTGTTCCCCGTCAGCCCGCAGAGACATCCACAGCCAGAGGTACAACAGGAACCCCAC
>CAYFUU010000041.1:0-10740 GCA_964346595.1 uncultured Actinomyces sp.
TGCGCTTTCCGTCGCGGTCACTTTGCGCCTTGCCACGTTCTATGCTCAGATCCCCTTGGGCTTCGCGTCCTTCGAATACCTCAGTCGAAAACAGCTGATCTAGTCCACCGGACCCAACCTAGCCGCGCCGCTTATGCCGCGTGCCTACCCTTCTTGCGCGTGGCCGCACGGACCGCAAGGCCTCCGCCGACCAGCAGCGCCAGCCCGGCAAGCGCCATGCCTGCGATTTCGGCGCCTGTCTTCGGCAGTTTCCCAAAGGTATTGGTGATTGTGACTGAAACCATTTCGTCCGCTTCGATGGTGACGACGCCGTCGTTCGGACCGATCACTGTCTTGTCTGCGCCGCCATCCTTAGTCTCAATAACCTTGCAGGTGGCGCCAGCGTAGATACCGTCAATCTTGCCTTGGTAACCATTTTCCTTGGAAAGGGTGACTTTCCCGCCGTTTGGCAGAGCGACGTCTAGTGTCTCTTCACCCTGTTCGTAGGTGCAGGACACCTGTGCTTCGAACGGCCCGGCCCCCTTCTCAGCAGCGCCGTCACCCGCAACCTTCTTGATGATCTCCAGAGAACCAACGTTGAAGGTGTTGGTGATGATGACCTGGGCTGCTTGCTCAGACTCATCGATCGTCAGCACGCCGTCGTTCGGTGTCACCACGCTCTCATGGGCCCCCGCAGCATCGGTTTCTATGACGGTGCATTCTGCGCCGACAATCAGGTCACCGATGGTTGCGGTGTAGTCGTTTGTGGCAGACAAGACCACTTTGCCCTCGTCAGGCAGATCAATATCTGTGGTTTCGCCATCCTTGTCGTAGGTGCAGACAACCTGTGCTTCGAACGGGCCAGCGCCGTAAGCGTCAGCACCCTCTCCGTCGCGCACCTTGTCGATCTTCAGGGAACCCACGTCGAACGTGTTCGTCGCCATGACACTCACTTGGCCAGGCTCATCAAGCGTTCCGGCGATGGTCACCTGCCCGTCAATCGGGTCTGTGACTGCCGAAGTTGCGCCACCGTCAGTGGTCTCCTCAACGACACATTCCGTGCCCGCGGGGAACACGCCGAACGTCTTGGTGTCTCCACCCTTCAATGAGAAAGACTGTTCAACACTTGAGAGCAGCTCTTCATCCTTGTATTTACAGGAGGCGGTGAACTGGAACTCACCTTGCCCGTACGTTTCGGCGCCCTCCCCTTCAACGACCTTTTCAACTAGCAAGGTTCCCGCCGCGAAGTGGTTTACAACGTTTGTTGACACCACCGCTGTCGGATCGTCTTCAGTGCCGGTCACCCTAATCGTGGCCGAAGCACTGCCGGGTTCACCCTGGGTGACGTTGTCACCGGTGATCACAACCTGGCCTGCGCCGTCCGGGTTCGTCTCGGCCAGTGTGCAGGTCGACCCAACTGGGATCGTGTTCTCGGGTGCCTCCCAAGTCTCATCTGGCTCTAGGGTGAACGAAACCTTGTTGCTTGGTGCACCCCCTTCGACCGGGAACATCACGGTCTGCCTATCGGCCGTCTCGCAGGACAGCACGAAGTCAAACGGACCAAACGTCCCCTTGTCTGCTTCAGTCTCAACCTGCTTGGTGACCTCTAGCGCTCCGTAGGCGTACCTGTTTGAGAGTTCCTTGAACTGGCCAGTTGGCACGTCATTGGTGGGGACGTTGTCTCCGTCAAACTCGGTGTCCGGCTCGGCTACCTGGAAGTCCACATTCCCAGGATCGCGCTGGTATTCACCGAACTCGCCGAAGGCGCCATCTTCAGTCACTGTGCAGTTGGCACCCAGCGGGATGCCGTATATGCGCTCCGAAGAGTAGGACTGCTCCCCCTCATCCCACGTGAGTGTCAGCTCCTTCTCCGTCTGGCCCTGCTCACCGAAGCTGAGCTGGCCTCCCCCTGCTGCTTCGCTTGCCCAGCACTGGGCAGTCGCCGTGATCTCACCAGGCAGGTAAGGGAACTCTTCAGGAGCCTCAACTGTCTTCCCCACCTCGATGGACCCTTGAAGCAGGCGCGTGCCCACCTTGTTTGGAGCTATTCGCCCGGAGAATCCGTCGGAAGGGTACTCGGGTCGGAAGGAGGCACCGAACTGGTTCCAGGCGAACTCGTCGCGCGGAATCGGGATGACGCTCGCGGACCCGTGGGCGAACTCCTCGCTCTTCACCACGTTCCGGGTGCTGTAGAGCAGGTCGAACGTAGCGCCCGGCTTGAACTCGTGGACTTGGTCGTGATCGTGGTAGTGAACGCGGATACCCGTGACCTTCTCCCAGTCAATGCTGTCCCACGTGGGTATCCATGCGGGGTTGCTCGAGTCCTCATTCCCGCGGCCAATCGAAACCCACTCTTCACCGTTTTGCGTGCACGGACCATTGGTTTCCCAATAGGTTGGGTCCGTTGGATGCTCGTCGTCCCACGGCAGTGTTGCCCACGTGCCTTCACAGACCTGGCCCTCACTGTAGGTGACCCACATCTGGACCCACGCCATGATGTCCGGATCCATGTCCTTCAGTTCAAAGCTTGGTGGGCCGGTGAGCACTGGGCGGAACTGCGAGCCTCGCGGTTCTCCGTCAACGATCATCAGGTCGTCTGGCGTTGGGAGGGCGTCGAACACCCAGAAGTTTGTCCAGTTCTTGGAAGTCCCTGCGTTCGCGATGCGTAGAACCCAGTCGTCAACCCCACCCTGCATTGAGTTCGCAGCGCACGGTGAACGGAAATAGGTCTTACCGTCGAGCGCTGTGAAAGTAGCGCATTCGCGGTTCGGGTCCGTCACATTGGTTGCGCCATGGAGGGAGCCGTGGACTCCCTTGTAGACCTGGGCGGCCAGGCCAGAGTTGATCTGGACGTAGTCCCACGCTGACCCCTCGTTGTCGGTCCCCTCCTTCTGCTTCGCGTCCTCATCTTTCTTCCCCGGATCATTGACGTCTGGGAACAGGTACGGGACCACCCCGTTTGTCGCAGCCAGGGGTTGAGCTGGATCAGAGACCACCTCGATCTCGTTAGTGATCTTCTGATTCCCCGTCACACCAGGCTCAAGCTGTAGCCACACCCGGAGTTCGATCTTTTCCTTCGGTGCCAGCTTGGCGCCCGCGTCCCATTCGAACGTCAACTTCTTACCATCGTTGGCATTGACAAGTTCTGGCTCCACGACACCGTCCGGACCGCTAAACGTCCATCCTGGACCGCCGTCAGCGTTTTCACCCGTGTAGACCAGCTTCTTGCCGTCAAGGTCGTCAACGATGCTGTCCAGGGTGAGGTAGCCGGTGCCAACGTTCTGGACCACCAAATCCCAGGGGAGGGTGTGACCGCCGCCGGTGCGACGCTTACCTTCGTTCGCGAGCTTGCCGATCGCCATCTGGCGCGTGCCAGCCTCTAGCTTCAGGTCGTCCTCGGCTTCCCTCACCAATGACGCTACGTTCGCCCCAATGCTCTTGGCTTTGACCACATCCGTTATGTCATCGTGCGGGAAGCTAATTTGCTGGTCGGTCCCCCGGACCTTGTCACGCAACTGAGCTTCAAACTGGACCTTCGCGCTCCACGTGGGGCTGTTCGTCTCCGAGAAGACTTTGCCGTCAGCGCGGGTGAAAGTGACCCTCAGGCCTTTCACGTCTTCCGCGTTCACTCCAGTTGGGAGTTCCCAGTTCGCCCAGGCGTCCGGGGCAATCTGGCCGCGGTTTTCCCAGTCGGCGCCCGTCTTCACCTCGATGAGTGCCTGGTTTGCGCCTGCTGGGGCAGTGAGTCCCGTCAGCTTCACGAAGTTCATGTAATCCCAGAAATCACTGCCCGTGCTCTCTTCGGAGTCTTCTATCCAGACTTCCTTGGGTGACGCGTTTGAAGCCGTCCCTTGGTTCGCTTCAAGCAATACGCTCACGGGAGCTTTCGCGGTCGGTTCGTACAGCACGCCGGGGCTAATGGTCTTCGTCGGGGCGACGTCAATCTTTTCCCCATGCAGCTCTAGGTCCACGTTGCCAGCCGAGATTGCTTTGTCTTCAGGACCGACGCCTTGCGGGCGGATCAGTTGGCTGTAAACAGTGTTGTTGACGAGCTTGGTTGTTCCAGCCGCGACGGAAGTGCTGCCGCCTGTGCGGAAGGTAGTGCGTAGTTGCACGTCGACCTTCGTGGTCAGGTCGTTGTCCTTGGTGATCATTCCGCCACCACCGGCCGGACCCGGCTGTTCGTTTGAAACAAACACAGCTGCAAAGCCAACGACGTCGCCAAGCGCGTAGCCTTCGCCAGCAGACACGACTCCCTGCTCACTAACGGCACCTTCGCCAGTGGTGAAAGCCCCGTCCTTGTAGTACAGCAGGAACACCTTCGCGTTTTGAAGCGCAACTTGGGACGGCTTGGTGGTCCCCAGCGTCAGTGTTTTGACGTCAAACCAGTTGAAAGGGTCGTCGTCCCCCAGAGTCAAGCCGCTTAGCACCGAAGGAGTGAACGGGTTGCTCAGTGCGCCGACCTCAGTGTTGTCCACCAGCCCTTCGCCTAGGTTGTCGGCGTAAAGATTAGGGTCGATGACTCGGACCCACTGTGCTCGGCTGGGGTTCGCGGTGTTGTCCGTCCCCGAAGTGTCACCCAGCGCGTTGTTGGCCCTGATCGTGTAGGAGGCCGTCGGATAGTTCTCTGCTGGAATTGCTCCAGGTTCAGGGACAACCACCGATGCCGGGTGAACGGACTTAGTCACGTCAACCCTGGCGACCCCATCCAAGATGGTGATGGTGTCAGAGGCTTCTAGATCAACGACCTTCGTCCCCTGATCGTTGAAACCTTTGAGTTCAGCGTCATTTTGAACCAGGCCGTCTTCACGGCTCCCGCCACCTTCCACGTTGTAGGGGCGGTTGCTGGTCACCCACGGGTTAGTCGCGTCGCCATCGCGTGCCTTGTCGCGGACCTGCCAGTTCAGTACAAAGCTACGGTCTGTGCTGTTGGAACCGGTTGGGGCGCCGAGCCCCCAGGCGACTCCTTCTCCGGCGCGTGGAGCCAGCAGGTCTGGTTCAGCCTTCGCCCAGTTCGCGTTGCGGGCATCCGCGTTCTCAATGATCGTGAAGCGAATCCCGACTGTGCTGGCCTGTTGCTCCGTTGAAAGAGTTAGTCCCTTGAAACCGCCGGAACTGTTCTGCCAGCTACCACCCGGAGCAGTAAGCGTCACCCACTCGGTTCCGCTTTGCAGCTCTATCGCAGAGATCGTGTCCCACTTTAGGTACCAGCCGTTGGTGTAGGTGGTGTTCGAGGCCGAAATGGAGTTCACGCTTTGAAGGTTGAACGCGTTGAACACTGAGTTCTTGACGTCACCAATAGAATCGCCCGGATCCGCCAGGGTGACTTTGGCGTTCCCAGAGGTGATGTTCCACCGCAGAGTTGTCGACCTGGTGTCACCGCTTAGGCCCACTACCCAGTCCTTGTTCCAACTCTTGGAAAGGAATGAGGCACCAGGTCCAGGCTCAGGACCCGGGTTCGGCAGCACTCCAGGGTTCACCACGGGACCGGGGGCGGTAGCGGGTTTCTCCTCGCTCTCCACGTCCGGCCCAACGGGAGGCTTCCCTGTAGCCTGGCCGACAACCGTGTCGGTGTACGTGGTCCGCGCCTCCGGCACTTCGCTGCCGTCGCGAAGCTTCTCTTCCCCAACTCCGCGCGCCTCAAAACCTAGGTAAGGCTTCACTTGCAGGTTGGCTGAAGGCTCACCCTTCCCGTCGATTGCCTCGAAAACAAACTGAACCCCAACGACATCCGAGGGGACTGCGCCTGCGATTGCTCCCGCAACTTTAGTTGCAAACTGGCCTGCTTCGATGATCACAGTGCCCGTTGCGCCTGTCGTAATGGGCTTCCACTCCCCAGCCTCAGTCTTCACATTGACGGTGAGCTGGTACCCGTCAGGAACGATAGTCGGCAGCACTTGGGTCACGTTGAAGGCGTTCCAGAAATCGCTCGCGCCCGGTTTCATCTCATCGGTCACAACCAGCTGCTTTACACCAACCTGGACAGTCGGTTTCGCGGTCGACTGCAGCTCGGCAATCAAGCTTTCGCCTGGCATGACTGCGGTGGAAGAAGGCAGAACTCTCTTCCTCTGCTCCACGTCGATGCCCGGCTCCCAAACCGTCAGGTCGTCTCTACCTGTTGCTTCCACGGACTTGCCATTCGCGGCGACACCCTTCGATGTCGCGGTGTTTGTCTTGGTGTCCTTACCACTGATTACTGCGTTCTGATTCGTTGAAATATCGAACTTCGCAGTGAATCTCGCGCCAGTCTCGATTTCGTTCTTGCCCTCACTCGACTTGAACTGGAACACAAAACCCGTCACCAGCTCCGGGGAGGTGACGCTCGGGGTGGAACCGCCTTCAGTGGCGCAGTCGAGGGCCCGCGTTTCCGTCCCGCCGCCAGCCAGATGGAACACGACCGAACCGCTCTGCGCGACCTCAGGGCATTCGATCGGCTCGGTGAATCCACCAAAGTTTCGGACCCAGCCGGTCTTGTTTCCGTCAAAGAAATCGAGGTCGGAAACCGTCCAGGTTTCGAAGGGTGAACCGTCATTGCTTGCGCTGATCGTTGCGCTGCTGGCACTACCCTTGCTGACGCTGTTCGGTGAGATGTTCTTAGTGATGCTCGTGCTCAACGCGGGAGGCGTGAACTTGAACGGCGCATTGCTGGTAACCGGTTCACTCACCGTCTCGCTTTCGGAATCAACGATCGCGCTTGTCGCCTGCGCCTTGTTTAACACGTCCACGGCCTGGCTCTTCAGGGAGAGATCTGCACCATCCACGCGGTCTGTCGCGCGCTGTTCAACTTGGAACCTCACGAAGCCGTGGTAGGCGCGACCGGCCGGAATAGTCATGCCTTCATCCGTCGTAAACGTGACGCGGAGCCCGCCAATGTTCTCAGAATCCACACCTGCCGGGAGTGCGAAGTCGCCTTGTGTTTCGCCTTCCACCCACGCCCAAGTGGCGCCGTTCCAGACGTAGGCGTCAACCCTCACACCGGACACGTTTTCGGGTAGGTCTCCTGCGACAGCCCCGAAACCGGTGAAGTTGACGTAGCGGAAGGGGTTGTCTTCCGAGAGGACCGTGGCACCGTCAACAAGGGTCGCAGGCATCGGATCTGCAACCTGTAGCTTCTTCACTGGGACGTTGGAGGCGTTCCAGACTTCCAGTGTCATCTCTGATTTCGCGCCGGGGGAGAACGGCTGTTCAGCTTTTCCACCGCTGGTAAGCCACGTCTTACTTAAGCCCGCTACAAGCTCCCTCTCGACCGTGACTTTGATGTCCGCGGTTGCCTCTTTGGTAGCGGCACCATCGGCGGTGCCCGTCACAGTGTTGGTGAGCAGCTGCTGGTTGCGTGGGTCCAGCGGAGAGAAGTTGGCCGGGACTTTCACGAAGAGACTCATGAGCGTGGTTTGCCCGAAGTTCAGTCCTACCTGATCGTCGTTAGGCTGAAGATACGTAACCTCGAAGTGGTCGCCCTCTGAGAACGCGAACCCACGCGTCGGAACGAAGATCTCTTCTGCAGCGTTCTTCCAAACGACCGCGTGGGCCTGGTCAGGCGCAATGAAATCCTCGAACGTAAACCCCGCTAGGTCGGGCAGCTGATCAACCAGTTTCGCGTCAACACAGAACTGCTGTGAACAGGTCGCCTGAATCTTGTATTCAAAGACCTCACCTGCCTTCAACTCCGCTAAGGGTTCGTTGTTGACGCTCTTCTTCACGTCCAGGAACTCGGGGAGGCCCCTGCTGTCAAACCTCTGCACGGACGGCGTTTCAGCAGGTGGGGTTCCCTGTGCCTCACTCGGTGCCACGTCCTCGTCGTCCGCGGGATTCGAAGGTAGTTCGGCCTCAAGAACAACGACGCCGCCATCTCCGTCGTCCTCGGGCGGGGTGGCCATCGCCAAAGACGCAGACGCGAATCCCGTGCTTAGGAGCCCGACGGTGACGAGTCCCGCCAGGACCCGTTCGGATAGGCGACGGGGTGACTCCGACTTGAGCTGCTTGCCTGTACCCATTTGTTCATCCCCATTTGGTTTCGCTGCGCTGAGTGGAGCGCCCATTCCTGGCTGGGCACAGACAGTGCCAGCCATAGTCAACGCCCAACAATCGCAAGGGTCCTGGCAGGCGGTCCAGGAATACGTCGAAACCTCACCCCTGCTGTCACCCTCATCCGGCTTCAAGCTGGCGGAATGCGCGCTTAAATTTTGGCTGAGGCCGCGTCCTTCTTCCCTTGCCTCACCAGGTACCAGGTGATCGCGCCAGACCCCACAGCCAGGATGAGGGCCCACCACGGAAAGCGCGGAAGCTCGGAGGCGCCGCCCGCTCCGTCCAAGTCTTCTTGCGGAGTTGGAAGGACTCTCTCCCCCGTCACAACAATCCTGTGTGTGTTGAGCCCCAGGGGCGTGCAGGTTATGAGCGTTGCAAGATCACGTCCTTCCTGCAACCGGATAACGTCGGTTTCGTGGGGTTCTATCACCTGACTTTCAACCACTTGGTACGTTAGGACCTCCCCGAAAGTCTCAATGGTGAAGCGCTCGCCTTCGACAAGCTTTCCAAGATCGTCAAACATGTCCGCGTTCGGCAGGCCCCGGTGAGCGGTGATCACGGTGCGAGTCCCCGCTCCCCCAACAGGGAAGTGAGAGCCTTGCAGGTGCCCGGCACCCTCGTTCAGCACCTCATCAGAGGTCCCGTGGTAGACGGGAAGGTCGACGTCGATGCTGGGAATCCGAACCCGCGCCATCAGTCCTGTGTCACCCGCGCGCAGTATCTCCCAGTAGTTGAAACGGTCCGAGGAACTGTGCTCTTTCCCGACCGGAACGTTCTCCCCCGCGGCAACTATTGCGCCGTACGTGAGAGCCTCGTTGTATTCGCGAGCCAGAGCAAGCTGAGTGGCTGCGTCTGGGCGAGCGTGGTTGATCTGGGTAGCGTAGCTGCCGACAACCTGTGACTGACTGTAAGAGGCGAACCAGCTGGCCACAGTCGGGTAAAGGCCGACTGCCAGGCCGACGACCCCCAAAGTGACTATCACCCAGGTCAGGGCGCTTGGCTTCCACTTGCGTGTGGAAGCCAAGCGACTGGCTCCTCCGGCGGCCTTTGCGCCGCCGCTCATCCGATCACACTTTCGCCCTGTCCAACCTTTGAGTGCTCAGGACCTTTCGCGTGTCCGCTTCTTGTTCACCAGCAGCAGGCCAAACGCCACGGCGCCAATCCCAACAGCCGCTAGCGCCATCAGGACCCTTCCAGCTGCGCCCGTGACAGGCAGAGGTGAGGACGTCTGCTGAGTGTTCTCAACCTCTATGGTCACTTTGCCAGTTCCCACCTCAACCTTTACCGGGATGTTGTCGGGCCTGGCGACGTAGCCTGCTGGCGCCTTGGTCTCCTTCAAGACGTAGCACCGGTAGCCGGAATCCTTCCCCGGGGTGTTGACGCTGTCAGACACGAAAAGACCCGGAACAGTGATCTCCCCGTCGGAGCCCGTCCGAAGGACCGTGCTCCCCAACACCTCTAGAGCAGATCCTGAAACGTTGTTGCCGCAAGTGCCACTGCTTGGGTAGGCGTCGTCAGAATCGTAGAGTTCGAACTCTGCGTCTGCCAGCGGTTCCTTGGTGCCCTCTTCGTCAATTGTCGTGAACTTGAAAATCTTCACGTCACCCCAGCTGGTCGTGACGCTGTTAGTCGAGGTCTCAGCGTCCTCCCACTCGAGAGGGTCCGAGGGGAGCGCTACGTGGGTCCAGATGCCTGCCTTGTTCGTGATTGCCCAGCTGCCTCCTGTCCCAAGCGTGGCAACATCTGCTGTCGCTTCAAAGACCACCCGAACGGACATGCCTACCGTGTCTGCGTCAAACTTCGCCAGTCCTGCCTCCGTGAAGACGACCGCAGCAGCGTTCGCGGTCTCGTCACGAACTATGTAGCATTCGTCCGTTCCTGAAGGGGTTCCTTCAACGCAGTTGAACGTGTGGTGGACGTCAGTCAGGTTAGCTTTAAGAATCTGGACGGACACAACCGGGTTCGTAGCAACCTTCAGGCCCGGCTGGAAGACATCGGAGATAGCGCCGTGCGTCCAGGGGTCGACGCCGGGCTCAGGGATCTCCACTGTCACAGGGAACAGCACAGGGGACCCGTCGACCAGCCCGTGGTCTATCTGCGGACTCACGCTCTTCCTGACAGTGTCATCCACGAAAGCCCGGTTCTTCGGGAAAGCATGAACATCGTAGATCCACCCGTCGTCGTAGGGTTCAGGGATCGTGACGACGAACGAGCTCTGGTATTGGGTGACCGTGACAGGCGAGCCATTGACTTTTGCGTTCGATGCGTCGTTTTCGCAGATCACATATGCACCTACGTCCAGGTTGCTGAGTTCTGCTGCGCCCTGGGCGTCCGTCGCAGGGAACACCTTCGGGGTGGCGGAAAGCGCGTAGCCGGTTGGCGCCGCGCACCCAGGTTCCCAAGGTAGGTTTGAAAGCCCCACCCAAGAGTCGGGGTCAGTCAGGTCTAGGGGCACAAAGTTGCCATCCACTGTTTTCCCAAGCTCGTAAGCCCAGAAAACAACTCCACTCACCGGATCCGTGAAGTTCTGGCCACCAGTACCAATGTCTCCCGGATCAGGGTTGCCGCTTTGGTTCAGGAACTTGTGGATAGTCATGGAGCCCTCGGCGTCTTCGTTGATGTTCCCGTATGAAGGCGCGGCGTTAGCCGCCGTGGCTCCTGCCACTAACCCCATGGCTCCTAAAGCCACTGCACCAACAGCAACGGCTAGTCGAGTGAGCCTCTTTTTCACTCTCA
>CAYFUU010000042.1:0-9752 GCA_964346595.1 uncultured Actinomyces sp.
GCGTAGTAGCGGGAGAAGGCATCAGTGAACTTCGGAAACCTTGACCACGCAAACGCAAGAAGCAGAAACGGGGCCGCGAGCGCCACGAGAAACAAGGCGTAAAGAACGGTCTTTGGGGCAAGAGCGTGGGTCGCTGCCGCAATCACGCGGCCAACCAGGTACATGATCGGCAACGTCGTGAAGCCAATGACTGAGGCGCCAAGCCCTAAAACGAAGTAGCTCCAAATCCCAGCGTTTTCATTCGGTTTCTTGGGTGCCTTCTGCTTTAACTGTGGTTCGTGCACTCGCCATGCAGCAAGCATTAGGCCGGCCCCAATGAATACGCCGCCGGCAACAGCGTCGACAAGCCTGTCCATCACAGCCTTGTCCAGGTCGGTTTCAACCACTTTCACCAGGTGATCAGGATTCAGACCCTGGAGCGCGAAAAAGAGGGCGGTAGCACCAGTAAAAAGCCCCGCGATCATCAAGGTGAGCCTGCGCCCGGGGTTCTTCGCGCGCGCAAGCATGTCCACGGTCGCAGCGTAGAGCGCGGGGTTCAGGCCCATTGCGAGCCCGAAGCCCAATAGGGACAGGCCCGCCCCCAACAAGCCGGCCGTGTGACCCATTGGGCCTCTCCTCGCCTTGTACCTGTGCTTCCCCGCCAGCAGAGGTTTTCCGCATCCCGGCAACGGCAGTGGCGGCCGAAACGGGGGCTCACGGCACGCCAACCCCCCGCTCTAGACCTCGCGGCCGCCCCTGCGCCACGTAGGTAGCATCTGGTCGAGTTTTGCAGTCAGGTCCATGGATTCCCCGTCGCGGGCTCCCTTACTCAGGATGAGCGGGGGCGGGGACGGCACCATTTTCTGGGTCCGGCGACGGCCTAGCAGCCCCAGTTCGCGGATGAGGACGTAGTAGTTTCCTTCAGTGTCAACAGCGAGTGTGTGGTCGTTCTTCAGGTACCAGCCCATCAGACCGGTTTTAGCGCGGCCCTTACCGCCGTAGCCGATCGCTTGCAGAGGTTCCGGCTTGAGGCCGGTGCGTTCTGCTTCCGCAACGAAGCGCCGCAGGAACTCGGCAGCCTTTTTGCTCTCAGCTTCTTCTTGAGCATCCAGTAAGACCTGGCGGCGCTTTGCAGCTTCAGCTTGGGCGGCCGCGAAGTCTTGGCTGTCGCTCACAAATCGACCTCGAAATCGACTGCGGCCCTAGCTTTGGCCAAGGAGCGCAAGTCCTTTGCGACCTCCAGGTGAGCCGGATGAACGGCGTAAGCCTCTAGGGCAACACGGTCTTCCACATCTGCGACCAGCGCCATGTCCCAGTTCCCTGCCAGCTCGACAGAGTTGGGGCCGGCGGTCAGTGACAACAGGCCAGGCACAACCCCCACAAGGGCCTCGAGTCGCTTGCTAAGCGATTCGATAGTGTCCTGACGCATGGCGGGTTCATCCACGCCTATCTCCCAAAGAACGACGTGCCTTATAGCCATGCTTCCCCCTTGTCACTCTCACTTGGGGACGTGATGTCCCCAAGTGGGAGCTTACCGGCTCCTAGCTGCTTCGCCTCCGAAGCAGCACGGCTCCAAGCGTCACCGCTCCTAGACCTACTGCTAGGAGCAGGATCGTTCCACTAGCGCCTGTCTGCGGTAGCTCGGCCGGGTCGTCTCCCGTTATCGGCAGCTCAGGCTCAGGCCCAGGGTTTGGCTCGGGCTCAGGGTTTGGCTCGGGGTCCGGGTTCGGGCTGGGCTCAGGGTCCGGCGTTCCCCCGCCGCCCTCGGGATCGGGGTCTATGGGTTCCTCCGGGGGCTCCTCTTCGGTGTAGGTGTTGGTCGCGGTAACCGAAGCGACCTGCTCCTGACCGACCGTGATCTGGGCTGGGGCAAACGAGGCGCCTTCGAACACCCATCCTGCGGGGACGGGGACGTCTATCTCACTGAAGGTCACCAGTGTGCCGACCGGGAGTTCGTAAGCGCTGAGGACCGGGGTTCCGTCCGCCGGCACGTAGAGCCTCTCTATTGAAGGCAGGGTGACTCCACCTTCCCCAGCTGCAGGCAACGTCCAGGTTGCGTCGACCGCGAAAACAGTGCCCTCCGGGAAATCTTCCTGGCTTGCGCCGACCAGTTTCTTGCTTACCTGGAAGGAGCCCGTCGCCCGCGCGTAAGTGTTGCGGACACTGACAGCCGTGTTCTCCCACGCTTTCACGTGAAGGTTCTGCTGGTCTATGACGGCTTCCTTGAACACCCAGCCTTCAGGAGTTGCGGGCATGCCCGTCTCTTCAAAGGTCACCACGGTTCCCGCGGGCAGGTCCTGCGGCCCAGTCACAGCGGTTCCGTCACCCTTCAGCTGGAAATCCTGAAAGTGGTCTTCGTCATCTATGGTCCAGGAGGCCCTGACCGTGAAGAACTCTTCGCTCAGTGAACCAAGTTCAGGGCAGCACAGGGTTTTGCTCAAGTTGAAACCGCCGACTGCGACGTCCGGTCCGTCGTCTTTAGCAACGTACGTGTTGGTCACAACGACAGCACTCGTGTGGTTCTTGGTGATCGTGATCGTCTCCGGGCTGAAGGTTCCGCCCTGGAAGTCCCAGCCCTCCGGCGTCTCCGGCATCAGGACCTCTTCAAATGAAACCACTGTCCCTACTGGCAACCGGTTGGAGGATTCCAAGGCTGCTCCAGACCCGGACAGTTCAAAATCCTCTGTCTTTGCCACCCCGCCTTCAACCCAGGAAGCGCGGACAGTGAAGGTTTCGCCTTCCAGAAGGTTCTCCCCAGTGGGGCGAGTCAGCTCTTTGCGGAGGCTGAAGGTGCCCGTGCCTGGATCCTCGACCTGGTAAGTGTTGGTCAGGCGCAGCTGGGCGATGTCCTGATCCTTCACCGTGACGGTGAGCGGCATGCCCGTCTGGCCAGCCACGTCGAACTGGGCGTCCTTCAGCACAAAGCCTTCGGGCGGGTTGATGACGCCGACCTCCGAGAAGGTCACGTCGACTCCCTCGCCAATCACTATTCCTGAGGGGCCTGCAACAACCTCACCGCTGGCACCCAGCGTCACGAAGGCTTCCTGGTGGCCCTGTAAGGGATGGTTCCATTCGACCTTCAGCTTGTAGCTGGTGGTCTTGAAAGCGGGGTCTTCTGCTAGAGAGTTCCCAGCTTGGTCAACAACCTGTTTGCTCATCGCAAACGAGGCGACCTCGTTTGCAGAACAGGACAAGGACCCGGGGTACTTGAACGGGAACGCATGGAACTCCATCCGGCCAGCGTCGTCGTCCCCTCCTTGGTGGGCCGTGAAGTCGCCGAAAGAAATCAGGCGCCCGTTCGTTGACGCGTAGGCCTCCAGATGACCACTACGGTTCCCTGCAAAGACGGAGCCCGTGAACTGGTTGTGGTCAGCGTTGTTCAGGCCGATCTTCACCGAGGTTTGAGTCGGGAAGTGCCAGAGGAGTCGTTGCGTGAGGTTACCCCACTGCGCCAGGTTTCCGTCCCCCCAGTGATCCCAACTGCCCGTAGGTGCCTCCACAGGCGCACCGTTCAGTGAGTAGTTGATGGCAGCCGTCACCTGGACGGAGTCCGCACCTTTTGCGCGGATGATGATCGAGGCGTCTTCTGGGATACCCATCAGGTCAATGGTCGATGCGCCATGGCTCACCAGCTGGTCGCCGTAGGTCCCAAAGTCCAGTTCGAACACCTGGAGTGTCGATGTGCCGTCTCCGGTCAGGGTTAGGCCTGTCCCGGAACTGCGGGGGGCAACCGTGCCGTTTGCTGCGTGGCTGCTGATCTCGGTTTGGAAGTCCTCCAGCTTCGCCCTGTAGCCGTCGGCAGCAGTCCCAGCAACGGAGTCGACGCGTAGCGGAACGTTCGCGCCCCACTCGCCCGCGCTCGGGTCCCAGACCTGGCTGTAGTTGATCGAACCAGCTGCGCTGCCACCCACGTACCAGGTGCCGGGCTGTTCGTACTTGCCGATGTTGAGCCCGTTGCCTTCCACATTCAGGTTCTTGCCGACTGCGAGCATGAGGGCTCTGGCCGAGGGCCAACTACCACTTCCGCCACCCGCTCCGGCGCCAAGCTGGTAGGCCCAGGGGTAATCCGAGGGAACTTCGACGAACAGGTCGCCCTCGACGATTACTAGGCCTTCGCCTTCGTGGTTCAAGAGTTGACCATCACCACCCACGTACAGGTTGGGGTTGTTGTCAGTCCAATCGTTTGCCCCGGGTTCCTTCATCAAAGGGTTATCGGGGAACAGCGGAATGCAGTTCCCTTCGCCCGCCGCGGGCTCATCGGCGTGCGCCAGCGCGGTCGGGAGAGTTAGCGCTCCCCCGGCAATTGCGAAAGCACCAAGCGCTGCAAGCGCCTTATCCGCCCGGATGCTCACGCCTCTCTTCTGTTCTTGATCTTTCATTTCCTACTACCTCAGTTCTGCTGTGCCAGCTGACGCCGGATCGGGACACTGCCCGCCAACGCCAACTTCTCAAGAACAAAACGCGAGGTCTACAAAGCGCCCAGTGAACCACCCTGATTCCTGACCAAGGCCCCCAAAGCGTGACTCCTAGCGCAGGCAGGCATCCAGGCGCGCGTCCGCCGACCTGAAGAAAGCCGCGTGGAGGACAAAAACCGCTGGTTTCTCAACGGGGGTCATGCGCGCAGCGGGAGCCGCCCACCCCGAAACCTAACCTCGACGTTCGTTAGAGCACAGATCCCTACAAGCGTCAGGAACCGTTGAGCAATCCGATGCGTCTCGCTACGAACAACGCTTCGTCGCGGCCGCTCACCCCCAGTTTGCGGTAGAGGCTCCGCAGGTGAAATTTCACGGTGTTTGCGGATAGGTAAAGAGCTTTAGCGGTCTCAGCGACGGTGCCGCCGTCACGCAAAGCTCGTAAGACATTCAGTTCAGCCGCGGACAACTTCTGGAAATGTCGCATCCTGTCGCGTTCACTCAAAGCCCGAACCCTCTCCAACACCGCCCCCGCTTCAGGGACAAGTGGCAGGTTCTCCAAAAGCCACTCATAGGGCACCAGTGAGAGCAGCGCCGAGGAAGAAACAGAGCCCAAGCCCGTCTCCAGCTGAAGCCAATGTTCCTTCGCAAGTTGCACGTCACAAGTCTTTTGAGCTGCGACCGCGCCCAGCAACAACAGTTGCTGACGAGCGGGGCCTGCGGGAGCGTTTTCCAGCGCCTCCGCAGACCCCTTCAACGCCTCTTGACAATCGCCGTCGAGAAGAAGCAGACGCACCGAAGGAACCGCCAGCAGCGCGTCTTTCTTCTCACTGGCGGCAGACTGCACTAACTCCCGCGCCTTCTCATACCTGCCATTGAAGATGGCCGTGTTTGCTGCCCATGCAAGCAGACGAGAAGCCCAGTACGGGCTGACAACCCGATACTCTGGCTTTTCCAACCATGCCTGCTCCAAGATTTCAGCGCCTTCCAGCCTGCTTTGAAGCACAGCGGTCATGGTGGCTTGCGCGAACAAAACCAGAGGCCACTGTTCCATGCGATCCGCCTCAGCCAGGATCGGGGCAAGCGCGTCGGTGGCTGCTCCCAGATCTCCGGCCTCTACCGCCAACAAAACTCGCGCGATTTCCCCGTCAACCCAGGAGTATTCGCGGAAAACGATGTGCTCTTCCCCGCAGAGCCGATCCATTGAGTCAAGGTGCTCTGACGCCTGAGCCATGTCGCCAGCGAGCGCCGAACTGAGTGCCAAAAGCCCCAGAGCGTGCGCCTCTTCCCAGTGGTCCCCGCTGCGCCGGGCGGCATCAAGACCACGCGTCGACGCCTGCCCTGCCAGCTCAAAGTCGCCGGTTAGACAACCGGTCAAAGAGATCACAGAATAGTTGATCTCAACGCGCCGGGGTGGCACTCCGGTTTCTTCTGGGTCCATGTCGGTAAGGCGTGAGAGCAAGTCCCTTGCGAGCGCCGCGGCCGAGTCCCAGTTCCCGACCGCCCGCTCCGCAGCAAGCAGCATGGATTGGACGCTGCGCTGCGAGCCTGACTCCTCCGCCAGCAGGCGAATGGATGCTTGGCGGAGCTGAGCGGCAAGCTCCTCGACGACAGCGATCGGCTGGCTGGTGTCCGCGCGCTCAACTATGACGCGAACCATCAGGAGCATCGGGTAGTCACATAGAGACTCTGGAGGGACCGCGCGCAACGCAGGCAGTGAACGGTAACTCGCGTCGAGTAGCTGGGTGAGATGCTGCGACGCGAGTTCTTCGGCCTGCTCCAACCGTCCAGCTTCCAGCAGCAGCTCCAGGGCTGAAACGGGGTCTTCACCCATCTGTGAGACCGCAACAGAAGCGATCAATGCACGCAAACGCTGCTGATCCCACGTCTGAGCAACTCTTTCCGCCAGAGGGCCTCTAACGGCTGGCGCAACCTGGCCGCTTCGCCGCTCACTACGAGAGACTCCCTGGACTGCACCCGATTCGGCAAGGTCCTGCAGAGTCGACCAAATCCTGCGTTCGGGAATGTCCAGTGCGCCCGACAGGTGCCCCACCGACACACCCGGGAACTTAGCCACCGCGGTCAGCACTTGCCTTGAAAGCCGGTCCCCGGCTCCTTCATACAGCCTGCCCGCAAGCGCGACCTCGGACTGCTCCCAGCTGCGTTCGTTCCTGAGAGAAAACAGCATTGCCTGTGTCCCGAGGGGCCACCCCAAAAGTTCCGCGTCCAGGTTGTGGCCTTCGACAAGTGGGGAAGCACCAAGGCGGCGAGCGAGTTCCTCTGATTCCCCCTCAGTGAAAAGTAGCTCGTTCGCCTGCAGCATCGACGTGCCGACTCGTGAGGTGGCAAGAGGACTGGCAAGAAGCGTAGAACGCCGCGTCAAGACGACTAGTTGAAGCGAAGGCACTTGCTCTAGGACCTCAACAAGCGCCTGATCCATTTCAAAAGAGGTTGCGTACTCGTAGTCGTCAACAACGACTATGGTCCCCTCAGGAAGACTGCGGGCTGCCCTAACAAAGCCTTCCCGCGTGCCGTCGGCACCCACCAGCTGGGAGATGCGCTCCCACACGCTGTCCTCGCCTCCGGTGCCCCACAGCGAAACCCAGCGGGGACGGGGACCATCCTGTCGGTTTTGGACCCAGTGAAACACCGCGGTGGTCTTACCGAAACCGCGGGGCGCTTCGACCAGCACCAATCGGGGGTGAGGACGCAGCGCTTGTTCCAGCAGTGAGCTGACTCGGGGTCTGACTATCGCTGGGAACCGGATGGCAGGAAAACTCACCACCCCACCCTACGGAGAACCGACCAGAACCTCTATTAATCCTCCAATCCCAGCTCGCGTGCCTTATCGACTGCCTCTTCCCTGCTAGAAACCCTAAGCTTCCGGTAGAGACCGGCGCGGCGTGCTTTAGCGGCACTTTCAGAGATGCGCAGCTTCCCCGAAATCTCACTTAGGGGGCCAGGCATTTTCAATATCCGTAGCATCGTCAGTTCATGATCGCTAAGTGTCGGGGCGGCGTGGGCCCTCTGGTCTTCGGGGATCGACTGCACGAACCCTAGGATGTCCTCGCCGCCCAGCTCGCTCGCGTGCTCCGCCAACTCCAAAACCAACGCGTAAGGGACTGTGCGAAGCAAGTACTGAAACTCCGCGTCTGTGCTCCCCCTGCGTGCCGCAGACAGAAGACTAGAAGCTCGCTCGTGTTCACCCGCCCCGTGCGCGGCCACTGCTCCGGCCAGGAAAAGATCCGGATGGAGAACCCCGTCAGGCCGATGAACTTTGGCAACGTCGAACGCTTCCAAAGCTGCCCCCACATCCCCTGCGAAGAGCTCCGTCCTAACGCGAGCCGCGTCAACCAGGATCGAACCCCCAGGGATTCGCGCCAAGAGCTCCCGTGCCGCTGCAAGGCGACCGGCGCTCGCAGCCAAGCTTGCGAGATGACCCTGCAGGGACGTCAAGTGGAAAGGCGAGAGGCGATCTAGCTTTGGGTGGTGGAGCATCTGGAGTTGCAGCTCCACGAAGGCTGCCTCCGGCCCCCTGGACCGGGCTGTAGCAACCGATGACACCCAGGTGGCAAGGGACCAGTACTCGCCCTGGTCTGCGGGGCCATGCAGCTCCCGAACCGCTGCAGCAGCGCGCGCGTAGTCACCGCTCTGGTTCGCAAGGATCCCCTCCGCCACGACTTTGTTTGCAAACGACCTGTCTGGACTCACCGCCCGCCCGGAATCCACCAGGGCTTCGGCACTTTGGAGGTGTGTCCGCGCAGATTGGAAGTCTCTACGAAAAGCACTCACCAGCCCAAGCAGGTTGTGAGCGCGAACCGCTTCGTCTAGGTGACCCCCTTGCTCGGCGATTTCTAACGCACGCGAAGCGGTGCGCTCAGCCAGCGGGAAGTCACCGGACAGCACGCCCGTGAGCGCCAGGGAACTGTGCACTCGGGACGCCTGGAGCTCACGGTCAAAGGAATCTATCAGCGTGTGTTGCGCAAGGCGTCGCTCCAGCTTGGTCGCGGCTTCCTTCGCCTCGCTCCACTGCCCTGAAACCCTGAACGCCAGTAGCCGAAGCACCTCAAGCACTAGCGGGGTACTGCCGTCAATTTCCAGTGGACCAGAAGCTATTTGCTTAGCTCTTTCCCGAACCGAATCTCGCGGAATGCTCCCCGTGCTCCAGTCCCGAAGGAACCGAACACCAAGCAGAATGGGGTAGTCGCGGAGGCTTTCCAAGGAGCAGTCTTCCAGCGCAGAGGACTGTGGCACCCCAAGAATGTGGGGACTGAAGTGCATTCCCGCGACCTCCTCAGCCCCCGCCAGGTTCCCGATCTCCAAGTTGATGTCCAACGCACGCTCAGGGCTTTCTTCAGCGATCTGCATTGCGTGCGCAGCTAAAAACCTCTCGAAGTCACTGTCGCCGCGAAGGGGACCACATTCCGACACGAGCGCACCCGCGACCTCAGCAGGCAGGCTGATCTGGACACCGCTCTGGGACTGCTCCACGCCTAGGCCCACCGCTACCCCAACCGCCTGCAAGACACGTGGCAGTTCCGTCTGCGGGATCCAGAAATGCTCCGCGACCAGGTCGGCACTAGTTCTCCCCGTTGCTGCAACGGCCCTCAGCAGCATCTGCGCTTTCGCGTCTTCTAACGTGCCAAGATCGGCCTCTATTATCTGGGACCGTTCCGAGGGCTCCAGGAACCGTAGCGGCCAGCCTCCGCCACTCCTCTCCTGCCCTGTGAACTCCAGGTCGCCCACCCCGATGACATTCGTCGCCACAGCAGCGCCCACAAACGGGTCTTCCAAGCTGGCGGTGTAGCGGGCAGCGACAACCAGGCGAAGGTGGGCGATGCGGGATACCAGGTGGACCAAGGAGTCGTCCATCAGCTCTGAGGAGACCCGCTGGTAGTCGTCAATCACAAGGACGCTCTGGCGGTCGCTCTTGAGCAGAGCCTGATGAACCGCCGCTTGCGCTGTCTGACCCGCTGGCGAAACACCGACCGCTTGGGCCAGCCGCCACCAGAAGTCGTCCAGGCTCCCGCTTTTTGGAGCGGATACTTGGACGACGCGGGCCTGGGTGTCGTCAAAGGCGTCCCTCCACTGGGAAAGGAGCTCCGACTTTCCGTAGCCTAGTGGTGCGCTGAGCAGCGTGAGTGGGGCAAGATCTTCCAGGGTTAGCCCGATTCTGCGCACCAGGCGTTCGCGCTGCACCATCGCGCTCCCAGACGGCTTGCTTCTAGCTTCAGTCCTGTTGAGCTTTGCTGTCATCCTCGGAACCTGACTTGTCGGTCTCCTCAGGATCGGTCTTCCCGTAGGACGTGAGCCCTTTCGGCAGCGCTTCCATTGCTGCCTCTCCCACTTGTCCGACGAAGT
>CAYFUU010000043.1:0-9655 GCA_964346595.1 uncultured Actinomyces sp.
GCTCCCCCGGCCCCGGTTGCTCCCCCGGCCCCGGTTGCTCCCCCGGCCCCGGTTGCTCCCCCGGCCCCGGTCGCTCCTCCCGCACCAGTTGCGCCGCCGGCCCCACCAGCGCCGGCAGCCGACCAGCGCGTTCAAGACGCCGTGACACGGGCAGCCGCCACGGGAACCCCGGTCGCTAAGCAGCCTGCGGTTCCGGTCGCGACCGGCTACGTAACCCCAATCGTCCGGAAGCTCGCACGCGAAAAGGGCGTGGACCTTTCCACCCTCACAGGGACCGGAATCGGAGGTCGAATCCGACGCGAGGACGTGGAAGCAGCCGCAGCCGCAGCGGCGGCACCCGCACCCGCCGCGCCAGCACCCGTGGCACCAGCCAAGAGCGCGGACAGCGGCAGGATCACCATTTCAGAAGAAGCCGCGGCCTTACGTGGCACCACGCAAAAGATGTCCAGGCTGCGCCAGACGGTTGCCCGTCGCATGGTGGAATCACTCCAGACTGCAGCACAGCTGACCACGGTGTTCGAAGTTGACGTGACTAGGGTTGCCCAGCTCCGCGCGCAATACAAGGACGCTTTCCAGCAAACTCACGGCACCAAACTCACCTTCCTCCCCTTCTTTGTGAAGGCTGCGATAGAGGCCCTGCAGGCCCACCCGAAGTTGAACGCTGTGATCAACGACCGCGAGGTGACCTACTACGACCACGAGAACATCGGGATCGCTGTGGACGCCCCCGGGGGTCTTATGGTCCCGGTCATCAAGAACGCTGGCGACCTGAGCATCGCTGGGATTGCCGAAGCGATCAACACTCTTGCGGCTAAAGTCCGCGAGGGGAAGATCAGCCCTGACGAACTCACCGGTTCTACATTCACGATCACGAACACCGGTAGCGGTGGCGCCTTGTTCGACACCCCGGTGTTGAACATGCCGGAGACGGGGATCATGGGGGTTGGCACAATCGTCAAGCGCCCAGTTGTGGTCCCCACGGAGCTTGGCGAATCTGTTGCGATTCGGTCCATGGTCTACCTGTCCATCACGTACGACCACAGGCTGGTGGACGGTGCTGACGCTTCAAGGTTCCTTTCTGACGTGAAGCGTCGCCTCCAAGCCGGCGACTTCTACGAAGACCTGCAGCTCAGCTAGCCGCGCCATAGAAGCTCAGCTCACGAAGGATCCCGTAGTCCTGAAAACAGGCCTACGGGTTCCTTCGCTCAACTAGCAGAAGCCGCACCGGGCTTCCCGCGCCAGCGCCAGACACCCGACAGTAAACACCACGTTTGGCCGGTGTACTAGTGGAACTCTTCTATTCGCCAAGGGCGCGACAGCAACGCACGAAAATTCCGCGTTGACCGCTTCTCAACGCAACCCTTACAGCTGGCCGTGATGGCAGTGATCTCCCCACTAACCCACACGCCCTCTGCCGAGCAGTCGATTCGGTCCGTGCGGGCGCGGTAAGCGACGTCTTCTAGGACTTGCTCTCCCCTTTGCTCCAAGAGACGCTGGTCCGCTGCAAGCAGTTCGCCTGACTCAGCGGCCGACAAGGCCTCTAGATCCCCGTCAGCCAGAGCCTGCGCACGCTCTTGTAACAGCTGCTCCAGGACTTCACCAGCCTCTTCGGGGCCGGGGCACGTCGCGGCGAATAGACCAAGCCGGGGAAGCCACACACCTGCCGCCACGACCAGGGTCACCACTGAAGCAACTGCAATCGCGCCGACCCTGAACCTAGCCCGCCTGTGTACAGGAAGACGCTTCGTGGGAGCCAGAGTTGAGTTTTCCTTAGAAGGCCCCGGCCTGGTGGAAGAGCGCGATGCTGCGGAGGGGTGCGGGCTGGAGAGAGCGGGCGGCGCGGGGTCGGGGAGCTCTAGGCTTCGCCACCCAGCAGTGCTCCCCAGATCGATAGGCAACGCAACGAAAAACGGAGGTCCTTTTCGGGACGCGGCAGTGCGAACCGACCAGGTGGTTCCTGCGGGCAGCCCCTGCGAAGCACTAAGCCACTCAATAAGATCCTGGGGGCTCGAAAACTGAGGCAGGGCCAAACCCGGGGACGCATGCGAAGCTGAGGGTGAATGTGGGAGAGTCGGCGGGTCAAGAGCAACCAGCGCACCCGCGCTCCCAGCCTCCAATAGTTCCACGCGGGCAAGCTGCGGGTGCGCAATGGATGAGAGTTTCCCCCACAAAGGGCCCTCAAGCGGCCCCGGAACACGCAGCCTCCGCTCCCCCGCAACCGTATCGACCCGGATGAGGCCCGTGGGGCCAGGCGTGAGAGGGAAAAACAGTGAACAGTCGGCCATGCCCGAAGTATCCGCCCCCGCCGCAGGTGGAGACCAAGATCTCCGTCCGCCCTGTTGGTAACTCCCATTAGGCAGACCGTAGGATTACCGTGACCCACTGCCCTTCACGCCCACTGCTTCGGGCGATAAGGCCCTTTGGGATTTTCAACCTGGAAGTGGTCTCTTGTCTTCCTCACCTCTTCACGCGCTTCGGCACTACAAGGAGCTCCCGCCCGTCGTCGGCCTAGGCAACATGGGGGTGGCTCTTCTTGCCCGCGCCCCATATGCGATGCTCCCACTTGGGATCATGACGGCCTTCACTGCCTCTTCAGGCGACCTGGCAGTAGGCGGCCTGGCTGCCGGCATCTTCTCAATCGTCGTCGCCTTGTGCTCCCCTCTGGTGGGGAGGGCATCAGACATCTGGGGACAAAGAAGAGTCCTCCTGACACTGGTCCCGCTGAACTCAGCAGCGCTGCTAGGCCTTTTTTGGGCGGCATCAACCGGGACAACAGGCGTCCCTCTTTGGTTGCTGTGTGCGGGCGCCGGGGCCACAGTCATCCCAGTCGGTTCATTCACACGAGCCCGGTGGGTCTGGTCAGCACCTCACGCCAGGGTCCTGAACGCTGCGTTCTCCTACGAGTCCACCGCTGACGAACTCATCTTTGTCTTGGGGCCCGCACTGGTTGGCGTAGCCTCCTCGCTCGCGGCTCCGTCCGCACCGCTCTTCCTCGCATTCGCGCTAATGCTGACCGCGGGAACACTCTTTGCCGTCACCTCCCCGAAGGAAGCCCCGCCGGTCGATAGAGATGTCGACAAGCGCCCGAACATAGGTCGAGTCCTTTGGGCCGTGCTTCCCGCGTCCATCGCCCTCATTGGGGTCGGAGCTTTCTTCGGCGCGACGCAGGCAGGCACGACGGCGCGCGCAGATCTACTTGGGTCCGGCTCCCAAGCGGGACTGGTTTACGCCGTGATGGGGCTTGGCTCCGCACTCGCTGCACTGTTCGTTGTTGTCCTCCCGGAGCGGTTCAGGCTTCCCTGGCGCTTCATCTTCTTCTCCACTGGGACAGCACTCTCCATGCTCCTGGTTGCAAACCTCACCACACTCCCCTCAACCACTTGGGCGCTGGCGCTCTCCGGCTTGTTCGTCGGACCGACAATGGTGACTGCATTCTCGGCTGCGCAAGAGCTGGCACCCACCGGTGGGATCGCGGTCGCAATGACACTCATGCAGTCATCGGTCACCATCGGAGTGTCACTCGGCTCAGCTTTAGGTGGCGCGATTGCTGAGGCCGGTGGCGCAGGGCCCGCCTACCTGCTCGCGGCCGCATCCAGCGTCCTGGCGGGGATTGTGGGAATCGTGCTTTTGCTCCCCCACTACGCCGCGCGAAACAGCTGAAACCTAGACGGGCGCCTGCAATGCGTAGAATGAGTGATCATGGCTAAAAAGACTGATTCGGACGGCACAAAGAAGCGCCGGTGGTACCAGAACTTCATTGACGCTTTCACAGTCGTCAAGCGGACGTACAAGTGGATCGGAATCGCCCTAATCGGCTTACCGATCCTGATCATTGGACTGGGTGTCCTCTTCTGGATGCTTGGCGGACCTCCCATCCTGGTGATGCTCACAGCAGTAATGCTGGCACTGCTAGCAGACACCAGCCTCTTAGCTTTCCTGTTGCGCCCTGCGATGTACCGGCAAGTGGACGGCAAGGTGGGCGCGGTGTACGCCGTCATTAGCCAGATCAGAAAAGGCTGGGTTATCGACGAAGAACCCGTTGCGGTGAACCGCAGCCAGGACATGGTGTGGCGGCTGATTGGCCGGCCCGGTGTGGTTCTGATTTCTGAAGGCCCTAGTTCACGTGTAAAGCCTCTCCTTAGCAACGAAAGACGCAAGATCTCCCGTGCCGTCAGCAACGTCCCCATCATCACGATCCAGGTTGGGCACGAAGAAGGGCAGACTCCACTCCCGAAGCTCAGCCGGAAACTCAAAGGACTCAAGAAAGTCCTCACCAAAGCGGAGGTCCCTTCCGTCGCAAACCGCCTCAATGCTCTTGGCAACAAAGGCTTGCAGGCCCCTAAAGGCATCGACCCTTACCGCGCGAAGCCAATCAGCCGGAAGGCCCTGCGCGGCTAACCATCAGATTCAGCTGGTCTGGAGGCCCAATGCGGAAACTTTTCCCCTTGGCCGCAGTCGCCGTCTTTGCCCTCACCTTCTCAGCCTGCACTGACACTGAGGTTCAGGGAACGGGCGAAAAAGAAACGACGGAGGACTCAGCGGTCGAACCCGAACACTTTGATCCGCTCAGCATCGAAGCGGTCCCGGACATTCAAGCGATGGTGCCGGCAGACATTGCAGCCAGCGGAAAACTGGTTAGCGGAACGTCCGCAAACCAGGCTCCTGGCGAGTTCCGACATAAAGGCTCTCTCACCGGCTACAACATCGAAATCGTGCAAGCCCTAGGCCAAGTCATGGGGCTCCAAGGGACCGTGCGGGAAGCAGAGTTCCAAAGCATCATCCCGGGGCTAGGTAGAGAGTTCGACATCGGTGTCTCCTCTCTCACGATCAGCCCTGAGAGACTAGAGAAGGCAAACATGATTTCCTACCTGGAAGTCGGCTCTGCGTTTGCTGTCGCGCGGGGAAACCCAGCCGACTTTAGCCCTGAAGATCCGTGCGGTTCCACCCTTGGAGTCCAGGCTGGAACCTATCAGGAAGACATCGTTGAACTCTGGTCAAAAAAGTGCGTGGAAGACAAGAAAGAACCCATTGAGCTACTCTCCCTTGACACGCAAAGGGAAGTGAACGCGCAGATAACCGACGGAAGCTGCGACGCCACACTGGCAGACTCCCCTGTCATCACCTACGCGGTCCTGAACTCATCAGGTCGCCTGCAGCAAATCGGTGACGTGATCCAGTCAGAACCGCAGGGAATCGCTGTTGCCCTAGCCGATGAGCAGCTGACGGTAGCCATCCAAGCAGCAATGCAATACCTGATGGACGAACACTATTTGGAAGCTATCCTCACCAGCTACGACGCTGAAGATGTCGCCCTCGCCCAAGCAGAAATCAATCCTGGGAAGAGGTAGAGCTGCCCTTGAATCCGTCCGTGATGGAGTTCAGCGCCGCCGTGAGCTCGGTTGGGATCACCCAAACCTTCGAGGACTGCCCGTTTGCCAGCTTCGGCAGCATCTGAAGGTACTGGTAAGAAAGCAGGTCGGACGTCGGCCCACCTTCGTGGATAGCACCAAAGACCGTCTCAATGGCGCGCGCTTCACCATCCGCAACCGTGATCGCAGCTTGAGCATCACCCTCAGCCTTCAGGATTGCGGACTGCTTCAAACCTTCAGCACGCAGCACTTCAGACTGGCGAACACCCTCAGCTTGTAGGATTGCCGCCCGCTTATCCCGCTCAGCGCGAAGCTGCTGCTCCATCGCCTGCTGAATAGTGGGAGGCGGGTCGATCGCCTTCAGCTCCACGCGGTTGACGCGGATCCCCCACTTCCCCGTAGCTTCGTCCAACACACCGCGAAGCCGGTCGTTAATCTGGTCGCGGCTAGTGAGCGTCTGGTCCAGGTCCATGGACCCAATGACGTTGCGGAGCGTCGTCACAGTGAGTTGCTCAATGGCTTGGATGTAGTTCGCGATCTCATACGTCGCGTCCATCGGGTTGTTCACCTGGTAGTAGATGACCGAATCGATCGAAACGACGACGTTGTCCGCAGTGATCACCGGTTGAGGTGCGAACGAGGTGACCTGTTCACGCAGGTCCACTGTCGCAGCAACCCGGTCAACAAATGGGATTAGCAGGTGCAGGCCCGCGTACTTCACAGACTGGAACTTACCTAGCCGCTCCACCACTAGGGCTCGCGACTGGGGCACTATCCGGATCGAGCGCACGGCAATAATGATCACCAGTGCTAAAGCGAGAACAACGATAATCCAGGTGACAGCGGTAGAGTCCATTTTCTTCTCCTAGAGGTCTTGGGCTAAGGCTCAGGGGGCGTTGAGCTTGGTGGGGTTGGCACGGATTCGTCCAGTGGGCCGACAACGGCCGTCGCCCCATCTATGCTGACCACCCGCACACTGGCCCCAACCGGGAAGGTGAGCCCGTCTTGTCCGCGAGCAGACCAGATCTCTCCACCGATCCGCACGCGTCCCATCTCTCCGCGCAACGGAGCGGTTACGACTGCAGTCTGTCCGAAAAGAGCCTGTGCGTTGGTCGCAATGTTCGGAGTGGACCTTGCCAGCAGGTCCTTCGCCCAGGGACGCACCGCGACCAGCAGAAGTGTAGAAACAACAATGAAGATGATGACCTGTGCCACAGGCGGCACGCCAAATGCGCCGGCAACCCCCGTCACCAGCGCCGCACCCGCAAGAGTCAGGAAGAAAAGGTCAACAGTGACGAACTCAAGGATGCCGAGGATGAGCGCCGCACCTACCCAAATCAGCCACCACATACCCCTGCCTCCTATCCCCCCAACCCTACTGGAAGCACGCCTGGGGCTTTTAGACCTAGTTTGTCTTGGCTCGCGCCCACCAGCGCCCACCCCGCTGCTCGACAGCAAGGGGAAGACCGAAAACTTCGGAAAGCTGCTCGGCAGTCAAGGTCTCATCGATAGGACCTTTCGCGACCATCTCCCCGTCTTTCATCAGCGCCACGTGCGTGAAGCCCGGTGCAATCTCTTCCAGTTCGTGAGTGATCATGATGACGGCTGGAGACTTCGGATCCGCCATGATTTCGCGTAGCGCCCCAACCAAGGTCTCGCGTGCCCCAAGATCCAGCCCCGCAGTCGGTTCGTCCAAAATGACGATTTCAGGGTCAGCCATGAGGGCGCGGGCGATGTTGACTCGCTGAGCTTCTCCCTCGGACAAAGTTGAGAGCCTTCGGTCCGCAAGGTCACCAACACCAAGCGCGGCCAAAAGATCCCGAGCTCTCTCTTCGTCCGCCGGCTCGTATTCTTCGACGAACTGGGACGTCTGTCCCCAGGCGGCGGGCAAAACGACCGACAGAACCGTAGCAGTCCCCGGGAGTCGACTAGCGACCTCAGCGGAAGCCAGTCCGACGCGGGACGCGATGTGTACCGGAGCAGTGTCAGAAGTCTTTTGTCCTAGAACCTCCACGGACCCCGCGCTGGGATATTGTCTGCCGGCTATCAGCTTTGCGAGGGTTGTCTTACCGGCTCCATTTGGCCCCAGGATGACCCAGTGCTCTCCGGGCTGAATCTCAAAGTCGACGTCCCGCAGCAGCTCCGCCCCTGAGACTGAGACACCTGCTCCCTCAAGCTTTACAGCATTGGTCATTGCTGGTGTGCACCCTCTTTCATCAGTGACTCATAGAGTTCCACAGTCTGGTCACCAATTGCTTCCCAAGAGAACAGGTCCCGCGCCCGCTCCAGCCCGGCCTGACCCATTTCCTTAGCTTTCACCGGATTGTCCAGGACCTTCATGAGGGCTGCCGCGAAATCGGCTTCAAACTTTTTGGGGTTCAGCGGGGTGCCGGTGCCGTCGTCCTCTTGTTCGATGGGGACAAGGTAGCCGGTCACGCCGTTGACGATCACGTCGGGGATCCCGCCTGTTGCTGTGCCTACGACTGGCAGAGCGAGCGCCATTGCCTCAAGGTTCACGATGCCTAGGGGTTCGTAGATGGAGGGTGTCGCAAAGACGTCGGCACCCGCCAGGAGAGCGACGAGCTTGTCGTGCGGCAACATCTCGGTAATGGAGATGACCCCGCTACGTTCGGTTTGTAGCGCGGCGACGAGATCGTCCACTTCGCGCGCGATTTCCGGGGTGTCCGGGGCACCAGCTGCGAGCACCACCTGCACTTCTGGCGGCAGCAGCGCCACGGCTCGCAAGAAACCTGGAAGACCCTTCTGGCGAGTGATCCGGCCGACGAACATCACCGTCGGGCGGTCCGGATCCATGCCAACTTCGGCGCGGAATCGGGCTGCAGCAGCCTCCGCCGCTTCGGTGTCTGGCCTGTGCCACTTCTTCAAGTCGATTCCGTTGAAGATGACTTTCACCCGGTCCGGATCCACTGCCGGATAAGCCTTCAGAATGTCGTCGCGCATCCCGTTCGACACGGCGATGATCGCATCCGCGTTCTCATAGCCAACTCTCTCGGCGAACGAGGAAACCAAATACCCGCCTCCCAGCTGCTCTGCCTTCCAGGGGCGGAGCGGCTCCAGCGAGTGCGCGGAGATGACAAGCGGGACACCGTAAAGCAACTTGCCAAGGTAGCCCGCGAACGTGGTGTACCAGGTGTGAGCGTGGATGAGGTCAGTGCCTTCCATGCCCTTCGTCATCTCCAGGTCCACCCCAAGGGTTTGGATAGCGGGGTTCGCGTCCTGCAATTCAGCGACAGCTGGGTAGCCCGTGACACCAGGCTCTCCCCCGACTTCCCCCGCGGTTCGTGGCCCATCGAAAGCTTCAATGTGCAAATCGACCTTAGAACGGAGAACTTTCGCGAGCTCTTCGACGTGAACGCCGGCTCCTCCGTAGATGAAAGGTGGATATTCCCGGGTTAACAGATCAACGCGCACGGCTACCGTCCTTGAGTAGAGGCTCTAGCACCTCAAGCATAACGGCAGTCATGCCTATCTGGCCCCGGGCGCGAAACTGAGACGTATGCTGAGGGCATGGCTAAAAAAGACGTCTTGGCAATCGTCCTAGCAGGTGGCGAGGGAAGGCGGCTAATGCCGCTCACTGAGGACCGCGCGAAACCTGCTGTCCCGTTTGGTGGGAACTACCGTCTCATCGATTTTTCGCTCTCAAACCTGGTGAACTCCGGTTTCCTGCGCATCGTGGTGCTGACGCAGTACAAGTCGCACTCGCTGGACCGCCACATCGCCCGGGCTTGGCAGCTATCGAACCTGCTTGGGAACTACGTGGCGCCGATGCCCGCGCAGCAACGTCAAGGACCGCACTGGTACATGGGTTCAGCCGACGCTGTTTTCCAGTCGCTGAACGTCGTCTACGACGAACGCCCCGACTATGTCGTCATCACGGGCGCCGACAACATTTACCGCATGGACTTCTCGCAGATGCTTGACTACCACATCGCGTCTGGCACACCAGCGACCATCGCCGGGATCCGCCAACCCATTGAGCTTGCTGACCAGTTCGGGGTCATCAAGGCAAAGGACGGGATGGTTGAAGAGTTCCAAGAAAAGCCGAAGGACGCTGAAGGACTCCCCGACGACCCGTCCGTTGTGCTCGCTTCGATGGGCAACTACATCTTCTCAACGGACGCACTAGTTGAAGCCCTGAAGCTTGATGCGAAGAACCCGCATTCTCGCCACGACATGGGTGGGGACATTGTTCCTTGGTTCGTGGAACGGGGCGAATGCGCGGTCTACGACTTCATCGACAACATCGTGCCCGGCTCAACCGAACG
>CAYFUU010000044.1:0-9175 GCA_964346595.1 uncultured Actinomyces sp.
CCCTGGACCCACAGATTAAGAGTCTGTTGCTCTAGCCAACTGAGCTAATGGCGCTTGGTTGTTTCGTAAGAACTCTAGAGCAAACCGCACCCCTATTCCAACCCCTGTGGGGCCAGTTGGGACGGTTGTTGCGATTCACACAGACAGGCAACGATCGGCTCTTCCTGCTTGCACGGGTATCTTGGGGGCAGGCCTAGCGATCGGAGAGTCATGACGAAGAACCAGAACACTGCCTCTGCGTGGACAAGCCAGGCCCTAGGGTGGGTTCTCGCTGTCTTATCTGCAATGGGGCTGTTGGCCTCCTTCCAGCTGCTCAAGGGTGAAATCACGCTGCTACGCGACCCAACAGCTGCGTTGGCGTGTGACTTGAACCCACTGATCGGCTGCTCCTCGGGCCTCCTCGCCCCTCAAGGACACCTACTGATCATCCCCAATGCGGGGGTCGGGCTCTTCCTCTTCGGCATGCTACTGGCACTGGCAGCAGTGCTGATAGGTGGGGCGGGACTGCCGCGCCTAGTTTGGTGGGGACTCGGGGCAGGGTCGCTGGTTGGGCTCGGGTATGTCGCCTACTTCCTGATCGTGTCAATCACCGTGTTCAGGACCCTGTGCCCTTACTGCATGGTCGTTTGGCTAGCGATCATGATCCTGGTGCCACTCGCCTGGGGCGGCGGGATGCGCGCTGGAGCCTACGGGCCCGGAAAAGAAGAGGCAGGGAAAACCGTCCTTAAATACTCCTGGGCGATTGCGTTAGCGGAAATCCTGATCGTTGTCCTCACGGTTCTATTGGGCCTCAGTGACAAGGTGGCGCTCCTTTTCGGCTAGCTGCGCTCCGACCAGGGCAGCGGCTTTCGCGGGTCTTCCAGCCCCGACTCACACGGACGCTGGCCTACGCGAGCGTTGGCCTATTCGAACGCTGGGGAAAAGAGAGGCTCCACCTGGAGTTTCGCGGACTGCTCACCCACGCTTTGCCCAAGCTCATCAAGCTTCAAGACCTTCGCGGGGGCGCCCTCTGAGAAGTCGAGGTTCTTCGCGTTCAGCCAGACCATGTAGGGGCTGGTTGAGGACTCAATGAAGTACACGATGTTCTCGTGGTTCCGCACCGTCCGCCACCTGGTAGGAGAGATGTTGGGGCGCGTGGGATCAATGACACCGAACGGCTGAGCGACATTACGCAGGACAGACAGGATCTGTGCGACTGCCACGTCCGCGTTTTCAGCAGGAGGCAGCGACCTCGTGTAATAGGCGGCACGAACAAACCTGGCGGCAGCCTCCGTGGAGCCTGGCAGGGGGTCATCCCCACCGAACCCAACGTAGCTGCGGAGGTTCGTCAGCTGCTCCGCAAACGTCGGGGAGTTGGTGAGGACCGCGAACTGGCGTCCATGGGTGATCACCACCTGTCCGTCAATGATCTCCAGGACTGCGCAGTCGCCGGTGGCATCGCTCAGCTGGAGGTGAACAGTTGCAACCCGTCCCGCGACTATCGCTGGAACAACTTGGTAGGGGTGGTGTTCGAACGCTTCAACGGCTTCTTTCACCGTTGCGAAGTTGTCCAGGTAGTACTGGACCCAGAGCGCGACACCCAGAGCGGGGATGCTGTCGACGCGGTTTCCGTAGTCTGACTCAGCGAGCCAGAGCATTGAGGCTGCTAGGCCCTTTTCGTTCAGTCCGTCGGCGCTCCCGATGCCGTAAGCAACAGCGGCAATGGAACCGTACTTTGCTGTCCACTCAACAGCGTTCGGGTCGTCCGGGTGAGCCCCACGCACTTCCCGACCAGCGGGGAGAACCCAGAGGTTCGTCGGCATGTCCTCGTACCAATCCATGTTCCTAGAAGAAACACAAGGAAGGTCGTTGTTCGCCCACACACAAACTGTGCACATCTCATTACTCCGCTCAAGAGTCTTGGGTGACCAGCGCCGTCGCCACTTGCAGCAACTCTACAGTTCCGGAGCCTGGAAGCGGCTAAGAAGAATGTGACTCTGGAAGAGCTGGGCTAGAAGAGCAGGACTAGCGGTACCAGAAAGATCTTGACCAGAATTGCGAAGGCAAAGAGGGAGCCGTAGGCGTTCTCAACGCGCTCGTCGTGCACGCGGGCATCGGCGGCTTGGAGAACGGCGGGTTGGCCCAGGAAACCGGCGACACCGCCAGCGGTGCGGGGAGCAGAAAGCTTTTGTAGCCCGCCAACAATCACAACGGTGAAGACGCCAACAACAGCGATGACGGTGGCAAGAAGCAGAGCTTTCCATCCAAGCGGGCTGGAAAGAAGGGCGGCGACGTCCGGTCCGGCAGACAGACCCAGGGCCGCAAGGAACAACAGCAGCCCTAAGTGCCTGATCGTGAGGTTCGCGGATTCTGGCATGCTCCAGACAATGGGGCCCGTGCGGCGCAACGCCCCCAGAATCATCCCGACAACCAGGGGGCCGGCTGCTACCCCAAGGCGGAAAGTCATCCCTCCAGGCAAGGGCAGGGTAAGGAGTCCAAGCAGAACACCTAGTACTAGCCCCAGGCCCAACGAGAGCGCATCAATCTCCGAAACCTTCTTGTGGGAGTCCCCAAGGTAAGCCTTTACTTCATTCAGCTGGTTCGCTGGAACAACAACAGCAAGGTTGTCACCCGCCTGCAAGTTCAAGTCGTCTCTAGCCAGCAGGTCCAGGTCACCGCGCCTGACGCGCGTGACAAGGGCTCCGTAGAGGGCTGGAAGGCGCAACGCTGAAACGGGGCGCCCCGTGAAGTCGGGATTAGACAGGACTATGCGCTCAAACTCAACGGCGGACCGGTCATCCGCTAGGTGCTGTGGCAGGATTTCGCCGATTTGAGCGGCAACCGCTTCAGGTTTTCCAGGCTCCCCAACAATCACGACCTGGTCGCCGGGCAAGAGTTCTTCACCGGGCGCCAACACCCGGGTCTTCCCGGAGCGGCTGACGTAGGAGAAGTGAACGTGCTGGTCGCGCCATTCAGGAAGCTCCTGCGGCAGCACCGAGTCCTGAACACTCACCGTCAGGGCTGCAAGGCCGCGGCCCGCGAGGGCTGGGGAGTCGTTCTTACCCGACCAAGGGCGGACCGCAACCAGTGACACCACCGCGATCCCAACAATCACTCCGATGGGGTATCCGCTGGAGTAGCCGACTGCGGGGTCTTGGCCGGGGGTCAGTTGGGAAGCAGTTTCAAGCGCCGGGGCCGCCGTTAGAGCGCCCGTGAAAAGGCCCGTGGCGAGCCCTGGGGTCAGGCCCAATAGTTTTCCGCCAAGGCCTGCGACGACTGCACCGAGACCCGCTCCCAGAACGCTGGCCAGCATAAGTGGCAGGTTCTTTTTGAACGCGGCAACAAAAGTGGCGCCAGATGCAAGCCCGACCGAATAGACGAAGAGCGCAAGCCCGATCTGCTGGACCAGCGAAAAGCCCTCGGACAGCTCGGGGCGCCAAGCAGACAGCGCCAGACCAACGAAAAGTGCTCCTGCGGCGCCTAGCCGAACCGGTCCGAAGCGGATCGCACCCAGGGCAGCACCGACTGCAACAACCAAGAAGATGGTTAGGAGCGGAGCGTCCACTAAGACTTGGGGCACGGCACCTCCAGGTGTTGTTTCCGCTCTTCAGAATACGCGCCCAAACGTTGACCACCGGGACGGTTCGGCTGCGGGCTACACTCCGCCACCGGGCGATCACAGCATTTCGACTGCAACCCGCAGCCGAACCGGAAGAGCACGGAACGCGTCCCTACTGGAAGTCGATCTCTAAGGCGCCCGGTTCTAGAGTCCCGCCCTCCAGGACGTCCTGAGCTGGTGAGTCTTCAAGGGATTCGACTTTCCTAAGCTTGCGATTGATGGCTCTTGTGCGGACCTCAGCTTGGTCGACCGTGTTCTGGATCGTCACCAGGTTCTTCTTTATTTTTCCAAGCACCCCGGCGTACTTACCGAACTCTTCTTTGGCTGCAGCGAGCACTTGCCAAACCTCAGCTGAGCGTTTCTCAATCGCCAGCGTCCTGAAGCCCATCTGCAGTGAGTTGAGCAGGGACATTAGCGTGGTCGGACCGGTAAGCATGACACGGTCACTGCGTTGCAGGCTTGCAGCAAGCCCCGGGATGCGGATCGCTTCGGCAAACAACCCTTCCGTGGGAAGGTACATGATTGCAAAGTCTGTTGAGTAGGGCGGGTCAATGTACTTAGAACTGATGAGTTTCGACTGCGCACGCAGAGCCGTCTCCAAGTCCTTTGTTGCCACGTTCGCATCAGTTGTTTCGCCGGTTTCTTGCGCAGTAAGCAGACGTTCGTAGGGTTCCTGCGGGAACTTGGAGTCGATCGGCAAGTAGACCTGTGAGTCCTCATCCCTGCCCGGCAGCACTACAGCAAACTCCACGCGCTCACCGGACCCCGGCCGAATCTCAACGTTCTCCTGGTACTGCTCAGCCGTCAAGATGTCCTCAAGCTGACGCCCCAGCTGGACCTCACCCCACGTCCCCCTGGTCTTCACGTTTGTGAGAACCCGCTTCAAGCCGCCCACGTCACTAGCAAGCGTCTGCATTTCACCAAGGCCCCGTTGCACCTGCTCCAATCGGTCGGACACCAGCTTGAAAGATTCCCCCAGACGCTTTTCCAGGGTTCCCTGCAGCTTTTCATCCACCGTCGCCCGCATCTTTTCCAGCTGCTGCTCATTGCCCGTCCGAACCTTCTCAAGCTCGCTCGCGACGGAGGCCTGCAACTCCGTGATCTTCGCAGCGTTGTCCTTCAAAGACGCCTGCAACGAGTCCTGCAACTTCTGGGCAACCTCTAACCGGATCTTCTCTAACTCCACGGCGTTGGCGACCCGCTGCTGATCAAGCGCGGTTGCAATGGTCTTCTGCTGGTCGGCAAGCTTTTCATCCATCTGCATCAGCTGACCGGCCAGCAGAGTCTGCAGTTCTTGCCTAGCGGCGCCGTCGGCCTGCAGCCGGACCGTCGCCTCTTCACTACTTTGCAAAGCGAGCCTGGACAGCCTGCCGTCCAAGACCTGCTGCAACTCCACCGTGCGTTGACCCTGCGTCTGCGTCCCTAGCGATACCTGGGTGGAGATGCGTTGGACAGCCTGATCAATCGCCGCCACCTGGTCCGCTAGATCCGCTTCGTTTGTCGCACTCTGCCTGCGAAGCAAAGCAAAAACACCGATTGCGGCAACCAAAGCTGCAACGAGCGCAGCCGCTGCCAGCACCGTCTCCCAACCCATTTACTCCCCCAAAGAACCAGACCCCGGCCAGGCTAACGCCCCTCACCGACATCTACGGCCCCCTCCCGTTTTCGATGGGGGAAACCTGCGGGCTACCCTTCGATTTCGACCGGTTTTCTGTAAGTGATGTCGTTTGTCAGGAGTACCTTCACTTCGCGGTCGTCGGTCAGGACCTTCACGAAACCGGGCGTGACTTCGATGACGTGACCGTGGATGGGTCCCTTGGTCGTTCCAATCTCTTCCCGGGTGTTCCACGGCGTCGTGACAACAACGGACAGGATGAGCAAGAAGATAACCAGGATCGTGCCGGTCCGCCGACTGACTTTGTCCAGAAGGCTCAGCACGTGCCCTCGGTGCACGAATGAAACGAAGATGCTGATGGCGGCGCTGAACACCACCAACAGGACAATCGGCCACCACATGTTGTAGGAGTTGACGAGCACGAACAGGATGATTGCCAGGATTACGATGATGAGCCAGTCGGTGATCTTTGCGAACTTATCCTTCGAGTGCTGGATCGTGTAGAGCCGGTACGCAGACAGAGGTAGAAGGATCGCTGCAGCCAGACCTGTCAGGTGAGGCAACTCAAAAAGTGTCCCGAAAAAGATGGGCACGGCGTCATCGAAGTCAAAGGCCTCAGCTAGTGCGGCTGCCGTATCCCAGTCCCAGCCGGAAACCGCCATGATCCGGATGAATAAGGCCATCGCAACAACGATGGCGGTGACCCCAGCACCTTTGGCCCCGTCGCTAACCTTTTCGGTTTCTTCAGTAAGCGTCGGCGCCTCGCCTTTCAAAGCTTCTTCAGCCCGCGCTTCTGCATCCTTATTTTCTGACTTTGAGTGCCCTTCAGGCTGCAGGAGTCTTAGCTCCGAATCCACGGGTTTCTGCTCACTAGTTTCAGTGGCCTTGCTTTGGTTTCCCACCGTGAACCCTCCCGACCATTCGAAAGCACGTTTATTGAACTTCAGAGTACCCGGGCGAAGCCCGTACCACCTGTCGAGCAAGCGTTTCCCAGTAGGCTCGTATGCGAGGAGGTAGCAATGAGCACACGATCAGACAGTTTCTGGATTGGCGGCGCCACAACCTGGGGTGGGCATCCCGCGAAGGGAGTCCGCACCCTGGTTTTTAATGACGAGGGAAATGCGTCGCTAAGCGAGCCCGTCTGGGTTGGGGAAAACCCCGCCTTCATCGCACAAGAGAAGGACCTCCCCCTGGTTGTCAGCCATGAGGCGGATCCGGGAAGTCTAAGCGCTTTTGATTCACCGGAGTCCATTGCAACCTCTAGTAATCCGGGCGCGTCGACGCACGCGGGAACTGGGAGCAGCGGCCCAACCTTCATCGCAATCACTCGTTTTCCCTCCGGCAAGGATGCAGTGCTAGCCGCCAACTACGCTGGTGGGGCCCTGTCCGTGAACCCTCTATCTGCGGAGGGCGTGCTGGAGCCGACATTGGTCGTGCAGTACCAGGGTTCGGGGCCGGACCCTGACCGGCAAGCTTCCCCTCATCCTCACCAAGTCGTTGTTGCTGAGGATCTGGGGGTTGCGCTGGTCCCTGACCTGGGAATGGACTGCATCCACGTTCACAACCTAGAAGACTTAGAAGCAGGGCGCCCCAACCACCGGGACGTTGCCATGGCCGCAGGCTCCGGTCCAAGACACCTGGCGTTGAGCGGCTCTATCGCCTTGGTCGCCTGCGAACTGGACGGGCTGGTGCGCGCCGTGAACGTGGAGAACGGGGCACCGATAACTGACGCGGCTCCGTGGGCGAAGGGGCTGGATCCCCTGGTCAACCACCCCTCGGCCATCACCCTCACAAAGGGCGGTCACGTACTGGTTGGGAACCGGGGCCCGGACTCCATCGGAGTGCTGAAGTGGGATCCTCTGGTCGAAACACTCACCTACCTGGACCAGTTCCCGGCGGGCGGCGCTCACCCTCGTGATTTCCATCTGAACGCGGACCAGGACCTGCTGGTCGTCGCGAACCTAGACGGCGACAACCTGGCGGTGTTCAGTTTTGACGATGTCAGCGGAACGCTAGAGCTACTGCAGACGCTGGAAACAGACAGTCCCACCTGCGTCGTCCCAGCCACCTGGTAGCTAGCCAGCGGGCTTTAGCTACGCCGCGGACTACTGGTCTTCTTCCATGCGCAGGCGCGGGTTGGTGACCTGGTGCCGCCGCACCCCCGTTTTTCCTTCATAGAAGGCGCGAAGCACGTCCATGTCTGCTTTCGGATCCCCCTGCAAAGTGAGCGTGGGACCCAAACCGCAAGTGCGGGTCGACTTGTCGATGAAACCCAATACGATAGGCAGCCCCGTGCCGGCAGCGATGCGGTAAAACCCTGACTTCCAGTGGCTGACCGGGGAACGGGTTCCCTCCGGGGCAATGGCAAGGGCCCAGGGACGCTCAGGCTTCCCTGTCGCTAGTTCTTCCGCTTGGCGTTCGTTCAGTTCCTCCACCAGGGACTCGACGATCCCACCAGCATTGCTGCGGTCTATTGGAATACCACCGACAGCGCGCGCCAGGGGGCCGACGGGCGAGCGGAAAATCGCTTCCTTGCCGAGCCATTTCATTTCGAGGTTTGCGCCCCAGGCGACGAAGATCATCATGACCCCGTCCCAGTACGAGGTGTGGGGTGCGCCAATCAGAATGCAGCCGTGTTCTGGGGGCGGTTCAACGATCACCAGTTTCCATCCGGTGAGCCTGAGCAAAGCTTTCCCCATGAAGCTTTTGAATCCCATGGTGCAACGTTAGCTTGACCTGCACGGCGGGCACGTAGCGGTCGGCATCGTGGAACGCAAGCCCCACCACCCCCTCCCGATTCGGCCGCGGGTTAGGCCGCGGCACGACTTAGGCGATCTGGTCGATCCCCAGTTCTTTGCGCAGGCGTGCCACGTGACCTGTTGCTCTAACGTTGTAGCCGGCGTACTCGATCAGGCCGTCTTTGCCAACCACGAAGGTGGAGCGGATGATGCCGGTAAAGATGCGCCCGTAGTTCTTCTTTTCTCCCCACGTGCCGTAAGCGAGCATGACTTTGTGGTCCGGGTCGGAGCCGAGCGGGAAGTTCAGGTCCTGCTTGTCCTTGAACTTTTCTAGAGCGGCCAGGGAGTCAGCGCTGATCCCGATGACCTCGTAGCCTGCGCTCTTCAAGGAGTTCAGGGAATCACGGAAGTCGCAAGCCTCCTTCGTGCAACCGGGCGTGCCTGCCTTCGGGTAGAAGTAGACGACAACGCCCTTCTGGGCTCTCGCCAGTAGGTCCTGCAGGGACACGGGACCGCCGGGAGTCTCAACGGTGAAGTCTGGAGCCTTTTCGCCTACGGTGAGGCGGATCTGTTCAGTCATGCCCCCATCGTGCCACGCGCTTCTCCAAGGCTAGGCCAACACCCCATTTACGTTTCGGCCGCGCGTCGTGCAGAAACCACTCAAGACGCCGTACTGCTGGCGCAGCGCGCCCGAAACAGAGAAGACTGCGGGCAGACCTCGTCGGGCTCTTAGCTGGCCGGCGGTTCGGCGAAACGGAAGCGCAGCTCTCGCAACGCGGCCTTAGGTGAGGCCGTTTCGGTGTCCAGGGAGGGCCGAGCGGCGACAGGTTGTGCGCGAGTGGAATCTGCATCCACGGAAAGAGGTGAGAGAATTTGGTGCGCTCGGGGGGACTTGAACCCCCACGTCGTAAGACACTGGAACCTAAATCCAGCGCGTCTGCCAATTCCGCCACGAGCGCTTCGCCGCAAAGTCAAGGGTGCTTGAGCTGTTGCCGACAACAAAGTTTAGCGCGGGGCGCTGAGATTGTGGCATCTGGGGCGGGTGAAACACGCGACGCTCCTGCCCCCGCCTCCCATTCTAATTCGGCTGCGCGTTGCAACCCTCAAAACGGCGCTATTGAAGAGAATCTTGGGTGCCACCCGCAGCCGAATTAGAATGGGAGGCGGAAACCAAGGTTGCTTCGGCGACAACCCGGGAACCTTTGTAGAGGACTAGTGCCTGAC
>CAYFUU010000045.1:0-4692 GCA_964346595.1 uncultured Actinomyces sp.
CTCGACGCCCTCGCCGACTCCGGGCTTGTCGAAAACCAGGGATGTCCGAGAAGCCGCGAGCAGGTCGGGGCGGGTTTTCACGGCTTCACCCCTGGCTGCGGCCCGTGTCTGTGGGGGCGCGCCGTCCGCTGCGATTCTGACTTCTTCGGAGGTGAAGAGCCGCTTCACCAGGCCTGCGCGATCCAGGGCTGCAACCAGTGACTTTGAGGGGCGCAGGTCAGCCCACGCCAAGTCCATTGCGGCAAGCCTGGGGTCGGCCCACGACGAACCAAGCCGTTCTTTCTGTCGGTTGAAGAGCGCGAGCTTCCCAACCCACTCAACTTCAGTGGCCACTAAGAAAATGTCCTCGCGCATCCTGGTGATTACGCTTTCCCAGATTTGCAGGACCAGCTGCTCAACAGGAGTGGGCACTTCTCCTCGTTCAACAAAAGATGCCTTCACCAGCTCCAGGTAGCGTTCCTGGATGTCGAGGGCGGTGCTGGGCTCGCCAGACGCCATGGCAAGCTCGCGGCTGCAGGTGAGGTCGCGAGACACCTCTTGAACAGCCCCCACCGGGTTCGCTAGATCAAGGGAATCCCACGCGAGTCCCGTCCCGGATTCGATTGCCGACAAGACCAGAGCAGTCGTCCCAAGTCGGAGCAGCAGGGAGACGTCGAACTGGTTTGCGTCTCCCCCGATCACGTGAATGCGCCGCCAAGAGTGGTGATCGGCGTGGGGTTCGTCGCGGGTGTTGAAAATAGGTCGATTGAAGGTGGTTTCTAATCCAACGTCGTTCTCAACGTAGTCGGCGCGCTGGGAGATCTGGAACCCTGGCTCCTCTGACGCCTGCCCCAACCCGACCCGACCGGCCCCGCAGATCACCTGCCGCGTGACTAGGAAGGGAATCATGTACCTAATGAGTTCATCGAGGTCGGTGAGCCGGTCCACCTGGTAGTTCTCATGGGAGCCGTAAGTCGCTCCCTTCCCGTCCACGTTGTTCTTGACCAGCACTAGGTCAAGTGGGGCGCCCTCCGGTAGCTCTTCTTGACGAAGGTTCATCACGCGTCTTGCGATCTCATCTCCCGCAAGATCCCAGAGGACTCCCTGCAGCGCGTCTGCCACTTCAGGCGAAGAGTACTCGGGGTGGGCGTGGTCAACGTAGAACCGCCCCCCGTTCGGAAGCACGATGGAGCTCGGCTTGAGCAACCTCAGCTGCTCTTCACTTGGGCGTGGGAGGTGCTCCACACCCCCTGAAGGGGCCAAGTGGTAGGGATCATCGGTCAGCATCGAAGGGTCGACCGTGGCGCGGGCTAGGCGCATTCCGCGCACGTCGTTCAGGGGGTCCTCACCCATGTAGTCCCACCCGACTGCGGGCGCGCCGTCCCTGTACCAGGCGCCGTACGTTTCCACGGCCTGCGTCGAAAGTGCGATCGGGTTTGCGTAAGGGTCTGCAGGGTCATAGACACCGAATTCGGTCTCCGTGCCTAAGACGCGGGCGTCACTGTGCTTGCTCACGGTGTCTCCATTCCAGGGTCATCTGCCAAGGGGAACGACGGAAACCACTTCGGCGCCGCGCAGCCCAACCGTTCGGGCCCACTCATCCGGTGAGGTTGTCGCTGCGAGCTCTGATGATTCACGGGTTTCTTGTTCCGCTCCCGCAATCAGGTGGCCGGTGGAGAGCCCGCCGCGCCCGCGATCCAGGGAATCCTTGATTGCTAGCTTCTTCGCACGCTCAACAGTTCCAGCAATCATGGCCCCAGACACCAGGTCCGAAATGAAGATCTTGGCGCTGGTGCCGTCCGCAAGGTGCACTTCAAACAAAGCCGCGTCATCATCAGTCGAGTACAGCCGGTCAAGGGCAGCCTCGATCATCTGTGAAATCGCAGCTTCCGGCGAACCTGCTTCGGCTAGCTGGGCTTCGGCGATCGGGAGGTCTGCTCCCAGGTGTTTGTGGAAAATGTCCCTTGCCTGATCCCGCCCAGGTCGGTCGATACGGACCCGAACGTCGAGCCTGCCGGGTCGCAGGACGGCTGGGTCGATCATGTCGGCGCGGTTTGATGCGCCGATCACGACAACGTTGTCCATTGATTCCAGACCGTCCATCTCGGCAAGCAGCTGGGGGACAATCATGGTTTCAACGTCCGAGGAGACGCCGGAACCGCGGGTACGGAACAGCGCTTCCATCTCGTCAAAGAACACTACGACGGGAACATCGGAGGCAGCCAGAGCCCGCGCCCTTGAGAAGATAGCGCGGATGTGCCGTTCGGTTTCCCCAACGTACTTATTGAGGAGTTCCGGGCCCTTCACCGAAATGAAGTAAGCCTTCTTCCCGTCCTCGGTCTCCGACGACAACGAAGACGCTACCGCCTTTGCGATCAGGGTTTTTCCGCATCCGGGAGGACCGTAAAGCAAGATCCCTCTTGGGGGCCGTAGCCCGTAAGAGCGGAACAGCTCGGGGTGCTTGAACGGGAGTTCGACTGCGTCGCGCACCTGTTCAATCTGTGAGGCAAGCCCACCGATGTCCCGGTACGAAACGTCGGGGACCTCCGGGGTCAGGAGCTGCTCAACGAAGGCTCGAACAATGCGTTCGTAGGCGTAGCCACTACGGGTGTCGGCAAGGACCGTGTCGCCGGGTTTCACGTTGCCGTGCCTCAGAGGCCCAGCCAGAGTCAGGACACGTTCGGTTCCGCCTTCAAGGCCAACCAGGACACGGCTTCCGGAAAGGGTTTCAAGGACTGAGGCAACCGCCCCTTCGCGGGGGTAGCCCATGGGTTTCACCGCGATCATTTCTTCGCTGACCCGCACCAGCTGGCCGGGGGAAACGGAGTCGAAGTCGAAGTCCGGGGCTGCAGCGAGTCGCATTAGGCGCGTCCCAACAATCAGCTCCACCTCGTTCGCCGCCTGGTCAGAACTGACGTACGTCGCGGTTTGGGCCGGAGGGTAGGCAATCTTGTCGACCTTTTCCTGGAGGATGCCCAACTGCTCTTTTGCATCCAGCAGGGCCCGCGTCAGATTCGCGTTCTTCTGTTCTAGAAGCGCAACTTGGGACGCTGCCGTGCGCGAGGCGTTTTCAGTCATCGTGTTGGTCCTTTCCGGGGTCAACCCAGCGGCTCACCTTTGTTTCTAAGTCTCTGCGAACCCGCCGCACCTTCTTCGGTGACGTGGCGCGAAGGCCAAGCGAAGACTCCGACCACTCTTGGTCTTCTTCCCAGCCCCCACTGGACCCTTCGGCTGCTGGCGCCGGATGCTTCACTCTCTTGTGTTCGCGGACGCCGTCTGCTTTTCTGCGGGCGGTGATTAGGTAGCCGGTGTGAGCGATCATCCGGTGGTCCGGGCGCACTGCAAGCCCTTCGATGTGCCAAGTGCGGTTCGTCGAATCCCACGCGACCGGTTCCAGGAACTTTCCCGAGTCCCGAAGAGACTCAACGGTCCGCGACATTTGGGGGACGGTTGTCACGTAGCAAACCAAGACTCCGCCGGGAGCGAGGACGCGCGAAACCCCGTCTGTGAACGACCACGGGTCCAGCAAGTCCAGAACAACCCGGTCAAACGACTGGTCATGCAGGGCCTGCAGCTGGTCGGCAAGGTCAGCAACGACCAGGTCCCACTGCGGCGGGCGTGCCCCAAACCAGAGGTCCACGTTCGCGGCGGCGATGGCCGCGAAGTCCTCTCGTTTCTCAACGGAAACTAAGGAACCGCTCTCCCCTATTGCGGAGAGCAGGAACAAAGCGAGCCCGCCGGAGCCAACGCCTGACTCAAGGACGCGGGCCCCCGGAAAAATGTCGCCCATCGCAATGATTTGCGCGCTGTCCTTGGGGTAGATGATCGCGGCTCCGCGAGGCATGGAGAGCACGTAGTCCGCAAGGAGCGGACGGACAACCTGGAACGTTCGTCCCTCGCCTGCGTCAATGACGGCCCAGTCTGGGCCGCCCAGCACGTCGTCGTGGCGGAGAATGCCGCGGCTGGTCTGGAACTGACCTCCAGCCACCAGCGTGACGGTGTGCATCCGACCCTTCGTGTCTGTGATCTGAACGCGTTCGCCCTCTTGCAGAGGTCCCCTGCGTCCGGCTTGACCGGTAGCCGCCCGGGTGTTGGTCATTGAGTCTCTCCGTCCACCTTTGCCACCGCTAGCTTATAGTTCCAGGCCAGTTCCCCTTCCTCTACCGGCGCAGTCTTCTTGTCGGGGTGAGCCGATAAGGTGGGACCGTGAGTTCAAGACCTGCAGCGCTGAGTGCAAGCAGCACTAAAACCTACCTGCAGTGTCCCCTGAAGTTCCGTTACCAGGTGATTGACCGGATGGCGGAACCTCCCAGCGAAGCGACCGTGAAGGGCACGGTCGTCCACCAGGTGCTTGAAGACCTTTTTCAGCTGCCGCGGGACCTGAGGGACTTGGAGCACGCGTCTCAGCTGCTCCCCGCAGCCTGGGAAAACACTCTTGACTCCAACCAGGAAGCAGAACAGCTCTTCTTTGACGAAACCCTTTTGGAACAGGCAAGGGCGGACACAGAGCAGCTGCTCAGCAACTACTTTCTGCTGGAGCACCCTCGGAACCTAGCGCCTAGAGCCACTGAAAAGTTCGTGGATGCGCGGCTGGATTCTGGAATCCTTCTTCGCGGGATCATTGACCGTGTCGATGAATCCCCGGATGGCAAGCTCCGCGTCGTCGACTACAAGACGGGCGACGCACCAAGCCCACGGTTTGCAACTGAAGCG
>CAYFUU010000045.1:4702-9026 GCA_964346595.1 uncultured Actinomyces sp.
GTCCAGAGCCTCACGCTGGACCCGGACACAAGAGAAATCGTGGCCTTACAGCTGGATGTTGAAGATATCTGGCGAAGAATCAAAGCGGATGCGCTGGATGGAAACTTCGGGACAAAGAAGTCTCGCCTCTGTGACTGGTGTGCTTTTCAGTCGATCTGCCCGGCCTTTGGGGGCACTCCCCCGGCCATGCCAGAAGACGGCCGCGAGCGCCTGCTGTCCGTTCAGCAGTAGCTACGTTAGGTCGATGACTTCGCCAGAGATCAGTCTGTGGAGCACCTGGTCTGTGAGGTCGTCTCCGCTCTTCACTCTGCTGCGCTCCGGTGCCCGCGCTATCGGGGTCACGCATGGGATCCCAACCACGCGGGCACCGCTCGCGTGTGCTGACGCTAGACCGGAAGCTGAGTCTTCAATCACGATCGTGAGGTCCGGTTCGGCCTGCAGCTCCGCCATCGCTTTCAGGTAGGGCTCAGGATGGGGTTTCAGCCGCTCCACGTCGTCCGCTGAGATCACAGCTGAGAAGAGTCCCCACGGGAGTCTGGAGGTGACTGCTTCAGCTATGGGTCGGTGGGAGGAGGTCACGAGCGCCATGGGGACGCCGTGAGAGTGGAGACGCGCCGTCAGTTCGGCCATTCCCGGGCGCCACGGGAACGCTGTGTTTTCGAACCGTTCTAGAAGGAAGTTGATGAGGTAGGAACGGATTTGAGCGTGCGTTTGGCCCGAACCGGTGACCCTGGCTAGCCGAGCTGTGGTCTTGGCAAGAGGAGCACCGACCATTTCGTGAGCGTCGGATTCATCCCACGCGGCGCCATAGGAGAGCGTGTACGCGCGCTCCGCGGCGAACCACCAGGGTTCTGTGTCAACCAGCGTTCCGTCCATGTCGAACAAGACTGCGCTGGGGCGTCTAAGACCAGTGGTTGAGGACATCGAACTAGCTTGTGAGTGGCGGCATCGGGTAGATGACGTGGGTGAGTAGCAGGACTGCGATGAGTCCCGCGAAGACCAGTCGGTAGATTACGAACGGTTCGAAAGAGTACGTGGAGATGACCCTCAGGAACCAGACGATCACGACGTAGCCGACAGCGAAGGCGACGACCGTGGCGATCAGGGTTGGGAAGGCACCGACACTGCTCTCATCTCCCACTGCTTTGAACAGCTTGTAGAAGCCGGATACGTAGACAGCGGGTAGCGCCAGTAGGAACGAGTAGCGGGCTGCTGCTTCACGCTTGAAGCCCATCAACCGGCCTGCGGTGATGGTGCCGCCCGACCTGGAGACGCCGGGGATCAGCGCCAGGGCCTGCGCGAAACCGTAGGCGATCGCCTGTCCCCAGGTCATTGTGTCGAGCGTGTTTACCCGCTTCCCGACCTTGTCGGCCCAGCCAAGCAGAAGTCCGAAGGCGGCCAGCATGAACACAGTGATCCAGAGGTTTCGGAAGTTGGTGTCGATCCAGTCCTCTAGGAGTAGTCCGAGGATTCCAATCGGAATGGTGCCGACAATGATCATCCATCCCAGGCGCGCGTCAGGGTTCTTGGAGCTGAGGCGTTTCTTTTCGGGGATGAACGGGAGGGAGAGCCACCAGCTGCTGATGATCCTGACTATGTCTTTCCAGAAGAAGATGAGGACCGCGGTCTCTGTGCCGATCTGGGTGATAGCGGTGAAGCCCGCACCTGGGTCCCCCGCACCGATCAACTCCCCAACGAAACGGAGGTGCGCGGAAGAAGAAATGGGGAGGAACTCTGTGAGTCCCTGCACCAACCCCATAATCAGGGCCTCAAGAAAATCCATGTTGCAAAGCGTACCTGCGCCTTGGCGGGACCGGGCCCACCTTGGACGAGCCCTAGCCCACAGCGAGTCCGTGGCACGTAGACTCGGGGAGCTGGAAGTCGCGGCGGATTAGGGGGAGCAGTGCAGACAAGGCGCCTGGGTCGGTCGGGGCTTGCGCTATCCGCTTTGAGTCTAGGGACCCTCACTTGGGGCCGCGACACCGACACCTTCGACGCGACGCAAATCTATGACCGGTACCGCGAGGCTGGTGGCAGGGTGATCGACGTGCCTTCTGACGCGGACAGTCCTGTGTTCGCTGGACGTCTAGAGAGCGTGCGGGAGGTTTTGGATAGTGCCGGCGGACCCGCGCCGACCTTGCTGCTGCATTCTTTGGAGCCTCGTCCTCACAGTTTTGTTCCGGACGCCGCCTCCCTTCCTTGCTCAAGGCGATACCTGCTGGACACCCTGCGTGCAAGCACTGACGCGCTGGGGGCCCCAGCTGACGTGTGGCTGGTCCACGGGCCGCGCTTTGGGGTTGAGCACCAGGAAATCGCCTGGGCGATGCGAGAGGCCGTGCAGCGGGGACTAACTAGCTATGTTGGCTTGGCAGACATGGACCAGTGGGACATCGGAGCTATTGCTAGCGAGCTTGACCAGTCGGCGGCCCCCCTGGTTGCAGTCGCGGAACCTCTTTCACTGCTGCGTTCGGCGCCGACTGCGGGCTTGTCCGGGCATTTGGCGGAGTCGGGAGTCGGACTGATTGGGCTTTCCCCGCTTGCTTCCGGAGCGCTGACCGGGAAATACAGGCACTCAACGCCACCCGACTCCCGGGCTGCTTCACCGCACCTGTCCTACATGGTGCAGCCGTACCTGGGAGAACCCCAAGCGAAGATTGTGGCTGCAGCCCAGCGGGTCGCGGAAGGACTTGGGGTCTCCAGCGCGGGGCTCGCGGTCGCGTGGGCGCTGGCACAGCAGACTGTCAGCACTGTCGTGGTCGGCCCAAGAACTGAAGCGCAGCTATCAGAGATTCTGGATGGCTATGACCTAAGGCTCCCCAGAGAGCTGCGCGAAGCACTCAGCGAGGCAGCTCTCCCCTAAGCGCTATTCCCAAATGACGTCGACGTCGACCCCGTTGTCCAACCTGTCGTCGTCGCTAACGTCTTCTTCGCTGTCCTCACTGTCTTCCTCTTCCTCTTCCAAATCGTCATCCAAGATCTCGAAAGGGAGCTCAGTGTCAAACTGGGTGAAAAGGACGTCGTCGTAAGTGAGAAAGGCGTCACGCAAGCGATCCTCAGCAGCTTCCAGCAGGGCAGGCTGAACAACGTCTGCGTTCTGCGCTAGCTCAAAGTGATATTCGAGTGCGGCTATAAGGTTCGTGAGGCTGCGACGCGCGCTGTTAGACATGGCTCATACTCTAGTGCGTTACCCGAGCGTTTTGGCCCCGCATTTGAGCGGCTTACGGGAGTGAAAGCTGGGAGCGGATCACGGAGACCATAAGGTCAGTGCCTTTGATCTCCGCGGTTTCCTCGGCCCCAACGACCCGCATCTCCCCCTGTTCGTCGACCAGCTGGGAGGCTCCCCGACTTGGCCCCAGGGGAAGAACAATAATGTCCCTGCGTGGCTTGTAGGTCGCATCAGGTTCGCCGCCGCGAATCTGCGATGCGATGTTCGCGATCACGACACGTGCTTGGTTGCGAGCCGCGTCCGCCCGTTTTGACTCAGGAACGTCAGTGATGTCCCCGACCGCGTAAGCGTGCGGGTGACCCGCAACCTGCATTGTCGGGAGCACGCGGATTTCGTGGTCTTCGGTGAGAGCCCCCGCGTAGTCGGTATCGCGAAGGTAACCGGTGACGGGTCGCGCGCCGTAGCACTGGAACCACATGTCTGCCTCGACCTTGACGCCACTTGTCGTTTCGACTTGGAAACGCCCCAGGGTTCCCGGGGGTGTCGGAGGAAGATAGGCAAGCGGCGCACCCAGGATCACTTCGACACCTAGGTCGCTGACCTGCTCTGCGACGCTACTTCGGAACTCCGGCGTGAATCCGGGCCACGGGAGGATGCGGTCCTCTTTTTCAACGATCACTACTTCCAGTCCAGGATGAGCAGCAAGGAGTTCCCCAGCCATTTCCAGACCGACCGTGCCTCCGCCGACCAGCAACACTCGCTGAACGTGCTGCAAGGACTCACTCAAGTCAGCAAGACGCGACTTCGCGATGGCGCTCTGCGCAGAAATGTATTTTGCGGGGAAAGGGTAGGTGGAGCCGGTCGCGAAAACGATGTAGTCACCCTTGATCGGTTCGTGGCCGTAAAGGTAGACGGTGTCGCCCTCAACCCTCGACACCGTGCCGTGCACGACCTTGCCCTTGGAAAGAAGGTAGGAGTAAGGCATGAAGATGGTCTGCCGCCACACCTCATCCACCGCGGCTCGCAGCGCTGCCGCGTGGTGAACAAACTGGTCTTTACGTTCAACCAGGACCACGTCCGCAACGGAGCCCAGCCCTTTAGCGACCGTCACCCCACCGTATCCGCCACCACTCACGATCACTCGAGCCACGGTCCCTC
>CAYFUU010000046.1:0-8605 GCA_964346595.1 uncultured Actinomyces sp.
AGAACCCGTACGTGCTGGCACCACACCTTTGTGCCGCCGCTATGGAGCTTCCCCTGGATCGAAGCGACCTGGAGCTGTTCGGCCTCACCTCAGAAACCCTCCTACAAGAGTTGACTCGCGCTGGTTACCTGAGGCCTAGGGGCGACAAGTGGTACTGGAACTTTGGGCTCGATGAGCGACCCCACGACTCCATCGACATCCGCGGGGCCGGCGGCGACGTCCAGATCATCGACATAAGGACCGGAGCAGTGATCGGCACGGTGCCTGCAGACAAGGCGGACGCGGAAGTTCACCCTGATGCGATCTACATCCACCAGGGCCAGACTTTCCATGTCTTGGAACTGACCGCAGTGAATGAGGACGCTGAGCAGCGCATCGCCGTAGTTGAGAGGGTGACCACTCCCCTTCGCACCCGCCCCAGCGTTCACACCGAAGTGCGGATCTTGGACCGAGAACAACACCAAAACCAAGAACAACACCAAGACCGAGGACAACATCCAGAGCGAGAACAACACGCAGAGACAGAGTGGACCAGCGAGGATGGGCTAGTCACCTGGCACGTCGGGGAGACGGAGGTGAGCACCCGGGTTACGGACTACGACCTGCTTCGGCTCCCTTACATGGAGTACATCTCTAACCACCAGCTGACCCTGCCTGAGCGGATCATGGAGACCCAGTCGACCTGGTACGTGTTGAACCCCGGGGCCGTAGCGGTGGCAGGGATAGAAACTGCTGACCTTCCGGGCGCCCTGCACGCTGCCGAGCATGCGGCTATCGGGATCCTGCCTCTGCTTGCAGGTTGCGACCGCTGGGACCTGGGTGGGCTTTCCACCACGGAGCACACCCAAACGCACCGTCCGACAGTGTTCGTGCACGACGCGTTCAAGGGTGGTGCGGGCTACGCTCATTCCGGTTTCGCGAGCGCTAAAGAGTGGATCACGAAGACACTGGAGGTGGTGGAAAGCTGTGCTTGCGAAGAAGGCTGCCCTGCCTGCATCCAAAGCCCGAAGTGCGGGAACCGCAACGAGCCCCTCTCAAAAGCCGGAGCCATCGCACTGCTCAAGTTTTTGGCTGACCGCTCCCCAGGATCACTCTGAACCACTGAAGCTTGTTGGCGGCCCTGCCCGTGCCTTTGCACGCACAGTTAGTCCGCCCAGCCCGCCGGGAAACACCCCCAGTCGGCGCGACACTTCAACGAACGTGTCGGTGCCTTGAACCTGGCAGGAGCTCAGCGAGAACCCGTTTGCTTCCGCAACTTCTCCCGCAGCGACGCACGGCCCGTGAGCGTCCCCATCCACCGCATAGACCGCCACCGAAGACCTGTCAGCTCCTGCCAACGCCGCCATGTCCGCTACCCCTTGAGCCTTCTGCTGGGCCGCCAGAACGCTCCCAAGGCCCGCCAGTAAGGCCGCAACGACAACCAGCAGTGCCGCAAGCTGCGCGAACAGCACGGTCGACGACCCCTCCTCCTTCTCCTGCCCCACCGGCGTCTCCAGGATCATGGAAGGCCCGTGATGAATGGTTCACGGTGAGCGCGAATCTCACAGGTGATTGGAAGGGTCTGCCACTGACCCAGCTGCATCGCTGCTCCTGTGACCCGAACCGTGAACCACCCTGAAGTGTCCTCAACAAGAACCTGCCCCACGCGACTGCTGACAAGGGAGGCGGCCGCGGAAGCGTCCTGCCCCAGGGAATAGGCGCGGGCTCCAGCCCTAGCTGCGTTGCAAAGGGTTGCGTGCGTGGTCCCAGCAGCGATAGCAACTAAGACCGCCAGGACCACCATCATGATCGCGCCGAGCGACAGTGCGGTCTCCACGGTGACCATTCCTGATTCGCGTCCTAACTCGCGGTCACCGGCCGTTGCTTCTTTTTCCACGTCTCCCCCAAGGAACCAGCTCGCGTCCTTCACAGTGTTCTCGAAGAGGCGTCTTAGCGTCAGGGAGGCGCGGAGAGGCTGTGGAAAGACACCTACCCCTCAAGCTGGGGAGGAGCCTCAGCTATCCGACAGAAGCGACTCCAGGTTCTCTTTGATTGCTTTCGGGGAAAGCGTCCCAATGTCGATCGCCGCGACGGTCCCTTCAGCGTCAAGGAAGTAGTGGGTGGGGACTGCCATCACGCGGTAGAGCGCCCCTAGCTCGCTGCTCGGGTCCGCGATTTGTTCGAAGGTGAGACCCAAGCGCTCCGCGTAGTCGACCACTTGCGATTCGCTGTCTGACAGGTAGATGCCGACTATCTGCACCTGGTCGCCAAACTCCTGGTGGGCTTCTTGAACGTCGGGGAGCTCGGCCCGGCAGTCAGCGCACCAGGTTGCGTTGAAGACCAGCCAAACAGGGCCCCCGCGTAGCGATTCAAGGTCAACCTTGTCCCCTGCGGTATCGGTTGCTGTAAAGAGCGGTGCAGGCTCACCGATCTTCGGCGCGGGGGCACCCGTATCTGGTGTCTCTACAGCCGTTGCCCCCTCCAGCTCACCACCCGACCCGCTCGAAGCCCCGCCGGAAGCCCCGCCATCTTTGCTCCGGATCGCCGCGACACCCCACACTGCCGCAAGCACAACTAGTGCCACGACCCCAAGGACCAGGAGACTGCCTGCCGTTGATGTCTTCACCCACGTCAGGAAAGAGCGGGGTGAGTCTGAGCGATCAGTGTTATCGGTGTTAGAGGACATCACGCGTAAGAGTGGAGACCACCGAAGAAGTGGTTCCCAAGGTAGGTGAACAGGACAGCAGCAAAGCCCAGAACCAGCAGCCAAGCGCTTCGGTTCCCGCGCCAACCGCGAGTGACCCGCGCGTGCAAGTAGGCCCCATAAATGAGCCACGTGACCAGGGCAGCGGTCTCTTTCGGGTCCCAACCCCAGTAGCGACCCCACGCCGTGTTCGCCCAAACCGCACCCAGAACGATCGCAATGGTCAGCATGGAGAACGCGACGGTCGCAGACTTGTAGCCGATGTCGTCGAGCAACCCGCGGGACGGCAAGTGCTTGATTTTGGTTGAGAGCCACGGGTAAGCCAAGTAGAAGACTGCTGCGCCAAACGAAACCGCAGCAGCGCCATAAGCCAGGATCGCGAACCCAATGTGAAGATTCAGCAGCAGGTGATTCTGCAGCGCCGGGATGAGGGATTCAACCTCAACGGGAAGACTCAGTGCGTAGACGATCAGTGCTGCTGCGACGGGGAGCACCATGAGCGACAGGGCGCGGACCTGGAAAGCGTATTCGGCGACCAGGTAAGCAAGCAGGATCCCCCAGACGAAGGAGACCGCGAACTCGTGCTGGTTCGCGAAGGGCCCGTAGCCCGTCATGGACATCCGCAAGATCAGGTAGACCGTTATCAGGACAAAGGAGGCGAACGTGAAGCCTGTCCCGTAGAGCGCCAGGCCTTTCGGAAGCCCCCGCTTCGCCTTCCGGGCGTCGCGAGTTTTCGAGGCGAGCTTGTCCGCTGACTTCGTGTTCGTCGTCGCAGACACCACCGGACTCGTAGAAGCCTCAGACTCCTCCGAGTCGGAGCTAGCTTCAGCGCGGACCGCAGCACCCGCTTTGACGCGGGCCCGGGTCTTCGCAGAGGTCCGCGTCGTCACAACAACAATGTTGCTGAGCAACGCCAAGACAACGAATACAAGGGAGGCGACCAGCAAATATTCAGCCACTTGCAGGGTATCCATGGGCTAATCCTGTTCTTCCGTGTCTTCCGGAGCAACCTGGGGTGCCCCAGGGGAGGCGGCCAGCGTTTCACTGACCTCTGCAACAACGTTTTCAAAGACCCGCTGGTAAGACGCGTCCCAGCGGGAGACTGCCCCGAAGCGGATCACTACCTGTCCCTCTTCAGGGAACACCCGCACCCAGATTCGGCGGTACTGGAACATGAAGGTGATGCTCATGCCGATGACCAGTAGAGCGCTGCCAATCCACATCCAGACTGTTCCAGGGTCTTGGCGCACCAGAATCCCGGTGTATTTCGCTTCGCGCTCGAACGTCACTTCTAGTCCCGCAACCTGCCCAGTCTCGCCCTGCGACAGTTGGCCTGCCCCCAGGGGTTCGTCAGTTGACAGGCTGTAGATCTCAACCGCTGCTGCGCCCGCGGGAATTGTCGACCCGACTTGCCCGGAGGCTGCGGTAGCGACAATAACTTCTAGGTCTGCGTCTTCAAGTTCGACCCGACCCACAGCATTCAAACCGTCATTCGACGTCCACTGCAGTGGGATCGCACCGTCGAACAGGATGTCTCCCCCTGGCTCAGCCACTTTGAACTCTGCTGCAACCCCGAAGGTCTGCTGGTGGAACCGGTAGCCCTTGTAGGTGAGGGGTGAGTTGACGCGGACTTCCTGGGTCTTGATCTCCCCGCCAGCGTCCGACAGCTCAACTTCAGACACGTAGTCGGCGGGCCTTCCTTCTTCCGTATACGTGTCTTGGAATGAGTGGACGGTGAGAACCAAGTCTGTCCCGTGACCGACTTCAGCGCTCCCCCCAACAGGGATGGTCTTCAGGTCCTCAACACCCCAGGTCGCACTGATAACGAAGGCTGCCAGGATGATGATGAAGCTGGTATGAGCGATCACGGTGCCGATCCCCGACCACGCAAAACGGTCCCCATAGAGGGAAGTGTCGGGTTCGCGAGGGTCACTAAGCACGCGGAACCGGTTCCGCTTCAGCACCTTTTCCGCAGCATTCAGAGCGGTCTTCTCTGGGACCCGCGCAACGATCTCGCCACGGTAGCGCGCCTTGTCAAAGAAACGTTTAGAGACGTGAACCCGGGGGTCCTTCTGCCGTTTGACCAGTTCAGGGATGCGGTGGGTTGTGCAGGCGGTGACCGACAGGGCCAGCATCACCACAACCACGTAGAAGCCAACGGACGTGAAGGCGTGGAAGAAGCCCAAGCCGCTGAGGATCGGCGCGAACGCGCCGTACCTGGGACCAACTTGGGCTAGGAAGGCTTCTTTAGCGGCCGGGTCAGAGTACGTGCCAGGTGCCGCTTGGACAATGACTGAGCCAATGACCGCGTAGAAAGCGAGCAGCAGAATCAGGACCAGGCCAACCGTTTTGGAGTAGAAGAATCGGTAGATCCAGTGGAAAATCTCCGCCACTCCAACGTCTGTGCGGTCTTCAAGACTGGCATCCTCAGTCATGCATCCCCCTTAGATCCCACCCAAGCTCACGTTGCTGAGCGGTGCCAGCAAGTCGGTCGCTAACAAGAATCCGATCACAATCAGGAGGATTCCGGCAACAACGGTGATCGTTCGGCCGTGTCTTGAGAACCAAGAGAGGCGTTCTTGCAGGCCGCTCACCCCCGCTGCCATCAAAAGGAGAGGCAATGCCAGCCCAGCGCAGTAGGCGAACAGGAGCAGCATCCCAACTCCCATGGAGCCACGCACCATCGCAAGCCCCAGGATGACTCCCAGAACAGGCCCAACGCACGGGGACCAGGCGGCAGCAAACGCCACCCCCATGAGTGAAGAGCGGCGAAGGGTCGGCGCTCCTGCCATGTTCATTCGCTCTAGCGGCCCAAAGCCACCACCGAAGTTTCGGAAGAAACCCAAGCTGACTAAGCCCAGCAGGATGAGGAGGATTCCGCCTACCACCCTGAGAACTCCCCGGTAGTCCCCAACGGACAGCCCCAGCAGGGAGATGAGCAGCCACAGCCCCATGAATACCGCCGTGAACCCCAGCGAGAAGACGCCAGCGTTGGCGACCCCCCACCAGGGCCCCCGCACCTCGGTGGAGACCCCCACCGCGTTTCGGCCGCGCATCACGTTTTGGCCGCGCATCATGTTTCGGCCGCGCATCACGTTTCGGCCGCGCATCACGTTTTGGCCGCGCATCACGTTTCGGCTGCGTGTCGTGCCTTGCCGGCGCGGCTTCTTGGGGCTCCCTGCATGCGGTTCCGCGTAGCTTATGAACCCGTCAGGCCCCGCTGGACCGGCTGAAGCAAGCGCCGGGATCTTGCCTAGATCACTAGAACCGGTTGAACCGCCGGTCAGGTATGCAAGGAACACGGGAACTATCGGCAGGAAGCAGGGCGACGCGAAAGAGATGAGTCCTGCAAGGAAGGCGACAGGGATAGAGACAGAGTCCAAGACAAACCCAGCTAGTCGGACCCAGTGGAGGATTCGGTAAGGGAGTCAATAAGCGACGCTGCAGACTCCGCCTCAGGCGAATCCGGCGCCAGCCCAACTACACGCGACCAGGTTTCTGCAGCCGCTTCTTCGTCAGGCTCAGGCAGAGCCAGGTAGTAGAACCCCATGCAATAAAGCGCTGGGATGTTCTCTGGGTCGGCGTCCAGAACCGTCTGCCACTGACTGCCAGCCGCACCGACTTCGCCCGCGTTCAAGTAGGCGACGCCCAGGTCGATGCGCGCATCGAGGTTGTCCGGTTCGCGCGCAACCAGCGCAACCAGTTCAGCGAGCCCTTCAACGCTGCCACCCGAAGTGCCCGAGCTACCCATTTCACTAATGTCAGGGTGTCCTTCTGGTAGTTCTTGGGTGGTGAGGGATGAGGCGTCCCCGGCGTCCCCAGACCCACCAGCGACGTAGATGCCCATGATCACGCCAACAATCAGCGCGATGAAAATGCCTACTTTGACGCTGCGCGGCAGGACTGCGTAAGTGACCTTCTGGGGCTGTTCCGGCTCATCCGCACCTTTTTCAGCACGTTCTTCAGTACCTTCTTCAGCGTCTTCTTCAGCCAGCCCTCCAGAGCTGCCCTTTACTCCCTTTTTTGTGTCGCCTGCAGCAGAAGCCCCGCCGGAGCCCCGAGCGCGCTTCTTTCGTTTCTTCCGCTGCCTCGCGGTGCGGTCGAACAGGTCGTCATCGCCTTCGACACCTTCGTAGAAGTCCTGGTCTTCGTCGAAGTCGCCTTCGTTCCCCGCGCCGCCTTCAGCTTGATCCGCTGAGGGGTCAGTCATCTACTAGCCCGCTGCTTGGTTGGTCTCAGCAGCGTCAACGTCGCTAACGAACTTTTGGTAGCGCGCCGACTCTGACGCGTTGCGCATCGAGATTTCGGAAGGCGCCAGTTCTTCCATGGGCACGCCCTTCAGTGCCAACTGTCCCTTGCGGGCCGCATCGAGTGCTTGGCTTAGCACGCGCTGGCTGTAGTCGGGGGCGTGGAAACCGTAGGAGTTCTCCGAGTAGACGTAGTCCGTGTAGAAGCTCGCCTTGTTCTGGAAGTAGCGGGCGCTCGTCAGCGCGTCTTCGCTGGCGCTGCCGTCCTTGATCGCAGCTTCAATGTCGTTGATCAGCGAGACAGTCGCATCAAGTGCGCGGTCGCGCGACTCAATGAAGTTGTCCTGGATGGTCTTCACCCGGTTCTCAAGGGTGTCGCCCCGTGTGTCGTGGCAGGTGCCGCAAGCCAGGTTGTAGTCCGCGACAGGAGACGTGATCTTGTGGGTGCTGAGTTTGACGGAGCCGTTGCGTTGGTAGGGCATGTGGCAGTCGGCGCAGCTCACGCCGTTCGCCGCGTGAACACCTTGAGACCAGACGTCGAACTCCGGGTGCTGAGCTTTCAGGACCGCAGCCTCAGAGTCCGCGTGGATCCAGTCCACGTGACCGTTGTCCATGTAGGTCTGCCAAATCCCATCAAGGTCTAGGCCGTTCTTCCAAGGGAACGTCAGGACCTTGTCTTCGCCAGCGAAGTAGTACTCAACGTGGCACTGGGCGCAAACGTAGGAGCGCATTTCGTTGCGGGTCGCGTCACGGTTGACGTCGTAATCCTCAATCCCGTCTTCGTACGCCTTCACTTGGGCAATGCCCTTCATGAACGCAGGACGGGTGATTCGTAGCGCCATGGTCTCCGGGTCGTGGCAGTCGATGCACGCGACGGGATGCTCCGCCAGAGGCAAGACTTCTTCAAGAGACATTGTGCCGAGCTTCAGGAAGCCCTCTTCCTGGTTGCCATCCCCAAGCTCGCTGTACACCGCCGGCATGGAGGCGTGACAGTTCACGCAAGTTCCCGGCTGGTTGTACTCAACGGCACGAAGCGAATACGTCTGGTCCAAAGTCATGTAGGCGTGACCGCGAGCGTGACGATACTCCGTCGCAAACGGATACCCAGACCAGAGAACCTTCAAGCGTGGGTCTTCAACGGTCTTGTCGCCGGTGACCTCATCGCGGGGGTCGTTTTCGCGATCCAGCTCAACCAGCTCCTGGGAGTGGTTGGTTGGGGTGAACTCTGCCGTGTCCAGCCAACCTTCGTACTGACTGGGGAAGTTCTCCCCCCACACCGCCGGGTCGTACGTCGTCTCGTCAAGAGCAGTCACGGTGGTTACCGGCGCCGCGCTTTCCTGCTGGTGTTTAAAGACGCTCATCAAGAGGGCAGTGACGGTGAAGGTCACCGCGATCGCTGCCAGCATGATCAAAACAATCCACAGGGGACGGATCTGCACGGTCTTCGTTGCCGCGGGCTTCGAATCGTTGTCAGTCACTGTTTGCTCCTAATCGTGTCCGACGTTTGAGTGGCAGCGGGTGCAGTCAAGGATCTCTCCAGGCTCTGCACTGCCAGGGTGGCGAATGTCGTTGGTGAGGTCGGCGTGGCAGTAGAGGCACGCCTGGTTCGTGATGTCCTGGGTGACCTGCCGGGCCTCAATGTTTTCCGGGTAGTTTCCGGTTGTGAACTTGAGTG
>CAYFUU010000047.1:0-5762 GCA_964346595.1 uncultured Actinomyces sp.
GACCCGCTCCTGACCGACGATCACGTGCGCATGCTCCAGCTGGCCTCGGACGACGAAATCGAGGAACTCAAAGAAAAAGCGTTGGTGGTGAACCGGGCCCTCCGTGAACTGTTCGCGGACATCGGCATCGATCTTGTTGACTTTAAGGTTGAGTTCGGACGCGACGAAGAAGGCAAAATCCTCCTTGCCGACGAAGTCTCCCCCGACACCGCCCGCCTTTGGGACCAGGAAACTGGTGCTCACCTCGACAAAGATGTTTATCGACGTGGCCTTGGAGACCTGCGGGACGTCTACCAGGTTGTTCTAGACCGCCTGCAAAACGACTAACGAAAGGCACTCCATGTACCTGGTGAAAATCGCTGTGACCCTGAAGGACTCAGTGGTCGACCCTGCTGGGCAGGCCGTGAAAGCTGCCGCAACCAGGATGGGCCACGGCGAAGTGAGCGACGTGCGTATAGGCAAGCTGATTGAGTTGAAAGTTGACGGTGACCTGGAGCGCGCCGAGCAGGTCACTCAAGACCTGTGCGATGCTCTTCTTGTAAACCCCAACACGGAGTCCTTCACCTACGAAATCATCTCTGAGGAGTCATGAGTAAGCAGGTTTCGCTGGCGATCGTCGACTTCCCGGGCTCGGCCGCAGATGAGGCCGCACGCGCCCTCTCCAAGTTTCCAGTGCTAGACGTTCAGGTGGTCGGTGACCCTAGCGAGCTTGGGAAATTTGATGCTCTTCTACTGCCACCCGGCGCCAGCTACGGAGACTACCTGCGTCCTGGCGCGATCGCAGCAACAGACCCGCTTGCAGCAGCCGTCAAGGGGTTCGCAAAGAGCGGCGGTCACGTCCTGGGCATAGGAAACGGTTTCCAGATCCTGACTGAGCTGGGTCTGCTACCCGGCGTGCTGTTAGAGAACGAGGACGGGCGCTTCGCAAGTGGCGACGCGGAACTAGAAGTTGTCTCCCCTATCCCAGGTTTCGACGTCGGGGACCGACTCCGTCTTCCTTTCGCTCACCGCTACGGGAGGTACTGGTGCAACCGCGCGTCGCTGCACGCGATGGAAGACCAGGTGCAAGTTCTCCTGAAGTACACAGATAACCCAAACGGATCCTTGAGTGACGTCGCGGCGGTGAGCAACTGGGAAGGCAACGTCGTGGGGATGATGCCCCAGCCAACCAGGGCGCTGGATCCCGTAGTCGGTGGAACAGATGGGATCGCGGTTTTTGACGCACTCGTTCGCGCCTGCAAGCCAGGAGCACGCCTCCAAACTTCTACCAAGGAGCAGCAAACCAATGGCTGATGCTGAACCTACACCAGAGCAGGTGAAGGAACAGAAGCTTTACCGCGAGTGGGGCCTCACCGACGCGGAGTACAACCTCATCGCAGACAACATCCTTGGCCGGCTCCCGAACTACACGGAAGCCGGCCTGTACTCGGTGATGTGGAGCGAGCACTGCTCTTACAAACACTCCAAACAGTTCCTGCGCGGCTTTCCAACAGATGGGGAACATGTCCTGCAGGGCCCTGGCGAGGGGGCCGGGATCGTCGACATTGGTGATGGGCTGGCTATTGCCTTCAAGATGGAGAGCCATAACCACCCGTCCGCTGTTGAGCCGTATGAGGGCGCTGCAACCGGCGTTGGCGGCATCCTGCGCGACGTCTTTTCGATGGGCGCAACCCCCATCGCCTCCCTGAACTCCCTCCGCTTCGGCGAACTTGACGACCCGCGCACCAAGTTCCTGGTCCGCGAAGTCATCGCCGGCCTCGCGGGTTACGGGAACACGATCGGCGTCCCTACCGTTGGCGGTGAAATCGCTTTCGACCCCGTCTACCAGGGGAACCCCCTGGTGAACGCAATGGTTGTCGGTTTGATGAAACACGAAGACATCCAAAAAGGACTCGCTGCAGGCGCCGGGAACCTGATCATGTACGCGGGCGCAACAACTGGGCGGGACGGCATCCACGGCGCCACGTTTGCGTCCGAATCGTTCGAGGATGAGGGTGAGGAACCTGTAGAACGCAGCGCTGTCCAAGCCGGGGACCCCTTCATTGAGCGTCTTCTGATGGACGCCTGCCTGGACCTGATCCAGAACCACTCAGACGTGCTGGTTGGCATCCAGGACATGGGGGCTGCAGGCCTGGTGTCATCCAGCTCTGAAATGGCATCCAAGGCTGGCTTCGGGATGAAGCTGAACCTGGACCTGGTCCCCACCAGGGAAGAGGGCATGACCCCGTATGAAATGATGCTTTCTGAGTCGCAGGAACGCATGCTCATCTGCGTAAAGCAGGGCGGGGAAGAAACAGTCGCTGACGTGTTTGCAAACCACGGCTTGGAAGCCGTCACGATCGGTGAGGTGACAGAAGACCCCAGCTACCAGCTGTTCTTCGGTGGAGATCTGGTCACGGACATCCCCGTGGACTCTCTTGCAGAAGCTCCAGAAGCAAACCCGCCGGTGAAGAAGCCCGCGCGTCTGCTTGACCCGGGTGACCCCTGGGTCCCAGAGGTTTCCGACCCCACCCAGGTGCTGCTGGACCTGCTGGGCTCCCCCACAATCGCCTCGAAAGCCAGCTTGTTCCAGACGTTTGACTCCCGCGCTGGCGGAGACACCGTGGTTCTGCCCGGCTCTGACGCGGGCGTTGTGCGGGTTCGCGGAACCGATAAAGCCCTTGCGATGACTACCGACTGCAATGCCCGCTACCTGTTCCTGGACCCGAACGTGGGGGCGCAGGCCGCGGTTGCGGAAGCTGCCCGGAACGTTGTTGCTGCAGGCGGGCAGCCTTTAGCAATCACCGACTGCCTCAACTTCGGGAGCCCTGAGAACCCCGAGTCCTACTGGGAACTCCAAGAGGCAACAGCTGGTATCTCCGCGGCGTGCAACGCCCTGGGCTTCCCCGTCATTTCAGGGAACGTTTCCCTCTACAACGAGTTCGATGGGCAGTCCATCTACCCAACGCCGGCCATCGGCATGGTCGGGCTGATCGACCACCTGGACCAGGTCACCCCTTCTGCTTTCAAAGCTGAAGGTGACGCCGTCTACGTTGTCGGAGAAACGGGCAGCGACTTTGACGGCTCCGAACTCCAAAAGCTTTTCACTGGAAGGATCTTCGGCCCGTTCACTGGTTTCGACATTGACGCCGAAAAGGCAGCGCAAGACCTGGTGCTGACAGCAATCCGCGCGGGGCTGGTCCAGAGCGCTCACGACGTTTCCGAAGGTGGCCTGGCCGTTGCAATCGCCGAGTCCCTCTTCAGTGAGAGCGACCAGAACCTAGGCGTTTCCCTGGCCACCGCCCTGCCAGCAGGAAACCTGTTCTCAGAAACTCAGGGACGCTTCGTTCTGTCGACCCGGCCGGAAAACCGTGATGCACTCCAGGAACTGGCTCAGCAGATGGGAGTCACGCTCACGCACCTGGGGGAGGTCACCCGTGAACCGCGCCTGCTATTCCAAGCCGAAGGTGGGAGCATAGACATTCCGGTGGCAGAAGCGAAGCAGAGCTACTTCACGGCTATCCCGAATCTGCTCGCGTAGGAAGAGAAACGTTTGTTTGGAGTTTGGGGGCACCCCGATGCGTCCCGCCTAGCCTATTTTGGACTCCGCACCCTGCAGCACCGCGGGCAAGAAGGCGCCGGCATTGTTTCGAACGACGACGGCCGTCTGATTGGTCACCGGGGCCGCGGCTTAGTCTCCTCCGTTTTCAAGCACGAAAGTCAGCTGGACCGTTTGGCGGGCCCGGCAGCAATCGGGTCAGTCCAGTACTCCAGTGAAGACTCCGGTGGGATCGACAACGTCGCTCCACTCCTGTTCAACTTCCAGGATTCCCAGGTTGCTCTGGGACAAACAGGAAACCTCACGAACGCGGTAACACTGCGAACCGAGCTTGAGGACTCCGGCGGGATTTTCCGTTCAAACTCAGACTCTGAGATTCTGATGCACCTAATCAGGCGCAGTAAAGCCCCGACTTTCCTTGGTCGCCTCAAAGAGGCCTTGCAGCAGGTCCGCGGAGGTTTCTCTTACGTCCTCCTGACCGGGGACGCCATGTACGCGGCTGTCGACCCTAACGGGTTTCGCCCTCTTTCCATTGGCCGGATGAGGAACGGTGCTTACGTTGTAGCCTCTGAAACCTGCGCGCTTGACGCCGTAGGGGCTCGCTTCGTGCGCGACATTGAACCGGGTGAAGTCGTCACGATAGACGACTACGGCGTCCGGAGCGATCGCTTCACGACTGAGACGCAACAGTCGATCTGTTCTATGGAGTACATCTACTTCGCCCGACCTGACAGCAACATTGCCGGCGTCAACGTTCACGCGGCCCGCAAGCAGATGGGCCGCCTGCTTGCGAAGGAAGCGCCCGCTGACGCCGACATGGTTGTGGGTGTCCCGAACTCTTCTCTGTCTGCCGCGTCTGGTTACGCCGAGGTCGCTGCCTTGCCGTATGAGATGGGGTTGATCAAGAACCAGTACGTCGCCCGCACATTCATCCAACCCACCCAGGTCCTGAGGGATCAGGGCGTGAGAATGAAGCTCTCAGCTGTCCGCGGCGTTGTGGAGGGCAAGCGCGTTGTCCTGGTTGACGACTCGATTGTCAGGGGGACGACTAGCCGCCGCCTGGTTGAACTGCTACGCGACGCGGGCGCCGCTGAAGTCCATTTGCGGATCGCTGCCCCGCCGCTCGCCTACCCCTGCTTCTACGGGATTGACATCCAGAACCGGGCGGACCTGATCGCCTCGTCCCTTTCCGTTTCGGAGATGCGCGAGTACCTGGGGGCCGACTCGCTCGAGTTCCTTAGTGTGGAGGGCGTCGTTGACGCGATCGGCTTGCCCTCGTCCGCCCCCTACGGCGGACTGTGCATGGCGTATTTCAACGGGGACTACCCAACCCCGCTTTACGATTACGAGGAAGAGTACTTGGATTCCCTGAAGAATCCCTTACGCGCAAGTTAGCCAGCCCAACTAGAGAGTGGAGCACCGTGAAGAACGCTTACGGCAAGGCCGGAGTCGATGTTGAAGCTGGCTATGAGGTCGTGAGCCGCATCCGCCCTCACGTGGAGCGCACCGTTCGCCCGGGGGTCATGGGCGGTTTTGGTGGTTTTGGAGGCGCGTTCGACCTGTCGGCGCTGGACTACAAGCAGCCCGTCCTGGTTTCAGGGACCGACGGTGTCGGCACGAAACTGCTGGTCGCTATCGCAGCGGGACATTTCGACACTATTGGGGTCGACTGCGTGGCGATGTGTGTGAACGACGTCGTGGCGCAAGGAGCCCAGCCCCTCTATTTCCTTGACTACATCGCAACCGGGAAGACTGTTCCTGGGGTGGTAGCGCAAGTGGTGGCTGGCATCGCTGAGGGTTGCGTGCAAGCGGGCGCCGCCTTGGTCGGTGGGGAAACAGCTGAGATGCCGGGGCTATATGGTCCCGGTGAGTTTGACGTTGCAGGGTTTGCGGTTGGAGCCGTTGAGAAGGACCACCTGATCACGGGAGCGGGCATCGAGTCGGGGGACGTGTTGCTGGGACTGCCCTCGTCCGGTTTCCACTCGAACGGGTACTCGTTGATCCGCAAGGTGATCGCGGACGCTGGACTGAGCGTGGAAGACCCCTTCCTTCACACGGAAGAAGAGGCTGTATCGGTCGCGGAGATCTTGCTACGTCCTACGAAGATCTACGCCCGCGCAGTCCTTCCCCTGATGAACGCCGGGCTGGTGCAAGGCGCTGCTCACGTCACTGGCGGCGGGTTTGTTGAGAACCTCCCCCGGATGCTCCCGGAAGGCCTTGCCGC
>CAYFUU010000047.1:5862-7961 GCA_964346595.1 uncultured Actinomyces sp.
GCTGCTGCAGCTCGCGAAGGCAGGCTGCTTGTCGAGATCCCCGTACTCATCTGCGATAAGCCCGGCGCGAAGGCGCTGACGCTGGCCTCGCGTCTGGGGATTGACTCAGTTTGTGTCTCTCCCAAGGAGTTTGAAAGCCGCGAAGCCATGGACGCCGCCATCCTGGAAGTGCTCCAGGAAAGGGATGTAGAGCTGGTCGCCCTGGCTGGTTACATGCGGATCATCGGCCAACCCTTGCTGGACGCGTACCAGGGGCGGATCGTGAACATCCACCCCTCCTTGCTCCCGCACTTTCCAGGCGTGGGCGCGATCGAGGAAACGTACATGGGCGGTCACGGCGGGGTCACAGTTCACCTGATTGACGAGGGCGTTGACACTGGCCCCATCCTGGCCCAGCAGCCCGTGCACCGTTTTGGGACAGACACGCTTGAAACGTTTGAAGCCCGCGTTCACCGGGTTGAGCATGCACTTTACCCAGGCGTCCTGCAAGCGCTTATCGATGAGCGGCGCACCGAAGCCGAAGAAAGATCTACCGGAGCAGCTAAATGAAAATCATGGTGGTTGGCTCTGGTGGCCGCGAACACGCAATCGCTAAGGCTCTGCTCCGCGGGATCAGCAACCCTGAAGTCTTCTGTTTGCCCGGAAACCCGGGGATGGAGCGCGACGGGATAAAGACGTCTCCTATCAGGACCAGCGATCAAGAAGCTCTGATTGCTTTCGCGCGCGACAACAACATTGACTTTACGGTGGTGGGTCCTGAGCAACCGCTGACAGAGGGATTGGTCGACAGGTTTGAGGAGGCGGGGCTGCGCGCGTTTGGTCCAAGTGCGCGGGCCGCCCGGATTGAGGGCTCTAAGGAGTTCGCGAAGCAGGTAATGGCGGCCGCAGGGGTCCCCACCGCGGACTACCAGGCTTTCACCGACTACGAAGAGGCCTGCGGTTACGTCGACTCCCAGGGAGCCCCCATCGTCGTGAAAGCGGACGGGCTCGCCGCAGGCAAAGGCGTTGTCGTGGCGGAGACGGCCCAGCAAGCTAAGGAAGCCCTTTGGGACATGTTGGAAGCGAATCGCTTTGGGGAAGCCGGCGCGAGTGTTGTCGTCGAGGAGTTCTTGGAGGGTCCAGAGTTTTCTCTTCTGGCCTTCGTGGATGGAGCAGGCGTTTATCCAATGGTGATTGCCCAAGACCACAAGGCTGCCTACGATGGCGACTTGGGTCCAAACACCGGCGGCATGGGCGCTTACTCCCCTGTCCCCCAGATCTCGCAGGCTTCGGTGGACACTGCTACGGAGAAGATCTTGAAGCCTGTGGCCCGGCAGCTAGCGGATCAGGGGGACTACTTCAGGGGCGTCCTTTACGCGGGGCTGATTGATACCGAGGAGGGCCCTAAGGTGATCGAGTTCAACGCTCGCTTCGGGGATCCGGAGGCACAGGTTGTCCTACCGCGCCTAAAATCGGATCTGGCACAGGTGATCGGCGCCCTGCTTGGAGGCGAAGAGCCAACGCTTGAGTGGGACCAGGACATGAACTGCGTTGGGGTTGTCGTCGCCTCTGACGGGTACCCTGGAAGCTACGAAGCCGGGGCGCTCGTCCCGGACTTCGGGGAAGACGTTAACGTCTACTACTCCGGGGTCAAAGCGGGCCAAGATGGGAAGCTTGTTGCGGACGGTGGCCGCGTCTACCTGGTGCAGGCATCCGGAGCGACGTTGAAGGACACTCAAGACAAAGTTTATTCAGCCCTGAAAGCCGCAGACACCACCGGGACCTTCTACAGGAGCGACATCGCCAACCGCGGCGTTGTCTAGGCAGAGCTAAGAGTTCTGTTGCAGCTTTTCGTTGCTTGCCAAAACGGCATCTGCCATTGCGCGTGTCCTGGCAAGGAGCCGCTCCCGAAGTTCGGGGTCGCTAAGGGCGATGATCCTGGCGGCGAATAGGCCTGCGTTGGTTGCGCCTGCACCCCCGATAGCCATGGTCGCTACGGGGATCCCGCCGGGCATCTGCACTGTTGAGAGCAGGGAGTCCATGCCGGATAGTGCCTGCGACTGAATGGGTACGCCAATGACCGGCAGGTCTGTCTGAGCGGCGATGACGCCGGCCAGGTG
>CAYFUU010000048.1:0-7069 GCA_964346595.1 uncultured Actinomyces sp.
GCGGGGTTCGTAGACGCTACGAATGGGCCTAGCCGGGTTCCCAACCGCAACCACACCCGCAGGGATGTCCCGAACCACGACAGAGCCGGCCCCGATGACGCTATCTTTCCCGATCGTCACACCGGGCCCAACGATGACGCCGCCGCCAAGCCACACGTTGTCCTCGATGACAATCGGTTTCGCAGCCTCAAGCCGCGCCCTTCGCGGGTCGGGCTCAATCGGGTGGGTAGGCGTGAGCAGCTGAACGCTAGGACCTATCTGGCAGTTATCACCGATAGTGATCCTGGCGACGTCAAGCGCTGTGAGGTTGTAGTTGATGAAAACCCCAGCCCCTATAAAGATGTTCTCCCCATAGTCAACGTAAAGCGGGGGCTTCACAAAAGAGCCTTCGCCAAGTCCGCCTAGCAGCCTCCGAAGCGAGTCAACCGCGTTCTCATCGCCCGCAACCAAGCGCCGGTAATATTCGTCCGCGAGCCTGAACCCTTCCTGCGCGCGCCGAGCGCTCTCAGGGTCGTCAGCAATGTAGAGGTCGCCGGCAAGCATGCGCTCGCGATTCGTTCGGGGATCTCCCGCGAAATAGTCGATCATGAAGCATGATGCTACCGACCGGCCGGAAGAAAACGATGCGAACAAGCCCTGAGCTTCTGCTCGACCACGCCCTGCTGGATGCTCTGCGTAAAGACCTCGCCCAGGCGGACTGGTACGTGGGGACGGTGAAGTCCATGCTCTCCCCCGCCGCGAACCAGGCCCTGGACGCTGACCAGCTGGTCCCTGCCTCCGTTGAGCTGGAGGACAACAGTTCGCCAGCATCGCTACTCACGCGCCTTTTCATCCTGGCTGAACCCCTCACGCAAGAGGAGTGCCAGGCGGTCTTCCCAACCCTCACCCCGGATGGCGCAGTCCATCTTGGCCTCGTCCAGAAGAAGGACGAGGGGGACTTCGTCGCGGCGGTGGACCTTCGCCCCCACGCCGCCACGCTCCGTCCTCCAGAAGGTGAGGCGAGCGAGCGGAACTGGTGGGTCGCGTCCGACTTGGCACAGGCGCAGACGGGGGCGCCGACGCCGCAGGACTACGTACTTGGCATTGCCTCCGCCTCCACAACCCTTTTGGGTTTGACGATCCGCAGGCAGGTCAACAGCGCGTTGGACGTTGGGTGCGGGAGCGGCATCCTTGCCCTCTACCTAGCGACCCACGCGAATCGAGTGGTGGCGACGGACATTTCGGAGCGAGCCTGCATGTTTACCAGGTTCAACGCGGCACTCAACCAGCTGGATATCGACGTTCGCCAGGGCTCTTTGTTCGAACCGGTGCAAGGTGAGAAGTTCGACCTCATCACCTCGAACCCGCCCTTCGTCATCACCCCACAGTCGGTGAGGGCGCGAACGAACCTGGAATACCGCGACGGAATGATGGAAAGAGACAGCCTGATCCCGCTGATCCTGCGGGAAGGCCTAGAGCACTTGGCGCCGGGCGGGATTTTGCAGATGCTGGCCAACTGGGAGGTGGGCGCCGAACCTTGGCAGGCACGGCCGGAAGCGTGGGTTGAGCGCGCTTCCGCTCCTCTGCTTGAAGAGGGTCTGAGCGTCCGGGCGTGGGTCGTGCAGCGCGACCTTGTGGACGTGCCGACGTACGCAACCTGGTGGATGCGCGACGCTCACGGAGACGGCGCTGACCGCGACTCTTGGAACGCGGAGCTACGCGAGTGGATCACCGACTTCGACATGGTAGGAACCAAGCAGGTTGGCTTGGGTTCCATCAACGTTTCCGTGACGCCGGGCGCGGAAGGACTGGTAGTCGTCAGCGAGTACCTCCCGGAGGGTGCCGCCCCGGATGGGGAAGCGGCACTCACCGCCCTCACAAGCTTAGTGTTACCGAAGCAGTGGGAGACCATCCCCTTGGAAAGGGCTGAGGACGTGCGCGAAGTACGTTACTACCGCCCGGGTGAGCCTGACCCAGAGCTGATCCTGCTCACGCAGGGCCGGGCGGGAGGCCGCGAGCGACAGGTGAGTTCGGCCGTCGCCGCCTTGGTTGGCGTCGCTGACGGAGAACTGAGCGCCGGACAGGTCATGCCGGCCATTGCTGCTTTGCTCGGTAAGGAGTCCGAAGAGATTGTTGCTGAGGTTCGCGCGGCACTTCCCGAACTGCTGCGCTCGGGAACGCTCAGGTTCACCGCGGAAGCTTGAAGTCGAAGAGAGTGCGAGGAATATTGGAGCGGGTGACGAGAATCGAACTCGCGCTGTCTGCTTGGGAAGCAGAAGTTCTACCATTGAACTACACCCGCATGTCCTTTGGACCTAAAAACTATATCAGCCCGCGGCGGGCAGGTCATCCCCAGGTCGCCGCCCGGTCATTGACTAAGAGCCTGCGTTGGACGCCCCGCAACACTCGGGAGATACAGGGAAGGACAAGGAGCGCCTTGAGTGCTTTAGCAGACCCCCACGATGGTGAGGCCGGTTTGCTCCGACCCGTGGTTGCAGCCGCGATCGTGGATTCGCTGAGGGAGCCAACCAAACTGCTTGCCGCGAGGCGCTCCTACCCGGAGAGGCTGAAGGGGTTCTATGAGCTTCCCGGTGGGAAGGTAGAGACCGGTGAGAGCCCCGAACTTGCGCTACTCCGGGAGATCCAAGAGGAACTTGGGGTGGGGCTGATCCTGGGACGGCCAGTCCCGGGGAGCACGGAACCTCTCCTGGAACCTGAAAAGACAGTCTGGGACTCTCCGGGATTCCGACCTTGGCGAATCCTGGAAGGTCGCGTGATGTGGGTGTGGATGGCAGAAGTCCGCTGCGGTGAACACCTGCGACCACTCGGGTCTCACAGTGAGCTAACTTGGGCCTCCCCTGCAGAGGCACTTGAGCTCCCCTGGCTTCCAACGAACCTCCCTATCGTCCAAAAAGTGGTGTCCGAAATGGGCAATAAACGTCAGCTGGAGGCAAACCTAGGTAGCGCTAATCACCGATGCCGCCTAGGCTCGGTACGGAAAACACCGTGAAGCGGACAAGACTGCTGAAAAACCAAGGAGCCTCATGAGCACCGTTGATCTCAAAGTAGACGATTTCGAGAAGACCATTACCGACAACCCGATCGTTCTGGTCGACTTCTGGGCTGCCTGGTGCGGACCTTGCCGCCAGTTTGCACCTGTCTACGACAAGCTGTCAGATGAGAACCCCGACATCGTTTTCGGCAAGGTGGACACGGATGCGGAGACTGAACTGGCCGCGATGGCCCAGATCACCTCTATCCCCACCCTCATGGCTTTCCGCGATGGGATCGCGATCTTCCGCCAGGCCGGTGCTCTTCCTGCCCCAGCACTTGCCGACCTGATCGCGCAGATCCGCGCCGTTGACATGGATGACGTCCGCGCGCAGATCGCAGCTCAGGAAGTGGCCGAGGCGGACGTGGCGACCGGCGTTGCCGACGCTGAAGCGGACACGACAGAAGCCAAGTAGTCCTAAAAACTTGAGAGGGCGGTGGAACTAAAGGTTCCGCCGCCCTTCTAATGCCCGGCCTAGAGTGATTTCGTCGGCGTACTCCAAGTCGCCACCGACGGGAAGACCCGACGCTAGGCGCGTTGTGGACACGCCCATTGGAGAGACGGTGCGTGCGATGTAGCTGGCGGTGGCCTCGCCTTCCACCGTTGGGTTTGTCGCCAGGATGACTTCCGTGACCTCCCCGTCCGCAAGGCGCGCGAAAAGTTCGCGCATACGCAGCTGGTCTGCACCCACCCCTGCCAGAGGGTCGATGACACCGCCCAGCACGTGGTAAAGCCCGCGGAACACCCGGGTGCTCTCAATGGCGTTGATGTCTTTCGCTTCTTCAACCACGCACAGGGTGTTTTGTTCACGCCTGGGGTCGTCACAGATCCTGCAGGTTTCGCTTTCTGTCACGTTGCCGCAGATTGAGCAGAAATGGACATCGCTCTTCACCTTTTGGATCGCTTTCACTAGCCGACCGATGCTTTCTGCTTCTTCGTTGAGGATAAAGAAAGCGAGGCGCTGCGCGCTTTTAGGCCCGATCCCAGGGAGCGCCCCTAGTTCGTCAATCAGGTCTTGGATAGCGCCGTCGAAGCTACTCATTCTTCACTGCTCACTCTCAGCTGGGCTCCTCAATGGTGTGCTCCACTACCTGTCCGCCGATGATGTCAAGAACTCTGTCAACCGGGAGCATGGACGCGTACTTGGCGTCAGCACTGTCGTCAGCACCAATCTCCGGCTCAGTCGGCTCCTGGGAGTCCCGCGCGCTGTGAAAACTAACCGAGTGCTGTGGCTCCACCGGAGTTTCGGGCTCTGCGGGCTCTTGAGGTTCCGTGACCGGAGGGGCGGGGCTCAGGCCTTGGAAATCGTCAACTGGCGGTCCGTCATCAACGAAGTCGTCGCCTGCCGGGGGTTCTTGCGGGGGGTCGTCGTAGTCCGCTACGCGCGCCGGCCGCGATTGCTGCTGAGGATCAGGTGCGGCTTGCTCGCGAGGCTCGGATTCCGCGGGCACCGGAGCGTGACCAGCTGCAGCAACTGGGTCAGGTTTGGGAACTGGGGCGGGCTCCTGAGCGCCCGCAAGCTCTTGCTCGGTCCCAACGCGAGCCTTCAGCCGGGTGCCGAAAATACCTGAGAGGACCTGGCCAAGCGCTAGTTCCCCGGAGTTTTTTCGGAATCGCTCTGCGTTTTCTTGGCCCTCAAACTGGAAGGTGACTAGGCCGTTCTTTGAATAGACGTGGCGTGTGCTCAAGATTAGCGCTGACAGTGCCCGGCTGCGAGTGTCCAGGCCCTTCCTGATGGCGTTCCATTGCGCCCGCACCTGGTCGATTGTCGGCCCACTGTCCGCGACGGCGCCTGTGGCGTCGGTTGGGTCGGGCTCGGCCGGCTGTGCAAGTTGGCGCGCAGCCTTTGGAGCGGGCGTCTGGGCCTGCACCCTGGGCGGTTCTGGCGCGGCCTGCCGCTCCGGTTCCGCGGGGGCCAGCCGGGTTGGTTCGGGTGCAGCGGCTCTAGACACCTGCGGAGTAGCCGCTGGTTCGGCTGGCGCTACAGGGACTGCTACCGGACCCGTCGGGACCCCTCCGTGAGAGAGAAGTCGCGCGAGCAGCAGCTCCAGTTGGAGACGAGGTGAGGTAGCCCCCGTCATGGAACGTAAGGCCTGCTCAACCGTGTCCGCACTAGCTGAAAGCCGGTGGATTCCCCAGGCGTCAGCCTGGGAGAGCATACTGGCGAGCTGGTCCGCCGGGACGCCTTCAAGCACGTCCGCGGCGCTCTCCCGTCCCGCTACCAAACAAACGATTAGGTCGCGGAACCTCTGTAGAAGATCCTCGACGAAACGACGCGGTTCGTGGCCCGCTTCCACGATCTCTTCAACAACTGCGAACGTTGCGGCGCCGTCCCCTACCCCTAGAGCTTCGACTGCGCGGTCCAACAGGGCGGAGTCTGTGAACCCCAGCAGCCGGGTCGCTTGGTCAAGAGTGACGCGGTCACCTGACCCAGCAATGAGCTGGTCCAGCACAGAAAGTGAGTCACGCACAGAGCCCCCACCGGCGCGAACAACCAGAGAGAGCACCGGCTCATCAACCGCTACGCCTTCACGCTCACAAATGTCCTTCAGGAAGGGGACTAACACGTTGGGTGGGACCAGTCGGAATGGATAGTGGTGTGTGCGGGAACGGATAGTAGTTATGACTTTTTCAGGCTCGGTTGTGGCGAAGATGAACTTGACGTGGTCCGGGGGTTCTTCCACCAGTTTCAGCAGCGCGTTAAAGCCGTGCGAGGTGACCATGTGAGCTTCGTCCAGGATGAAGATCCGGTAGCGGTCCCGAACCGGAGCAAACTCAGCCCGCTCCCTCAGATTTCTTGCGTCTTCGACACCACTGTTTGAGGCCGCATCGATCTCCATGACGTCGAGCGATCCAGGCCCACCGGACGCCAGTTCAACGCAGGATTCGCATTTGCCACAAGGTGTTGGGGTAGGCCCTTCCGCGCAGTTGAGGCTACGCGCAAGGATCCGCGCAGACGTTGTCTTGCCGCAGCCTCGAGGACCCGAGAATAAGAAGGCGTGGGCGACGCGAGAAGTCTCAAGGGCGCGCTGCAACGCTTCGGTGACGTGTTCTTGCCCGATCACGTCACTGAACGTGTCCGGGCGGTACTTGCGATAAAGAGCTGTCGTCACACCTTGACCTTAGAACAAGCCTCCGCGAAAAAGCCCCGCCAATCCAGCGCGAGCCGCTACGGAGCGCAGGCGCGAAATGGTCCCCCGCGCACCCAACAGAGCGCCCATATCCTTGCTGCCTTCCGGCCCTGGGGAGGTTCAGGGGGTGCTGTCGCACGGGGGACCGCCCCTTATTCTACACGTGAACCCCGCTCTTCCATAGGGGGGAGATTAGTGAAACCATTGGTTCATGACACAGATTACTTTGAGTGGACAGCCCGTAAACACCGTTGGCGAACTCCCTTCAGTGGGCTCAAAGGCCCCTGACTTCACGCTCGTCCAGCAGGACCTTTCGGAGATCTCTAAGGATGACATCCCAGACGGCAAGATCATCCTCAATATCTTCCCGTCGGTGGACACCGGCGTTTGCGCCATGTCAGTTCGACGCTTCAACCAGCTCGCCGCGGACCTAGACAACACGACCGTTGTCTGCGTTTCAAAGGACCTCCCGTTCGCATTCGAACGTTTCTGCGGAGCTGAAGGGATTGACGGGGTTGTCACCGCGTCGGCTTTCCGCTCCAACTTCGGGGATAACTACGGTGTCGAAATGAAGGACGGAGCGCTGGCAGGCTTGCTTTCGCGTTCGGTTGTTGTCATCGACCAAGACGGCAAGGTCGCCTACACGCAGCAGGTACCAGAGATCAAACAGGAGCCTGACTATGACGCAGCACTCGCTGCGGTCGTAGCTTTGGACGCCTGAGTTGAACTGGACGAATCCCACACCCAGCTGCTAGCCCGTCCTGTCGCGGCGCGCTAAGATTGAGCGCGTCCTACCGAGCACTTGTGCTTGGAGAGACACCGGAGGATTCGCATAGTGGCCTAGTGCGCACGCTTGGAAAGCGTGTTGGGTGCAAGCCCTCGGGGGTTCGAATCCCCCATCCTCCGC
>CAYFUU010000049.1:0-6245 GCA_964346595.1 uncultured Actinomyces sp.
CGCTCATTGATCCCCCTGAAAACTGTCCAGAGCCCAGGTTATCTCACCGGTTCTGTTGCATGCGCGCACCCTCAGGTGACGGCCGCGAACAGGCAGACCCGCGAGCCTATCCCTGCAGCCAGGCCAACAGCTCCTGAGGCTGTCGCGCCAGCTGGAAGTACGACGTAAGCGAGACCTCCATGCCGTGAGCCTCAGCCTCCCGGACGGCTTGGGCTAGTTCTTCAGATTCATCTAGCGCATCGGCTCCTGCTTCCGCCAGAAAGGGGTGCACGACCAGCGCAACCTTGGCGCGCCTCCTGTTGCACAGTCCTGGCACACCCCCGAAAGAAGGAGCTTCCATGCGAAGGCTCACAGCCAGCTCTTGCACAAGCTTCTTTTCCAGTCGTGAGTACGCATGCAAGTCGGGTTCTTCGTTAAGTAGGACTGCTGCTAGGTCCTGCGCCAGGCGCCAGTCCAGGAGGGCCTGCCACCTCCAGTTCAAATGGTCTCGAAGACACCTGTTGCAACTCGAGTCGCACGGGTCTGACCCATGACCACGTTCAAAGAAGTCGGGGATGCCGCGCAGATACTCCGCAATGTTCTCACTGACCGCGTGCGCGTAGCCGGCCCCGTTTTCAATGACGTCAGCAAGGAAAAACCCACCAACGACATCCCCATCGCGGACCATGGGAGCCAGGCCCACCTCAAACTCCCCCGGCTCCACGTCCAGCCGGGTGGACGCTAAGGAGCGCAGTCCAAACGCCAGGGAGGCCCACGCGGCACGCCCCACCCCACTTAGCGGGTCGATCCGAAACCCTTCCGGAACAGTCAGTGGACTCACCAATAGTGCGTCGGTGGTTCGCTTCGCCATGAAGGCGACGTTGAGCGCTTGGTCCCCATCCCTAGACCATCCGGTAGTTCCGGCGCGCTTCACTTCGTGAGGTTCAGTCAGGAAACGTTCGTCTATCCACCCGCTTTCAGGTTCACTTCCTCGGCGCGCGTGGACCAGTGTGAAGGGCAGTCCTGCATTCGAGGAAATCGAGTAAACGCTTGTTTTCTCCAGGAGCGGCGCAGACATGTTTGCGACGCTACGTGGCTGGGGTGCAGCGAAACCTATTTTGGGGAGTGTTGAGCGCACGCCTCCACGGCGAGCTCCGTCGTAGGGACGTCCACTGTACGACGTCCTGTAGGCGGTGGGTTCCACCACGGCGTGCTTCTTGTACGTGGGTTCCGTTGCCCCGCAGACGGCGCAAGCTGCAGGGAGAGACGAGCCTCCCCTTTGGGGCTTTCCCTCCACGTTCACAGTCAGGCAGGCTCCGCAAACACCTGCCGTCCAGGGGCCCTTGTATGCCCTGCCCCCGCCACTCCACTTCTGGGTGTCACCCGTGATACCAATCGGCACGTGAACCTTCTTGTCTTTCACGAGTTCCGTTCCCGGAGCGTATTCACTGACGGCAATATTCGCAGCGCGGTCGATGTAGTCTCCAGCGAAGAACCCCTGTGGCTTTTCCGTGTAGAGGCGGCGAACGTCAGTTGGAAACCCGTAGAGCGGCAGCACTCCGCTGTTAGCAAGCACCTCAGAGAGAGCGTCATCGGGTAAGGCGTCCCGGCAGGCGGAGTCCACTGCACCGAGCAGAGAACCAAAGATTTCTTGGCCGATTCCCGGGGAGTCCTGGACTCCTGTGTTCCTCAGCGCATCGCCAAGTAACGTCGATGTCCCATAGCCTTTTGCAAGGAGCTTCCGGACAAGGGTCCGCGCCGGACCTTCCTGTTCACTGGTTCCCCAGTCTTTCACTTTCCCGTACTGTCCGGTCACGGCCCGTCCGAGATCAAACGGGGTAGGGCCCTGGCGGAAAGCAAGGTTCAGAAACTCGGCTTGGACGGCACGCTGTCCGATAGCTTTGCTGGAAAGGTCCACCGCCGGGATCGGGAGTTCCCCTCCGACCAACTCCCCGAAGTTCGCAAGGTAGTACTTGTCGTGTCCTCTTTCCATGCGGGCCAGCGTGAGGGCATAAGAGATGGCAGCGTCTCTGCGCCCAGCCCTGCCAACGCGTTGCTGGTAGTTGAACCTTTGAGGAGGGACGTTGGCCAAAAGGACCGCTTTGAGAGCACCAATGTCAATGCCGACCTCCATGGTCGTGGTCACGGACAACGCGTCAATCCCCTGGGCCAAAGCAACCATCGGAGGCCGTAGGAACACGCCTTGAAACTCTGCCTGTCGGAACTGCTGCTCGGTCCGCTCGGTTTGGCCGGTCAGTTCTTCAACTCTCAAGCGCGTTATCTCAGCGTCCGTGTGGACTTGCCGTTCCGGCCACGCTACAGGCCCTCCTAAAGCCGCGTAACAATTGACGCAGACACCCGCTGAAGGATGTGCGTGCGAAGTCAGGCAAGCCGAGCACTGCCATTGCTTATCCCCGGCGGTAACAACCACTAAACGGTCGCGATCGAGCACCAGCGAGTCACCCTGTTGACGATCGCCTGGTTCTTGTAGGACCTGACGCACCTGGTCCTCCAAGACCTCCTTAGGGACCCCCTTTTCTCTAGCAACGGCGCTCAGGAAGCTCTTGAGCGTCTTGGGTACCGAATGTCCCTGCCAGTAGTCAGATTGCCCGTGGATTCGGTGAGACCGCCCCATTATCCGCACCGTTGAGGCAATGACATCCTTGCTGTCCTCCTCAGAAAGGCAGGGAATCGGCGCGGCGTCCCTCAGTGACACGAAAGCCACCCCCTTGCTTTCAATGCCGCGGTGCCCCGGGGCCAGGAGCACGTTCGCAAGCTGCTTGCCGGCCTCATCCAACAGATCGAGATGGGCTTCGCGGTCCCCAGGGCCGTGGAGTTTTCGCGTCACCTCTTTGCCGGGGCTCCAGTCATAGATCTGGTACCACTCCTTGCCCCGCAGGCCCCCATCGAACGCCATCCCCGCAGGTGACTGACCGGCGCTCACCAGCCTGGTCTCTACGCGGCTGAGGAGATCTTCGAAAGCTAGCTCACCACGCCTGGCGTCGAATTCTCGCAGCGTTCGCAAATACTGGACCCCCGCGGGCTCCTGACTTCCTTGGGAGATAAAGACCTCCGTCCATGCGCCGTGGACTGCGGGATACTGGGCCTTCAGAACGTTTCTCTGTACCGCAGACAGGGGATTGAGCTTGCCGTCCGACCGCAATAAGGCCGGTAGTTCACTCTTTTCGCGGAGCGCTAGCTCCGTTATCGCCTGCAGGAGCTTGGTCTGATGCGCGTCTTCCAGGTCTGCGGCTGCCCGGGCCGCACCTTGCCGACTGTCTGAGAACACCACAAGCTTTGAGTCATCTTGGCCCAGGTGGTCCCGCAAGACTTGAGTGCCGATCTCGCTGAGGGGCCCTATGTAGATCGACTGACTTACCAGGGGTGACCTCGCGGTCGCCATTTCCAGCGGGCGCGACGGGTTCCGGCTATCCGAACCACACTGAGGGCACATAGTAGGCAATCCTGGGAGTTTCCGAGTAGCAGGCGTGACCCGAAGCAGGTAACCGGTCGGCGGCCTGCCCCTCTGAGCTGCGGGCGTTCGCAACTGACCCGTTGACGGGTCGTAGCTGGTTCGCTCAAAGACCAGCTCCGCACGCTGTCGTTGCTTGGTTCCGCCAGAAGGCAAGGTGGCAGAGGTGCTGGCATGCGGAACGGTGGAAACGTCTGTTGGCCAGTAAACCCTGTAGGACTCAGCATCCTTCGCTACATGTGCAGCCTCTGGGAGATCGTCGAGTCGAACCGCTGAGGGGAGCAAAAACTCCGCCGTCCTGTCATTGGTTCCGTAGCCTCCCAGGAATGCCTCCCCGCAGTCCCGACAGACCAAGAGTTCCAGAACGCGTGCCCCACAGTCGCACCTCATGCGTGCGTCTGTGTAAAGCTTCCCTGCAACCCTGCTACCCCCACTAACCTCAGGCACCTCTGAACAATTCGGGTCCGAGCAAGCCCAAAGATCACTCACTGTACTGGCGATTACGTGTGTGCGGAACTTGACTGGCGCTCCCGCTGCTGCCGACCGCTCAACGAGTTGGTCCATGAGGTCGGATCGTTCACCGGTTTCTCCGAACATGCGCGTGAGGAGGTCCGGCAATGCCACTGGGCCTTGCTCCGGCGTGCCGACACGGCAGACCTCACCCAAAGCGCGGTGGACCTTCTCTGCTTCACCATCGGTGAGAGGGCCTTGAACTCGGGCAATCTCGGTCAGCTCGCGTCGTTTCTCCTGTTGTTCACCTTCATTGAGAGGATCACTGGACGCGGGAAACTGGTATTGCCCTTCTAGGATCTCAAAGGACTCTTCCTGCCCGAAGAACTGCTCCAAGAACTCTTCGGACTTGGTTCCGTTAGGGAGACTGGCTGACGTGGTGATAACTGACAACTGATCCGGGTTCTTGCTGAGCCCCAACCTCGCAAGCAAGCGACGTAGCAGGTAGGCGGTCTCCGTCCCGGCGGTCCCTCTTTGCAAGTGGAGTTCGTCAACCACCAGCGTGAACTTGTTGTCTGGTGATTCTTCGAGCCAGTTCTTGGTGAGCTCCAACATGTTCTGCTCGTCTTCCCGGCCGAGCATAATCGAAAGCATGCTGAAGTTCGTGATCAGAATGTCCGGGGGCGCAAGCTGCATGTCCCAGCGAGTCAGCATTTCTGCGCCGCCCGCTCGGGGGAAGTAGTGGCCGGATTCTTCGAGTCTGGCTCCTAGGGAAGCCCTTGTCTTTTCTGTTCGGCGGAGCCCGTCGGCAAGCTCTCTCTCCACCGATTCGGCTCGTCTTGCCCCCGAAACACCAGGTCGGGGTCTGGACGGCTGGGAAGCGCTAGTGTAGCGCCCGAAGTAGAGTCTGTTGCCCCCTATGTGCTGATCCATCCAGCGGTGGGCATCGTCCGAATCTAATAGCTTCCGCAAGCGCTTCATCTGGTCTTCAGCGAGCGCGTTCATCGGGTACAGCACCAATGCCCGGATTGCACTGCTCCGCCGTTCGGACTCACGAGAGCCGCGGAATGGCTGGCCTGGGGTCTGCCACCATGGAGTGAATGTGGATGGTGGCGCGGGTGCCCAAGACTGAGCTTCGTTCAGCAAGCGCGCAACTATCGGCATCAGGAACGCTTCTGTCTTACCTGAGCCAGTTCCAGTCGCAACCGCAACGTTCTTTCCCAGCACGCTGGCAATGAACGCCTGAGCCTGGTGCTCGAAGGGACGCGAAACGCCGTCAGGAAGCATGCGTCCGGACGCAAAGTCGGCAAAGAGCGGGAGTCCAGCTATCTCACCAAGGTCGGCCAGACTCAGATCAGAGGTCTTGTAGGGCGGGACGTACTCAACGTAGGGGGTTTTTACCAAGGTCCCCTCCGCTTGAAAGGCTTGACGTCGTCGAGCCGCAAGGTCGCGGTTGCGCAATTCCAGAGACTTATCGAAATAGTCGACAATGCTGTCTCTCAGCGTGCTTTGAAATCCGGACAATGTGCCAGCGCTCTGGTCACTCATTTGTTTCTCTCCCCCGCAGCCGTTTCACTTTGAGCACCCGCTCACCGAAACTCAAGATCCTCTAGTTCAGCGGCCCAATCCTGCTTAGATCTGGACCAGATGTGACCCATTTTTCGGCTAACCACTGAAGCCACGCTCACGGGGACGTTCGTGTAAACCCGCCATTGCTTTGGTTCCGGATCCGGTCGTTGCCTTTGGCTTACTGGCCGCGACTGACGTCCTGGGCGTTCAATTCCGACCCGTGGCAACAGCCCCGAACGCATCACCAAGAACTCTTCGAGGCGGGGAGGCAAAGGCAGCGCATCCCAGACGGCAAACCGGTCTTTCCTGGGCACGACGCCGAAGAGCGTCTGGGTTGGAGTGCCCTGATGGAAACCCCAGAGTCCGCTCACCCAGCCGCAGTCAGTTAGTCTTTGTTCTTCGGCGGACCACCACAGGTACTTCCGACCGCCTGTCACAGACGCGCGCAGGAACGTGTCGCTGGCGAGTGACGACAAAGTTCCGTCGAGCGGCTTCCACCGACCACCCGGAAGTCCGTCGGTAGGAACGAAGCGTCTGACGTCTCCCTTTAGGCTCTCAGCCGAGACTCGCTTGTCCGGGTCAAGTAGCGAATCCCTCAAGTTTCGGAACGACTCCAGCTCACGAATGCTGGGGTCAAAGAATTGGAGTCCGAGTTCCCGCGCCTGCTGGCCCGGAGAACGCGACCTGCTTCCCAACTGAACGAATATGGTGCGCGGAGCAATCGGGAGCACTCTAGTGCCGTCTTTTGGGTGCTCGCGGGTCTGAACCACGTCGT
>CAYFUU010000050.1:0-5595 GCA_964346595.1 uncultured Actinomyces sp.
AAAGGGTGGCCAGTAGGTGAATCGCCGCATATTCGGCGTCGAGACCGAATACGGCATCACTGCCTCGAACCCCGATGGTTCAAACGCAAAGGTCGACGCCGAAGAAGCCGCGAGAGCGTTGTTCGCGCCCGCGCTAGAACAAAGCAGGTCCACGAACCTCTTCTTGAAGAACGGTGGACGGCTATACCTTGACGTCGGCGCACACCCCGAATACGCCACTGCCGAATGCGATGAACTCTGGGACCTCTTGGCCCAGGTTCGCGCTGGTTCGGAAATGCTGGCGGCGATGGCAACGGACGCTGACGGGCGCCTAGAGGCGGGCACCATCCACTTGTTTGCGAACAACCAAGACTTCGAGGGGTCCTCTTACGGGTGCCACGAGAACTTTCTGCTCCGCAGAAGCCGCGACTTCCGGGCCATGGTCGACTCCCTAGTTGCCTTCTTTGTGACGCGGCAGATCATTGCGGGAGCAGGGGACCTGCGGACCGATAAGGACGGGAGAACCCGCTACGTCATTTCGGCTCGCGCCGACCGCATGCAGGACGCAGTCTCCGCAGCGACCACGCGTAGCCGGCCGATCATCAACACGAGGGACGAACCACTTGGCGACGCGTCCTCATATCGCAGACTTCACGTGATCGTTGGGGACACCAACGTTGCGGAACCAACCACCGCGCTGAAGGTGGCGAGCGCTGACCTGGTGCTTTCCGCGCTTGAGGCAGGAGTCGACTTCACAGACCTGGAACTCGCTGATCCAATGGACGCAATCCGGACCGTCTCAGAGGATCTGGAAGGCTCCGCGAAGCTGAAGCTCGCAGACGGCCGGCAACTCACTGCAGCTGAAATCCAGGCCGAATACCGAAACCGCTCCGCGGGTCAGCTTGACCCAAACAACCAGCTGTACGTTTACCTTTTTGACCTCTGGGGAAGGGCAATAAACGCGAACGCCAGCGGCGACTGGAGTGCGATTGAGACTGAGATCGACTATGCGATAAAGAAAAGGCTGGTCGACGGTTACTGCAAGCGTCAAAAAGTGACACTTGGGGACCCGCGCGTCGCACGGCTTGTTCTGGCCTACCACGACATCACTCCCGCAGGACTCGCACCCAAGATGGAGCAGGGAGGCCTGATGCAAAGACTGTCCTCGCCCGAACAGGTTCGCGGCGCGCAGGAGGTCCCACCCCAGAGCACGCGAGCCAGCCTGCGGGGCGCAGTTATCGGGGCTGCTCAGGAGGCCGGGCGAACCCTGGGTGTCGACTGGGTTAACCTGCGTCTAGAAGGAAGCAGCACGCAAGTGGCACTGCAGGATCCGTTTGCGGTCGAAGATCCGCGTATCCCAGGACTGATTCAGGAAATTTCTGAAGGGGGAAGTCATTGACCTCCCCGCTCCCGTCGCGCCGTTCGCTCCACGCAGCCAAATCCCAAGTGGAAGAAAAGGTAGCAGACGGTTCAGAAAGTCCGGTCACCACTGCGATCCCCGCAATGGGGGCCCGGTCGCGCACCACCCTGGTCTCCCTTCCGTGGTGGGTCCTCTACTGGCAGCCACTGGTGATCGCGGCAGTCGTGGCAGTGTTCGGGTTCGTGGTGTTTTACTTTGCGGGGAACTACGCGAAGTCTGAGACGCTCCCGGTGCTTGTCGCCGAAGGTGTTCTAGATGAGGCAGTCGTGAGCGGAGCACACGGCGCCCCCGTCGTGCTTGACCTGGAAGAACCGGTAGAAGTGAAGGGCGTTCAGATCAGGCAAGACCTGTTCGGATCTGGGCGCACGGTAGAAAACGGAACCCCGGTCCTGTTTTCGGTTTCGGCGTTCGACGGCGAGACGGGGGAGAACCTAGAGCCGGATGGAGAACCCTCTTTGGTGGTCGGGGTCGTCGGGTCGGACGAGTTCGGCGACACCCTGAACAACGTGCTTTTAGGGTCCACGGAAGGTTCGCGCTTTGTGGTTGGTCGGGAACTCGACACCGGCAGGGTTGAAGTTGATGTAGTGGACGTTCTCTACTCCATTGCTCGCGGTGAGGAGATAAACGCGGAGGGCCCGCTCTCAGTGACGCTGACGGATGCGGGACCGCACGCGAGCCACGAAGCGGGGGACGAACCGACAGAGGTCATCACCCAGGTCCTGATTGAAGGTGGCGGGCGCCAAGTGCAGGAGGGTGACAGCGTCGTCGCTCAATACGTTGCTTCCGTCTGGGACGACGGGACACTAACTGCTTCGACCTGGATTGAGGGCTCACCCAAGCTCATAGACCTCTCTACTGCAATGCCGGGCCTCAAGGAAGTGCTGCTAGACCGCAGGGTCGGAACCCGCATCGCCGCTGTGATCCCGGCAGAAAAAGCAACAGGTGAAAGCGCGCTCTGCGTTGTCGTGGACATCCTCGCCGCGACCGGCTCTCACGCAACAGACTTGCAGTAAACGAAAACCGGTGAAGTGGAGGCATCAGTGGGCAGACTCATCAGGGTCATTCCTTGCATGGACGTCGATGACGGCCGTGTCGTGAAGGGCGTGAAGTTCAAGGACCTGCGCGACGCGGGGGATCCCGCAGAACTTGCGCGCGCCTACAGTGAGGCTGGTGCAGACGAGATCGCGCTGCTGGACCTTTCGGCTTCAGCGCAGGGGCGCTCCACAATGCTGAGCGTCGTTGAAGCTGCGGCTGAACAGTCCAGCGTGCCGCTCACCGTTGGCGGCGGCATATCCGCCGTGGACCAGGTAGGAACCCTCTTGGACCTGGGAGCCAGCAAGGTCTCCCTCAGCACTGCTGCTTTCGAAAAGCCCGAGCTGCTGACCCAGATCTCAAACCGCTTCGGGCCTGAAACTGTGGTTCTCTCCCTTGACGCCAGGCGGGCGCGGAAGGAATCGGGGGAGTCCTACTTTGAGGTGACGGTGCGTGGCGGCCGCGTCGGCACTGGCAAAGATGCTCTTGACTGGGCCTCTGAGGCTGCGCGTCGTGGCGCGGGCGAAATCCTTGTGAACTCCATCGATCAAGACGGCGTCAAGGAAGGTTTCGACCTAGAACTGACCCGGGCCGTTGCAGAAGCGGTAGAAGTTCCTGTGATCGCTTCAGGGGGTGCCGGTAGCGTTGAGCACTTCGTGGAAGGAGCGAAGGCGGGGGCGGCGGCGGTTTTGGGTGCATCCGTCTTCCACTTCGGTGCCGTTCAGATCGCAGAGGTCAAGGCAGCGCTACTTGCCGCAGGATTCGAAGTTGAGGTTCCGCTGTGACCGGGCTGAACCCCGCGCTGGCTGACCAGCTCAAGCGCGACGCGAACGGATTAGTTTGCGCGGTGGTGCAAGAGGACAGCACGGGCAAGGTGTTGATGGTTGCGTGGATGAACGACGAAGCCCTCGCAAGAACCTTGAGTGAGGGACGCGTCACCTATTGGTCTCGGTCCCGCGGGGAGCTGTGGCGCAAAGGCGACACCTCAGGGAACGTTCAACACCTGGTGAGCGCCTCACTTGACTGCGACGGCGACGCGCTCCTGCTGCGCGTCCGACAGACTGGGCCAGCGTGCCACACAGGGACGCGCAGCTGCTTCGATGGGCGGGAGATTCCCGAAGCTCGGATGAGCCCGCCTGCGGAAAGTGTTCGCGCGTAGCGTCGGTTTGAGGAGGCGAAAATGACTGTTCTTGATGACATCATCGTCGGCGTGCGGGAGAAGCTTGCGGGGCGTGAGGCGCTGGTCTCTTTAGAAGAGATCAAGGAAAGGGCGGTCGCGGCTCCTCCTGCTAAAGACGTTATCTCTGCTCTCCGTGACGGACCCGGTGCGGTTTCAGTGATAGCTGAGATCAAACGCTCCTCACCGTCCAAGGGAGCCTTGAGCGCGATCCCGGATCCGGCGAAGCTGGCGCAGACTTACGAAGAAGGCGGAGCCGCGATGATCTCCGTCCTTACCGAAGAGCTGCGTTTCGGTGGTTCGCTGGAGGACCTGCGTGCGGTTCGTCAAGCAGTTGACATCCCCGTGCTACGCAAGGACTTTATCGTGACGCCTTACCAGGTTCACGAAGCCCGCGCCTACGGGGCCGACGCGGTGCTCCTGATTGTCGCTGCGCTAGAGCAAGAAGCTCTTGTTTCCTTGATCGAACGGGTTCGCTCCCTGGGTATGACCCCGCTGGTTGAAGCGAATTCGCGGCTCGAGGTCTTCCAAGCGCTTGACGCCGGGGCGGATCTTATCGGTGTCAACGCTCGCAACCTGAAGGACCTGTCAGTTGACCGCTCCACCGTGGAGCAAACTCTGGATGCGATTCCCGCTGACGCGGTGGCGGTCGCAGAGTCGGGGGTTCGCTCTGGCCGTGACGTCCGTGACTACGCCCTGCCCGGCGCAGACGCGGTGCTCGTTGGTGAAGCACTTGTCACATCTGGCAACCCCTTAGAAGCAATCTCTGACATGGTTTCTGCGGGGGCTCATCCCTCACTACTGACGGAGAGGAAAGAGCGCGTGCAGCGCGCTCTGGGTGACAACTAATGTCGGGTGAAGACCGGTACTTTGGTTCTTTCGGGGGCCGATTCATGTCGGAGCCGCTGATGGCGGCAGTGGAAGAGCTTGACGAGCAGTGGCAGGCCCCGTGGGTTGACCCTGCTTTCCGCAGCGAGTTCGCTCGGCTGCTGGACCAGTACGCTGGGCGACGCTCCATGCTCACCGAAGTGCCAAGGTTTGCTGCCGGCACCGGTGCGCGCATCTTCCTAAAGCGTGAAGACCTGAACCACACGGGGTCCCACAAGATCAACAACGTGCTGGGTCAAGCGCTCCTCACCAAACGCATCGGTAAGACCAGGGTAGTAGCGGAGACAGGTGCGGGCCAACACGGCGTTGCGACCGCGACAGCTGCGGCTCTGCTAGGCCTTGACTGCACCGTCTACATGGGCCTTGAAGACACCAAACGTCAAGCCCTAAACGTCGCGCGCATGCAGATCTTGGGCGCCGAAGTGATCGCTGTCACGCAGGGCTCTCAGACCCTGAAGGATGCGATCAACGAAGCTTTTCGGGACTGGGTGACGAACGTAGCCGACACTAACTACATCTTTGGAACCGCGGCCGGACCCGACCCATTCCCCGCCATGGTGCGGGACCTACAGCGCGTCATTGGTGATGAGGCCAGGGCGCAGCTCCTGGAAGCCACAGGCCGACTGCCTAACGCTGTTTTCGCTTGCGTTGGAGGCGGATCCAACGCTATCGGAACCTTCACTGCCTTCGTGCCTGACCCAGACGTTGAGCTCATCGGCTGCGAAGCGGCCGGGGACGGCGTCGAAACCGGTAGGCACGCGGCCTCTATCACTGCGGGGCAGATTGGGATCCTGCACGGAGCAAGGACCTTCGTGTTGCAGGAACAAGACGGACAGACCAAACCCTCGCATTCCATCTCTGCGGGCCTCGACTATCCAGGGGTCGGACCAGAACACGCTCACCTCGCTCAAATTGGGCGCGCGGAGTACATTCCCGTGACCGACACGCAGGCGATGGACGCGTTCCTACGGCTCTCAAGAACAGAGGGCATTATCCCCGCTATCGAATCCGCGCACGCGCTGGCCGGTGCACTGTTGTGGGCGGAGGCCAACGCGGATCGCAAAGATCAGATCCTCCTGGTGAATCTTTCTGGGCGCGG
>CAYFUU010000051.1:0-4225 GCA_964346595.1 uncultured Actinomyces sp.
GTGCGGAGGCGGTGGGATTTGAACCCACGGTGGCTTGCACCACACAACATTTCGAGTGTTGCACCTTCGGCCGCTCGGACACGCCTCCAGGCCGAATAAGTCTACCTTTGCCGCGTGCCCCAGCCAACGCGCCAAAGCGCGTTACCCGTCACGTTGCGGGAATCTAGTCCTCTGCGACGATCAGTTCGGTGAAGCCGTCCTTCGCGCGCTCGTAGCGCTTCGCGACATCGTCCCAGTTGACGACGTTCCACCAGGCGTCAACGTAGGAGCCCTTCACGTTCTTGTAGTCCAAGTAGAAAGCGTGCTCCCACATGTCCAGCATCAAGAGCGGGATGGTGCCAACTGGCACGTTGCCCTGCTGGTCGTAGAGCTGGAAGGTTACGAGCCGCCCACTGATCGAGTCGTAGGCCAGAACAGCCCAACCAGAGCCCTGCAGACCCATCGCCGCCGCAGTGAACTGCTTCTTGAAAGCGTCAAGTGAACCGAAGCTGGCGTCGATCGCTTCCTTCAGTGCGCCGGTCGGCTCCCCACCGCCTTCCGGTGACATGTTCTTCCAAAACACCGAGTGGTTAGTGTGACCGCCAAGGTGGAAAGCCAAGTTCTTCTCAAACATATTCACGGCTGCCATGTCCCCAGCATCGCGTGCAGCTTCAAGGGAAGAGAGCGCGGCGTTCGCGCCATCAACGTAGGCCTGGTGGTGTTTCGAGTGATGTAGCTCCATGATCTCCGCTGAGATGTGAGGCTCAAGGGCGTCGTAGCTGTAGTCAAGATCGGGAAGAACGTAAACGGGCATGTAATCCTCCTGGACCCATATAGGTCTTTAGTCATTGGTCTCTTCAACCGTATCGCCGATCCGCTGCCAAACCAAGGGTGGGTGGACCAACAAGACAGGATCACACGCCGCTCCGACAGCGCGACAGACGCTTGGAATCGTCTTGGCCAGATGGCGCCTTGACCAGATATGGTGGCGCCGGTATATCGTCAGGCCTAGATCCGGCGGCTAGACAGACCAGGTTGGGGCAGTGAGAGACCGACCAGAAGAGGTGGACAGGTGAAGCTGGTAATCGTTGAGTCTCCCGCTAAGGCGAAGACTATCCGCGGGTACCTGGGCTCCGAGTACCAGGTGGAGGCCTCCGTCGGTCACGTCCGCGACCTGCCGACCCCTTCTGCGTTGCCTCCCTCAATGAAGTCCGGACCCTACTCAAAGTTCGCCGTGAATATTGAGGCGGGGTTCAAGCCCTACTACATGGTGAACCCCGACAAGAAGAAGCGCGTCGCCGAACTCCGCAAGGCACTCAAAGAGGCCGACGAACTCTATCTCGCAACTGATGAGGACCGCGAAGGCGAAGCTATCGCTTGGCACCTTCAAGAAGTCCTGAAGCCAAAGGTTCCCGTAAAGCGCATGGTGTTCCACGAGATCACTGAGAATGCGATTCAAGAGGCCCTCAGCAACACCCGCGAAATCGACCGCGACTTGGTCGACGCTCAGGAAACCCGTCGCGTGCTGGACCGCCTGTATGGGTATGAGGTTTCTCCGGTGCTTTGGCGCAAAGTTGCTCCTTCCCTCTCAGCCGGCCGTGTCCAGTCGGTTGCAACGCGCCTGGTCGTGGACCGCGAAAAAGAACGCATGGCACACGTTTCTGCCGAGTACTGGACTACCCAAGTCCAGGTCGGATCTGACAAGGGTGAGGGGTTCGACGCCCGCATCGTCTCGCTGGGGGACCGGCCGCTTGCGGGCTCTGCGGACTTCGGTGCGGATGGGAAGCTGAAGTCAAAGTCCAAGGACGCCCTTGTTCTTGACACGGAGTCGGCAGGGCAGCTCACCGCAGCCCTTGAAGGGGCACTTGGCGCCGTCACCGCCGTCACGCAAAAGCCGTACCGCCGCCGGCCACCTGCTCCCTTCATCACCTCGACCTTGCAGCAGGAAGCCTCCCGCAAGCTGAAGTGGAACGCCGCAACCTCTATGCGCGTCGCTCAGACGCTCTACGAGGGCGGTTACATCACGTACATGCGCACCGACTCCACGAACCTTTCTGGCCAGGCGCTGTCCGCCGCCCGCGCCGCGGCAAAGAGTCGGTTTGGTGCGGACTCTATTCCCGCGTCCCCTCGCGTTTACTCCAAGAAAGCGAAGGGCGCTCAGGAAGCTCACGAGGCCATTCGTCCTTCCGGTGATCGGTTCCGCAGCCCCGAAGAAGTCGCGGGCAGCCTTTCCGCGCAGCAGCTGGCGCTCTACTCCCTTATCTACAAGCGCACCCTCGCCACCCAAATGAAGGACGCCGTCGGCTACACCGCCACCGTTCGTCTCCAGTTCGCCCTGGAAAATCCGGTCGAGGACGAGGGCGTCGCTTTCGCCTCCACCTCCGGCACCGTCATCACGGACCCGGGGTTCCAGCGCCTTTACCGCGAGAGCACAGACAAGAAAACCCCAGGTAAAGGCGCTTTGGTGGGCGAAGAGGCCGCAGCTGAACTCCCGCAGGTTAAAGAAGGGGACGCCGTGACCGCGGTGGCGGTGGAGAGTGAATCGCACGCCACCCAGCCTCCCGGCCGCTACACCGAAGCGGCTCTTGTGAAGGTCATGGAGGACCTTGGGATTGGTAGGCCCTCCACCTATGCCTCAACCATTCAGACGATTGGGGACCGCGGCTACGTCACTCACCGTGGCCAATACCTGGTGCCGACTTGGCTAGCGTTCGCGGTCACCCGCCTTCTTGTCGAAAACCTGGGGGAACTGGTCGACTACCAGTTCACGGCCGACATGGAATCCGACTTGGACCGGATCGCCGCAGGGAATGAGGCCGGGTCGAACTGGCTCAAGCAGTTCTATTTCGGTGGTGGGGAAGAGTCAGCCGAATCCAAGATTGAGCGCTACGGCTTGTCAGGCACAGTCGAAAACCTGGGGGACATTGACGCTCGCGAAGTCAACTCGATCCCTGTTGCACCCGGCGTCGTTTTGCGCAACGGCCGCTATGGGCCCTACCTGCAGACTGACGATGAGCGCCGCACTTCGGTCCCCCCGAACATTGCACCGGATGAAATGACGCCAGAGCTGGCCCAGGAACTCCTGAGGATTGCGGAAGCTGACGGCCGCGAACTTGGCGTTTTCCCCGAAACCGGAAACCTGCTAATCGTGAAGACTGGGCGGTACGGCCCGTACATCACAGAGGTCCTTCCGGAAGGGGAGGACCGCAAGCCTCGGACCGCCAGCCTCTTCTCTGACATGACGGTCATGGACGTGACCCTAGAAGACGCGCTGAAACTGCTTTCTTTGCCGCGCGAAGTCGGGTTGGATCCCGAATCTCAAGAACCCATCACGGCTCAGAACGGCCCCTACGGTCCCTACCTGAGGAAGGGGAAGGACACCCGCCAACTCCCTGACGAACGCTCTCTGTTCACTGTGACTCTTGAAGAGGCCCTGGAACTGTACTCGCGACCCAAGTACGGGCGCGGATCAGCGACCGCGAAGAAGGCTCTGCGGGAGTTCGGCGAGGATCCGGTGACCAAGAAGCCCGTGGTTGTGAAGGACGGACGCTTCGGGCCCTACGTCACTGACGGCACCACGAACGCAACCATCCCTCGGACCGAATCCGTCGAGTCACTCACCGCCGAGCGCGCTTACACCCTGCTTGCGGACAAGCGTGACAAAGCGCCAGCTCCGAAACGCACTGCCCGCAACACTTCTGCACGCAAGACCACAGCCCGGAAAACCACTGCCCGCAAGCCTGCCGCGAGAAAGCCAAAGGCGTGAGTGAAGACTCGGGGCAAGCAGAGTCGGGAGGCGCAGAGCGACAACAGGCCACCGAGCCCGACCTTGTTGCTGCGCTCACTGCTCTCCTTGACCAGCCAGGTCAGCGCGGACGCCCGGGGCTCTTCATTACTTTTGAGGGTGGTGACGGTTCTGGGAAAACCACGCTCCTAGCGCGCCTAGGGGGCTTACTGAGTGAGGCCGGCGTCCCCTCGTTCGTTACCCGTGAACCGGGTGGGACAAGGCTCGGCCAGCAACTACGCGACCTGCTACAGCACGGGCCAGAGGATGTGGATCCCAGAACAGAAGCCCTACTTTACGCAGCAGACCGCGCTTACCACGCAGCCGGAGTCCTCCGTCCTAGCCTGCAGGGCGGAACGGTGGTGCTTGAGGACAGGTTCACAGACTCCTCCGCCGCCTACCAGGGCAGCGCCCGCCAACTGGGCGCGGATGAAATCAGGGGACTTTCAAACTGGGCGACCG
>CAYFUU010000051.1:4325-5506 GCA_964346595.1 uncultured Actinomyces sp.
TCCACCGATCTGGTCCAGTTCAAGAAAGAGCAGGTGCACGGCTGGGTCTCTGCCGCCTACAGCCACCCTTCCGGGGGTCGCTGGCGAGTCATGATTATCGAGGACGCCGACCGCGTTCAAGAGCGCACCGCCAACGTTCTTTTGAAAGCGATCGAGGAACCACCTGAGCGCACCATCTGGGTCCTCTGCGCCCCGACGGCCGAAGAGGTGCTCCCCACCATTCGTTCCCGTTCCCGCTCCCTTGCACTTCGAACCCCACCTGCCGCCGATGTCGCCCAGTACATCGCTGACCAGGACGGCGCCAGCCTGGAAGACGCGCTACAGGCCGCTCAGCTTGCGCAATCCCACGTTGGGTTGGCCCGGGCCCTTCTGCGTGACCCTGACCTGCGGCGACGCAGACGAGCCATGCTGGACCTTTTTCTGTCTGCCGACAGCGTTTCCTCTGCCGTTTTGGTTGCAGATGAAGTGTTGGATGAAGCCAAGAAACGCACTGACGAGCGCGTGAGTCACGTCAACGCGAAAGAGAAGAAGGACTTTGCAGAGTCGCTGGGTCTTTCCTCCACTGAGCGCATCCCCAAGGCGTTCGAGTCCAGGCTCAAAGCACTTGAGGAGGACCAGACGCGCCGGTCAAAACGAGCCCTTACAGACACCCTGGACCAGGCCCTTGTTGATCTCCTCGGGTTTTACCGGGACGTGGTAGCACTCCAACACGGAGCTACCACAGACCTAGTTCACGTGGACCTGCAGGAGAAGACGCGCCTCTATGCGACCCACCTTTCAAAAGACCAGGTCCTCGCCAAGATCACAGCGGTTGAAAAAGCCCGCCGGCGACTCCAAACGAACGCCAACCCTTTGCTTGTCATCGAAGCAATGAACTTGGAGCTGGTCGCCCCCGGCTCCTGAAGCCGGGGTGAACGTGAGCAGTCCAACACAGGCCTCCCGGGATCGGCAGGGGGCGCCAACTACAGTGAGTGCATGAAGTCTCCTGTTGGCCCCTTAGCGGCTGCCCTCACGTTCGCCCTTGCTCTTGTCGGCTGCACCGCATCCACACCCGACTCCAACGGTGGCCAGCAGGCCACCGGGGTCGAAACCGTTGTGCCCGCAGGCTTTGAAAAGTACTACAAGCAGGGGATTGACTGGGGCCAGTGCCAGGCAGAAGACCTGGTGATGCCGCTGCTACC
>CAYFUU010000052.1:0-2126 GCA_964346595.1 uncultured Actinomyces sp.
CTGTATACCTCAGGTGTTGCGATCGGCACTAGTTACCTCCTGATTTACGGCACCCTGCGGGCACCTGTCTACTGTCTGTGCACCTCATTGTCCCACAATAGGCCGCGGAAAACGGCCCTAGTTCGCGCTCGAACCTCGGGTCACCCACGCCCACATCGCGATCGCGGCTGCGTGCCCGACGTTGAGCGATCTGGTGGAACCGTATTGCGTGATGTGGTGGACGCTTTCGCACGCCTCAAGCATTTCGGGGCTGAGTCCCCCACCCTCCTCACCAAAAACAAGGACGGCGTTAGGGGGCAGCTCAGCTTCCTCCAAAGGAGTTGACCCGGGCAGGTTGTCAATCCCGACGACTCTAAGGCCCCGGCCCGCCACTTCCTTCGCGAACTCTTCAACTTCTGCGTGATGCACGACGTCCATGTACCTGTCCGTGACCATGGCTCCCCTGCGATTCCAGCGCCTGCGTCCAACAATGTGGACGCGGCTGGCGCCAAGAGCGTTCGCGGTGCGGACAATAGAGCCGATATTGAAGTCGTGCCCCAGGTTCTCAATCGCGACCTCGTACCCCAAAGAGGCGGACTGGATGTCCTTCGCGATCGACTCTCTTTTCCAGTAGCGATACTGGTCCTCCACGTTGCGGTAGTCGCCTTCGGCCAGGAGCTGTGGGTCCCAGTGGTCCCCCTCGGGCAGCGGTCCTTCCCACGGTCCAACGCCGCGCCTGGGCTTTTCTTCTTCTTTCACGGCACCTACATGTGGGGTAGCAAACGCATCGCGGCGCGCTGAATAGTACGAGGAACAGCGCGTTGCACACCGGAGACAACCTTGTAACGCAAGGTGGGCGTGAAGACAACGCGTCCCTTCCTAGAGGCTGCAAGTGTCTGAGTGACAACCTCGCTGGCGCTAGTCCAAGCGAGGGCAGGCGCTCCCGTGTAGTCGGCTCCCGCACGCTCGTGAAACTCGGTTCGGACAAGTCCAGGCATCGTCGCAGTCACACTAACCCCGCTGCCTTGCAGCTCGGCTGCCAGCCCCTGGGAGAAAGAGCGGACCCACGCCTTATGAGCGGAGTACGGCCCCATGCCGGAGTCGGCAGCTACCGAAGAAACGTTGATTATTCGCCCGCGCCCTGCAGCCCTCATAGTGCTGCCCGCGGCGTGGCACGTCTCCATGACCGCGCGGACCATGACGTTTAGGGCCTGGTTTTCCTCTTCAAGACTGGTCTCCAGGAAAGGGGTTGAGATCCCAAATCCGGCTGCGTTCACCAAAACCTCAACTGCCGGGGTCTGCCGCAACCGCGCTGCAACCTTCGCGGTGTCCTCCGCCTTCCCAAGGTCAGCAACAAGCACTTCAGTGCTCACGCCGTGCCTGTCGCGCAGCGCCTCACCAATCTTTTCTAGCCGCTCGCAAGAGCGCGCCACTAAGACAAGGTCATAGCCTTCCCCTGATAGCTGACGTGCGAACTCCAGGCCCATGCCGGAACTGGCCCCGGTGACCAATGCTGTACTCACTCCTTCATCCTAGGTCTCCCCTCCAGCCCGTTATGGTTGGGGTATGAGGATCGCAACCTGGAACATCAACTCCATTAGGACCCGCATCGACCGAGCCACTGCGTTCCTGGAGAGGTCGAACGTTGACGTTCTGGCCCTGCAGGAAACCAAGTGCCGGGATGACCAGTTCCCGCTGCTGCCCTTTGAGGCATTGGGCTACGAGGTGGCGCTGCACGGCTTGAACCAATGGAACGGGGTCGCGGTTGCCTCCCGACTCCCCATCCTTGACGTGCAGGTTGGCTTCCCAGGAATGCCGTCTTGGGGCGATCCCGCAGTCCAGGAAGCTCGCGCGCTCGGCGTCACTGTCGAAGGACCCTCGGGCGCGAAAATCGTGAACTGGAGTCTCTACGTCCCTAACGGGCGCGAACTTGCCGACCCCCACTACGACTACAAGCTAGAGTGGTTGGCCCGCCTTGCTGACTACGCCTCGAACGCCCTAAAAGATGACCCTGACGTCCAGATGACCCTGATGGGTGACTGGAACATCGCTCCCCTTGACGAAGACGTTTGGGACACGGAGTTCTTTGAGGGACGCACGCACGTGAGTGCCCCGGAAAGGGCTGCATTCAAGCGGTTTGAGGACGA
>CAYFUU010000052.1:2226-5301 GCA_964346595.1 uncultured Actinomyces sp.
GCGTCCCGGAAACGGTCACCGTCCCCCTCCACATCCAGACCGGATGAGTGGGAGAGCAGGTGGGCGTAGTTGTACGCCCTGCCCTCCGGGTCTTCACCAACCTTGGTGGAGATGTCGAAGGCGCCCTCTTCCACCCCCCGCAAAGCGCCGATTGAGGTGATGATCTTCGTGACCGAGGCTAGGGGAAAGACGTGAGCTAAGTCCCCCTGAGACCACACCGGCCGGCCCGTTTTGTCGACCGCGGCAATCGCGTGACGAAACGGGACCGGGTAGGTGCGTTCCGAGCCCTGACTCATTCGGCTAGCGGAACCACCTCAAGGTGGTGTCCGTCTTCAGCGACGCGGACGTCGACGGTTTGCCCGTCCTCGACTTCGTTCGCCAGGATCAGCATCGCCAAGCGGTCACCAATCTCTTTTTGGACCAGTCTGCGGAGCGGGCGGGCACCGTAGGCCGGGTCGTAGCCGTGGTCCTCAAGCCACTTGCGGGCGTCATCGCTGACCTCAAGAGAGATGCGACGGGCCTTCAAGCGGTGGGCCATTGCTGCAACCTGGAGGTCGACGATCTTGCCCAGTTCGTGCTTGTCCAAAGGCTTGAACAGCACGGTTTCGTCCAGGCGGTTCAGGAACTCTGGCTTGAAGGTTTGGCGGACAAGCGCCATAACCGCATCAGCCTTGCCCTCGTCCGAAAGGTCGCGATCAATCAGGAACTGGGAGCCGATGTTAGAGGTGAGGATCAGGATCGTGTTGCGGAAGTCGACGGTGCGACCCTGACCATCCGTCAGTCGGCCATCATCAAGCACTTGAAGCAGAATGTTGAAAATCTCCGGGTGAGCCTTCTCAACTTCGTCCAGCAGGACTACTGAGTAGGGGCGGCGGCGCACAGCTTCGGTGAGCTGCCCACCCTCGTCATACCCCACGTATCCCGGAGGGGCTCCAACTAGGCGAGCAACGGCGTGCTTCTCTCCGTACTCACTCATGTCGATGCGGATCATGGCGCGCTCGTCGTCAAACAAGAACTCGGCAAGCGACTTGGCGAGCTCGGTCTTGCCGACGCCCGTCGGGCCAAGGAACAGGAACGAACCTGTGGGACGGTTCGGGTCAGCAACACCTGCCCGCGAACGGCGGACCGCGTCAGAAACGGCCTCGACAGCTTCCTTTTGCCCGATCAGGCGTTTGCCGATCCACTCCTCCATTTCAAGGAGCTTCTCGGTTTCCCCCTGCATCAGGCGGCCGGTCGGGATCCCTGTCCAGGATTCGATGACTTCAGCAACCTCTTGGGGCCCGACCTTTTCGGCAATCATGAGCTCGCCGCCGGCTTCGGCCTTTTTGAGTTCGGCAAGTTCAGCGTCAGCGATTTGGTCCTCAATCTGGGGGATCTCCCCGTTTTGGATGCGGCCTGCTTCGGCCCAGTCTCCATCGCGGACAGCGATCTCAAAGGCAGTGCGGAGTTCGTCCAGCTTGGCGCGAAGGTCACCGACCTTGTTACGGCCAGCCTTCTCATTCTCCCAGCGCGCGGTGAGTGCGTGGAGTTCTTCGCCGCGGTTAGCGATTTCTTCGCGGAGCTTGAACAGCCTGTCTGCGGTTGCTTCATCCTCGTGGTCCGGGTCAGATTCGGCCAGGTAGGTTTCTTCCATCTGCAAGCGTGAAAGCTCACGCTGTAGCTGGTCAATTTCAATGGGGCTGGAATCCAGCTCCATGCGTAGCCGTGAAGCCGCTTCGTCGATCAGGTCGATTGCCTTGTCGGGAAGCTGACGACCAGCGATGTAGCGGTCGGACAGGTCCGCGGCGGCGACCAGGGCGCCGTCAGAAATGGTGACTTTGTGGTGGGCCTCGTACTTCGGGGCGATCCCACGCAGGATGGCGACCGTGTCTTCGACGGAAGGCTCCCCGACGTACACCTGCTGGAAACGACGTTCCAGAGCAGGGTCTTTTTCGATGTTTTCCCGGTACTCATCAAGCGTTGTGGCGCCAACCATTCGCAGCTCACCGCGGGCCAGCATAGGCTTGAGCATGTTGCCGGCGTCCATGGAGCCTTCTGAAGCTCCTGCACCGACGACGGTGTGCAACTCATCTATGAACGTGATGATCTGACCATCGGACTTTCTGATCTCGTCGAGGACAGCCTTGAGACGTTCCTCGAACTCTCCCCTGTATTTCGCGCCGGCAACCATGGACGCCAGATCCAGGCTGATCAGGGTGCGGTCCCGCAGGGAGTCGGGGACGTCGCCCTCAACGATGCGCTGTGCGAGACCTTCAACAACCGCTGTCTTGCCAACGCCCGGCTCGCCGATCAGGACGGGGTTGTTCTTGGTGCGCCGGGAGAGGACTTGGACGACGCGACGGATTTCAGAGTCCCGACCAATAACGGGATCCAGTTTGCCTTCACGGGCGGCTTCGGTGAGGTCGCGCCCGTACTTCTTCAGGGCTTCGAACGTGCCTTCAGGGTCGGCGGTCGAGATGGGTTCGGGGCGGAGCCGGTCCAGGTGTTCTTCGAGCACTTCTGGGGTTGCGCCGTCGGCTCGCAGGATTTTCCCGGCCTCAGTGTCGGAGGCGGCAAGTGCAATCAGGAGGTGTTCGGTGGAGACGTATTGGTCGCCACGAGCCTGCGCCCTCTTTTCAGCAGCGGTGATGACGTTCATCAGGGCCCGGGAAGTCTGGGGCTGCGCGACGGATGCGCCCGAGCTGGCAGGGAGTGCGACAAGTGCTGTGCGAACTTGGGCGCCGATCTCGCTGCGTTGAACCCCTGCTGAAGCCAGAAGGGAAATTGCGATTCCTTCGGGCTGTTCAAGCAACGCTTCCAGCAGATGGAGTGGCTCTACGGACGGGTTGCCGGCTGCGGAAGCCATTTGAACGGCTGAGCTGAGCGCTTCTTGCGCGCGAGTCGTTAGGTTCATGCTCATTTGTTATCCCTCTTCACCTGTGCGAGTTCTTCAGGACGGACTCTTGGCCTGCGCAGAGGCCAAAGACCAGTCTAGTTCTTCGGTCCTAGGTCTTGGGGGGCGAAGTGGGTGGCGATACGCAGGGAGCAGTCGTCACCCGCGGGGAAGCACGCGCTGGACACGCAGCCAAAACAGAA
>CAYFUU010000053.1:0-3326 GCA_964346595.1 uncultured Actinomyces sp.
TGGCTAGAGCCCTGGGCCTGCAGGACGACGCCAGCCACCACGGCCCCATCTGCGCATACCAGGGAATCGCGGCATACCGCGCTTCTGCCTTGGCTGGGTTTGCCGAAAGGATCCAGGCCGGCGGTGGCTGGGATGCCTTGGCCGTGCTCGCTGGGGGCGAAGAGCAGCTTGAGGTGACGCTAGACCAGCTGATCGCCTCCCACATGCTTCAGCGAGGTTACTACGCAGGCCAAGCAACTACTCTGAAAGAGCTGAAGACCGAGTCGCCACTGTGGATGACGCAGGCTCAGGCGCACTTCGCCCGCTTTTCCGGGTACAGCGGATACATGCAGAACTGGAAGGTTCTCCCTACCTCCCCTTCCCGGGGACAAGCCATGTGGGTCAGGTCAGACCGACCTTTCGTGTACAAGCTCATGAGCTTCACTTACCGCCGGACACCCCGCGCGCATTTGCTGCTAAATAGCCTCTACAACCGCCAGCACGCAAGAGTCGAACGGAAACGCAAGCGTGGAGCCTGACGTCAGAATGGAGCCAATTAGGGACACCGACGCCTTCTTTCATCTCACGGCGCCATCGGCTGACATCGGGTCGAGTGAGTTTGGCACGCTGAGAGCTCTGGTAAACGACTTCGGGGCTGCAACGGTCCTGGTCGCTCGCGGCGGAAAAGCCAAGGTTGAAGGACAGCTCCGAAGCGCTGGGCTTTCTAAGAGTGTCCGCGCTGTTGGCGTGAGAGGCCGTGGCCACACCGGGCGAACCTTGCTTGCAGCTGCGCGGCAGTCGCGACTCCCCAAGCTGCTCTTCACCAGTGACGCTGTTCTTGGCCCCGTCGGCGATTCTCGGGGCGCGCTTGAGCATCTAGCAAGGCTCCCCGGACCGGTTGCCTCATTGTTCGGAGTCGAAGCGCAGAAGTCACCTCTTAACCTTGGTGGGGGCGTCCTGCTCGCTGACCGGGCGTGGCTGCGGTCCGCGACAGTTCAGGCGGTCCTGAGGCAGCCGCGAGCGCACACCTGGTTCGGTCTAGGAAGAACGCTTCAGTCCCTTCTGAGCCACCCCGTCCCTGCGGTCTTTCCTTTAACGGCTCCAAGTAACTCACTTGGAGCTTCGCAAGTTGGGTCCGCTACCTGGCTCGCAAGCGGGCTGGCCCCCGCCCTCTCTTGCGGAACCCCCTTCGTCCCCTGGTCTACGTTCACGGCTAACCCCTTGGCCCTTGCATCGGTTGGCGTCCGGCCCGCGCAGGTTCTTCTTTACCTACGCGCGCGTGGGATGGAAGAGAAGCCCTTCTGGGACCACCTGCTATCAACCACTGAACCACAGGTCTGGCACGCCAACTTGGGACTCCTCACCATTACGGACCCTTTGGGTGGGGGTGGGCAAAGGAGCAGCAGAACGTCTCTACGAACCGCCGTGATCATGCACGTCTTTTATCCAGAGATGCTTGAGGAAATGGTTGGTTTCGCTGCGAACGTCCCACCTCCCGCTGAGCTTTTCATCACGACGGACACAGCTGAAAAAGCAACTCTGATGCGTTCCTACCTGACCTCCTGTGAGCATGGGTTCAAGAGGACTGAGGTCCGCGTCGTGAAAAGCAACCGCGGTCGCGACATCCCCGCATTCCTTATTGACTGTGCTGACGTTATCCGCTCGCCCCGCTTCGACTTGATCGTCAAACTGCACTCGAAAAAGTCAGCCCAAACCCCACCAAACCTCGGGGAGTACTTCAAGGACCATCTTTTCCAAAACCTTGTGGGTTCACCGTCCCTGGGCTACCAGATCCGAGAGCTGTTTGAGAAGGAGAGCCGTCTGGGCCTTGTTTTCCCACCGATGATCCATTCCGGATATCCGACCATGGGCAACGGCTGGATGACGAACAAGCTACCCGCGTTCGGGGTTGCCAGGCGCCTTGGCTTCGAACTCCTGGACCGAAATCTCCCTCCGATCCCTAGCCTGAAAGGGCGCGGCCTACCTCGGATTCCGGCCGACTCCTTCACACCACTCGCCCCGTACGGGTCCATGTTCTGGGCGCGAAGAGAAGCTCTGCTGCCACTGGTCGACGCCGGTTTCCAGTACCGGGAATTTCCAGACAACAGCGCTTACCTTGACGGCTCCCTTGCCCACGTTTTGGAGCGCCTCACCGCGTACACCGCTTATTCAAGGGGCTTCTACGCGCGCACTGTGCAGACCATTGAAAGCGCTCAAACAACCGAGCCGGTGCTAGCAGCAAAACTTACCGCCATTGACCGCGTCCTACCACTTCCAGCACAAGAACAGATCGACACAGCGGCCTCCACCATGCCCTTCAGCGTGGAGAGGTCCGCACTGCAGATTTACGCAGCCTTGGTGCGTCTGTCGCCCGCTGTCGCGAAAGTCGGCAAACACGCTTGGTTCCTGCTCAAGAACATCGGTGGCTTAGGTCGCGGCCGCAGCTAGAGTGGTCACGTACCCTACCGAAAGGTGTGTCGTGAAAGGCATCATCTTGGCAGGCGGCTCCGGCACTCGCCTGCACCCTCTGACCCTGGGAACTTCCAAGCAGCTCATGCCTGTCTACGACAAGCCCATGATCTACTACCCGCTGACAACTTTGATGCTGGCGGGGATAGAAGACATTCTGGTGATCACGACTCCTCACGATGCTGCGGGATTTGAGCGGCTCCTGGGGGACGGGTCGCAGTTTGGCGTGAAGATCCAATACGCGCAACAGGCCGTCCCGAACGGGCTGGCCCAGGCGTTTGTTATCGGCGAGGACTTTATCGGAGACGACAAGGTCGCGTTGGTGCTTGGCGACAACCTGTTCTACGGGCCGGGTATGGGGACCCGGTTGTCGCGACTAACGGATATAGAAGGCGGCGCTGTGTTCGCCTATCACGTGGCTAACCCGTCGGACTACGGGGTCGTGGAGTTCGATGATGACTTTGTTGCGCTCTCACTCGAGGAGAAACCGCGCCACCCGAAATCCAACTACGCGGTCCCCGGCCTCTACTTCTACGACAACTCAGTTGTTGAGATTGCGAAGAATCTTGAGCCGAGTGCGCGCGGGGAATATGAAATCACAGACGTGAACAAGGAGTATCTGAAGCGGGGCCAGCTATCTGTCGAGGTTTTGCCCCGCGGCACGGCCTGGCTGGACACAGGCTCCTTTGATGACTTGTCGGATGCCGCGGTGTTTGTCCGGACGGTGCAGGAACGTCAGGGATTCAGGATCGCGGCGCCTGAGGAGGTCGGGTGGCGCAAGGGATTCTTGACTGATGAGCAGCTGCTGGAGGTAGCGCAGCCATTGATGAAGTCGGGCTATGGCGAGTACTTGGTGTCGCTGCTGAATGAGGAGAACC
>CAYFUU010000054.1:0-3145 GCA_964346595.1 uncultured Actinomyces sp.
GAACGTGGCGCCGAAGAAGACCGGAATGGTCTGTAGCAGTCGGCGCCCGATGTATCTAGGCATGGGGAAGGTCCTTGGTGGCTTTCACTAGGTGGCTTGGACTGTGCACGTTCGCGGGGTGGCAGATCGTTTCCGCCACCCCGCGAACGGCTCAGTTGTTGACTCCGCTACTTGGTGATTGCGTAGTAGAGCGGGACGGAGTTCCAGCCGAACTCAACGTTGCCAACGGCTTCAGAGTAGCCACCGGTCACGTTGGAGTACCACAGCGGGATAGCAGGAAGCTGCTCAAGCAGGATTTCCTGTGCGTCCTGAAGAAGTTTGTTGCCTTCTTCAACAGTTGCGGCTGCTGCCGCGTCGTTCAGGTAAGCATCGAAGTCGGGGTTCGAGTAGTCGCCGTCGTTCGCGCCAGCACCCGTAGCGTAGAGCGGGCCCAGGAAGTTACCCAGCGCGGGGTAGTCAGCCTGCCAGCCGGTGCGGAAAGCAGTCTTGATGGTGCGCTGCGTGACCTCGTCGCGGAGCGACTTGAAGTCCGGGTAAGGCTTGCCTACCGCGTCGATGCCAAGGTTGTTGACCAACTGGTTAGCAACCGCGTCAACCCAAGCCTGGTGTCCACCGTCAGAGTTGTAAGCGATTTCAAACTTGCCGTCGTAAGGGCTGATGGCATCAGCCTTCGCCCAGAGTTCCTGTGCAGCTTCCGGATCGAAGTCCAGGTACTTGGCGTTCGCCAGGTTCGGGTCGTAACCGTCGATCACCGGAGAGGTGAAGTCGCGGGCCGGGGTGCGAGTGCCAGAGAAGATAGCCTCCGTGATTTCCTCACGGTTGATCGCCATTGAAATCGCCTGGCGACGCAGGATGCCTTCTTCGCCCTCAAAGCCCTTCATGGTCTCTTCAGGGATGGTGAAGGACTGGAAAATCGCGGCCGGCTGGTTCACAGCGCGGTCACCGAGTTCGGTTTCGAAGGTTGCCAGAGCCTCATCCGGAATGGCGTCCAGAACGTCCAACTGACCTGACAGCAGGTCCGCGTAAGCCGCGGTCTGGGTCGGGTAGAAGATGAACTCGATGCCAGCGTTCTGCGCTACGCGGTCGCCCGTGTAAGTGTCGTTCGGAACCAGTTCGATGCGTTCGTTGTGAACCCAGCCAGCGGGGCCAATCTTGTAGGGGCCGTTGCCGATTCCCTCTTCGCCGCCCTTTTCCTGATCATCAAGAGTGGACTGGGGAAGCGGGTAGAAGGCGGAGTAGCCCAGGCGCAGCGGGAAGTCCGACTCCGGCTGCTTCAAGGTGATGGTGAAGGTCGTGTCGTCGATGACCTCAAGGCCCGACATTTCGCTTTCGCCCTCTTCCAGGGCGCCCTCATCATTGGTGCCTTCGATTGGTTGGAAGAAGTAGGCGGAAAGGTGGTTTTCCTTCGCGCCAACGTTCCAGGCGTCTACGAAGGAAGCTGCGGTCACGTCGGTGCCGTCAGAGAACTTCTGGCCTTCCTTCAGCTTAACCGTGTAAACCTGGGAGTCGTCAGTCTCGATGGACTCAGCAGCATCCATGTGGACGGAGCCGTCAGCCGCGTAGTAAACCAAGCCGGCGAACAGAAGGTCGATCAGCTTGCCGCCGCCAACTTCGTTTGTGTCGGTCGGGATCAGCGGGTTCTGAGGCTCAGTTGAGTTAGCGATAACCAGTTCACCGTCAACCGCTTCGGTCTCGGTGCTGCTCGACGCGTCGCCGCTCTGAGAGTCTTTGTTGGAGTCATCTCCGGTTGAGCACGCGGAGAGGGAGAGTGCAAGCACGGCGGGGATCGCCAGCCAGGATCTCTTCAAACTCATAGTCCCTCCTTAAAGGATCTATTGGTGCGGGGCGTATTGACACCCGGACCCGCCAACCCTAGGAACATCAGGGACGTAAACGTAGGCCCGTTTCATTTCCTGAACGTCCTTTTTTGGCGCTTTACCAGACATCTACGCAGGTCACACGGGGTTTGGTGGCAACTATAACGAAATGGTTCCAAAGTCCTACGCGAGATTTCTCTCACACAAACCTGCACTCATCTGCGCATTTACCGCGGCGCCGCAGCCCGGTCTGGATCTGTCTGCCCGAAGTAAAGCACGGAGCGCCAGTCATCTGACTCGCGGCTCAAGGTGAGCTCCGGGGCCTCTTTCAAACCCTGCGCTGCCTGGACCTTCATGGCTCGCTTGTCAGGAACGTAGAACCAGCTTTGCAGTCCTAAGAAGATGTCTTGTAAGGAATGGCGAACCCCAATGAAGCTGACCAGCCCGAATGTACAGAGGATGCCGTTGAATGCCGCGAAAGCAGCGTTCCCCCAGTTGTGGGAGATCATGTCGAAAGTGAACACGTATATGCAAAGGGCGATGATCACGTAGGGCGCTAGCGCGAACACCCAGGGAGCCGACGTTCTCCCCTCCACCTTCGGGGTCCTAGCGAATGGGATCTTCTCATTCGTGATCCCCTGTTCAATCGACTTGATTGTGCCTGAGGTGTTGACCGCTAGAAGGACAAGGTTGAACGCGTAAATGCGGAAGACGTCCGAATACTTGTAGCGAGAGTTCTTCAGGTCGATCGCCATGGAGATGAAGTAGGGCAACGCAGCCGCAACGACCCAGGGGCTAAGAAGCCGAGAGTCAAACGGGTAGGCGAGTAGCAGAATCAACCCAAAAGAAGCCCAGGCAATTGAGGCCATGTAGTTGACGCGAAGCAAGGTCTCAGGAAGCCGAACCGGGTTCTTTGTCTCCTTCCGGAGCCTGCGTTCATTCCTAAACTTCGGCATGATCAAGAGACCACCATTCGCCCAGCGCCTGCGCTGGATCACCAGTGAGCCGAAGTCAGGTGGCGTCGCTGAATAGCTGAGTCTCTCCGGGTAGTTGTGGAGTTTCCAGTCGTACAGTCCAAGGTCAATGGATGACTCAGTATCCTCAATGACTGTGCGGTCTTGAATGTAGATGGTGTAAGAGTTCGGCCCCTGGTTGTCGACAACCGCGATGTCCTCTAACGCTTCCTTGCGGATCACGGCGTTCGCGCCAACCCAGAACGTAGCGTCGTAGAAAGTGAGTCCCTGGTGAAGCAAGTGTTGGACGTCAGTTGTTGCTGCAGCAATGCGTTCAATCCGCGTTGGCGCACCCCGGTAAGAGGAGTAGGGGGT
>CAYFUU010000055.1:0-3139 GCA_964346595.1 uncultured Actinomyces sp.
GTCGATCCGAAGGTTGAGCTCAGTGGCGACACCGTCATCCTGGAGGCCAACAGCGCCGAACGAGTCCTAGCAATTCTGGATGTCTTGCAGACGAAGCTGATCCGCCGCGGCGTTTCCCTGAAAGCCCTAGACACCAAAGATCGGGAACCGCAGCCCTCCGGGAAGATCTACCGGATGGTCGTGCCCCTAAAAGAAGGGATCCCACAGGACGTCGCGAAGAAGATCACCAAAGCCATCCGTGATGAAGGGCCCAAAGGAGTCCGCGCCCAAATCCAAGGCGACGAAGTTCGCGTGACCTCAAAGAAACGTGACGACCTACAGGCCGTGATTGCCCTGCTGAAGGCGGGCGACTATGACACTGCGCTTCAGTTCGTCAACTACAGGTAGACCCCGAAAGCCCCTCGCATTTTTCTGCGGCTAGTCTTCTGCGACTTCGTAGTCGGTGGGGCCAGTGAAGTCACTGAAACGGTCGCGGGCGTGAGGCTTACCTAGCTCCCCCGGCTTACCGATCAAGTCCCGGTCTTCCGCGTCCGCTGATGCCTGGCTCTCCACCGCTTCCGCAGGGAGCGCCCCACGGGAGATATCCGTCATCGCGGTGCGTGAGACGACCTTGATGCGTTCGCGGTCCTCACCTGACTCGGTTGGACCGTAGCCGTCGCCCAACGCGCGCTCGTAAGCGTCCAGCATCTCCCAGCCCTGCCACGTCGTAAAGGGGACCTGGCGCTCATCAAGCAGCGTTTCAACAGGTTGGTCAACGCTGGTGTTCAGCTGGCCTTCCTGCGCGTCCTGCACCAGGTGAGCAATGGTTTCCTGGGCATCCGACTTTGTCGATCCGATAAGCCCCACAGGGCCACGCTTGATCCATCCCGTCGCGTAAACGCCGGGCAGAGTTTCTTCACTGCCAGGGGCCCGGGCAACGCGGCCTTCAACATTTGGGATGACGCCCTTCTCCGTGTCGAACGGGACCCCGTCGATCGGTGAAGAGTAGTAGCCAACGGCCCTGTAAACGGCCTGTGCGGGCCAAGTGGTGAGTTCACCCGTGCCCTGGACGGTTCCGTCCCCAATAAGCTCTGTGCGCTCTGTGACGACGGCAGAAACGTTCCCGTCCTGGTCCGCAACGATCTCACTTGGGGCTTCAAACATGTGCAGGTGAATGCGCCTTGATGCCTTCAAGTCTTCAGGGTCTTGGGAGGCGTAAGAGGTCAGGATCTTCACCACCTGGCGCTGCTGGTTGGACGCCCGCATCGCCCTGTCAGAGCCCTTATCGAAGTCAAAGTCCTGCTCAGAAACAATGACGTCAACATCCGCGACGCGCCCAAGCTCCCGCAGTTCAAGCGGAGTGAACTTCACCTGAGCGGGCCCGCGCCTACCAAATACATGAATGTCCGTGACGGGGTTCTGCTCCAAAATCTCAGCGACGTTCGCGGGGATCTCTGTTGAGATCATTTCGGAAGTGTGGCGGCCAAGGACTCGTGCAACGTCCAAGGCGACGTTGCCGGCGCCGAAGATCGCGACTTCTTTCGCTTCCAGAGGCCATTCCCTGGGGTAGTCGGGGTGACCGTCGTACCAGGACACAAAGTCTGCGGCGCCGTAGGACTGCGGAAGGTCAACACCTGGAATTTCGAGTGCTGCATCCCTGTCTGCCCCGGTCGCAAAGATGACCGCGTCGTAGCGGTCCTGCAACTCCTGAACACTGATGTCGTGACCGATCTCGACGTTTCCAAACAACCGGATGTCCCCGCGCTGCAAGATCTTGTAAAGCGCAACAATAATCTGTTTGATGCGCGGGTGGTCGGGGGCGACGCCGTAGCGAACCAGACCATAGGGGGCCGGAAGCCGTTCAAAGAGATCAATGGAGACGTCAAGGTCGGACTTTGCCAGGATGTCAGAGGCGTAGATGCCGGCAGGACCCGCGCCCACAACTGCAACCCGAATGGGTGCTGCTCCGCTGGGCTCTGGCGCTCCGCCTGACTCGCTTGCTTCGCGCGCTTCGCTAGATTCAGTCACTTTGCTCTTTCGACGATGCCTGTTTGCAAACTGGCTCAATCTTAGCCGCGAGTCCGACATCTAGGACGTGGGGCCTACGTCACGCGGCGCGGTCAACCATCATCATTGCGAAAGCCTCAAGAGACTCTTTCGCTGCAGAATCCGGTAGGTCGGAAACAGCAGCTACTGCTTTGCTGGCCCACTCCTGAGCTAACTCGCGGGTCTGTTCAAGCACCGGGTGAGCGCGCAGGGCCACCACCACCTTTTCTAGGCCCTCATCCGTGTCCAGGTCTTCCTGCTCAAGCAGTTCAAGGATTTCCCGGCCCTTCGGATCGAGAGTGCCTTTACGTTCGGCCTCGCGCAGAAGCAAGATAGGCATGGTGTCGACGCCTTCACGCAAGTCAGTCCCCGGAGTTTTCCCAGATACCTCGGTCGGTGAAGCAATGTCCAGGACGTCGTCGGCTAGCTGGAAAGCGACCCCGACGCTCTCACCAAAAGACTCAACCATCGCGGCAACCTCTTTACCCGCACCGGAATGAAGGGCGCCTAGGAACGCTGAAGCCGCGACTAGGGACCCGGTCTTGTCGGCAAGCACCTGCAGGTAGAACTGGACCGGATCAACGTCGGGGTCAGGCCCGAAAGTCTCATTAAGCTGCCCCGTGCAAAGCCGTTCGAACGTGCGGGCATGGTATTCGACCGACTCGGGCCCAAGCCTGGCAACCAGCCTTGAAGCGCGCGCAAACAGGAGATCCCCCGCAAGGATTGCACGGTTGTTCCCCCACACCAGCTGTGCAGAATCCACTCCCCTGCGGGAAGGCGCAGAATCCATGACGTCGTCGTGGTAAAGCGAAGCGAGGTGGGTTAGTTCCACGGTTGCTGCCGCTTCAATAACCGCATCGGAAGCAGCGCGATGGGGCGCCCCAAGCTGGGCAGCAAGCAGTGTCAGGAGCGGGCGCAGACGCTTCCCACCGGCAACAGCCAAATGGGAAGTGATCCGGTCCACCAAATCGTTGAAACCCACGACCGAAGACAGCAGCAACTGTTCAACGGTCTCTAGAGAGCCCTCTATCGCTTGCTCTAGATGCTCTTCACCGGCACGAGGGGAGAAGTCGTTCACGGAATAAGGATAGAGATCTGCTCCACGAAGGCCAAC
>CAYFUU010000056.1:0-3042 GCA_964346595.1 uncultured Actinomyces sp.
GGGGATCTGAGCATAGAACGTGGCAAGGCGCAAAGTGACCGCGACGGAAAGCGCAACTGCGGGGTGCAGTCCCGCGGCGACAAGGCCTGCCGCTAAAGAAGCTTCAATGGTGCCGACCCCGCCGGGCGACGGGATCATGGCTCCGAGCGTGTTGAAGACCAGGTAGATGGCTGCGATCTTCAAGACCCCAATGTGGTAGCCGAAAGCGAGCAGTGAGAAATAGAAAGCAGTAGCAAGGCAGCCGGTCTGCCACACGGACCCGGCCAGGGCCATTGAAAGCTGCTTGGGGTGTTTCAGAGCCCAAACAGCTCTGGGATAAAACCGCGTCCAAACATCTTTCAGTTCCTTTGTTGCCCAGGAGCGCCACTTCGGCACAAGCAGAATGGTTGCTAGGACTGCCACTACGGCGGCCGCGACTATCGCGATGACCTTCCACTTGATCTTCACATCTGGTGAGACACCCGCAACCAGAATCCCGATGGTTACCAGGACGGCAGAAGACAAGAACTGGGAGAGCTGAACCAGCACGACAGTGCTGACTGCCTGCGCAGTCTCAACCCCTTGTTTGGTTAGGAAACGAAGTGTTAGGGCGATAGATCCGAGCCCAGCCGGGGCTGCCACCCCCACGTAAGACGAGGCGAGTTCCGCCAGGTAAGCGTCGCGGACCGGGAGTTTTTTCGGGGCGAAGGCCAAGAGAGTGATGGTGGAACCGACCCAGGAGAGCACTGCGACTCCGAAGGCCGCAAGGAACCACCACGGATTCATCTTCTCTATGGCAGCTTCCAGTTCCTTGGGCTTCACCGAGTGCAAGACCAGGGCAACCACCAAGATCATCAGGGCCGCTGGCGCCAAGATTTTGAAGACGCGCGACTTGTACCAGGCGGTCCTCTTCGCAGGAGTGGTCTTCGTAGTGATTGCCGTTTGTTCCGCGGCGGGTCCGGTGCTGCCAGGAGCAGTGGGCACTGGCTATGCTTTCGTCTGGATTCGGTGGAAGGTGCCCCAGAACCAGAGCGCTGCACCCGTTGAGAAGGCTAGAGCTAAGGACTGCGCAGCGTAGAACATGTTCTGGTTGAAAATCGGGTCCAAGTGCGCGGTGAGGTTTGGCGCTAGACCCTGCTGGCGTGCCTGGGCCAGCGCCGTGAAAACCTCAAAGTTATTCAGGGTCATGAACAGGATCGCGAAACCGACTACGAAGGCGCCGACCATAAGAAGCGTCGCCAGGCTCACATAGAGAACCCTGAGCGGATACCCCCTAGGGTCACTGACTGAAATGGAGCCTCGTCGCAGCAGCCAAAGCGCGACGAAGGCTGCAACCAAGAGTGCCAGAGCGTCGGCCCCCAGTGTGTCTGAGAAACGGTGCCAGCGCGCCGTCACTGTTGCGGCCCCGATGGAGCTGGCCCAGATCATCGCAAAACCAACAATCCAGCCCCGCCACTTGTAGGAGATCACCACGATTAAGGAGAGCAGGATGGCCATTGCGATCGTTGTGTGACCCGACGGGAAAGAGTTGTGGTGGCTGTTAGCGTCCAACCCTGCCAGTTCGGGCCTTGGAAGGATGACCCGTTTCAACAGTTCTGCAGCGAGCGCTGAGACCCCCAGAATCGCCATCCCAGCAATCGCGATGTCCCATGCCCTTCGGATGAAACCGATTACCGCGTAAACCAGCATCATCACGGCCAAAGAAGCCACGGAGATGACACGGAGCTGGTCCAGGGAATCATCGAGTTCCTCAGTGCTAATCGCTTTTGCGCCAAGGAGAGCAGCGTCTTCCAGGTACTGGCCAAGGTACGTGCGCACAGCCGCGATGTAGATGGCAACGAACACGGCAACAGCTATCACCGACATCCACACCCAACGGCCTCCGATTCGGGCACTTACCCGGCGGGGAGGGTCCTGGACCGGCCCGTGCTTGGCGCCCGGGCCAAGTCCTGCTTCGGTCCCTTGTTCGCTTCGCCTGGTTAAGGGGTAAGAGTGGGTTTGCTGGTTGGTCATAGGCTCAACTTTCGCTCTTCGCCGATTGTAAGAGCCTTGGCTGGGATACTGAAGTTGTGAGCGAGAAACCAGAACGTCCCCTGTGGGAGTCCGCTGGCGGTTGGCGGCTGTGGCAGAAGCCTCTTGCGGCGGGGCTGATCCTTCTAGCGGTCATTTCACTGCTTCTTATTCCAAGCATCAGCTCCTGGTTTATGCAGCGCGCTCAAGGCAGAGTTCTGGACGGTTACGCCGACCTGGTTCAAAACGCTCCCGCGGGAAGGATCGACCAACTGAGGGAAGACGCGCGCGAACTCAACCAGGAACTAGAGCCGCACGCGTACCTTTTCCCTGGAGTAGCGAAGCCACTTGCACAGTCAGACCCCAGCGATTTGGGAGCGGAGCGGGCCGAGTTGCCCGAGGCATTTGCTACTGCAGGTGACTACCAGGGCCAGCTCAATCTTGGGGACGGGGTCATGTCAAGGCTTTATTTCCCAGCGGTAGGTGTCGACGCACCAGTCCTGCATTGGGCGAACGAATCAACGCTGAGTTCCGGGGTCGGCCAAGTCCCAAGTTCTTCCCTGCCCGTTGGTGGGGAAGGGACGATGACGGCGTTAGTCGGCTCAACGAAGGATGAGTTCCGAGGCTTAGGAAAGGCGCAGACGGGCCAGGTCTTACTGTTGCAGACGCTGGGCCAAGACCTCTTCTACCAGGTACAAGAAATCTCTTTGCTTGAAGTGCACGACTTTGTGTCTTTGGAGGCCGCGGGCACTGCGGATCTTTTGGTCCTTGTGACGTCGACTGGTAGTGATGCCCTCGCCGAAAGAATGGTGATCTCGCTTTCCAGAGTCGACTCGGGCGACCTGGATGCGACGTTCTTCCTGCCGACAAAACCCTCCTCCTCGCCAGGCTTCCCACTTTGGCTCCTAGCGTTGGTCCTAACCGCGGGATTCTCAGCATTTTTGGTGTGGTATTCGGGTCGCCCCTTGGAAAAGAACGAGGAGGAGCCCGGGAATGGTGGGGAAGAGGGAACAACGAGGGCGGGGAAGGAAGCGCAATGCGCGCCCGAAACTG
>CAYFUU010000057.1:0-2723 GCA_964346595.1 uncultured Actinomyces sp.
AAGTGGTCCAGCTGGCGAGGGTGAGGGTAGCTGGGCAGGCCGTGCGGAGTCGAAGCCTGCTGGCGGAACCCGTCCAGTTCTTCTTCGGTCAACCGTCCTTCGACGAACGCGCGCGCATAGTTCCCGGGGGAGGCGTGGCCCTGGAAGAAGACGTGGTCGCCGCCGCCAGGGTGGTCTTTGCCGCGGAAGAAGTGGTTAAACCCGACCTCGTACAACGTCGCAACGGAAGCGTACGAGGAGATGTGGCCGCCCACTGCCACACCAGGCCGCTGAGCCCGGGTGACCATCGCGGCTGCGTTCCAACGGATCCAGCGGCGGTACTGTCGCTCGATCGCTTCGTCGCCCGGGAAGTGGGGCTCATTCTCAACCGGGATCGTGTTGATGTAGGGAGTCGTCATTTCGAGGGGGATGGAGACGTCCCGCCTGCGCGCCTCATCCAGCAAAGACAACAGCAGGTAACGGGCGCGAGGCGCACCCTTCTCTTCAATCAATCCCTCAAGGGATTCAACCCATTCTTGGGTTTCATCCGGATCGTTGTCCGGAACCTGACTGAGCATGCCGTTTACGACTGGGCGAGAGATTTTTCCCTGACTCACCTAGCACCACATCCTTGAAGTAGAAGTCAGCTGATTGGGCGGCGCATCACGCGTTCCCTGCGTCGCCATTGTCTCTCACTTCGCACGCGTGTGGAAGGTGAGATAGGACCAAAGGGCTGCTCTGGAGGAGCCTACTGGGCGGGTGCGGGCGCCGCGGCCTGCAGCTTCAACGGCCCTGCCTGAGTCTTGTGGAGAACGTCCTTACTGTCTCCCTGTGGGGGACACCGTGCCGCCGCGGCGCCAACTAACTAGACTGTGAGCACGCGCAATCCGCGCGCCACGCAGCATCTTCGCTAGCGAAAGAAACGGAAGGCGGTCAGGGTGTCGGTAGACCTTGGGTTTGCCCCTGGACAGGTGGTCCAAGAACTGTACTTTGACGACGACGTTGAGCCCGCGGTTGCCGAGGCAGTCCGGGGTGCAACAGGCTCGGACATGGTCGACTACGACTACCAGGACGTGGTCGACGGAGTCGTTCTCTGGTGGCGCGCCGACGACGCGGACCACGATGACCTGGCAGACGTCCTCCTGGAAGCGGCGGCAAACCTCGATGAACCCGGCGGGGCCATCTGGGTGCTGTCCCCTAAACCGGGGCGGAACAACTACGTAGCACCCCAAGACATCGCAGCTTCAGCAAAGATCGCAGCGTTGAAGACCACATCAGCGATCTCGGTTGGCCCAGACTGGGCGGGCATGCGGCTCTTGGCAGGGCCGCGGTCCTGACCGCAACGACTGCTGCTAGCACCCCTTTCAGGGTTGTTTGCGCGCTGGATTCCTTCAAGGGGTGCCTCACTTCTCTGGCTGCGGGAAACGCCGCTTGCCACGGAGTGCTGCACGCCAACCCTGCTGCGAACGTCAGAGTCTTTACCGTTGGGGACGGCGGCGAGGGAACGCTGGACGCACTGATGGCTTCGGCAGGGGAGCGGCTTCACAAGGTTGAGGTCGAAAATGCCGCGCACCTCCCAGTGACTGCCACGTACGGAATCACCAGGTCTGGCTCGGGTCGGGCCGCAGTCATTGAGAGTGCCCAGGCGATCGGGATCGCAGACCTGGAAGTGAGTGACGCGCTACCGACTCAAGCGAGCTCCTTTGGGCTCGGAATGCTACTGAGCCACGCTCTTTCCCAAGACGTCGACGACGTCGTTGTCACCCTTGGTGGCTCCGCGACTACTGACGGCGGCACGGGGCTGTTCCAAGCGTTGGGGGCCAAGCTGTTTGATGCAGAAGGCCAGGAGATCTCACCGCGAACCAACCCTCTTTGGACCTTCGAACGCGCCGACTTCAGTGCTCTCCCAGACCTGTCGGGAGTGAAGCTGAAGGTGTTGTCCGACGTTGACAACCCCATGATTGGTGCGGGCGGAGCAGTAGCCGTGTTCGGCCCGCAGAAGGGCGCGACCGCCCAGCAGGTGCAGCACTTGGACGCACAGCAGGGGAAGTGGGCGAGGGCGCTAGAAGACCACTTTGGAGTAGCTGTTCAGGAGGTCCCAGGCGCCGGCGCAGCGGGGGGACTTGGTGGGGCACTCCTTGCTCTCGGAGGAAAGATCGTTCCCGGGCTTGCCTACGTGGCCGAAGCGACAGGGCTTGAAGCTGCGGTCAAAGAGGCCGACTTGGTGATCACGGGGGAAGGCTCCATCGACGCCCAGAGCGCTCATGGCAAGGTTCCTGCGGGCGTCGCCCGGCTTGCACAAAAGGCTGGCGTCACTGTCGTTGGGCTCGCAGGCCGCGTGGGGCACTCACTTGGTGAGATGGAAGCGCTTCTTGACGGGATCTTCTGTGTTCACTCGGAGCCAGTTTCACCGCAGGATGCGCTGGACCCTGACCGTACCGCTGCGGGGATCGCTCGTGTCTCCGGGCAGCTCACCAAGCTCGTGATGGCGGCCGAAACCAACTGATCGTGGGCTCTGCTTCTGAGATCCCTCACACCTGGGAAGGGAGCCTCAAGTAAGGGGCCTGCACGGTCTATGATCAAGGGGCTGGCCGCTTCGGGTGAACGCCCTGGAGCCGGCCCAGGGCCTATAGCTCAGTTGGCTAGAGCGCCACGTTTACACCGTGGATGTCGGGGGTTCGAGTCCCTCTGGGCCCACTGTTTGCACGCTGGTGTTGATACAAAGGTATTTTGCCGCAAGGATG
>CAYFUU010000058.1:0-2307 GCA_964346595.1 uncultured Actinomyces sp.
TGTCAGAGCTGATCAGGCGCGGGCGCGGCGACCGAATCTTGATCGTCACTCCCCGGCACGTCCTTGAGCAAACCCAGCTTGAGCTCTGGTCCCGCTTCGCCCTGCCCTTCGTCCGCCTGGACTCTGCGGGCATCCAGAAGGTCCGCCAGCAGATCCCAGCAACCCGCAACCCCTTCACCTATTACAAGCGCGCCATCGTCTCTATCGACACCCTGAAGTCAGAACAGTATTCTCACCAGATCGGCCGCCAACACTGGGACGCCGTCGTCATCGATGAGTCCCACAACCTTTCCAACTCTGAGACTCAGAACAATCGCCTTGCCCGCACGCTTGCCCGCAACACCGATGCGTTGATTCTTGCCTCCGCCACCCCTCACAACGGTCGCGAAGCTTCCTTCGCCGAACTCATCCGACTCCTAGACCCAACTGCGGTCACCCCGGACGGAAATATCGACCAAGATCGCGCCGCCGACCTGATCATCCGCCGCCACCGTCACAGCGATGAGGTCGCCCAGCAGGTCGGTTCTGCCTGGGCCCAGCGCGCCACCCCCAAGAACCTGCCGGTGGACGCGTCGATGGACGAGGACGCCGTGGCCCAGGAACTCTCCGAAGTCTGGCTTCACCCCAGCTCAGGTTCCTCCCCTTACAGTGGGTCAGGCGCCCAGACCCTGTTCCCCTGGACCCTTGCCAAAGCCTTCCTTTCGTCCCCTGCCGCACTCGTTGAAACTATTGACACCAGGCTCCAGACCCTAAAGGACAACGCTGGGCCAAGTGCTGAACGCGAAACGGAAGCACTGACAAGACTCCGAGCCCTGGCCGTCGACGCGAACAAGAACCCAAGCTCCAAACTAGAAGAGCTGGTCCGCTATCTGAAGTCCATCGGGATCAGTAAAGGGAGCGACACTCGGGTTGTTGTTTTCGCCGAACGCATCGCGACCCTGCACTGGCTCGAAGAGACACTCCCTAAGGCCCTGGGCATGCCAAAGTCAGCTTTCGCGGTCATGCACGGCAGCCTGTCCGACCAGGACCAGCAAGACATCGTCGCCCAGTTCCGCCAAGGGGGCTCACCCCTACGCGTCCTGATCACAGGGGACGTTGCTTCCGAAGGAGTGAACCTGCACGCCCAATGCCACGACCTGGTCCACTTCGACATCCCCTGGTCACTGATCCGCATTGAGCAACGCAACGGCCGCATCGACCGCTACGGACAAAAGAAATCCCCGCAAATCGCAACGATCGCATTGGTTCCTTCAGACCCCAAGTTCTCCGGAGACATCCGTGTCCTGACAAGGTTGATGGAGAAAGAGGACGAAGCTCACCGCGCCCTTGGTGACGTCGGCTCCCTGATGGGCAAGCACACGCCGAAAGCCGAAGAAGAAGAGATCCGCAAAGTCCTCGCTGGCTCCAAAACACTAGAAGAAGTGGTCCAGACTCCCGAGCAGGTGATTGGCAGCAGCACTCTCGATGCCCTGTTCGCCCAACTCTCCAGCACGCCGTCACCAGCGGCAAACAAAATGGGCGCAACCAGCTCGACTACGACCGCACCTTCAGCAGCACAAAGCAGCGAGCAGACTGCGCCTGAGAAGTTCCTATTCGACGCCCTGCAGGAAGCTTTCAACGACGCCGCAAGCGAGTCCCCGTCCTACGGCGGGGTGGGTTGGAAACACGACCAGAACTACTCGATCGCTGAACTAACCCCACCACCCGATTTGGTGCAGCGCCTGAAGTTCCTTCCCCAGGCCTACCTGGCCGAACAGAAGGTTGCGGAGTCCATGAAACTCGCAACCTCACCCAGGGTTGGCAAAGACCGCCTGGCCGCAGCCCTCTCAGCCAAAGGCGGCACTTCCTGGCCCGATGCCTCCTACCTCGCTCCCCTTCACCCAGTCCTTGACTGGGCCGCCGACCGGGCCCTGTCAAAGCTGGGTCGTGGTGAGATCTTCGCGGTCCGCGGTGACGTCGACTCCCCAACCGTTCTGGTCTTGGGAACAGCAACGAACCAACTAGGTGGAACACTGACGTCGTCGTGGGTTGGCGTCACCTACTTTGGCGAGCGCCCTGAGGACGGAGCATTCATCGGCACGTACGCCGATGCGTCCGAAGCTCTCAGCATTCTTGGTGTCGCGAAACCCCGAACCAACGTTGCAATCGCCCCAGAAAACCTTGCGAAGCTGCAACCCCTGATCCCCGACGCTCACGCCCGCGCCGAAGAGTCCCTTGCCGCAGCCCTGGAGGCAGCACAAAGCAACGCTGCGGAAAACGCCGAAGCCCTCATAGAAGAAGCTCAGCGCTGGGACGAAGAAGCCAGCG
>CAYFUU010000059.1:0-2217 GCA_964346595.1 uncultured Actinomyces sp.
GCGCGCTTCCCTGACACGGAAGAGGTCACTGGTTCGATCCCAGTACGGCCCACCACTCAAAGCCTGGCCTCGGCCAGGCTTTGCGCGTATCTGAGAGGAAAACTCATGGAGAAACGTGACGACATCCAGCCCGTGATTCTGGGCGGGGACATCGGTGCCTACTCAATCGCCAGAGCCTTTTACGACGCTTACGGGGTCAAGTCCATCGTGATTTCTAGGAACCCAACGGGCCTTGTGTCGCACTCTGTCGCAATCGACAACCGGGTGATCCCCGATTCCGAAGACCCGGAGGTTCTTGTAGCTGCACTACAAGAGATAGCGAAAGAGAACCCCGGCAAGAAGCTCATCGGGCTCGGTAGCGCCGATTGGCTGGTTCGCCTATTGGTAGACAACCGCGACCGTATCGAGCCGGAATACATCCTGCCTTACGCCAGCGCTGAACAAATGGACTTGGTCACCGACAAGGTCTCTTTTGCCGAACTTGCGAAAGAGCATGGCGTGGACCACCCGGAGACGCTGATCATTGACTTCGCTGACCTTGAAGAGCCCGACTACGACTCCCTGAAGTACCCGCTGATTTTAAAGCCCGCCAGCACGGTTGCTTACCACCAGGTTGAGTTCGAGGGGCAGAAGAAGGTCTTCCTGATCCAGGACGCAGCAGACTTGCGCGAAACGCTGAAAAAGATCGCTGACTCCGGCTTCAGTGACCGCTTCTTGCTTCAAGAAATGATTCCGGGAGACGACTCCGCGATGCGGATCCTCACCTGCTACTCGGACAAAGATGGCAAAGTCCGGTTCGGGGTTTTCGGTCGGGTGATTGTTGAGGAGCACACGCCGGGAGCCCTTGGTAACCCTGCCGGCATCATCACTGAACATAACCCAGAGGTGGTTGCTCAGGCGACCCGGATGCTTGAGGCCATCGGCTGGAAGGGGTACGCGAACTTCGACATCAAGTACGACGCGGATACGGGTAGGTACGTGTTCTTTGAGTTGAATCCGCGCTTGGGTCGTTCCAACTTCTACATGACCGCCGCGGGCGTGAACCCGACCATTCCCTACGTAACCGAGTGGATTGACGGGCAGGAGCCTGAGCACGCCGATCCCTCCGTACTACCTCCCCACCTGTTCACGGTGCTGCCTTTGCGCCTGCTGGACCGCTACGTCCCCGAAGGACACACAAAAGAGCTTTACCAGGCACTCAAGAAGGCTCGCCGGGTGACGAACCCGCTGTGGTCCAGTAGTGAGAAGCATCCGAAGCGACTCGCCTACGTGCTCGCGAACCAGGCCAACCAGTTTAAGAAGTTTGGCCGCTACTATCCTCGCCAAGAGTCGTTTACTGTGGGGACATGAAAAACTGGGATGAAGGACGCGTTGTAGGGGTGCTCGGCGGCTTAGGGCCTATGGCTGCTGCGCAGTTCTTGGAGACGGTCGCGGACCGCACGGTCGCGGATTCGGACCAGGAGCACATCGACATGATGGTCTCGCAGCACTCGACAACCCCTGACCGCACGGCCTACCTGTTCGACAACACGGCCCCGAACCCTGCGCCGGTTCTTGTTGCGGACGCGCAGATGCTTGAGCGGTGCGGCGCAAACTTTCTTGTCCTTACCTGCAACACGGGCCACGCTTTCGCAGATCAGATCCAGGATGCTGTCGACCTTGAGTTGCTTGGGATCCTGGAGACGACGGTGAGTGAGGTCGCGCGCAGAGCCACCCCCGGCTCAAAAGTCGCGTTGTTGGCGACTGACGGCACCCGTAAAGCCCGCCTGTACCAGGACGAGCTGGAGGAGCGCGGCTTCGAGGTTGTCCTTCCCACTGACGACGACCAGAAGCTGATCATGGAGTTGATCTACGACCAGGTGAAGGCCGGTAGGGATGACCGCTTGGATGAGTTGCACGGGGTCCTGCAGAGGCTGCAGAGCGAGGGCGCGGAGCACTTCATCCTGGGTTGCACGGAGCTGTCTGTTGCCGCCAAAGCACTGGGCCTACTGGACCACCCGGAGATTGTGGATTCTTTGCAGAGCCTGGCTGATGCCACGATCCGCCGCGCGGGCCACCAGATCAAAGTCCCTAACGACCCGGCCTAAGGCGCCCGCCCCGTTTGGTTCGGCTGCGGGTTATCGTCGGCCTAGACGCTATTCGGGCGGATTTGGGGCTACAACCCGCAGCCGAACCAGAGCGGTGGGGTCAGCCCCGCTCAGCTGGCCGGGCGCTACG